>JBHLOI010000047.1:3946-24409 GCA_048940645.1 Promethearchaeota archaeon | reverse complement strand
CCCCCTATTCCTAGTATCACATCAACTTGATTATTGGCGGCTATTTCGGAGCCAACGTTTACACACTTATTTGTGGGATTGGGATTGACTTCATCATAATGTATCACCTCAATTCCCGCATCTGTACATAACTTTTTTACTTTTTCAAATAAATTTTGCATAGCAGGAAAAGATTTTACCGAAACCATTAAACATCTCTTTCCAATTCTCGAAAGGACATTGCCTATTTCATTTACGCGGCTCCATCCAAATCTAATGCGAGTTGGTTGGTAATAATTGAAATTTCTCATAATATTTCCTCCAAAGTTAAGAAAAATTAATAAAAATTAAATTTTATAAATTAATTTTATTCTTTTTCTAATTAAATCATTTCTAATTTAGATACGTAGGAAGATTTATTTTTTTAAAAAAATTTAAATTTTAAATAATTTGAAATCATAAGGAGATATTGAACATTTTCAGTTTATTATTTTCTTTTATTAAATTTTAAGAGAGTAATTTCAAAAAAAATGGAAATTCAAATTTTTAACTAAAGGTATTCAAAATGAGAACAAAAGAACAATTTATACAAGATTTAAGCAAAATGAAAAAAAATATTTTTCATGACGGTGAGAGAATTGATCGACTCGATGAACGGCAAATACCTTGTATTAATACCATTGGAATCACATTTGAATTGGTTGAAGACCCAGAATACGCTAATTTAATGCTTGCAAAATCTCATCTTACAGGTGAAACAATTAATCGTTTTACACATATTCATCAAAATACAGATGATCTTCATAAAAAGCAAGATATGACGCGAAAACTCTGTCAGAGAGTTGGAGGATGTATTCAGCGCTGTATGGGATGTGATGCAACAAATGCAGTATACAATGTAAGCTATGAAGCGGATAAGTCAAATGATTGGAAAACTAATTATCATGAAAACTTCAAAAAATGGTTGGAACGGTTTCAAAAGGAAGATTTGATTGCTGCTTGTGCTCAAACTGATGTAAAAGGAAATCGAATAAAAAGACCAGCAGATCAGGAAGACCCAGACATGTATGTTCATGTTGTAGAGAAAAATGATGATGGAATTATAGTTCGTGGTTGTAAAGTTCACATTTCAGAAGCGTCTGTATCTGATGAAATTTTAGTTGTCCCGACAAGAGCATTAAGACCAGAAGATAAAGACTATGCGGTTGCATTTGCATTGCCCGCAGATTACGAAGGGGTTAAACAAGTGATAACTATCCATAATTTTCGCAGAAGAGATTACTTTAAACGCGGTTTCATGCCCGGAGCTACCGATTCATATATAATTTTCGATGATGTATTTGTTCCATGGGAAAGGGTCTTTTTATGTGGTGAATATCAACATGCTGGTACTCTTGCTTTACTATTTGCTCTATTTCATCGTCACAGTTATTCAGGATGCAAGCCTGCTATTGGAGATTTAGTAGTTGGCACTGCTGCTTTAGCAGCAGAATATAATAATATTCATAAAGCGCCTCATGTAAGGAGAAAGTTAGCTGAATTAATTATGGTTGCAGAACTTGGGTATGCAGCAGGATACACAGCTTCAGATTTAGGTAAACCAGAAGTATATATGCCTGGCGTAGGTTTTATTCCTTATGGACCAGGAAGTTATATCCCAAATTCGATTTATTGTAATGTTGGAAGATGTTTATCAGGAGAAAATGTGTTTCGTGAAGCTGAGATAATAACTGATCTTTCAGGCGGTATTCCGGCAACTTTCCCTCATGAAAAAGATTTTATTAACCCCGAACTTAAGGATCACCTTTATAAGTATATTACTAGAAATCCTAATGTTTCTCCTGAAAATGCCGCACAATTCTGGCGGTATGTTGGTGATGTGTTTTGTTCTGCAACGGGAGGAGTCCATCTTTTTGGAAGTTATCATGGTGGTGGTTCCCCCATTATGGAAAATATTGCAATCACGACTCAATATGACATAGAATCCAGAAAAAGTATGGTAAAAAAGATTGCTGGAATTAATGACGAATTAAATAAATCTTAAAATTATACTATTAAGAAGAGTTTTATTATTTTTTTTAACTTATTTTTCAAAATATTACAAACTAGGATTAAGTTTAGTAATTCATAGTGATTGATGGAAGAAAATAATAAAAGTTTGGTATTTGTATGATAAATTAAAAAAAAATAATTTATTATATAATTATATTATTCGTTTTTGTTAGGTTGGTTTTATTCTGGGGCTGTTAATCCCACGAGTGGCATTCCTTCCACGAGATCATAGGCAATATGAACCTCATACTTAAATCCATCTATAGTTTCTGCCATCATTAATAATCGTTTCATTGCAAGGTCCATAGATTCTTTAACTTTTCCTGGTTGAATAGCGCTAATGGTCATACTAAACATGCCATCTTTAGCTGCCCATATTGCCGAACGTAAAATAGGTTTGGAAATAGATTTATCATCGGGAAATTTCTTCATTACATCAAGATATACTTTTCCAACCTTTTCTGATTGCCCATGAGGCCACCAATGTTGAGTTACTATTAATACCAAATTGTTCACCTTTTTTAATCATTTAATTTTATTAGATTTCAGAGGTGATAAATAGGATTATAATCTACTATTTATTTTTTACATTTTTATCAGATATAAAAATAAGTATATCTTTTTGATTATAGTTCCTTTAAGACGCTAAGTATAATAATTCAAAGCGAAGAAAGCTAAAAATTGCGAATAAACAGTTTTATGACCTCTACTCTAAAATTATTGATGCAAAGCATAGCAAAGAAAATGGTATCAGTAAGACTCTTAAGATTGATCTTACTGTCCCTATTTTTAATAGGGTAGAGAAATAATAAGCTTGGTTTATATAATGAAAAAATTAAAAATCTGAAAAAAGTTATATTACTCATAATATAATTTTGTTTAAGCAACTGTCAAATGGCAAATAAAACTAAGGTTGAAGTTCTGATTATTGAGGAAGAAAATTTTTGTGCTAAATGTTGTAAGACGATGAATGTCATTGATAAAATGATGGAAACTATCCCTGGGCTTAAAGATAAAGTCGAGGTTTTCTATAGTGATTTAAACTCTCAAGAGAATTTACAAAAATACGGTGAATTAACGCCACCAATAATTATGATAAATGATGTTATCTTTTCTGAAGGTCATGTCCCTATCATAAAAAAGTTAGCCAGGCGTTTATTAGAGATTGAAATATAGAAATTCCAAAATTAATTATAAATTTCTCGTTTGACTGATTAAAAAAATGATTGTAGATGAATCAAAAGTATATAATGAACTAAGAGAACATCTTGATTCTTTCCCCATTGGATATCCATCTACTAAATCTGGAGTGGAACTTGAGATTTTGAAGTATTATTTTACCCCAAAAGAGGCAAGGATTGCAACCAAATTAAGGTTTTCATGGACAAGGGGACTCGAACCAATAGAGGTGATTTATGAACGCCTTAAAGATACGAGAGTTTCATTCAAAGAATTAGAAGCACATTTAGATAATATGGTTACAAAAGGATTAATTCATTTTAAAAAGGAAGGGGGCAAAAAATATTTTGGTAACGCCCAGTTTGCAATTGGGATTTATGAGTTTCAAGTTAATAAGCTCAATAAAGATATCATAAAGAAAATATTTCGATATATGAACGAAGCTTTCGGACTAGAAGTATTTGGTACCAAAATTTCTCAGTTCCGTACAGTTCCAGTAGAAAAGAGTCTTACTCCCGAACATCACATTGCTACATATGATGACCTTAAGACAATTATCGAAGAGGTTGAGGGTCCATTTGTGGTGATAAATTGTCTTTGTCGTCAGGCTATGGATATTTTAGGACGACCTTGTAAGGTAACAGAACGACGTGAAGTATGTATGGGATTTGGTTCTATAGCTCAATTGTACATTGATCAAGGGTGGGGACGTGAAATTTCAAGAGAGGAGGCTCTCGAAATACAGCGTAAAAATGAAGATGATGGTTTGGTACTCCAAGCAGGAAATGCCCTTAGACCTGAATTTATATGTAGTTGTTGTGGATGTTGTTGTCCAACATTACAAGGCACAAAGAACCTCCCTCGACCGGTTCAATTTTTTTCAGCTAACTTTTATGCAGATGTAGATTCTGAATTTTGTACTGGATGTGGCACTTGTGTAGAACGCTGCCAAATGGAAGCTATAAAACTAGTTAATGACTTTTCTAAGGTTAATAAAAACAAATGTATCGGTTGTGGTAATTGTGTGCCAACCTGCCCTGAAAGTGCGATCCAGCTCAAGAAAAAAGATCGAGAGCTTGATTTAGTTCCAACCATGGATGACTTATACGATAAAATTTTAGAACGTAAACTGGAAATTAAAGGAAAGAAGGTTTAAACAGATTAAAAGAAAAATTTCAAAATGAAGATTAAATAATTAATCATTCATTTGATAGGCATCTTTTAAGGAGTATACTATTTTCCAGACTCTGTTAAATCTTTCTTCATCTACATTAGGTCTTTTTATCATTTTTAAACACCATTCCATCTGTTCAGGAGTAGTGCTAGGTTTATGATAAAGGTTCAATGCATATTTGGAAAAATCTCTTACTAAAAAATCAAAAATTTGATCTAAAGTATCCTCATCAATGTTGTAGATAGCCGCATTTTCAGCAATAAGATGGGCATAAACAATTAGGGAAAATATTTCACCAATTCCAGAAAGCATAAAATCCAGATCTTTTTGCTGTTCGATATTAGGAGTTGCTTTTGTTCCAAGAAGGTGAAAGATTTTAATTTGTTCCAAGAAAATTTTAATATTAGGCAAATTATATTTTTCAAATGCGGGTTTCCAATTATGAAGGCGGACACGTCCTAATCCCCGAGTTGGACCCTGATTGAAAAGAAAACCATCATTTTTAACGTGATCCTGTCTTGGAACCTCCTCATAATTCTTATGATTCATGAAGAAATTGAGCATAAATTTTAATATTAAGGCGATATTAACATGAACAGTGCCCTCTAGTTTTGGTAAAGCGCGAATATCTCTTGCAGCACTTTCAAAATACATATCTTTTTCAAAACCTTTAGCTGCAATAACATCCCATAAAAGATTGATCACTTCCTCACCCTGAGTGGTTGTTTTCATTTTCATGACGGGGGCATAGAGCAGGTAACGTCGATCCTTATTTGAAGCTATACGCATGTAGTCAGCTGTTCTTAACCCAAATAATTTCATAGCTACTAAACGGGTATAAGCATCTACAAAATTTTGTTTAACATGCTGAAAATCGGTAACGTACATATTATATAGTCTGCGATATGCAGCATGATGAATAGCTTCATAGAATGCATGGGTACAGATTCCAATTGAGGCCCATCCTAGATTATATTTTCCCACATTAACAGTATTAAGCGCAGAATTCCAAGCGTCCTCTCCTTTAGAAAGAATATCTTCTTCAGTTATGGGATAATTATGAAGTGCGAAATTTGCAACATAATTTTGACTGTCACAGACGTTTTTTATTAATTCATAGTTTTTGTGTTTATAATTTGCTATGAAGAAGACATATTGTTCCTTATTTTTCATATTATAAGGAGGAATATTTCCATCCTTATCAGCAAATTTACCAAAATTTGAAACCATCTCCGCCTCATTTCCATTTCCTATATAATACTTCTCTCCATTAGCTCTATACGTTCCATCTTCTTGTGGTGTAAGAGCCATCTCGGTTCCATAAATATCAGCACCATGAGCTTGTTCTGAAAGTCCAAATGCAAAAATTGCCCCATCTCTGAGTAATAGAGCTGCTTTCCTTTTTATTTCTTCATTCTTGCTCATCCAAATAGGACCAAGTCCTAAAATGGTAACTTGCCATGTATACCAATAAGAAAGACCATAGAACGCAAGTATTTCGTTAAATTCGCAAATTCGCCAAGTATCCCAACGATAATTTTCATCCTCACCATACGGAGTTGGTGTTAGAAGATGTGCGAAAATTTCATGATTATTCTGAAACTCGATAAAATCAGAATACCAGACCCTTTTATGATCATCTTCTTTAATTTTCGCTTTCCCTTTATTTTCGAAAAATTCAATAGTTTTAAGCATAATTTCCTTAGACTTCTCATCAGGATAATAGCGGTCATGCTTTTTTGGATTTAATAAAATTGTCATAAAACTATCTCTTTAATTTATATTATTCAAGTAATTTTAGAAATCTTGAAAAAATAATAAAAATTATGTAATTTCTAAAAAGACTTCAATAATTTATTACTAGGTTTCTACCTAGCAGGGATTGGCACAATTTCATGCTCAATAGATCCCTTTTATACGGAAAAAAACTTATTTTTTTACGCAATGTTCTAAATGGTGCTCTGAATAACCTTCGTGTGTCAATAGAAAGGTTTAACTGGTTAAATTACGGTTGATGTCCGAATCTTATGCCCGCATTCCGCCGGTAAAGTCGGTATACGCCATATAATACGTTCTTTCACATTCGGGGCATTTTCGAGCCTCTATTACATGAGAATCTTTAGTAAATACCGGAGGCTCTTCACAACACTCTAATTCAACATTGCAATGCTCACATTTCGAAGGAAACTTTTTCTTTTTCATTATTTATTTTACCTTTTCTTTTTTGTTTTTTAAAGTTGTATAGGGAGGTATATTTTATATATTTATGAATTATATAATATATCTGGTATCCTTAAATATGAGGTATATTCATCAATAGCATCTTTAATATAAATTAAAATAAGATGATACAATTCTAATCCCATTAAAAATTGGACTAAAAATCATTTTTAACTGATATTTCTCTTCAATTATTATTGTAAACTTTAATTATGAATTATATTTAGTGTGATATATTAGTGACTGGAACTAGTCTTAATTATTGTCCCTATTGCGGTAAAAAAATACTAAAATCTAATAAATATGAGACAAATTTCTGTCGTTATTGTGGGAAAGCACTTAAAAAAGAGAAGAGGAATTTACAAAATAAAGTACAATGCACAGTTTGTCATGAATACATCTGGTATGGAAGAAATTATACTATTCAATGCTCTTTCTGTGGCAGTAACTTTCATTATTCGTGTGTAGTTTCTTGGTTAATGAAATATAATTCGTGTCCTATGTGTCAAAATGAATTCTTAAATCCAACTTTATCTCTTTCAGAAAAGAGGGTTAAATAAACATTCATCAATGTTTTTAGGTTGTTTTTATTAAACTTATTTCATCTATTGGAAGATAAATAAGGGTATCATGTTCTACGTCATGTAAAATTATAATATGTTCCGTAACTGTTTTAATTTTCCCTGAATGAACGCAATGTGGTTCTGGTAGATTTTTCACATAAATTCTAATTTGTTTATCTTTAAATTCCTCAAATATAGATTTTGGAATCATGATTATAATTATAAATTTTATTGTAATTATTATTTATCTTTGCTACAATTAGTATAATCATTATTATTCATATAATTATTTCTGCATAAATTAATCTAAATTGTCAGTTTTTTGAATTTAAAATCAAAAGACTCACCAGAAAACCTGATTAATAGAGTTTACATTTTTGTTTAAAATTGAAAGCTATTGAGTACATTATTATTGTTACAATGATTTAGGAAAATATTGATTGATATAGAAATCACTTAATTGAATGGTGTTTAAGGGAATTAAATCTTCTAAAAAACCAATGATGGGATGGGTATGTACGTACACTCCATTAGAATTGATCTACGCAGCGGATTTCCAACCATACCGTATAATTGGTCATTCAAATCCCGTAAAAAGCGCAGATTCGTACATACACCCTAATTACTGTCAATTTGTGAAGTCAACAATCGACGTTGCTATTGAAAATGGCTACAATTTTCTTGAAGGTGTCGTATTTGTGAATTCTTGCGATGCTATGAGACGACTTCATGACGTTTGGAAAGCGAATATACCTACAAAATTTATTTACATTTTAGATATACCGATGGGCTATTCATCATTAGGTTTGGAATATATTAGTACGGAATTTGAAAAATTTAAAACTATGTTAGAGAAATACACTTCAAATGTTATTCGGGAAGAAACACTTGAGAATTCTATCGATATATTCATAGAATCTCGTTCTCTATTCCATAGTTTGAATTCCTTAAGATTGAAGAATCCACCTCAGATAACTGGGAGCGAAATCATGGAAATTACATCAGAGTTTTTTAAATCTGACCCAAATATCTGGAATGAACGAATAAAAGAGAAATTAACAAGATCAGGGAAAAAAGCTACTACCTCTGATATAATTGAAAAACCAAGATTGATATTATCGGGAAGTCCTATTCATGATGTCAATTTTATTTCATTTATCGAAGATTGTGGATTTAACGTCGTTTATGAGGATTTATGTACAGGAAGCAAGTTTTTTGATATACAAATAAATAAATCTAAAGATTTATTAAGTGCTTTGGGTGAAGCATATCTGAATAGAGTCCCATGCGCCCGTATGATGAAAATTGAGGACCGAGCAAAAAATATTATAAATATATCCAAAAATTATTATGCTAATGGAATAATCCATCATTCATTGAAATTTTGTGATACATACCTATATGATGTGCCGAGATTGAAAGAACTGTTGGTTGAAAAGGACTTAAATGTCTTATTTTTAGAGAGTGATGGATCTTTAGGAAGCCTTAATCAATTAAAGACGAGAATTGAAGCATTTTTAGAAATTATAAAAAGTCAAATGAGATGATTAAAAGTGGTTGATTATACTATATTGAAGCAATATTTTTTCCAACTTGAAGATGCTCTTAAAAGCAAGATGGAGTTAAAATTAACACCTCGTAGGAAATTCATTTATGAAATAGCTCGCCTTGGAACTCGTATTTTTAATGAGAATTGGTCTAATGGTTGGACAACAGTGTTTGTTCCATATGAAATTTTAAATTCTATGAATGTATCAGGGATGTTTGTGGAATTTTTTGGAGCGATGCTCTCTGGAGCCGGTTTGGCGAGAAAATATTTTGAATTAGCTGAAAGCAAAGGTTATTCAACTGACAGTTGCTCATATCATCGAACAATCATAGGAGCGGCCATGGATGGGTTAATTCCTGAACCAGATATATTAATAGGAGCAAGTATTCCATGTAATGGGGGTGTTAAAGCATTAACGCGTATTGGAGAGATATTTAAGAAAGAAGTTTTTATACTAAATATTCCCATTGAAGTTACATCAAAATCAATTGATTATTTGGTTGATCAATATGAACAGATGATTGATTACATTGAAGAAAATACTGGACGTAAATTAGATTATCACAAGCTTAAACAATCAATAAAGTATAACAATCAAGCAAGAGAGCATCTGGTAGAAGTAAATAATCTTTGCAAAAATGTTCCTAGTCCTTCTACTTCAAACGATCTAAAAAATTTCATTATGAACATTTTACTTTTAGGTACAAAAGAGGGTGTTGAAGTTGCAAAGGTTTACCAAGATGAATTTCAATATAGAATTAATAATAAATTATTTGGGTTATCCAAAGAAAAATATCGCTTACTTTGGATACAAAATAGAATACAGTTTAAAACAGACCTGATACCTGCTTTAGAAGAAAAATTTAGTGCTAATGTCGTAATTGACGAATTAAATCACATTTGGTGGGAAGAATTAGATGATAGCGATCCTTTGAGGAGTCTTGCGTATCGTATGATGACACATCCATTAGTTGGCCCAGTAGATCGCCGCCTTAAAGTACTCACCCAATTAGCAAAAGAATATAAAGTAGATGGAGCAATTAATCCTTCTCATTGGGGTTGTCGGCAATCTGGTGGAGCAAGAGTATTATTTAAAGAAGCACTTCAAAAAGTTGGAGTTCCACTAATTCATCTGGATGTTGATTGTGTCGATGAAAGAAATTATTCTCACGGACAAATACTAACAAGACTTGAAGCATTTATGGAAATGGTAACTGCTCGTAATATTTGATTTCACTTGTTTTTTTAGCATAAGTAAGTTTACTTTTCTTTATTTATAAAAAAAATTTTCAAAAGAAAGCTTAAATAGGGGAAAGACATAATTAAGTATTGCAAAGAAATCTCGTGATAACGAAATTCACTTTAATTTACTAAATAAAATAAAGAGAAAGTAAATAGAAATAGGAGGAATAAAAGAGTGAAAGATTTAACAGTTGTTTTGAAAAATCAACCGGGTACATTAGCTGATATGGGAGAGACACTAGGAAAGATGGGTATCAATATTGAAGGGATATGTGGATTTCCCCTAAAAAATGAAGCTTTCGTTCATATTTTAGTTGAAGATGAAACTACAACCCGCTGGGCACTTGAAGACGCCGGTTTTGAAGTTCGTGCTATACGTGAAGTAATGGTTGTGGATCTCGATCAAAGCGTAGGAAAACCGGGTACAGGAGGAAGAATGGCTCGTAAAATAGGTGATGCTGGTGTTAATATTGACCTAATTTATTTTGCTGAGAATAATAGAATTGTCCTCGGAGTTGATAACTTAGAAAAAGCTCGGGCAGCTTTGACAAAAGAATAAGAAGTTTTAGAATGAGCTCTTTAAAGAAAGATATAATAAATTCTAAACAGTCAATTCTATAGGTTTTAGAATTAGTAAATTTAATCCTTAAAGACTACTTTTTTGAAAATAATTATAAATTCTGAATCATAATATCTTTTACCATTCAAAAAGTGTATTAAAATGAAAGTTCTTATTGCTTATGATACAAAATATGGAAATACTAAAAAGGTAGCTGAATTAATTGCTGAGGGAATTAATACTGTTGAGGGCAATGAAACTGTTATTAATCATATAAATGATATTGACACAAGTAAAGACGAAACCTATGATTTAATTTTAATTGGCTCTCCAAATCACATGGGAAGCCATACAAGCACAGTAAAGAAATTTATCAAAAAACTTCCAGAAGCTTCCATAAAAGGAAGTTCTTTTGCTGTATTTGATACATATTTAGGGAAGGATTTTGAGAAAGCGATGCAAAAAATGGAAAAGCAAATCGGCAAGATTATGCCAAATTTGATTAAAGCAAGCCCTGGGTTATCCATAACTGTTAGTGGTATGAAAGGTCCAATTCTAGAAGCAGATCTTCCAAAATGCAAAGAATTTGGGATTAAATTAGCTAAATAGATATTTTCCTTTTTTTTTTTTATTGAATTTAAATTAGAAAGCAACAAGAAATTCTAAAGTTATGATGGAAAATCGTGAGAAATTTGAAGAGATTATAAAAGAAGAAATTTATAAATTACGCAATTTAGGAGAGCATGAAAGAAAAGGGAGTGATCACTTATATTACAGATCTTTAAGTAAGTTTAAAATAGAGAAAATAAAGAAAGGAAAGGATCAAGAGAAATTAATTTATGAAGTAATTTGTAAATATGACGTATATACTGAAACAGAATTTTTACACGCTCCAGAAATGGATGAATTATATACGGAACATTACAAGGATAAATTTATTCTTGATAAAGATTTAAGATTATTAGAAATTAAAGATATTGTAAAAATAAATAAAAAATAACAAATAGCAGGTATTTTGTCAGAATAAATAAATTAAAAAAAAAATTTGTGAAATAAGTATTATATAAAGCTTATTATTCCAAGTATTAACGCAACTAGCATTACAATATAAATTATTCGGCCAACCCAAATATGTGTTAATCGAATATTTTTCTTTTTCATTTTATAAGCAACTAAACCCGCAACAATAGAATATACAAGGATGATAATAGAAATCAAACCTAAAATCCCATGAGGAATTATTAAAGTAAGTCCACTTAAGATTGCAATACCGATTATTGTCAGTGAAATTCCTGTAGCCGCGAAGACGGTGTGGAGGGGGAACCATTTCTTAGGTTTATGGAAAGCTACAAGAATAAGTGAGATAGATATCAAACAAATTCCTATTAAAATCAAGATAAAGTGTGGGAATTGGAATAGGGCAATTATTGACATATTTTTAGTTCACCTCTTTTATTTTTATAAATTAATAATGTTATCAAAAATGTAGAAATACCTATATTTTGAATTATTTGATGGAGTAATGATGAATTAGTTTGGTATTTAATACTTTTCCTTAAAAATTTTAATTTAGTAAGTTATTAAATTCCAATATTTCATTTATTTCTTATTGGGGAATATAGCAATAATAATTTTGATATAATGAAGGTTTTTCTCCTGAGATTATCACATTATAAATGGCAATATCTTATTTTAATTTAATTCGAATTACTGCAATTTCCTGATCTTCTTAATTAATTCAGAAGCATTACTACATTTTTCTTTGATCATATTTAAAAGATCTTCCTCTTTATCTAATTCTAGCAATTCTGTAGCACTTAAAATTGATTGCATTATATTTCCAAGAGTATGAGAATAAATATCCTTTAATTCAAATTTCTGCTGATTTAAAATACTATATTCAAAATGTATGAAAAGAATTACAGTTAAAATAGTAATGCCTACTCCAAGAGAGTAATTTAAATAAATAGCAGTATAATCATTTGAGTTATATAAACCATATTGATAACCTCTTGAAAATTGAATTATTGAAACTACAGAAAACAATATTCCAATTATGACAACGCCGTAATACCAAATGATACTTTTGCCAACGTAGGTTATAAAAGTTTTCCCTTTAAACACATGAAGAAAAATGATGCTTATTATTGAAAATTCGATTATTACTAAAGAAAATCCTATTGCTATCTGTGAACTAATAAAGATTGCAAGTGCTATTGAAGTAATTGTTTGAAAGACACAAAGAAGGACGATAACTTTTAATTGAATGTATTTAAAATTATAAATTATTCCTAAAAATATCATTAAAGTACCCAAAGACGCTAAAATACCATTTATTACTAAAAATGTATCTTCCAATACTACATCATTTGTAATATCAGATAATATAGGAAAAATTCCAGCCAATAACCAAAATGTCCACCCTAGTATGAAAATCTTGAACTTTGGAGCATGATTTCTTAAGTAAATATCAACAGATAATCCCAAACCAATCAATCTAATAAAAATTAATAAAAGTAGGCTAAAAAATACGACTTCATTCATTTTAAACCTAATTAAATTAAATAAAATTATATAATTTAAAGTTAAGTATGTGATACTCTAAACTATTTTGTTTTTCCAATAATAATACATTTGCATTTAATTTAGAAAAAAAAGATATAAAAACATTAGAATTTTAAAAACATTAGATTGAATTAATTTATTTTTTTGGGAAGTGAGTCTAACATTTACTTGGTGAAATTTATTAGAGAAATACAAGTAAAGTTAGAAGCAATTCCAACCCTGGGTGCTATTGTTTATAATGCTATTGTAAAACGGATTCTAAGTAAAGCGGAATTAGAAATTGCTCAAAATGTAGTTCAAAGAATAAAAAAGGGAATTTTAATAGATATCGGTTCAGGTACAGGATACTTATCAATTGAAATAGGAAAAAGAGCACCACAACTTACTATTTATGGGATTGATTTAAGCAGGAAAATGGTAGAGATTGCGTCCGGTCATGCGAAACTTTTTAAAAATATAAAATTTAAATTAGCTAATGCCGCTGAACTTCCTTTTGAAGATGATTCAATTGACTTTGTTATAAGTACAGGTTCATTTCATCATTGGAAGCACCCAATTAGAATTTTTAATGAATGTTACCGAGTCTTAAAAACTACTAGAGAAGCGTGGATATATGATGGATGTTCCAATCCCCCTAATGAAGATGTGAGTAAACTAAAACGAAAATATGGTGGTTTTAAATATTCTATACTAACTCAAATCCAAAAATTACATGGTTTTAATTGGGAAGATTACAATACCAAAATTAAACATCTTCTTGAGCAGACAAAATTTAAAAATAACTTCCAAATGATATTAACTAATGGTTGGATGAAGATAATTCTCAAGAAGTAGGGGAACTTATATTTTTGTGAAATCGGATAATTATTATTAAATTCAACAATTTTCTAAAATCACTAGTTTCTGTGTCATGAATTTTTGGGTTCCACCCAAATAACATATTCGCAGAACGCCCATGTTTTTTAACATACCATTTAACGATTTCAAGTTTATGGTCATTATCTACTACAAATTCTATCTCAGGTTTAAAATGGTGAAAACCATACCTTATTGATACATTATCGGGGTTAGCACGTAAATTTTTAACCCAACCAGCTTCTTCTCCTCTTCCAGCAATAACTGTTATAGCACCATCAATCCTATGATATTCTAAAGGAGTGTTTCTTTTCTTTCCAGTTATTCTTCCTTTAGTATATAAAATTAGAAAAATTCTTCCGAAACCGAAGAATGGTAAAATAAAAAGACGATATAAAGGAATTATCAAAAACTTGTTCAATCTATTCCATCTTTTAAGTGTTTTTTTCCTAATACTCTCATTTTCGTGATTAAGGTTATAAAGTGGAGTTCCGGGCTTAGGTAACATCTTTTTCGCTCTTTTAAAACAATTTGAATGTAATATTTTTTTTCTTTTTAATTATTTATCATAATTACTTCTTTATGTAAATTTTGGGGATTATGTTTATTTTTCTCTATTAAAATTTCTTCAAATGTTTATATAGTTTGGATAAATATTATATGTTCCATTTTTAAATTAAGTAAAAAGCTTTTAATATTAACGTATTATTATTATATGAGATTGATCAAAAAGATAAAAGTAATAATGCCTGAATGCGAATTTTGTGGAAAAACCATCGTGAGAAATACGTGGAATAAGAAATATCGCCATATCAACATATGTCAGGAACCTACAAAACGATTTTTCTGTTCCCATAAATGTAAATTAAGATGGATTTTTGATGTAAGGGAAGAAGCCTTAGAAATTGAACAATGACTTCTCTCAGTGAATTTCTTTAATTTTAATTTCCGTACACAAGTTTCTAACGATTAACTTTCATTGAAGTTTAAAAATTAAAACTATAAATAAGCAAATTTCATTTTTTTTAAACACCTCAAAACAAGTTTTTCCATAATTAGGAAAGAACTTGTAAAGAATAAATAGAGAGAGTGATTATATATATGGAAACTACTATTTACTTTTTTACTGGAACAGGTAATTCGTTAAAAATTGCTAAAGCTCTTACCGAAAAATTGAAAGATTCTGAACTTATTCCTATTGCTAAAATTTGGAAAATAGAGAACATAAATTCCACTAGTGAAAAAGTTGGTTTTATTTTTCCATTATACTATTCTGGCCTCCCAAAAATAGTCCATGACTTTATAATGAATCTAGATCTTAGTAAATCCAATTATATATTTACAGTTATAACAAGTGCTGGAGATATTAATGAACAACCGCTACAGCAGTTAAATAAGATATTAGAAGGAAAAGCAAAAGCTCTCAGTGCGGGATTTTATGTAACTATGCCCAGTAATTATATCATTGGCTATGATGTTCCCTCGGAAGAATATCAAAAAAAATGTTTTGAAAAGGCGTCTTCGCAAGTTGAATTAATCTCTGAAATTATAAAGGATAGAAAGGAAAATCTCAACCAAAGCATTTTTAAAAAAGATGTAAGTAGGAGTGAGAGAATTAATAACACTTTTCGGGAAGAAGTACTTCAAGGTGATAAATCCTTCTACGTTGATGAGAATTGTAGCAGTTGTGGCATATGTGAAAGGGTTTGCCCTGTAAATAATATTATTTTAATAGAGGGTAAACCAGAATGGCAACATAATTGCCAGCAATGCTTAGCATGTATTAATTTCTGCCCAGAAAGATCTATTCAATTTGGTACTGATACTTTAAAAACTCAGAGATACCATCATCCTGAAATTACCCTTCAAGAAGTAATAGACCAGCATAAGTAGAAAAATAAATAAAATATCAATGAAAGGTTTAATATAATATGAGTAGTAAAAGTAAGACTAAAGAAGATTTTCAAAAAGCTGGTGAAGAAATATTCGAGAAGCTACATCTTAATAGCTTCCCTATATCATTAAAATATATTAGAGATATTGAAAATGAAATCCCTCCGGGTGTTAGAAGACCTATAGACGATGGAGAAAAGATGTCTATTTGTCAAGCTTTTACCTATGCTCGCAGGTTTAGGCAAAAATTGTGCATTACCGCAGAAGATAATTTTTGCACGCCGTCTTCCGTTGCGCATGGATGGGTTCCTCTTTCGATGAAAGAGTTTGTTGAGTCTCAAGTGCGCCAAAAATGGACAAAAGACGAAAAAGCAGAGAGAAGAAGGGCAGAACATATATACGCGGGTACTTTTAAGAATGTTATTGAATTAGCGTATCGTGGTGTTATTGTCTCTCCCCTGATGGAGACTCCCGTCATTCCAGATGCCATTATGGTTTATTGTGATGGTCCGAAACTTACCTACATAATAAACGCCCTAAACTATGAACATAAGCGTAAATATCGAATACAATCAACTTTCGAAGGTTTTGGTGAGAGTTGCGGAAAGGGAGGATTAATGCCATTTCTTACCCAAAAAGCCCAAATTATCATCCCAGGTACGGGAGATCGCTCATTTGCTGGAATTCAAGATCATGAATTGGGAATTGGAATGCCAGCTAGCTTCATATTTTATGTTTTAGAAAATTTATTTCAAACGGGTTCAGGTCAAGGTTTAAAGTTTCCATTAAGACAATTAATTCCAAAATTAGACGAAAATTTAACGCCTGGTTTTCGCTACATGCGAGAAGTAATAGATAAAAAGTTGAATAAAAATCCAACATAATTTTTTATAAAAAATCAAAAAAAAAATAAAATTTTTGTCTCTATTCAATATTTAATAGGCAAATTATCAGAAAAAGAACAAGATATAAATATATTTGATAATATAATAGGAAATATACGGAATTTATGCTGATTCTGTTGATTTGAGGTTATGATTCTTATATTTGGTACTAAGAATTTTATATACTCCATAAATTTTACATTTATATTGCCAAATACTTAATTTTTCTTCATTATTTTTAGAATCTATATTTTCCAATTCATATCACTTTAGAGAGAATAATGTTATTATTCTATGATAGAAATACTGATTTATACTACATAATTTTACAGTAGTCCAATATTTACTTCATAAAGATTTCATGAATATTAATAATAGATTCTATTGGTAATAACTTTTCCTTTTTCTGAAATCTCTATGCCCTCCAGCTTCAATAATGCACGCTTCATATCTATACCGCCTTGAAATCCCCCCAATTCGCTTCTTGTTTTAATTGCTCTATGACAAGGAATAATGATAGGGAAGGGATTTCTGGCTAGAGCATTTCCAACTATTCGAGCTCCTTTTGGTTTACCCAATCTTAGTCAGAATAAATATTTAATACTAATTTAAGGTGTAGCAAATGGCGAGAATTGTAGATTTTAAATTGAATGTTAAGGATGTAGATAAAACGATATTTTTAAAGTAATGATGCATAATTGCTATTTATTTTTGTACCAGGTTTTGCTCATGGAAAAAAATGTCAGAAGTATAAAAAAACCCCATGGAAGGAAGGATGATGCAGTTATTGAAAGGCTTGCTGAAGTATGGCCAGAGCCACGTGAACAACTGCACTTTGGTGGATGGGAAGCCACATATCAATTAGTAGATAAACTGAGTTTAGATAAAGCTGAGAGGGTATTAGATATATGTTGCGGAGAAGGAGGAACAGCGGCTTGGTTAGGAAAAGAATATGGAAGAAGAGTTTCAGGAATAGACATTTTAGAAAGTGCAATAAAAGTGGCGAACGAACACATTTCCAAAATGGATTTGACTGATCTTGTGGACTTTAAAGTAGCAGATATATTTGAAATCCCTTATCCTGATTCTACTTTTGATGTTATAATTGGTCAGGATGCAGATGGTTTAGCCCATAAGGATCGAAAAATGATTTTTCAGGAATTAGGAAGACTTCTTAGACCACATGGTCATGTTGGATTTCAACTATGGATTCCTGGACCAAATGTTCCTAAAGAAAGAGTTAAACACTTTGAAAATGTAACAGCTGAAGTAGGATCACCAGAAATGAGCCGACTCTCTGTTCATGAATTTGTAGAAGATCTAAAGGAAGCAGGCTTCACCAATATTATTATTGAAAATTTAAGTACCTTATATCGAAATCATTTATTAAAAATGATAGAAAATTTCAAAAAAAAGCTTAAATCTCCAGACAAGTGGCATAATATGCTTATGGAATTAATGGATGATGGATACGATTTTGGTGTTAGAATAATTGCTAAAGTCAATAAACACAAGATTTATAAAAATTACTTGGATAGCCTTCCTAAAGCTGATGAGCTTTATTTCTATGGAACAGGGATATATAGTCCTAATTTTATCTTTGATTTTGATACAATTGCTCAGGAAAAGGAATATCGAGAAAAAATATTGATATATTTAAGAAAAAATTATCCTAAATTTGACTGGTCTGCTGAAGGAGAAGGTTTATTAGCATCAGGAGCGGTGGATAATTATTCTCCACCGAAGGTTGGAAGTTTTTTGAGTGTAAACCTTACTAAAACAATAGAATCAAAAAGGTTTAATCTCCGAATTAACGATGAGAAATATATTGATTGTTGGATTGATTCAATCCGTATTGATATTTACAGGTTTAACTGTGCAATAATTCATTTTATGGCTTATATTCCTGAGGAGGCATGGAAAGATAAGGAAGTAATAGAGCGAGTGCGTTTTTTTATCCAAAGGCACAAACATCCGTTGAATGAATTTGGTATAGATATTGAGTCCGTATTTGCTGTAACAATCTCAGAACTTAATGAAGTTTTTAACCAAGTAATTTTAAACGTTAAACCACCTGTATTGAAGACACCATTTTTAGATTTTACACAATTAAGCGAGGAAATAAAGACTGAGATATTTTGGACGCATTGTACATTAGTTGCAGTGATGCCTAAAGGATTTGATGTTAATTCAAATCATTTTCAAGATACATTACTGAACATTAATCCAAAAGGGGTTTATAATTATTCTATTACTCCAAATGTCTTTGCTTATGTAGAATCTGGTGATTCTTTAATCTGTTTACATAACGTACCAGACATTAGAAACCGAGCTCCAAAAATTATTGCAAATGAAGATTGGATTCCATGGATAGCAATTCATAATTATACATGGAAAACTGTGTGGGAGTTAGACAGAGGTTTCTATATTTTACTAAATGTTGTGACCTCACATCTAAAATTTAAACGTACTGAAAAATATCGTGATGTTTATGCTGTAAATGCATTAATAAATCATATTAATCTAGTTCTTGATACACACAAATCGAGGAATCTGACTTCAACATATTATAGTATGCATTTTATTGAACAGATTAGTGATGCATGGCGAACTGGAGAAATATTGCAAGGAGCAAAATCTAAAATGGAAACCTTAAGAGACTTAATAGGTCAATTAGATGAGATTGAAGGCGCTAGAAGAAGTAGACGAGTGGAATTGTTCCTAACCTTTCTTGGGGTTTTTGCTTTAGGTAGTTTAGTGTTAGATTTCATAGGAGCAACCAAATTGGGTGAAGTACTTCCAGATTGGATAACCTTGTTATTGGGTTTTGGAATTCCATTTTGCTTTTCCGTGGCAGCATATAGGTTATTAAAGGAGTAAGTCTTGTTTTTTTATTTTTATACATAATATAGAGATCTTCAGTTATAGAACGTCTAAAATGTTATATCATCACTTGAATTTTGCTTTTTGCTTTCATAATGTTTATTAACAAATTCTTTCATATTTGATTTAAATGTAAGATAAATCAGTTAGAAGAAAAATGAATGTAAAGAACCTTATTGGTCGACCTACCTTTAAATCAGGTGATTTCTTAGGATATGTGTTATGGAAGCATTCAGATGGTTTTCATTTAAAATGGAGTGCAAAAGGAAAAAAAACCTACAATTTTCAGGGAAAGATAACTAGTGAAGCCAAACTAGCTAAAAAAGTGAGGCTTATAACCGGAGATAGAATCGAAAAAGTTGAAAAAAATACAATTGAATGGAATAGTAAAGTAGAAGATGAAGATGAAGTTAGATTCCTCACACCTGGAAGTTTTACAGTAGAACTAAAAATAAACAAGAAAAAAATAAAAGCAAAAAACATATTTCTAGGTCCTCAAATGATACAACCAGACGGCAATCCATTTAAAGTAATTCAGGAAACATCTGAAGAATTAAAAGAACGTGGGATAAAATTACCAATACGAGTGACTGAACCAGAACCAGTATATACATCCGAACCAGAACCAATATATGAACCTGAACCAGAGCCAGAACCAACATATGAGCCCGAACCAGAGCTAAAACCAGTATATGCACCCGAACCAGAACCAACATATGAGCCTGAATCAGAGCTAGAACCAGTATATGCCCCCGAACCAGAACCAATATATGAACCTGAATCAGAGCTAGAACCAACATATGAGCCTGAATCAGAGCTAGAACCAGTATATGCCCCCGAACCAGAACCAATATATGAACCTGAAT
>JBHLOI010000047.1:0-3846 GCA_048940645.1 Promethearchaeota archaeon | reverse complement strand
CAGAGCTAGAACCTACATATGAGCCTGAATCAGAGCTAGAACCAGTATATGCCCCCGAACCAGAACCAATATATGAACCTGAACCAGAGCCAGAACCTACATATGAGCCTGAATCAGAGCTAGAACCAGTATATGCACCCGAACCAGAACCAATATATGAACCTGAACCAGAGCCAGAACCTACATATGAGCCTGAATCAGAGCTAGAACCAGTATATGCACCCGAACCAGAACCAATATATGAACCTGAACCAGAGCCAGAACCTACATATGAGCCTGAATCAGAGCTAATATATGAATCTCTACCAGAACCAAAACCGACAATTGAACCCGAACCAGAACCAACATATGAGCCAGAACCAATAGATAAATCAGGAACGGAATCGATAGATGAACCAGATTTAATGGAAAAAAATAAGGATGAAGAAAAAGAATCTGAAGAGTATTAAGATATTACTCTTAAATATCAAGTACCCTTAGTAATGAAATTTAAATTTAGAATTAGAGTAATAATTTACTTCAATCCAAGTCTACTTCTTTCTTGTTGAAGTAATTCGCGTCTTAAAATTTTACCTGATCCTGATTTGGGAATATAATCCACAAATTCAACTTCACGTATCTTCTTGTAAGCAGAAATCCTTTCAGCAACCCAATTTATAATTTCTTGTTCCGTCACTTTACCTTTAGACTCATCTTTTAAAATTATGAAGGCTTTTGGAATTTGGCCAACGTCTAACTCCTTAGAAGGTTTACCAATAACAGCAGCATCAGACACATAGGGATTTTTAAAAAGTAAATCTTCAAGTTCGGCAGGTGCGATGCTCCATCCTTTATACTTTATCATTTCTTTGATACGGTCAAGAAGATGTTCATACTCATCTTCATCAATGTATGCCATATCACCTGTTCTTAACCATTTCTCACCACTGTTAGGGTCAGTCCAAAACGCACTCTCAGTAGCTTCAGGTCGCTTCCAATAGCCTTTCATAATTTGAGGGCCTTTTACAACTAATTCACCAATTTTCCCTCGTTCAGGTAACTCTTTGCCTGTTTCTAAATCAATAATCTTATGAAAAGTATCCGGAATTAAGGTGCCTTGAGACTCCATTTTGGGGCGATACATAGGATTTACAGCGACAACTGGAGACGCTTCAGTTAATCCCCATCCATGTTGAATAGTTGCATCCTTAGCATTACATTTTTCCTTTGCTAATTTATCAAACCTTTCCAGAAGTTCAAGAGGAATTGGTGCGGCACCATTATTAAAGATTTTGAGATTTGTCCAATCATATCCTTTCACATTTTGATCTTCGAGGTGTCGAACTACTGCAAGAAATATTGGAGGTACACAGAGGCTGTATGTAACTTGGTATTTTTCAATGAGTTCACAGAATTCTTTCACATTAAATCTTGGTGTAACTACTTGTGCTGCGCCTAACCAAATTGCTTGGTTCATACATACGTTTAATCCATAAATATGATAAAGTGGAAGCACAGTCATAGCGATATCAATTTCACTTAGTTCGAAAATTTGAGATACTTGAATTACATTAGACAGCATATTATAATGGGTAAGCATAGTTCCTTTTGGTAAACCAGTCGTTCCACTGGTATAAACCAGAGCAGCAAGATCTTCCTTTGGATTAAAGTCATATTCTGGAGGGTCCAATTTTGTATTTATCATTAGATTTGACCATCCAATGGTTCCTTCTAGTATTTCGAGATCCTCTTTCTTTCCTTCTGATTCGATTACTATAATATTTTTGATATTTGTTTTATCCTTAATTGCTGCAACGGTAGGGTATAAAGGCTGAAAGACTATAAGTGTTTCTGCTCCGGAGTCATTTACTTCGTATTCTACTTCAGTCTCTTTGAATAATGGATTCATTGGGACAAGAATAGCACCTGCTTTTTCTAACCCATAGAAGGAAATTTCCCACTGGATTGAATTTGGTGCGTATAAGGCGACTCTATCCCCCTTCGACACACCTAAATCTTTTAATGCTGTAGAAAATATATCTACCTGCTCTCTAAATTGTTTGAAGGTCATTTCTTTGGGGTATAGGAATGCTAGTCTGTTTTGAAATCGTTCTGTGGTATTCTCTAAAATCTTATGAATCGGTATTTCGGGGTAATAAAGATGACCCCTTTTGAATTTAACCATTATTTATACCTTTTCTAAACATTAATTTAAACAATATGTGTAATATTTATAAATAATTTTTGAAAGCAAGATTTATTTTTCTTTCTGTATTACTTGAGAAGATTTTAAGTTGAAATAATATCCATAATACGATAATACTTCTTAAATTGTGTAAGTTTGGTTAAAGTTTATATATTAATGTCATCGATCAAATATTTATCTATTTGATTAATGATTTTTCTAAAGAAAAATTACTAATTAAAATAGGGTGAAAAACAATGGTAATTGAAACTAAGATAACACAAATGTTGGGAATTAAACATCCTATCATAGCAGCTCCAATGGGTCCATTTTATACAAATAAATTAACCGTAGCAGTTTCCGAAGCGGGTGGATTAGGTGTTTTAAGCCATATTACTTTGCATGGAACGGTAAGTCTTGAAAAAATGAAGGAAGGAATGAAATATGTTGTTGAACATACTGATAAGCCGTTTGGTTTTAATATTAGAACTGCTACATTACAACCAGACGCTATTAAACTTTGTCGAAAACTTCCACAATTCATTATGAACAATTCGAAAATAAAGGAACAATGTAAATATTTAGTCACAAGTGCTGGTTCGCCACGAATGGTTTACAACAAATACTTTAACGCATTAAGAGAAAGCAGTTCAGAAATAAAACATTTTCATGTTGTACCTTCTCTAAAATTAGCTAAAAAAGTTGCTAAACATGGAATAGATGGTATAGTTGCTACTGGGAATGAAGGAGGAGGCCATCAATCATATGAAAATATAAGCACTTTAGTGTTATTACAGCACATAAGGCAAAAGTTACCTGAAATTCCTGTAATTGCATGTGGCGGATATGCAACAGGAGAGGGTTTGGCCTCAGCTTTAGCGATGGGAGCAGGTGCTATAGCTATGGGATCTCGATTCATTGCTTCAAATGAATGTGAATTTCACGAAAAATATAAAGAAGTTATCATAAATTCAGATGTTTCTGATACTAAGCTTATTACTGGTGTTTTTGGGCCAGCCAGGGTTTGGAAGAATATTTATGCTGAGGATAAAGTAGCAGTTTCGAATAAGGTAGAAAAAAAGGCAGAAGAGACTTCAATGTCATTAATTAATGATAGTTTAGAGAAATTAGAAAAAAGCTATGAAGGAAACGTTAATGATGGTACTGTTCTTTTAGGACAAAGCAGTGGTCTTATCGATAATATAGAATATGTTTCTGATATAATCAACAAAATTGTTAATGATGCTGAAGTCTGCTTGAAAAACGCTTTTGAAATGTTAAAAGGAGAAAATGTTAGAGCTGATGCATTAGAAATAAATGATATGATAATTTAAGCTAAGGTTGACAATAAGATGATTGCGTTAGAATATACATTAATTTTTGAACAATTTGGTACAGCTGAAATAGATAATTCCAGCTTAATTGACTATGAAAAATTTATTAATCTATATTTTTCTAGAGAAAAGAAGATTCCAGATTATTCGGAAATCATTGAAAATTTTGAACAATTGAATTGTGCTGAAATTGATAATCCTATTTTAGAGGATTTTGAACGAGCTTTTCAAATTTATTTTAAATAATTTTAATTCTAATTTTTTTATTTTATTCTAATACGTTTAGATACTCTGATAATCCAGTAATAGTAAAAAAAGCCTTATTTCTCGTTTATGAAATATAACAAA
>JBHLOI010000116.1:0-5622 GCA_048940645.1 Promethearchaeota archaeon | reverse complement strand
GTAATTTCCCTCTCTGGATTTCCAATAGAACTTGCAGAAAGAAGTTTTAAAATCAAAGTTCAAATTGGAAATTTAATGAAAGAAATACCTGCTTTATCAACTGAATCAATTTTGGTTGCTATAGAAAGAGCAAATTTAGCTCCTCCTTCAAAATGTCGCTCAGGTGAATGTGGCTTCTGCCGATCGTTACTTCTTTCAGGAGATGTATACATTAGCCCATTTTCAGACTGGAGAAGATCCGCAGATAAAAAATTTAATTATTTACATCCATGTGCTTCTTATCCAATCTCTAATCTCGAAATTAAGGTGCCAAGACATTTATAAGTGAAGAAATTGAATAAAATCTAATATCTTTAAATCAACAATCCATTTTTTAATTTTTTTTAGCAAAATTTATCTTATATTTTTAATTCAAACTTTTTAATCATCTTGTTATTTGTAAGCTTCTTCTAAAATGAATATTAAGCTCAAATTTGGAATAAGTGCTTTTGTAGTAATCATACTCCAATCTTGTTTAAAACTATATGGAGTTATAATTACTGGAAGTCTAAGTTTTTTGTCTGAAACAGTCGATACCCTATCAGATATTGTATTTGTATTTTTAACTATTTTTTCCATATATATTAGTCAACGTCCTCCAGATTATGAACATATGTATGGACACTCTAAGATGGATTCAATTGGAGCAATGGTTCAGGGAGTCTTTCTTATAACCACATATTTTTTCTTGATTTTAAATGCAATTCAAGTTATAATCGGACAAACATATATTGTCACTAATCCAAACTTTGGCTTTCAAATTCTTATAATTTCTTTCCTTATAAATATAATATTTTCTAGAGTTTTAATTTGGCAAGGGAAAAAAAGAAACAGCTTATCACTCCAAATACAAGGATTAAATTTATTTCAAGATTCTTTGCGAGCAATAATAGTATTAGTAAGTTTTGTTTTAGTTATTTTTTTTAATATTAATTTTTTAGATCCACTTTTTAGTATAATTCTTTCAATTTGGATTATTTTTAGTTCAGCTTTTCTATTAAAAAAGGGTATAACAAATTTGGCTGATGTAAACCCTATTAGTCCACATATCATTGAAGAAATCAAGCAAAAAATATTCCAATTAGAACATGTTAATGCAGTTGACGACTTAAAAATTAGGGCAAGTGGAGATGAACTCTTTATAGATGTGCGACTTTCTGTTGAAGATCATATTTCAATAATTCATGCAAATGAAATTACTAAAGCGATTTCCTCAATGTCTAAATCGTACTTCCCTCCTTATAAGGTTGAAAGTATTATAGAGATGAATCCTCTCAGTGGAGAAATATCTCTAGGAGATAAAATAATTAATTTACTCCATTCTATGAAATCAGAATTTCATGAAATTATCAAATTTAAAGATTTGACTGTGTTCAGAATCGAAAATGAGTATTTTCTTTCAATATCGATAGTAGTTGATGAAAATCTATCGCTTAAGAAAGCTCATGACATAAGTAATAATTTTGAACTGGAATTAAAGAAAGAAGAACCTCGTATTTCTCGATTAATTACTCATATTGAATCAGGAGCATTAACTGAAGAATTATCACCAAAACAATTATCATGTATAAGATTTAATAAGGAGGAATTAAATTCTATTGAAGAGAGAATTGAAAAAATCCTCAGAACCCAACCAGAAGTTAAAGGATATCATGGATTTGAGTTTTGGTCAACCATCGATTTCTGCGTTCTTGAATTGCACATTTTTTTCGATGATAATCTAAAAATTTCATATGTTCATGATATTGTTACTAGATTAGAGCAAAAAGTTATTGAAGAACTTGATATTGACGAATTAAATCAAATAATCTTTCATTCAGAGCCATTAAAAGGGCGAACAGATGGAATAATGTTTTAAAATTTAAAAATTAAAATAATATTTTTCTAAATCTAATTCCTTTTGAATAAGTTTAATATCTTGTTGAATGCTTCTATTTAAAGGAATTCCCGTTTTTTTTCTTTTAATTTCGTTGATATATTCTTTTTCTCCTGCTGTATAAATCCTCTTGACTCCAGGTTCTTTTTTAGAACTTCTTAAAGTTCTCATGATATTTCCAGCTGTTTCTTTGAAAGAAGTTATTCCTATAAAATTTTCTACGTTAATAGCTAAAAAGAAGTGGCCCACTGGTAGCCTTTTTTGACCATTTTCGTAAATACCTGCAGTTTTTTTTAAAAAAATACCCTTTTGTAATGCTGAAGATAGTATTTCTACAAAAGTTGCATATCCATATCCCTTATGTCCAGAAGTACTTTCACCTTTTCCACCCAGAGGTAATAGTGCAGCTGAAGCTTCATCCAATTCATGCAATACTTCTTTAGGGTCATCTTCAGTTTTCCCATTTTTTGTTATTATTACACCGTTAGGAAGTGATTTATGTAAACGCTTATATACCTCTACCTTTCCTCTCTGTATAATTGATGTTGCACAATCAATTAAAAAGGGAAAGCTTTCATCTGTAGGAGCTCCCATAGTTAAAGGATTTGTGCCCAATAATGGCTCCACTCCAAACGTAGGCGGAACCATAGGTCTTGTATTTGTAGTTATTACTCCAATCATTCCTTCTTTTATTGCCATTAGAGAATAGTATCCTGCAATTCCAAAATGAGTTGAGTTCCTCACTGCTACAGCTCCTAATCCATACTTTTTTGCTTTTTTAATTGCTAATTTCATTGATTTATAAGCAATTACTGGTCCTAACCCAAATCCTCCGTCTATAACAGCTGTAGTTGGCGTATCTTTGATTAATTTTGGTTTAGTTTTTACATTATAAATGCCTTGCTTGATTCTTTCATAATACGTCTTTAATCTTTGAATACCATGAGTATCAATACCTCTAATGTCAGAAGTGATTAACACATCAGAAACTATTTCTGCATGTTTTTTGGGGGCACCTAATTTAACAAAAACATCTTTAATGAAACTTTTTAAAATAGTTGGTTGAATATTGACGATTTCATCGAAATCAACCGATTGTTGTTCACTAGTTTCCGTTGTATACATGCTCTCACCGTAAATCGAGTAGTAATATTTGTTTTATTTCCTTTCTATTTAATTAAAATCCTATTTAATATAAGGTGAGAATTAGTAATAGACAAGTTCAATGATTGTTTATTCATAATATGATAATGAAAAAAGTATTTAAAAAGGGAATTTGTATTGTTTTAAACCTTGTTCTTGTTGCATAATTTTGATATCATTTTGAAGGCTTTTATTTAAAGGAATTCCTGATTTTTTCTTTTCAATCTCTGCAATAAATTCTTTTTCACCCGCTGTATATATTCTTTCTGCTTCAGGATCTTTTTTAGCACTTCTAAGCCCTCTCATAATATTGCCAGCAGTCTTTTTAAAGGAATCTAAACCAGCAAAATTATCTATATTTATTGCAAGAAAGAAGTGACCTACTTTAAGTCTCTTTTTTCCACTTTCTTCGATTCCCAGCGTATCTCTTAGATATATTCCGTCTTGCAATGCGGCAGATAATAGCTCAACAACAGTTGCATAGCCGTATCCTTTATATCCCGCAGTATCCTCGCCCTTCCCCCCTAATGGTAATAAAGCTGCCTTTCTATGAATCATTTGATCTAAAACCTTATTTGGATCAGTCATAATTTCTCCTTTATCATTTATCACAGTATTTTCTGGTAATGATTTATTTATTCTGCTATAAACCTCTACTTTTCCACGCTGTATTATCGATGTGGCACAATCAATAAGAAAAGGAAAATTCTCATCAGTTGGTGCTCCAACTGTTAAAGGATTAGTTCCCAACATAGGTTCAACTCCAAATGTAGGAGGAATTGATGGCCTTGCATTTGTTACTGTAAACCCTATCATCCCTTCCTTAATCGCCATTAATGAATAATAACCTGCGATTCCAAAATGCGTAGAATTTCTTACTGCAACAGCTCCAAGCCCATACTTTTTTGCTTTCTCTATTGCAGCCTCCATAGCTTTATAGGCAATTACATGCCCCATTCCGCAATTTCCATCCCAAAGAGCTGTCGTTGGACCGTCTTTTATAACATCAATTTTTGTCTTTACTTCATAAATTCCTTGTTTTATCCTATCATAATACATTTTGCATCGTTGGATTCCATGCGATTCTATTCCTCTTAAATCAGATGTAATTAAAACATCAGCAATAATTTTAGCATCTTCTTTGGGAACTCCTAAACCAATATAGACATCTTGCATGAAATTCTTAAGAGTATTTGGATCGATAACTATTATATCTTCTGACATTTTTTATTAACTCATTTTATTGTTATTAAATTCTAGAATAATAATAATTTCAAGTTTGCTAAGCTTTAGTTAATATTTCTATTTATATTAAATCTCTTTATATTATTAGCATATCATGCAATTTTTTGAACTGCTTTCTTTTTCTTGTTATTTATGATTTTAAATGATATGGATGAAATAGTAAAAGGGAAATTTTACAAAGAAATAACTGTTGATATTAATGATGGAGAAGAAATAACCTACGTTTTTCCAGATACTAATGAATTCATCTCGATTATTAAACGGAAATTGCACAAGGAATTAATTAAAAATGAGTAAGTTTAGATTCAAATAAAATCTTATCTCAGACTTTTTATTTTATATCTTTAAAGAACAAGATTTAAAAAACCCGATCCTCGGCTCCAATCCTACTATTAGGTCCAAAAATATCATACCCCTCCACTCCCTTACCATGAAGCGTGAACACCTAAGCTTACGGCTGCTCCATCCCTGGCCTAGCCGGTTTTGCTATTATGTGATTATGTTTTCCCTACAGAAAACACCACACAGACACCCACCATCATGGGGAGAGCTTCGCCGAGATACAATAATGGCTAATAATAACTCATGATGCCTCAAATCAGGCATTTCCGCTATGCGCATTTCGCGGTCCGTCCAGCATGGGACTTCAGACATTGCGCAACTTGTCCAATATGGAATAATTTGTTATGAAATAAAAAATTATTTATTGATAATATAAAAAAAAGTTAATAATAAAAAGAATTTAGACTATTAAATTTAGCCATTTCTTGGTTTAGCCTTTAAGACATAATGGCAATGTCTATTACTATTTTCTTCAAGAATACATTCTTTAATTTCTGATTCGAACATATAATTTGGGAGAAGTGTTGCTAAAAAACTTCGGGTATATGGAACACATATACTCTCCTGAATTGTTTTTGCTTGATTTGGACTCTTTTTACCGCCTATGGGACAAAATCTCTTTTTATGCTTAAGAATTATATCATAAGTGTTTTCTCCTATCATTTTTATTGATACTTTAGAAGCTAGAACTTTATATATTTGATATAAAGCTGTTTCTAGATCGGTAATACCTTTACTTTTATAGATATTTGCTAATTTCGCGCCTAATGCTGTTGACACTGATTTCGGAAGATCCTTTCCCCCAAGATCAATCATCTCATTAATATATGCATGAAAGAATTTAAGAGCATCTTTTACCATTAATGATAACCTATAATTTTTTGAATAATTATTCTTACCTATAATCTATTTGAAAAGTCTTAGATTTGTTATTTAAATTTATTCTTTTTTGTCTAAGATAAATGAATGTATTATGG
>JBHLOI010000046.1:0-24591 GCA_048940645.1 Promethearchaeota archaeon | reverse complement strand
CTTCATTGAGAATTGTGATAAAACGCTTATAGGACAGAAATCATCCATTCGATTTATGATGACAATAATCTGACTCCGAATTTCTTAATATTAACTTTCAAATATGAAATCAGACTTGTAACTTTATGCGTACTCTTTGATTAAAATTCGATTCCTATTGCTTTAAAAAGATTAAAAAAATTGTGAAACAAAATACTCAAAATGTTTCACTTTTGTTTATAATTATAAAAATAATAAAACTATATACGTCAAATTTCTCTTTATTTACCTTGAAATTTTGGTGCTCTCTTTTCTAAAAAAGCATTAACGCCTTCAGCAACATCTTTACTTCTTGAATTTATAGCATAACCCATCTGTTCAAATTGTAACCCTATATTAAACGGTACTTGAGTTCCATAATCTATGCTTTTCTTAATTAGAAATAAACTATTTGTGGCGGCATTTCCTAACCAAGTTGCTCTTTCCTTAACAAAATCTTCAAATTTGTCATCATCTACAACAAATGAAATAACTCCCCAATCAAACATTTGTTCCGCTGTGTAATGTTCGCCAAAAAACATCAACCTCTTTACTCTCATCTTACCAAGATTTCTAATTAGTCTTTGAGTACCTCCATTAGCAGGAAAAATACCTCGTTGAATTTCAGGAAAACCAAATGTTGATCGTTTAGAAGCAATAGATATATCACATACTAAAACTAATTCAAATCCTCCACCTAAAGCGTATCCATCAATAGCAGCTATAATTGGTTTTGGAAATGCCTCAATTAAATTATAATATTTATGTCTTCTATACATTGCATGACTTTGATGCCTTAAATTATCTGGATCAAGATCAGCACTTCCTCTATCTGAGAGGTCAGCACCAGCAGAGAAAGCAGGTTTCTTTGAATACTTCTTAGTTCCACGTAGTACTACACATCGGATGCTTTGATCAACCTCCATAGTTTCTAATGCTTCAGTAATCTCTCTTAATGTTTGATTTTGGAGAGCATTCAACTTATCAGGCCGGTTTATTTCTATTACACCATAATTTCCATCGACTACTTTTTCTATATTAACATGTTCTAATTTTCTCTCTATAGACATTTTTTATATTCACCTTCTATTTTGAAATTTAGCTATTTATTAATTTTTTAATATTTACGAAAAATTTAAGCATATATCCTATTTAATTTCCGCTAAATTCAACCTCAATTAGACTCTGTTAAACCTTATTAAAGTGTAATGTATATTTATACCTTATATTAACAAAAAAAACTGAAGTCGAAATAAATGGTGAATATTAAACATATTGTTATGCTTGGTTTTGGCGATATGGGTAAGGGAATTGCCCAAGTTTGTTTAATGGCAGGTTATAACGTCACAGCATTTGATATAAGTGAAGAAATTATTGAAAAAGGTTTAGATTACATAAAAACTGGATTTGAGAAGATGGAATCAAAAGACAAGTTACCTGAAGGTTCAAGTGCAACAGATTATTTAGCAAAATTAAAAACATCTAAAGATCTCATTGAAGCCACTAAGGATGCAGATTTAGTAATTGAAGCAGTTGTAGAAAAATTAGATATAAAACAAAATCTTTGTAAAGAAGTTATTGAAAATTCTCCTAATCATTGTATTTTTGCTTCGAACACTTCTACAATGAGTATTAGTGAGATCGCTGAGAAATGTAGTAAGCCTGAAAATGTAATAGGAATGCATTTTTTTAATCCAGCTCCATTAATGCGTCTCATTGAAGTAATCAAGGGTGATAAGAGCTCTGATGAATCTATGGATATAGGAGTTGAAGTTTCAAAATCACTACCATGCTTGAGAGGAGAAAGATATGTTGCTCGTGTACTAAAGGATCGTCCAGGTTTTATTGTTAATCGTGTACTCTCGCCACGTAGTATTTATTTTAATTACATTATTGATTTAGCTTATGAGAAGGGTATTCCTTGGGAACAAGTAGATGCAGATCTAACTGGACCAAATAGCCCAATGTCTTTTTTAACGTTATCAGATTTTACAGGGCGTGATATATCTTATCATGGTCAACTTTACTATGGCGAAAAACTTTCGTCAGATTATAAACCTGGGAAAGTTTTAACTATACAAATAGAAAAGGGAACTTTAGGGAAAAAAACTGGACAAGGATTCTATGATTGGTCAAAGGGAAGACCTCAACCTGATCTCTCTAAAAAGGCAGGACTTGTTAATCAGGATATTTTTAACGCGATTAATGCTAATGAAGGATGTAGAATCCTAGAAGAAGGAGTCGTAACAAGCTGGAAAGAAATCGATGAAGCGATATTAGCAGGCATGAATTTTCCAGGACCAATGGAATATGCTACTAAGAATTACAAACGATTGGCTAAGCTCTTAGATGAAACTGCTGAAAAATTAAACAAACCTTATTTAAAACCTTGTGATTTATTTAGATCTGGTAAATTTGTAGAAATGATTTAATCTAAATCTTAAATATTCTTTAATATTTTAAATCAAATTTAGTTTTAAAAATTTAAAAAGGTGAAAAAAATGATAGAAACAAATATAACTAAAATGTTTGGGATAAAATATCCTATATTTAGTGCCCCTATGGGACCCTTTTTTACACGAGATTTAGCTCTTGCGGTTTGTGAAGCTGGTGGTTTAGGAGTTTTATCAAATGTTAACATAGTGGGAACAGATCCCGTTAAGGAACATATTTCAAGTTTGGAATATATGATCGAACACACAGATAAACCCTTCGGTCTCAATATTCTTACATCTCGTAATAATCGAGGAGTTCAAGAAATGGTAAGTGAATTACCTAAAATTGTAATGGGTAATCCAAAAATGAGGGAGCAATGTAAATATTGGCTAACTTCTGCAGGCTCTTCGAAAATTCTGCCTATGTCTAAATCATTCCAAGAATTAAGGGAAAATTCGGAAGTTAAACATTTCCATGTAGCACCTGCTGTATGGCTTGCACAGAAATGCGTAGATGCTGGTGTAGATGGGATAGTGGTTACTGGTACTGAAGGAGGAGGTCATCAATCCTATGAACGAGTTACAACGCTCGTCTTGTTGCAACAAATTAATAAAACTTTTCCTAATTTACCCAAAATAGCATGTGGAGGATTTGCTACGGGAAATGCATTGGCAGCAGCACTTTCCTTAGGTGCAGGAGCAATAGCCATGGGTTCACGATTTATTGCATCAAAACAAAGCGAGTTTCATGAAGAGTATAAGTCATTAATTCCACCAGGAACACCACAAGATACAGGACTTTTCACAGGAGCATTTGGACCTATTCGTTTATATAAAAATCAATATGCGTTATCACATCCAGCGCCAAGTTCTAAAGAGGAAATGATAGCATATGAACAAACTATAACTGATGAGCAAAGAGAACATGATTTAGGAGCTTATGATAGAGTTTATAATGGAGATACTATAACTGGTGCGGTATTACTTGGACAATCTATTGGAATTATCGATAGTATAGAGGATGTTAAAGAGATTATTGAAAGAATAATGAAAGAAGCAGAAACAGCAATTCAAAAAAATTATTCGATGCTAAAATAACCTTGAACATTTATGAAATTTAACAGAAACAATAGTTAAAACAAGATAAAAAAGAAATTTAAATTATTTTGATGTGGTTACACCATAGTTTTTTATTAATAAAATTAATGTTTAGAGAGATAATTTAATGGAAAATCAAGAAAAAAATATAAATCAACAAGATATTAGAATTATCCGTACAACATCTACGTTCGATTGTGGAGGAAGGTGTCCTCTTAAAGTCCATATTAAAGAAGGGAAGATTATTAGAGTGGAAGGAGATGATTATGAAGAAAAAGATGAACAACTTAGAACCTGTTTAAGATGTAGGGCCTTTAGACAATATGTATATCATCCAGAACGTTTAAAATATCCTTTAAAGAGAGATAGTCCAAAAGGACTTGGTAAGTTTAAACGTATTTCGTGGGATGATGCGTTGACTGAGATTGCCGAAAAGCTTAAAGAAGTTAAAGAAAAATATGGAAATTCAAGTATATTCTTAGCTATGGGTGGTGGTTATCAAGGTGCTTATCATGATGGGATGTTCGCTATGATTAGGCTTTTAACTCAATTTGGGGGATACTCGACCCATTATGGTAATGTGTCTTCTGAAGGAGCAGTCTATGCGACACAGACTCAGTATACTTCTCCCTTTGTTGGACACAGTCGTACAGATCTTTTAAATTCTAAACTGATTATCATGTGGGGTTGGGATCCAGCAAGAATGATATCTGGTACAGATACAATATTTAATTTAATTAAGGCTAAAGAGAAGGGAATAAAAATCATATGTATTGATCCAAGATATAGTGATTCTGCCGTGATTTTAGCAGATCAATGGATCCCGATTATACCGGGTACAGATACAGCGATGATGGTTGCTATGGCTTATGTTATGATCAAAGAAAACCTTCATGATCAAGAATTTTTAGATAAATATACCGTGGGATTTGAGAAATTCAAAGATTATCTTATGGGTAGCAAAGATGGAATATCTAAAACTCCAGAATGGGCAGAGAAAATTACTTCTGTGTCGGCAGAAACAATTACTAATCTTGCTCGTGAGTATGCTAGAACCAAACCTGCTGCATTGATGGATTGCCAAGGTCCTGCGCGAAGTGCCGTAGGAGAATTATATAATAGATGTGCTATGACTTTAACTGCAATGACTGGAAATATAGGTAAACATGGAGGAAGTGCAGCAGGGGGGCTAATGGGAATTCCTTATGGTCATATGTTTTTTGCTTCTAGGATACCTCCTCCTTACAGAAATCCAGTTGAAACAGGATTAAAATCAGTTCGAGGTTCTTTAGATTTAAAACTTAGATTTCAGTCAAGATGCCATACAAATAAAATATTTGATGCAATATTAAAAGGTAAAAAGGGAGGATATCCTTTTGATGTCAAATTTGCATGGTTTGTGAATAATAACTTTTTAAACCAACTGGGAAACACTAATAAATCTGCAGAAGCCTTGAAAAAACTTGATTACATGGTCGTAGCTGATTTATGGCTTACACCAACAGCAAGATATGCTGATATAATTCTTCCTGTTACTAGCATAGCTGAGAAAAGTGACTTAGTAAGACCTTGGCCTTCTGGTCCATATTTTCTATGTGCGAACCAATTAATTGATCCTATTGGAGAATGTAAATCTGATTTAAGAATCGCTGAAGAATTAGCGGATAAACTTGGATTAGAAGAATTTGAAAAGTATCCAGATGAGAAAAAAGCTTTAAGATTTTTAATAAAATTACGAGAAGATACCAGAAAAAATATACGAGATATAAGTAGTTTTAGGCAGGATGGAATATATCGTCTTAAACTCGAACAGCCTTATGTTGCATTTAAGGAACAGATTGAAGATATTGAAAATAAACCATTCAGTACTCCTTCTGGTAAGATTGAGATTTTTTCTCAAAGAATTGCAGATTTAAATGATCCTGAAAATCCTCCAATTCCTAAATACATGGAAAGATGGGAAGGGCGATATGATCCCTTAAATGAAAAGTACCCAATACAGTTAATATCACCACATCCTAAAAATAGGGTTCATTCAGAATTATATTTAGTTCAATGGCTTAAAGAAGTTGAAGATCATCTTGCATGGATTAATCCTATTGACGCTGAGGCAAGAGGAGTAAAAGATGGGGATGAAATACTTGTATTCAATGATAGAGGAAAACTCACAATTAAAGCATGGTTAACAGAAAGAATAATTCCTGGAGTAATTAGTATTTTTGAAGGATCATGGTACGATCCGGATGAAAATGGTATTGATAGAGGTGGATGTGTTAATACTTTAACAAAAGATGCATATTCTCCTGGTGGTGCATCTGCTTTAAACTCATGTTTAGTTGAATTTAAAAAATTTAAAGGAGGCTAATAGTATGCAATTTGGTTTTTATTTTGATCAAACTAGATGCATTGGATGTTCTGCATGTGTTATAGCTTGTAAAGATTGGCATGACATTCCAGCTGGTCCAGAAAAATGGATGAGAATTCTTTATAATGAGAAAGGAAAAATTCCTAATGTATTTGTAAGTTATCTTATTAGTCCTTGTTTTCATTGTGAAGATCCAGTTTGTATACCAGTATGTCCTGTGAATGCAATCACTAAAAGAGAAGAAGATGGAATTGTTCTTGTAGATAGTGATAAATGCTTAGGTAATGAAGAATGTGATTCAAAGTGTTTAAAAGCATGCCCCTATGACGCCCCTCAATTTGGCCCTGAAAAAGGAGCAAAAATGCGAAAATGCAATTTCTGTTTGGACAGACGTTTAGAAGGCAAGTTACCTGTATGTATTGAAACTTGTCGCACAAGAGCGTTAGATTCGGGCTTATTAGAAGAGTTAAAATCAAAATATGGAAATATCAAAAATGCCGACAACTTCACTTATTCTCAGAGAACTAAACCTGCCATTGTTTTTAAGTCAAAAAATAGATAGGATTTTTATTAATTAGAACCTTTAGCTCTTTTTTTTTATTTTAATAAAATTTTTTCATATTTTCTTATTCAAGCTATAGGAAATACCAAATATGAATTTTTTAAAACTATGGCAAATATACATCAAATTATAAAATAGCCCTATCTATAATACACTTTATTTAACTAGTTAATAAATAATCTTAAAAAAAAGGATTAGCTATCTTTATTTTAAAGTGAATAAAGAAAAACCTTACAAAAGAGTCAATGCTTTATAGAAAAGAAAGACTAGCAATTTTGATGCTTCAAGATGGGCGGTATTTTGAAGGTGTCAGCTTTGGAGCAACAAAAAAAATAGGAGGAGAAATTGTTTTTACTACAATTACGGGAGCTGGTTATAATGAAACTCTTACAGATCCATCATACAAGGGTCAAATAGTTGTAATGACACACCCTTTAGTTGGTAATTATGGAGTTCCTGCTTGGGAAAAAGATATATATAATATTCATAAATATTTTGAGTCAGATTCAATTAAAGTAAGTGGTTTTGTAGTAAATGAATGTTGTAAAAATCCAAGTCATTATGAAAGTATTAAAACTCTTAATGAATTTCTTCTGGAAGAAGATATTCCTGGAATAGAAAGGGTTGATACAAGAGCAATTACTAAAATTTTAAGAGAAGAGGGAGTACAAGTTGGTTTACTTGCTGTTTTTAATCCAGGTGAAATTCCAAATATTGAAGAATTAAAAGAAGAAGTTAAAAAAGTAAAAGATCCTAACCTTAGGCACTTAACAAGTGAAGTTTCAACGAAAGAAATAAAATATTTTACTCCATCTAATCCTAAAGGAAAAGTTGTGGTATTAGATTTAGGTGTAAAAAATAATATCCTCAGAAATCTTGTAAAAAGGAGAATAAATGTAATTCTAGTTCCATATAACTATTCCTATGAGAATATTATGGAATTTAACCCAGATGGAGTATTAGTTTCAAATGGTCCCGGAGATCCAGCCATATATAGAAATGCGATTGAAGTCGCTAAAAAACTCATTAAAAATGCAATTCCCACAATGGGTATATGCCTAGGTAATCAGATTATTGGTTTAGCTGCAGGTGGATCTTCTTATAAACTAAAATATGGACATCGGGGTGGTAATAAAACCGTTATTAATCCTAATACAAAACAATGTTATATAACTTCACAAAATCATGGGTTTTGTATTAGAGATTTTGAAAAAGGGGGTTTTAACGAATTTCTTGAGAATATCGATGATAATTCGAATGAAGGTTTAATTTCTGAAGATAAACCTATATTTGCAGTCCAATTCCATCCAGAAGCTTCACCAGGACCTTTAGATTCTCTCTATTTATTTGATAAATTTATTGAAATTATGGGGTTATAAAAATGCCCTTAGATAGAACAATAAAAAAAGCATTAGTTCTTGGTTCTGGGGGTATACGTATTGGCCAAGCAGGAGAATTTGATTACTCTGGCAGCCAAGTATTAAAAGCTCTTAAAGAAGAAGGAATTGAGACTATTTTAATTAATCCTAATATAGCAACGATCCAAACCGACCCAGAATTATCTGATCGTGTATATTTACTCCCCATTAATATAAAATATGTTGAAAAGGTGATCGATAAAGAAAGACCTGATGGAATATTATTAGCTTTTGGAGGTCAAACGGCTCTTAATGTCGGAGTCGAATTAAAAGAATTGGGTCTTTTAAATAAATATAATATTAGGGTATTAGGAACTCCAATAGAAGCCATTGAAGCCACCGAAGATCGTGATTTATTTGTTCAAGCAATGATTAATGCTGAAGCTAAAGTTTGTAGAAGTAAAGCTGTTAATTCATATAAAGACGCTATTAAAGCGGCTAAAGTATTTGGTTTCCCTCTCATGATTAGAGTTGCTTATACATTGGGAGGGAGAGGATCAGGAATTGTTGAAAATATGAAAGATTTTGAAAGAATGGCGAGAAGGGGCTTAGCTCAATCAAGAATTAACCAGATACTTATTGAAGAATCTGTTTGGGGTTGGAAGGAAATTGAGTATGAAGTAGTGAGAGATTCAGCTGATAATTGCTTTATCAACTGTAATATGGAAAATTTTGACCCGGTAGGTATTCATACAGGAGAAAGTATTGTAATTGCTCCATCTCAAACACTAACAAATGAAGAATATCATCTGCTACGTTCAGCTTCTATACGCGTAATAAGAAGTTTAGGAATAATTGGTGAGTGCAATATTCAATATGCTTTAGATCCTTTCTCTAAAGAATTTCGCGTGATCGAAGTAAATGCCCGTCTTTCTAGATCCTCAGCACTAGCTTCGAAAGCAACTGGATATCCTTTAGCATACATAGCAGCTAAATTAGCTATCGGTTATACTTTACCAGAATTAAAGAACAAAATAACAGGTATCACAACAGCCTGCTTTGAACCAGCATTGGATTATTTAGTACTAAAAATCCCTAGATGGGATATGACAAAATTTCAGAAAGTTGATCGAAGAATTGGATCTCAGATGAAAAGCGTTGGTGAAGTAATGGCGATAGGTAGAACATTCGAAGAAGTTCTCCAAAAAGCTATAAGAATGCTAGATATCGGAATGAAAGGATTTGTAGCGAATGATTTGGATTCTATTGAGGATATTAATGAATTAAAATATGAACTAAGAAATCCTACGGATTTAAGACTTTTTCGAATCGGAGAGGCTATAAAAAAGGGTATTTCAATAGAAGAGATATATCGTTTAGCTAGAGTTGATAAATGGTTTCTTTACAAATTAAACAATATAATTAATATTGAACGCCAAATACAAGATCTTAGTTTATTAGACTCTAGTGATGATGAAAAAAAATATTGGTTAGAAAAGGCTAAAAGATTTGGCTTCTCAGATGGTCAAATTGCTAAAATAATGGGAGTAGATACTATTTTTATAAGACAAGTGCGTAGAAAGTTAAATATCCATCCTTTTGTAAAAAGGATTGATACTTTAGCAGCGGAATGGCCAGCAAAAACAAATTATCTCTATCTTACTTATAGTGCTTCAGAGCATGACATCGATTTTGAGCAAGAGTATAAGTCTAATCTTAAAAAAGTAATTGTCTTAGGCTCCGGAACATATCGTATTGGGGCGTCAGTAGAATTTGATTGGGGATCAGTAAATTGTCTGTGGGGTTTGAAGAAATTAGGAATAGATCAGGCAATTATGATAAACTATAATCCAGAAACGGTTTCTACTGATTATGATGTTTCAGATAAATTATATTTTGAAGAATTATCTGGTGAGAGAGTTCTTGATATTTGTGAGTTAGAAAAGGCCATAGGTATTGTCGTTTCGGCAGGAGGTCAAATTGCTAACAATTTAGCAGCTAAATTTGCCAAATATTCAGAATTCTTTCGGAAAACAAACTTGAAGATTCTTGGCACTCATGGAACACGGATAGATATGGCAGAAGATAGAAGTAAATTCAGTGCATTATTAGATCAGTTAGAAATAAGACAACCAGAATGGAAAGCATTAACATCAAATGAAGAAGCGTTAAACTTTGCTAAAGTAGTAAGATACCCAGTCTTAGTAAGACCTTCTTACGTATTAAGTGGCGCTGCTATGAGAGTCTCTTATGATGAAAAAACTTTAAAAGATACCCTTGATCTTGCTGCATCAGTATCAAAAGAATATCCTGTTGTAATAACAAAATTTTTTACAAATGCAAGGGAAATTGAATGCGATGGGGTCTGTGATGGTGAAACTGTATTTATTGGAGCAATAGTTGAGCATATTGAAAACGCTGGTGTTCATTCTGGTGATGCAAGTATGGCAATCCCGCCTCAAACCATTTCAGAGAATATAATAAAAAAAATTGAAGAATATACACATAAAATTGCGCTCGCTCTTAAAATTCAGGGGCCATTCAACGTTCAATACCTGGTTAAAAACGGAGAAGTATTTGTAATTGAGTGTAATTTGAGATCTAGCCGAAGTATGCCTTATGTGTCTAAAACTAGGGGAATTAATCTCATGAAACTTGCAGCTGAAATTATCATGGGAAATTCAATTCCTAATAATTTGAAAAACCTACCCTACGGAAATTTTGTATCTATCAAAGCTCCAATGTTCTCTTTTATGAGATTAGATAAAGCAGATCCTATTTTAGGAGTTGAAATGGCTTCCACAGGAGAGATCGCCTGTATAGGTAAGGATTTCCCCGAAGCACTAATAAAAGCTTTAGAAGCAACAGAACAAGAAATACCTGTTGAAGGGGGAAATATTTTAATCTCAGTTGGTGGAGAACAATTAAAAAGACAGGTTATTCCCCTAGCTAAAAAAATTACGGAGTTAGGATTTACTATTTTTGCAACAGAAGACACAAAAAGAGCCCTAAACAATAATGGAATTGAAGCCGTACGACTTTATAAGGTTCATGAATACGGAATGGAACCTAATATTATGAGTTGTTTACAAGGTGGTCGCATTGATATGGTTATTAATATACCTCTTCCAACAACCGTAGAAAAAAAATTTAAAACCATTATGGAAGATGAATATAAAATTAGAAGGATGGCTGTTGATTTTAATATACCTGTTATAATTAACTTGGAATTAGCTGAAGCCATTATAAATGCTATTGAAAAATTGCGTAAGAAAAAGGTTGAGATAAAATCTCTCAACGAATATCATCAATCATTAAAAGAAATTTATTGGTAAAATAAAAGAAAATTGAGTTTTAAAATTAAAAAATAATTCCTTATCTTTAACTAACTTATATAAAAAAATTCTATATTTTATTTCTATTATAATAGAAAGCTTGAAAAATATTAAAGGATTTAATAATTTTTAAAAAAACATAGGGATTTAACAAAGAAAAGAAGTGAAACTAAAGGATTCAGGTGTTAAATTAATTTATTATCGTGGATATATTCTGGTTCGGCTTAAGATAATTGATACTCAATGGGATATCATTAAAAAGTTAAAACAATTTAGTTCAAGCAGTTCTGACAAAAATTGGAAAATCACTTATGCAACTCCTACTTATGGAGGATGGGATTTGTTGATAGAATGCAGTTTCAGTAATCTAGAGGATTTAGAAAAGATTGTTGCTTTCTGTAGATCTGATAAAGATTTAAAACAGTGGATAGAGGCAACTACAACCTTAATTAGTATAAGAAGAGATTTTAAAATATAAAAATCCAATCTAATTATTAGATAAGATTATTTATGATAGTTTCAGATATATCTGCAGAATATTCCCCTGTTCTCCTTATACTTTCAACAATATAACCAATTTCAACAGCGAATTGAGTACTGTTTTCTGAACTAATCTGTTCACATGCAGTTGTTAAATTTTTAATTGATTCAATGTTTTCATTAGCGAGCCTTAAATCTTTTTGAAGCCATGCATCTAAACTGATATTGAGTAATTCTAATGAAATTTTGCTCGCATTTGTGATACTTTTAAATAATTTCTTGTCAATGATTTTATAATCTATTTTTAAAACATTTTTTGCTATTTTAACTGCGTGATCACCAATCCGCTCTAAAAATTTACTTATTAATTGAAAATTACTCGCATCTTCTAATGTAATATTCATTTTTTGACATAAAATTATATCCCTAAGGACTATATGGGACTGACGTTCAACCAACCAATTAAGTCTATCTACTTGGTCATCTCTATAGATAACTTTATTAGCTAATTCTCTATCTCCTGTTTCTAAGGCTTTAACAGCATCCTCATGCATAGATTGAGCTAAGATATACATACGTTTGATGGTTTTTTCGAAAGGCATTTCTTTAGGATTAAGTAAATCTTTAATAAATATGTACTGATTGGTTTCTTCGATGATTTCTGGACCCATAGCAATGTTAATAAAGCTCTCTACGCACTCCCTTACTTTTGATTCAAACTTAGGTTTGCTCGTCTTAATTTTTAAAATAGTGTATCCCATAATGTAAGCTCCTATTAGTAATCGAAATAAGAAATTCGTGTTTTTTATGTCATCTACATCAATCATTTTCTCCTTTACATACTCTTGAGAGCTTATATAAGGAGATATTAATAAATTTCCATCAGGTTGAGAAATTACACCTATAGTATCTTTCGCTTCAATGCCATGTTTTTCAATCCATTCCTTTGGAAGACTAATAATATAAGAAGATCCTCCTGTTTGTTGAACACGTCTTGTATCAATATTATATTCCATTTTTAACACCCTTATCTTATAATATTACATCTATATAGAATTTTAAATATCAATATTGCATTAGTTTAGTTATATAAAATAAATAATTGATCAATTTAAAATAATTACTATATATTCTATATATATAAAGTTCATAAAAAAGAAGATAAAAAAAGAAATAAAATAACTATTTATTTCAGTATCAAATAAAAATATCTATTAAATATATAGTTATATTCATTCTAAAATTATATATATGTCGAGAAAAATTGAGAAGGACATCGAAAAATACTATGCAGATAGAGCCTACGAATATGATAAAACTTATTTAAGACCTGAACGCCAGAAAGATATTAAAGAGCTTCATGATTTGCTAAAGAAAGCTTTTAGCGGCCATAGGGTCCTTGAGATTGCATGTGGAACTGGTTATTGGACTGAAGCTATCGCACCAATCGCAAAATTTACTACTGCTGTTGATATAAATGAAGAAGTTCTTCAAATAGCAAAAACTCGCCGAATACCTTCAGATAAAGTAAATTTTATTCAAGATGATGTTTTCTCATTAAATAAAATTCAGAATAATTTTTCTGCTGGTTTTGCTGGTTTTTGGTGGTCTCATATTTTAAAATCCAAATTAAAAAGCTTCCTCTCATTATTTCATTCAAAATTACAACCAGACGCACTTCTTATTTTTTTTGATAATCGAAGAGTTGAGGGAAGCTCAACACCAATAAGCCGAATTGATATTGATGGAAATACTTATCAATTCAGGAAATTAGAGAATGGTCGAGAATATGAAATAGTGAAAAATTTTCCTACTAAGAAAGAAATTCTCGAGATTCTTAGAAATCAAGCCAAAAATCTTAAAATCAAATTTTTAGAATATTTTTGGATTGTTTCCTATAATATTTGATATTAATTCTCTAGTATTAACTTATTTTTCAATAGCTATTTTAATTTTACTAATATTGTTTCATTTTTCACTAATTTTAGACATTTGAAAAAAAAATCTAAGTTTAAAAAATAGAAATTATAATAAAATTGATTAAATGAATAATACAGGAATTAAGTTCTCTGAATCGGTAGAACATATTAAGATAAAAAAATACCTTTATGATAACATCCCGATTGTTAATTCAATAAAAATTATTGAGCAAGAACATAGGATAGGAGATCAAATTATTGATTTATTTGTGGAATTAGAAGATAGAAAAAAAATTGCTATAGAAATTCAGCATTCAAAGATCTATAAAAAGGACTTATTAAATCGAACAAGAAATTATAATCAAAAAGGAATTTTTGTACTCTGGATATTAAATGGGAATGGCCCTTATTATTATCGAATCCCCAAAAATGAACAAGGAGTCATAATATCTTCTTCAGAAAGGGAATTGCATAGTATGTACCATGGTAGGGTTTATTATATTAATATGGCAAAGGAAAGGATCATTGCGCCTATTTATGCATTAAATTTTTCCTCTTACTATGAAAAACGGAAGAACCAATACGGAACGATTCATTATAGAAAATCCTCAATTAAGAGAAGTGTTGTATGGAATCCTATATATTCATTGCGTCTTCATACATTTAAGAGTAAAGGATTTCAATTAGCTCGTTTTACTGATCAAAATTTAAAGTTAAAATGTCAAAATGATTTGATACGACTTTTAAATGCATTTGTGACCTATCAATGCAAAACATCTAGGACGCTAAAAATCCCTGGTTTACCTTTGGGTTTCATCATAAGGAAATTTTCCAAAACTTACGGTACTTTCTTACTATTCGATATCCTAAAGCATCTAAAATTTCTGAAGAGTCAAGATATTAAATATTTCCTAGATGATGAATTACAATTTCAAAAATATTTGCTTACCTAAAGATTTTTAGGAATAATCAATAATTATATTTATAGTTCTTAATACTATGAAATAGAGAGATAAATCTCAGTGGGATTAGATGGTTTCCGAAGAAAAGAAAAATGCAGAGGAATATGTCTTTGAATTTTATGATGAGGATTATGCAGAAAGTTTTGAAGAAAAAATTCCAGAAAAAAAAGAAGAATATAATGACGTTGATTTTGAAAGTGATTTAAATGAGGAACAACTCAAAGTCGTAAATAATATCTCAGGTCCAATGTTGGTTATTGCTGGGGCAGGATCAGGGAAAACTCGCACCATTGTCTATTCAGTCGCTAAATTACTATTGGTAGGAGTAAAACCTAGCCAAATTATGCTAGTTACGTTTACTAATAAAGCAGCGAATGAAATGATTAAAAGAGTAGAATCTCTTCTTGGAAAAAGACCGAAGGGAATATGGGCAGGGACATTTCATTCAATAGCTAATAGATTTCTTAGAATGTATGCAAAAACGATGGGTTTAAAGCCTAATTATATAATTATGGACGAAACAGATTCAAAAGGGTTAATGAAACTTGCTATTGGACAAGCAAAGGTGAAAGAAGAACTCGAAGAGAGATTTCCCACTAGCGCAATGTGTAAAGATATTTTATCATATTCCATAAATTGCAACAAAAAGATACGAGAAGTTATTCAATGGAAATATAGTCAATTTGATAGTGAACCGGTTATTTTAAAATTACAAGAAGTTTACAAAATTTATAGAAAGAAAAAAGCAGATGATAATCTTGTTGATTTTGATGATTTATTAGTTTTTTGGAGTAAGTTACTTGATGAAAGGTTTGTAGCAAAATTAGTTGCAAAACGTATAAAATATATTTTAGTAGATGAATACCAAGACACAAATTATATTCAAGATCAAATAATTTATAAGATCGCTCAAGAAAATCCAGGACATAACGTAATGGCTGTTGGAGATGATGCTCAAAGCATTTATGCCTTTAGGGGTGCTAATTATGAAAATATCTTAAAATTTGAAAGGCAATATAAGAACTGTATACGATACACGATTACTTATAATTATCGTAGCATACCTCAAATTCTGGAATTAGCTAATAACTCGATCAAACACAATAAAAAACAATATCAAAAGAAAATGAAAGCAACACGAAATAATAGCATTAAACCCTATCAAGTAAATGTAGGTGATGATTGGGATCAAGCACGGTTTATAGCCAATCAAATCCTTAAATTACGATCAGATGGATATGAATTAAATGAAATGGCAATACTGATTAGGGCTGGTTCTCATTCATTAAGAGTTGAGATGGAATTAAGAGCGAAAAATATTCCTTATGAAGTACGAGCAGGAGTTGCTTTTTTTGAAAAAGCACATATTAAAGATATGCTAGCTCATTTAAAGATAATAGAAAATTATTATGATGAGATCTCCTGGATGAGAATATTTTCAATAATTCCTGGAATTGGAACTAAATCGGCGATTAAATTATTTGAAGCAATTTCTAAGACAGAGAATCCGATTCATAACATATCAAGTAAATCTTTTATTGAGGCAAATCTTAAGGGTTCAAAAATCTCTAAAGTGGGTATAAAAAATCTTGTATCCTATACTAAAAATCTTTTATCCTTTTCACCTGAAGATAAAGCTGATGAGGCTATTAAGGATCTTATTCCCATTCTTGAAGATCATATTAAAGCAAAATTTGAAAATTGGCAAGATAGGATGGATGATCTAAACCAATTAAGCATATATGCTAAAAATTTTCCATCTGTTCGAAAATTCTTAGAAAATTTAAGTTTGAATTACTCTAATTTAGAATCTAAGACCATAATTGCTGGAGACCTACAAAGTGATGAGAAACCCTTGATCTTATCAACAATACACAGGGCTAAAGGTCTTGAATGGCGAATTATATTTATTCCTATGTTATGTGAAAATTTATTTCCTTCAAGTCGAGTAATAGGAGACCCAGAAGCCATTGAAGAGGAAAGACGTGTATTTTATGTAGCAATCACTAGAGCAAAAGATGAGTTATATCTTATATCTCCATCTATTATTCAAACGTTTAGAGAATCTCAACTTGTAAAAGTTTCTCAATTTATATCGGAATTAAACGAAAATGTATATCAGAAATCTTCAGTGGATTTCAAATCAAAGAAAAAGAAAGTTAAAAAGGCACTATTTACATCAGCTTATGATTTAGTTGAAAAAGATAACTAAAAAATTCATATTATGATTTAAATCTCCCAAAAATTTTTTGTATCTTTATATTTTATAATTATATTATATTGTATAATAACAAAGTGAGAAATGTTGTCTGAATAGCAAAATGAAGCAAGTTGCATATAAGTTTCTGATTCTTGGAGACGGAGGTGTTGGAAAAACAACACTTTTACATAGATATGTCAAGGGAAAGTTTCTTGATACATCAACAATGACAATTGGAGTTGAATTTCTCACTAAGCAAACCAAATTAGATTCGACAAATTGTCAACTTATTTTATGGGACATATCCGGGCAAGATCGCTTTAGATTTATGATTGAGAGATATATTAGAGGAGCAGCAGGAGCCTTATTGCTTTTCGATATTACTAATATGACTAGTTTTGTAAATATTGGAAAGTGGGTACAACTTGTCAAAAAACAGTATAAAGATTTACCAATAGTTTTAATTGCTTCTAAATGCGATTTAGAGGAATTTTCCATGGTTGCTGACATTTACGCTAAAAAAACTAAAGAGCGTTTCGGTATGGTTGATTATATTAAAACCTCTTCAAAAAATGGATTGAATGTGGATAGAGCATTTGAATCCTTAGCAAATCATGTGATTAAATCTAATGAATTGATCTCAAAATAGATAAAAAAAACCAGATAATATCAGGTACAGGATCCGGTTCAGTAATTTCTGTTACTATTATACTATCATGCCTGTAAAATTGCGGAAAAAGTGTATTATCTGGTTAATGGTGAACATAAAGAAATTACCTGAGACTTATTAAACTTAGAAATAAATTTTATAAACAATAATTAAATGATAAAATTAAACAATATTTATAAAATCTAAAGAGATTTTTATGGATTCATATAAAAACTTGCCCAACGCTAAAATTAAACCTGTGGGACAAATTTCAAGAAAGTTTTTAGAGTTAGGAATTAAAAATTTCAAGGAAGCTTGTGATTATGTACATAATATTGAATATGGGTATAATACGAATTATGATGACAAATTGATATTTTTTAAAGAGAAGATGGGTACATGCACATCTAAACATGCAGTTATTGCAGGACTTGCAGAAGAATCAAATATACCTCTCTATAAATACGTTGGTGTGTATAAATTTACCGAAGAAATCTCGACTGGGGTAAATAGAATTTTAGAAAAGTATGACATTCCATATGTACCTATGGTGCATTGCTTTTTAATATATAAAGAATATCGATTTGATTTAACAGAAGGGAATTGTAATGGAAAAAATACTTCTATCGAGAAATTTATCCATATAGAAAAAGTAGAACCTTTTATTAGTAGAAAGGATGAATATCTACTTTTTAAAAAGGTATTAAAGGAAAAAGTTCTACTATCAAAAGAAATGGAAGGAAAGGATGAAAGATCTCTTTTAAAAGCGAGAGAGGAATCTATTATTCTTTTAAAAGAAAATACAAAAAAACAAAAATTAGAAAAAAACCAATAATGCTACTATTTCTTTATTGTAAGCATTTATTATTATATTAATTAGATTTAATAATAAGTTTTAATATCATAAATACAAAAATTAAGATATATTTTAGTTGAGTAGAGTAATTTTAACGTTTTTATTTTAACATTTCATGAAATTTATCTGAAATTTTATTATCCTTAAAATTTAAAGTGTGGTTAAACAAATGGAAAAAAATGAAAAGATTAAGTTAAAACTCTGTATATTTGGTGATGGAGGAGTTGGTAAAACTTCTCTAACCCATCGTTATCTTGATAGAGTGTTTAATGAAGATCTTAAAATGACTATTGGTACAGATCTTAGTGTAAAAGATTTAGAAGTGGATGGTCATAAAGTTACGCTTCAGATTTGGGATTTTGCGGGAGAAGAACGCTATAAAATATTATTTCCAAGTTTCGTAAAAGGTGCTCAGGGCGGAATATTCATGTTTGACCTTACAAGATATGTGAGCTTAAAAAATATTGACAGTTGGCTCTCAATTTTCATTGAAGAAATGAAAGCTTCTAAAAACCATATTCCAATAATTGTGGTTGGGAGTAAATTAGATCTAGAGGATAAACGGTCCGTTCCAACTGAAGAAGGGATTGAAATAGCAAGATCAAGTAATCTACAAGGTTATTTTGAATGTTCGGCTAAAACAGGGGATAACGTGGATAATATTTTTGAAAATGTTGCTAGATTAATGCTTATGGAAGAAGGCATAATAGAAAAGGATGACATTATTGGTTAAACTTTAAAATTTTCTTCTTTCTAAAACTGAAGTAGGAAAACTCCTGGATCAATAATAATCTATAAATTAAAATTATAAAATCCAGTATCCATTTATTTTGATTGAATAAAATTCATTAAGAAATTATTTTTATTAAAAATATTACGAGTAATTAGATGCAAGTTTAAAATGGCAAAAAAATCAGATTCTATTTTAGAAACACAACTATTAGAGTTTTCACCAGGGAAAGATCCCTTTGAAAAGTCGCGTAGAAAAGGAGTTCGTAGGTGGATAATCTCTCATATCTTCTATGGAAGTAACAAAATATTTATATTTATAGTATTATTTACAACGATCTTTGCATCTGTTTTAGCATCGATTATTTCAGTAGTTATTGGTTCAGCGGTTGAGGAATTTTTAAATGCCAATATTGATAGTCTCATTAATTATACAATAATTATCTTAATTTTTGGACTTATAACTCCTATTTTTCGATTAATAAATTATATGCAAAGAGAATTACTAGCTCAAAGGTTAGAAAGGGATACCAGAAAGGAATTTTATACTAATTTATTAGGGAAAAGTCAGTCTTTTCATGATAAACAAAAAATTGGAGATTTAATGGCGCGGGTTACTGATGATGTCCGAATGTTAAATTTTCTAATGAGTCCTGCAATTTCATTAATTTTGGAATCATTTACATCTTTAATTATCCCAATATTCTTCATAATTTTCTTTTATCCTTTAGAATTAGTATTAGAACCAATAATTTTCACCTGTTTGTTTTTAATAACTTTAAGGTCATATAACCGTAAGTTATCACCTGTTACCGGTAAATTAAGGATGAATTTTGGTATGATCAATGCTACTTTAAATGAAGCCCTCTCGGGTATAGAAGTTGTAAAAGGATCCACTAAAGAACTTTATGAATTAAACAAATATTTAAACTTTGCAGGGAAATATAAGGATGCTTATATAGAACAAGGAAGAATTCAAGCAAAATATCTTCCCATTCTTTATTTAGCCTTAATAATTACATTAGGATTTGCCCATTCTCTGATTTTATACTTGAATGGAATAATTTCGATTGGACAAATTATTTCCTATTTAGCTTTATTAGGATTATTAAGATTTCCCACTTTTATCTCAATATTTGTATTTGCAATTATAAAGCTAGCTGGTTCAAGTGCTCAAAGACTGCTTGAGTTAATGAACCAAAGTAGTGAAATTAATGAAAATCCCGATGGTATAAAGAAAGATTTAGAGGGATCAATAGTTTTTGATCAAGTTTCTTTCAAGTATCCGGGAAGTGATAAGTATGTTTTAAGAAATATCTCATTTAAAGTGAAACCTGGTCAAACGGTAGCAATTGTCGGTACTACGGGCTCTGGAAAAACTACATTAACTAAATTAATCTCAAGGTTATATGACATCTCAGAAGGTAAAATTCTTGTAGATAATATTGATATTCGGGATTATTCATTAAAATCCTTAAGAGATCAAATTTCATACATAGAACAAGATGTTTTTTTATTTTCATTTTCGGTGTTTGATAATATAACCTTTGGAAGAACAAGCGTACTTGAAGAAGTTATAAATGCTGCGACACAAGCTCAAGCTCATGACTTCATTTCAAATTTACCAGAAGGATATGAATCTGAGATTGGAGAGAGAGGTGTGCAGTTAAGTGGAGGTGAAAGACAAAGGATCGCAATTGCTCGTGCATTTCTATCAAATCCAAAGCTTCTTATTTTAGATGATTCAACGTCAGCAATAGATTCTAATACAGAAGACAAAATTCAATATGCAATTAAGAACATTCTAAAAAATCGAACAACATTCTTGATAACACATCGCTTGAGTCAAATCCGTTGGGCTGATCTTATAATTGTGTTAAAAAATGGACAGATTGAGGCGATGGGAGATCATAACGATTTGCTCAAAATATCTGAAGAATATAGGAAAATATTCGTTAAAAAATTTGATTTAGATGAAAAAAAGTTAATAAAAGGAGAGGTATAATATGGTTTGGGTTGGTTTAGAAGCAGAAAAATATGATCGCGTCTATAAAGACAGAACTCTTCTTAAAAGAATTCTCTCTTATTTTTCAACCTATAAGAAATATATGCTAATTGTTACTTTCTTTCTCATAGTTTCCTCTCTTGCAACATCATTTGTACCGCTTATTACTTCTATTGCTATCAATAATATGCAATATAATAAAGATTTCACTTATTTCATTTATTTAATTTTACTAATTCTTGCCCTAAACGTTTTAAGTTTTGTATTTAATTATTTTAGGCAAAAAAATGCTGCAAAATCAATAGGGTATGTTGTGCTTGATCTACGTAAAGATGCTACCAATTCAGTATTAAATCATGATCTGTCTTTTTTTGATAAAAATCCAGTAGGTAAAATTGTAAGTAGAATAAATACAGATAGTAGAGAGTTTGGACAGATGGTAGAACTCACTTTAGATGTAGTATCCTCTGTATTTGTTATGATTGTTTTAATTATACTTCTTTTAATCATAAATTCATTCCTTGCAGTTCTAATGCTAATAGTAATTCCCCTTTTCTTTATTGTAGCATTATCTTATAGAAAATTAGCTAGAAAAATGACATTATTAGGGCAGCGAGCTTTAGCATCTGTTAATGCTTTCGTAAAAGAAAGCTTCTCAGGCATTCAAAATGCCAAAACCTTTAGGCAAGAACAAAAATTATATGATCAGTTCAATGAGGTAAATATTCAGTCCTATAAAGTTAATTTAAAAAGAGCTTTCACACTAAATGCGATTTTTCCTTCTTTGGGTATTGTTCAAGGGATTGTTTTAGCTATTTTAGTATATTATGGGGGAAATTTCCTTATTTTAAACTCAATAAGTGCTGGAGATTTTAACATGTTTTTACAGAGTCTTAATCTCTTATTCTTTCCATTATTAATTATTGCTTCCTTTTGGCCCCAGTTTCAAGCTGGACTCTCAGCATCTGAAAGAATCTTTTCCATAATTGATTCTCCACCTGTAGTTCTACAAAAAAATAACCTCATACCTGAAAAGTTAAAAGGAGAAATTGAGTTCAAAAATCTACTTTTTCAATATGAAGAGGGAAAGAAAGTTTTCGATAATTTCTCATTAAGAGTAAAGCCTGGAGAATCATTAGCTATAGTTGGACACACTGGAGCTGGTAAATCCAGCCTAGCGAACCTTATTGCAAGGTTTTATGAATTTCAAGGCGGTGATATTTTGGTGGATGGAATAAGTATTAGAGACTATGATCTTACAGAATATAGACGTCAAATTGGTATTATCCCCCAAATACCCTTTTTATGGGCTGATACTGTTGAAAATAATGTTAATTATGGATGCAGTTCAGCGAAGTGTGAAGATGTTATAAATGCTTTAGAGAAAGCAGGTGGGTCAGAATGGGTAAATAGTCTTCCAAATGGATTAGATACCAATGTAGGGGAAAGAGGTAGTTTACTCTCTATGGGACAGCGTCAATTAGTAGCTTTTGCCAGAGTTTTATTAGAAGACCCCTCGATTCTCATTTTAGATGAGGCAACAGCCTCGGTGGATCCCTTTACGGAAACACGTATTCAAGATGCTTTAGAAATAACTATGGAAGGTAGGACTTCTATTATTATTGCTCATCGTTTATGGACAGTACGACACGTAGATAGAATCATCGTTTTAGAAAATGGAAAAATCATCGAAGAAGGTAATCATGCAGAATTAATGAGCCAAAAAGGGTATTATGCTACCCTTTATAATGCATATTTTAGACACCAGTCTCTACAATATATTGAAGAAATGGGTAAAATATAACCTGAATATTTTTATTTTGTTAAAAAAAGCTACATTTACCAAGTAAAAATCATTAATTAAAGATTTTTTTAATCTAGTTTAGAAAATATATTCTTAAGTAGAAGTTTATAATATTTATAATGTAATTTCAAATTAATGAGGGTGAGAAGTTATAGATTTAAGTATTTTAAATGATGTTTTAGGTCCAATTATGCATGGTCCTTCGAGTTCGCATACCGCGGCATCTTATAATATTGGCTGTTTAACCAAAATGTTATGTAAAGATAAGATTAAAGAAGTTTACATCACTTTTGATTCGAAAAGTTCTTTTGGCAGGGTCTATAAATCTCAAAACAGTGAAATTGCTTTCCTGGCTGGTTTGATCGGTTTGCCTGTGGAAGCACCCAATTTTTTTGACTCTTTAGAAATTGCCAGAAAACAAGGAATTAATCATTATTTTCAAACAAGGGATATACCAAATGTGGATCATCCGAATTATATCCTTATTGAAATATCTCTCTATAATGGAGTTTCTTTAACTTTTGTAGCCAAATCTATAGGGGGTGGTATGGTATTAATAGATAGACTCAATAATTGGAAGGTTATAATTAATGGTCAACTACATAACCTCTTAGTTGAATTTAACTCTAATTTTGAAGAGGAAATAAACAAAATTATCCAATTAAGATTTGAATCTTCGAAAATATCTGATATACAAAGAATTGAACAATCATCCTTTATTCAAGTAAAAGATCCATATAGTTTTGAAGAAAAATTTATCGAATTTATATCGAAAAATGTAGAAATAACAAATGTTTGGATAACGAGTCCTATAGTCTTCCCTATACATGGAACCCCAATATTTAGAAATACTTCAGAAATGTTAAAAATAGTAGAAAGTAAAGGATTTGAACTTGGAGAAATAGGTCTTGAATACGAATCAGTCTTACTCAATTTAGATAAAAAAATTATTATAGATGAGATTAAAAAAAGGATATCTATAATGTTTTCTTCTGTAGAAATGGGCTTAAAAAGCGAAAATTCTTCGATGAATTTATTAGAACATTCTGCAAGTAAAATACAACAAGAAGAAATCAATGGAAATCTAGTTAATCCTGGAATAAATATAAAAAGTGCTTATAGAGCATTGGCAGCAATGGATACAGCCTCTTCTGGCGGTTTAATCTGTGCTGCACCTACAGGTGGTTCATGTGGAGTTATTGCTTCAGTTCTTTATACTCTTCACTATGATTTTAATCTCTCTCTAGAAAAAATTGTTAATTGTGCACTAGTTGCTGGAGTAATAGGTTTAATAAATGCTATGAATTCTACTTTTGCTGCCGAAATCGCAGGGTGTCAAGTTGAAATAGGAATCGCTGCTGCAATGGCTGCTGCAGCTGTTGTTGAAGCCTTTAATGGAAGCCCAAATTTTGCCACAAATGCAGCTGCTATTGCTTTACAAAATACCATGGGATCAGTTTGTGATCTTGTAGCTGGATTTTGTGAAATTCCCTGCCACACAAGAAACGCTGTTGCAGCTTCAAATGCTTTTGTATGCGCTGATCTTATTATGGGAGGTTATGTTAACCCAATCAATCTTGATGATTGCATTCAAGCCTCTTATGAGAGTGGAAAAATGTTACCTCTTCAATTACGATGTACCTCATTAGGTGGTCTCGCAATAACTGAGTCAGCTAAGAAATTAGAAGAACACTACCAAGAAAAAATTTCATAATCTACAATAGAGAGATGAAGAGGAAAAAATGAGAATTTTTTATTTAAATAGGTCTGCAAATAATAACTCCTATTAAATATTCATTTGTCTCAATGAGCAGTG
>JBHLOI010000115.1:0-5802 GCA_048940645.1 Promethearchaeota archaeon | reverse complement strand
CATCTTCCAAGATTTCAATGTCTAAAGCTACTTGTAATCTTGGAACCGATTTTTTCTCGTTACTCATCTTCGGTGGATTCAGCATTGTACTATAGATTGTATAAATCTAAACTTTTTAATTTTTCTAAACTTGGGTATCCACTATTAAGATCAAAAGTTCTATATTTATAATAAGCGGTTTTAAGCTTTTCAAAATCAGGAGATTTTCCTGCAGATCCTCCTTCATTAACAGGATTGAGTAAAATCTGGGGGATTCTATCATCAACAGGAGTTATGCCCATTTTTAGGTTAAATAACCTTTTTATCATATAAATTCTTTCTCCAAAAATTTTAAACTCGTCCATGTTTAAATTTAATCCGGTTGCAGCATTAAATATCTCAATGAGTATTGAAGGCTCCGGATTTGCCATTTTACACAATATCATAGAATCATAGATTGCACGATAATTTTGAACGAGAGCACCATTAATTGCTGTTTTTTCATCGCTTTGATACCAATCCATCATTTTAATTCCATATTCTTCTAGAGGAATTCCGATTAATATGATAAAGAGATCACAAGATTCATGACATGGACCTCTTGGTGTCCCTAAAGCATATGCAACACACATTCCATAGCAACGTCTTAAATCATGGTATGGGACTTCCATACCGTAAACTGTAGCAATTTCATCTTGTGAAATATTAAATTTTTTTCCGACTGCATTGGACCCATCAGCAAGAATATTTCCAATTCCAATTCTTAAAGCAATTTTTTTAATCATGTCTAAAGCTGGTTTTATCTCTCCCCATCGTGGTTCTAATCCGTCAATATCATCTGCATTTATTTTTCCATTATTAAAAAGATAATAAACAAAAGCTATTGTACTGCTGCCGCTAATTGTATCGATTCCATAATCATTACATAGATTATTTGCTCTCTGAATCGATTCAAGATTATTGTTTAAAATCAGAGAACCAAATCCTACAACAGTTTCATATTCAGCAGCTTCTATTTCATGCTCAGTTTTATATTCACCTTCTTGTATCATAACTTTATGAGCACATCCTATAGGACATGAAAAACAAGGATATTGTTTTGTATAAATCTTTTCAAAGGCAGTAGCCCCAGAAATATCGTATGCTCCCTCCCATGTACCTAATGTCCAATATTTAATAGGTAAATCACCATCAGCATTGAACTTGTCTACTCCTCCAGAAGTACCAAGAATTCCATACATTTGAGATGCATATGAAGCCATAATATTTTCGGTGGCTTTTTTAACTGCTTCTTTTAATTTCTCTGGATTAGCTGCTTTATAATGCTTTTTTTTAGCTCTAATAGCTATAGCCTTCAGTTTTTTTGAACCCATAACTGCTCCCATTCCAGTTCTTCCTGCAGTTTTATCCTCCGAACCTATAGAAGCAAATTTTACTAAATTTTCACCTGCTTGACCAATACATGCCACTCTAGTCATATCTGACCCTAATCTGTTCTTCAATATCTTTGAAGTCTCAAAAATTCCCTTTCCCCATAATGAGGAAGCATCTTTAATTTGAGCATCGTTTTCAATAATTTCTAAATAAACTGGGTTATCTGAAGATCCATTAATGATTATTCCATCGTATCCTGCTCCTTTTAATTCATATCCAAAATAACCTCCACAGTTAGATTCCCCCCAAATGCCTGTTAGAGGAGACTTTGCGCAAACTACAAATCTTCCACTCGCAGGGATATTAGAACCACAAAAAGGACCTGTCATAAACATCAAAATATTATCAGGAGATAATGGATCTGTGTTTTTATCAATTTTATTGTATAAATATCTACAACAATATCCAGAGCCACCAAAGAATTTTTTAGCGATGTTCTCGTCAATTGGTTCTTCAGATAAAGTTCTATCTGTCAAATTAACATTAAGAAGCTTCCCACTAAAACCATTCATTATAAATTACCATCTATAGTATAATATTTTGTATTTAGAAACATCATTAAAAAGTTTCAATATAGCCTTCATCTCCGTTGACTCTTATATTTGCACCATTTTTGATTTTTTCCAATTCAAAAGCCGATACTATATCTATTAATTTTTCAGTATCAAAAGAATCTCCTAATCTTACATTAGTTTAGAAAGCATAACTCCTTTTTCTCCGTCAAAAATACTTTCTTCTTCGTTTGTAAAATAAATTTTAATTCATCTGTATCTTTTTATTTAATATTATTCAGATTTTAATCTTTAAAAAAATTAGAGATTTATTTAGAGAAAGATGTTTCCATTTTAGTTTTCATTTTATTAATCCTATGCAAAACTATGTAAACGACAACAATAAGAATAATGCAATCTAAGACTTCTACAAGTAACATATCAGGTGGAATCAGGTTCATTGTAGCCATAAAGAATGTACAACCCGCATAAATTGTAAAGAGGAAAATCATCAAGATTTTGACTTTAAAATTAGAACTCAATTTATTTACCCTTCATATTCAATTTTAAGATTTTATTTCTTATTCTTTTTTATAATCTTTTTCATAAATATAAATCTTTTCTTTATTAGATTAGCCCACACTATAATTCCAGTTAAAAATTTATTAATACCTTATCTGACCAAGGGTTAATTTCTATAATGGCGTAACTATATGAGTTGATGTTCGTTCAATACCATCTATTCTATGTATTTTTGCTAAAACTATTTTTGAAATAGTTGTAATGTCTTTTGATTCTACTTTAGCAATTATATCGATGCCTCCTGTAACTGCATGAGCCTCTAACACTTCTGGTATTTGATTTAACTCGTCAATTATACCTTCTAAAAACCCAGCTTTAGTTTTCAGAAAAATAAAACATAAAGTCATTTTAAACCTCAATTTCTTAATTTAATTATCTTTTTAGTTTATAAAATTAAAAATTGGAATATTCATTTAAAAACATTTGTTCAATGAGTCTTTGATATGAATATCAAAAAGATTATATTATAATTAATCATAACTTCAAATAATTTATAGTTATATTCTAATAACTGAAATAATGGAAACTATTACTGAATCTAAAAAATTATTTGTCTTTATATTTTTTATTTTTATTCTATTTCTAATGCTGATAATTGTGGGGGTTTCGATATTTGTTTCCAGTTCAATGGAAATACTTATAAGTTTCCTGATTACTAGCGCCTTTTCTTTTGGTTTAATTTTACTTGCATGTTATCTTAATTATGTAATTAAGACTTACCAACCTTCAAAAAAAAGAATCTTTCAAATCACAGAAGATGGTATTACTATAGATGTTCCCTATAAAGATTTCTTTCAAGTTAGTTGGTCTGATATTGAAAAAGTTAAAGTAAGAAAAGAATATAGTGGCTTTGTAAAACCAAGAAAGCTACATTACATTTTAATATTTATAGGCTCTAAAGTTTATCGTACGTATAGCATGTTAAAAGGTTGGGACTTTCGAAGTTCAACAATAAAAAAAATTTTAAGAGTATTAGATACATACTCTCAAAATTTGGGAATAGAATTTATAAAAGAATTTTAGCTTTTTATTCCACATTTATTCTACTTTAATAACAACTGTTTTTGATACATCTTGCATTATTCTAATTTTCCTCTTGTCATTATCATAGCTTGTGAAAAAACCTATTAGCACATCTACGATTAAGAGCACAGATCCTTTAAAAACATTATTTAGTGCATAACTCTTTAATGAAGCTACTTGCAATGTATCTTCATTCACGGTTCTCAATTTTAAAGCCATTTTACCTAAAGTCTGACCATTATTAAAAGATTCTAGTAACCAATAATATAAAAATCCAATAGCAAATTGAATAGAGTTGGTAATCCACCAATAAGGAGGATTAATATAAGAGAATGGAAGGGTCCAGAAATCCTCTATAGGTCTAATGAATAAAAAAACTATATTGGAAATTATGGAAATCAAAATTATATCAATAATCCAAGCTATAAATCTAGATAAGACTTCAGCATGTTGTATTGCCATTTTTTTCTATGCCAATTTATTTCAATCTAATTATTCTAGGTCATCCTTTAAAATTAATATATTTAATCATTATAAAAAATGAAATATATCTTAGAAAAAGAGATATATATGATTATGATCTTATCATATAAATCATTTAATAAGAAGTGATTCTAATTATTGAAAGATATATTGACTGGTATTGTGAAGAAATGTTCTCTGCATATTTAAATAAATCTATTAATCTGACGGAATTATTACATAAATTAGATTATGAGCAAGTAAATAATCAAAAAGAATTATTTAATTTCTTAAATTTAGTATTAACGAAAGAATTTCCTCATAATTGCTACAATAAATACTGTAAAGAAAAAATCTATTTTTCTAACACATTTGATTATGCTAAAAAGAAATTTAGGTTAAAATTAAAAGAGTTTGTGAAAATATGGATAGCTCCTCACAATCTAGCAAAACTTTCACAGTGGAGAGTAAATATTCCTTTTTATTGCTGCAAATGTTTTAAAGAAAAGATTACGCGATAAATTTATTAATTAGATATCGGTAGAAAGCTGGATTTCAAAACTGCAAAAATTTTCTCCTTTCATAATAATTTTTAATATTTTTACATTTACAAGTTTCAGTCAATTATTTTTTCTTTATCAGTAATCAAAATAAATAGCTGTTTAATTATTTAATTTAAAATCTCCTTCTTTTAGAGTAATGTTTAAAGCTTGTGGTATTATTGAAAAAAGTGTCATTAAACATAATGTTTAAGAATAAATTTTCATACCATTTATTTTATATGAACGAATCTAACCAACCACATATAGAAGATGTTGATTTAGAGATTTTAAGAATTCTAAGTCAAGATGGACGTGAAACTTACCATGGTATTGCGAAAGTCTTAGAAAAATCACCTGTAACTATAAAAAAACACGTAGAAGAATTGGAAAAAAAAGAGATCATTAAAGGATATGGGGTACAACTCGATTTAGAAAAACTAGGTTATAATATAATTGCAATTATAGAGGTTACTGTATCAAAAGGAAAAATGTTTGAAGTTGAAGGAAAAATTGCTAAAAATCCAAATGTTTTTGCTGTATATGATATTACTGGAACTTATGATGCCCTCGTATTTGCTAGATTCAAATCACGAAATGAGTTGAGTGCAATGATAAAAAAAATTCATACTTCTCCTTATGTTGAAAGAACAAATACTCATATAGTTCTGAATGTGATAAAAGAAGAAGTATCCTTTGTAAAATTACTAAATAAAGAAAAAATTAAAGAATAATAGCAACGTTTCTTTATTACTTTGATTACTAAATTTGTCGGGAGTCTTCTCTTTTATTGATAAAATTTAATCTTTTTAATATGAGTGTAGGAATAATAAAAGTAAATAAAAAAAAATTTTATGATTATCTCCTTCCTGACATCTCTCATTTAGTCGTCCCGTTTTCGGAGTTCTTCAAAAGTGAAATTGATTACTTTATTTATAATGGAACAGAACAAATTCCATTTAAAGAAAAGGATCCGGAATTTATTGAAATTATGAGGAAAGAATTCCTGTAGATTCTGTTTAATTTAATGAATTTATTTTAAGCTGTCTATCAATTCTAGAAAATCTGAATATGGAATGGCAGTCCAACTTTCTGCAAAGATAGCTCCCGCATCCCGAGAAAGAAGCGAAACTTTTGCTGCTTCCTGTTCATCCTTAGCTTCAAAAATATCAATAAAATCGTATGGACCAAGAATGGCATAATGAGCAATCCATCTAATGCTTGGAACTTTTTCTTTTACTAACTTTAACCACTTTTCACCCTGTTCCTTCCTTCTTTCAACCAGATCAGGA
>JBHLOI010000010.1:0-86698 GCA_048940645.1 Promethearchaeota archaeon | reverse complement strand
ATTTCATCTAATTTAGCTCTATCCTCATCTGACATCTTACTCATAGCTTCTAAATTTTGCCTCATTAAATCCATCATAACTTTCTGTGAAACTATTTGATTCAAAACGGGTAAAGCTATTCGTATTCGTGTTAATTCATAATACATAGTTTTAGCAGATTCACGCATATCTTTTAAATCTTCTTTAGTCATTCCCTCTTCTCCTACTCCTGGACAATCTACATCGACAATGGTAAAATTCTTTCCATCAAATTCGAGGGGATATACCCTGCAGCTCAATGGTCGATTGTCATAGACTAAACATCTTTTATCATCTTGATTATATAAAGGACACTTAACTTCTAATAAATCTTCAATTGGCGTAATAGAAAAGGGCTCTTTTTTTGATGTATCTTCACCTTCTTCTGGAGGTGGTGGTAAAGGTTTTAGAATTAAATCCATAACTCCATCTGGTTTTTGATATACGTCCAAATATGGCATAAAGTTAGCAATCACACCATTTCTGGCCCAAAGTTCTAAATCCCAAAAAGTAACGGGAATTGGTCCTCTTTCTAAGCAGCATTTATCATTACGAGTACATTTAAACGTAAATTTCGTTTTAGGGGCCTCCTCTTCCCCTTTTTCTTCTGCTTTCTCACTTTCAGGGGGTTTTGTTTTTGTTTCATCATCATTTTTGGAATTTTGAGGTTCGTCATTCTTTTTTGGCATTATAAATCTCCCTTTATATAATTAATTTCAATTTTAAAGATGAGAATTTATTCTTTAAAAAAAATTTTATTCTTATCATGAAAAAATTAATTATTTTTTTTTATTATGACTTAATTTATAATTTCTAAATAAACGAAACGATTTAGTTGAGAATTTATGCCATAAAGCTTTTTAGAGTTTAATAATTAACTTTTTCATTATTAGATTTTTTGTTGAAATATGATGAAATTTTCAGATTTGAATAAATATATAATATGGTTAATACTATCAATTATTTTGATTGGTATCTTCTTTATTGGAGTTTCTATATCTTCAATTCCTTCTGGATTATTAAAAATCGTTTTAATAATTATTGCAACTATTTTATTTCTACTTCAATATTTTGCTATTATTAGATCTAAGATTGGTGCTCTAATTTCGCATAAGAAATTGGGAGCGGTAATTATGCATAGTTTTAATTTATTATTTTCATTCATCATAGGATTTACAATTCCTTTAATGGAATCTTACAGTAGAAACAACTTCGCAATAGTTATGCTGCCTTTATTAGTAATTTTGAGTCTAATAATAACTGATAAATTCTTTAAGGATTTTGAGAATAGCAAGCATAGAGATTCAAAATCAGATATCGATCAAGAAATTAATCGCCCAGTTATTGAGTTTGAAGGAAAAAGGTATATTTTTTCACTCCGATCTTTGATAGCTCTAGCAGTTGGTGCTCCTTTATTAGCCTTATTAATTTATTATTTTTTTGATTGGAATGCTAATTACTGGTTGCACGAGATAGTAGTTAAACAAACTGTTTACTTTCTTAATTTATTCTTTGATATGGGATCAGCAGCTAGCTATTTTCCTATTGGAAACTATCATTGGAGTTTTATAGTTCCTGGACAGCATAGCATTTTTTTTGAAACCTTCTGTACCGGAGTCCAAGCAATTTGTGTATTTGCAGGAATTATTATTTTTATTCCACACTCCCAAGATAGAGAAACAAATAAAGATATAATTTGGAGGAAAGCTAAATCTCTGGTAATTTCCTCGTTTATATTTTACGTCGTAAATATTATACGAATGCTTATTCAAATTGAATTATATTATCTCGGATATCCTTGGGAATCGATTCATGTATCTATAAGCGCAGCTTCATCATTTATTGCTGCGATTATAATATTATTAATGCACAAATGGATTCCAGAGTTTATTATAAGTATAATTTATATTGGAACATTAATCAAAAAAAAGCTTGGAAAAACTGGTAAAACTACAGAGAAAAATCAAAATTAATTAACTATAAATTTAACTAGATAAAGGAAAATAAAATGTTAGATTACAAACAAGAACAAAAGATTGTAGAAATAGGTAAGGTAAAAATTGGTGGCCAACCAGGAGAAAATTCAACAGTTATGATTGGTACGGTTTTTTATGCTAAGCATCCTGCTTTGTTAGATGAAAAAACTGGAAAAATAGAAAAGCACCTTGTTGAGAAAGAATTGAATGAGTTTTCTGAAATAATTGAAGATACCGGAATGCAAGGTATTATTGACATTGTTGGAGCTTATTCAGAGGCTCTTATTAAAGAATGTGAGTTCGTTTCAGAAATTGTTGAATATCCTTTTCTGGTTGATGGATTAAACGACGAATCACGTATTCCAGCCATGGAAGGGTTGAAAGAGATAGGATTATTAGATAGAGCAATTTTAAACAGCATTGATGAAAATACGACTGAAGAAAGTTTAAATAAATTAAAAGAGATTGGAGTCAAAAATGCCGTACTCTTAACCTTTAGCTCAAAATATATCTTTCCAAAACAGAAAATTCAATTTTTACGGAGTGAACTTATTCCCAAAGCGGAAAGAGCAGAGATAAAAAACTTTTTAGTAGATACTGCCGTATTAGATTTACCTTCAATTGGGATAAACATTGAAACTACTCGACTAGTAAAAAGTGAATTTGGGTTACCAACTGGTTTTGCACCTGCAAATGCAATTTATGGATGGAAATATGGTAAAAAGTATGGGGAAACATCGAGATGTGGAGCAATTGCATCCATAATGACTTATTGTGTAAATGGTGGAAGTGACTTTGTTTTGTTTGGTCCTATTAAATTTGCCAAATGTATTGTGCCAGCGATTTCATTAATTTCAGGAATAAATTCATATTATAGAAAAAGAATTTTAAGGAAGTCTATATCGGAGAAGACACCTTTAAAAAAGATTTTTTAAGCGATGTATCTAATTATTAAATCTTTTGTACGATTTAGGAAATTTGGTAAACTATCATTTACTTTATCCTTTTTAATTTCCTCATCTAAAAGAAATAAGAGATACATTTCATATCTATAAATATTTATTTTTTTAAAGAGAATGGTGGAGTCAGCTACTTTAAATACAGCTTCATCTTCTTTTATTGCTTTATATTTAGAAAAGATTTTAAACAGCAATGCAAATTGAGGTGCGCTAATTTCAAACACGTTTAATAATTCCGCTGTTTTAGATATATTTGTTAAAGCCACAGCTTCAGGAGTATAATAATCAGCTAGTACTAAACCATCACTGTTTAACATTAAAGTTAAATAACTCCCAGTTTCTCTTGAAAAGTTCTCTAAATTATGCCCTATTAATTCCTTATTAGGACTAAGTTTAGATATTCCAGAGGAGAAAGCTCTTAAAATTGAAAAGAGACGAAATATGCTAGTAATATAAATTTCTGGTTTACTAGTCGAATGTATATTAATTAATTTGTCCTTAATAAATTTTAAATTATCATTTATTTCTTTAGATTCAATAATATCGGGGTCTCCCTTCGATAAAATGTATATAATTGGAGTATCCTGCTTAAAGCTTTTTAATACTTTAGTTATATTTTGCAGATATTCAAAACTCTCTTCAAATCTATTCGGATTTCTAATATCAATAAAGTAAAATATTAAATCTGCTTCATACAAATAAATTTGAGCTCTATAAAGATATTTTTCCCTAAGACTTAACTGACCTCCTAAATCCCATAAAAAAATTGTCGTACCAAGTGTTTCAATAGAACTCACTTCAGCTCCAAAGGTTGGTTTTAATCCCATTAATTTAGAGAACTTTCTATCTACTGATAATAAATATGAGGTTTTACCCGAATCATCTAAACCAGCAAATATAATTTTCATTTTTCTCTGGGTTGTAATTGGCGTTGTAGGAGTTTCCTCAATCTTAAGAACTTTTTCTAAGAAATCCTTAAAATGATGGTCTATTTCATCTTGTGATTTAAAACCATCAACAATTTCATTATCAAAAACTTGAAAAAAATCCAAAATAATGTTTTTTAACCTATTAATGTTATTATACAAAAAGCTCCTCTTATTCTCATCCACAAATAGAGAAAATGCTGTCGCTAAAGGTTCTTGACTAAATTTTACATCCACAAAATGAAAAAATGTCAATGATGTTAAATTGAAGTCTGGAAATGGGATTATACCAAAATATTGAAATTTTTTAACATCCACCCTATTAAATATACTGCTATCACCAATTAATAAACTCAAATTCTTTATTGAAATTTGAGTATAATCTCTTAAATTTAAATCGAGAATATCCTTATGTTTAGTGTCTTTTGCTTCAGATTTGTTTTGCTCACTGAATTTTGGGACCATGTATATCGGTTCAGGACCTAATTTATCATATGCACTGAATAGAATTCCTTTGACTATTGATGATTTAAGTATTTTTTCCATTACCTAAGACTTTTGATTTAATTAGAATTAAAACACTTATATTATTTTTTAGGATAATTAATTATTTATATATTAGATTTGTATATGCTAGAAAGAATTGCAGATAGTATTAGAAATAATGAAAATATACTTGAAAAAAAAGAAATTAATCCAATAGTCAAATTTATTAATAAAAATTCCTTCAAAAGTGAGCGTATTTTTTCTGACATTGGCGAGGATTCAGCTGCAATAAAAAACAATAAAAGTTATATCTTAGTAACAACCGACCGAATTAAAACAGAATTCGTAGAAAACTTTCCGTTTGGAGCAGGTTTCAGCTCAATTTTGGTTGGTGTTGATGATATTTATTGTTGTGGTGGAAAGCCTATTGCGGTAAGTATTATTCTTTCGTATAAGGATTCAGATATAGGAAAGAAAATTATTGAAGGAATTTGTGAAGGTTCGCAAAAATTCCAATTACCAATAATTAGAGGTCATACTAAACCGGGGAGTAATCACTATGAACTTAGTTCTACTCTTATCGGGGAAATTAAAAAGGAAAACTATATCTCTGCATTAAACGCTAAAGAGAGCGATGACATAATTTTAGCAGTAGATTTTGATGGAAAGGTAGGAAGAGCTAGTGAATATTACTGGGATACAGTTACATTTAAAAGCACTGCTAAAGTATTACAAAAAAGAGAGTCAATGAATCTTATTGCTGAAAAACATTTGGCTAATTCATCAAAAGACATCTCTAATGGCGGGATTTTTGGAACTTTATTTCAATTAATCAAATATTCAAATATGGGTGCAAATGTAAATATCAATAATATTCATATTCCCGAAGTTTTAATTAAACAGAACTATACTTTAAATAAATATATAGAAATGTATTTAACAACGTCCTATATTTTAACCGCATCAAAATACAATTCAAGGAAAATCTTAAACATTTTTTCAAAATTTGGGATACATTCTAATATTATTGGGAAAATCATAACAGGGAACCAATTAAAAATTAATAATGGTAAAGAATCATTAAAAGTTATAAGCTATTAAAATTCGCTAAATTAGATGGATTTGTAAATAAGGGAATGAGGATTAGAAATTATGAATTTTGACTTTAGGGAAAATATTAAGGGTATTGTTTCAATAATAGGTGCAAGCGAAATTGATAATAAAACAGAAAAACTAACTTTTGAATTGGGAAAATTATTAGCACAAAATAAATATGCTGTAGCTTGTGGAGGATTATCTGGAGTAATGGAAGCAATATGTAAAGGTGTTAAAGAGGAAAACGGAATAACAATAGGAATTATTCCCTTTATTGAGAAATCTGCTGCAAATAAATATGTTGATATTGTTATTCCTGTCCCTTTTTCTCAAGCGAGAAATATTGTAGTGGTTTTGACAGGTGATATTTGTATTGCGATTGGTGGAAAAGCGGGCACCTTATCTGAGCTTTGTTTTGCATGGATATATCAAAAACCAATAATTGCTTTATCTAATATACCTGGTTGGTCATCTAAAATTTCAAATCAAAAAATCGATGATAGAAGGCCTGATAAGATACATGGTGTTGAAACTCCTCAAGAGGCAATTAGAAAAATAGATGAATTGCTTAATTCAAATGCTAAATTAACTCGTAGTATTAATGATAAAATTTAAGTATATATCGTAAATAAAAATAATATTACTTATCGAAATGTTGAGAAGATTATGGTAAAAATTACTGGAGGAAATGGAACTTCTTTTAATGATGCTATAATTATTTCTGATTGTTCACACTTTGAAGGTATTGACCATGAATATATTGTATTAAAGAAAAGATTTGGTAAATACAAACTCATAAAACAGAGTTTGCTTGAAGAAAGCGGAAAAGTTTATGATCTTTTAGAAATACAATTAGAAAATGGGAGTAATACTGAGGTTTATTTTGAAATAACAGATTTTTTTGGAATCGGATTTTAGAAATATGAACTTTGCTTCAATAAAAGATCTTGCGTCTAATGTTGATTTTAAACCTGTTATTTTAAGTATACGGGAAGATTATCAAGATTTTAAAAATTTTTTACGAAAGAATTTTATACAATAAGATAATCTATTTTTTTATAAAAGAATATATTTATATTTTGTTTTAATTATCAAAACCTTAGATAGGTGAATTTATTTGTCAATCCAATATTTAACCAAGAAAAAAGAAGAAAGACCTGCTGAACCTTCTAAGATTTTATTCACAGGACTTGACGCAGCGGGTAAGACCACCATCATTTTGGGATTACAGCGCGAATTTTCTAAAATAGCTTTGCTTAAGCCAACTCGTGGTGCACAAAGAAGAATATTTGAATTTCTAGGGAGAGATATAGCGGAATGGGATTTGGGAGGTCAAGTTTCTTATCGAATTGCCTATTTAAAAAACCCAGGAAAATATTTTGATGGCACTGAGATTGCTATATATGTGATAGATATACAAAGTAAGGCTAGAATTCCCGAGGCAATAAGTTATTTTAAAGATGTTGTTGAGCAATTTAAGAAACTTGAAATCTCACCTCCTATATACGTATTCCTGCACAAATATGATCCTGCACTACGACGGAACGCTTTAAATGAACTAAAATCATTAGAAATTGAGATAAAAGAAAAAATTAAAAATTCTGTTGATTATCGGGAGATCTATTTTTATAATACTTCTATTTATGATTTACCATCAATAATCAAAGCAATGTCTGAGATTTTGTTGAATTTATATCCAAAATCAGATTTAATAGAGAAAACAATAAATCAATTTGCCGAAAAAGTTAACTCTGATGGAGTGGTTATTCTTGATGATAATTCACTTATATTAGGAGCATATTATAAGAGTGATGAGGCACGTAACCTCTTATCCGCCTCAACACCATATTTTCTCGCCCTCAATGATAACCTTCAGTTTACCCAAGTTTTACCTGGAAAAGAATATGATGAAAGTAAAATGGTAGTACAAAGATTTGGTAAAAATTTTATTTTTAAACAATTAGCGTTAAAGGAAGGAACTCCTCCATACTATTTAATTATGCTTAAGCAAGATCCAAACGTCCTAAAGGAGGATTTTGACTGTTTTTCAAATTTATTAAGTGAAATCCTCTATAAATAGGTTAAAATAATTAACAAAACTTCTTTTTATAAAAAATTTCTTTCTTTTTCTTAAAAAAAAACATTAATAAAATTTGATTTTCATTATTATAATACAAAAATTACTTTATGTTTTAAATTTAAAAAAATGATAATATGCTCTAATTGTGGAACAACAAATTCTTCAGAAGAACGTATTTGCAGAACCTGTGGAGCTCTTCTCCCTATCTCGAATAAATCACCACGTATGAAAATTGGAACTGGCAAAAAAAAACCCAAATCAAAAAAAAAGGCAATCCAAGAGAAAAAAGTTGAAAAACCTTCATTATTAGAGCTACAAGAAATACCAAAAGAATTTGATGAACCTTATTTTAATGAAAATGAATCAAATGAATATAGGGAGATTACTCAAGACTCAGTTGAGAATGAAAATATCACAGTTGAGGAAGAAAAGGAAATTTTAAAAGAAATAACTCCTAAACCATTTAGAGGATCAATCATTTCTTCTAAAGTAGTATTCGGAACCCCTCCTGCAAAAGTGACTAAAAAAGTTTCTAAACAAACTACAGAAGTTCGGGAATCTACCTTATTAAAACAAAAACAGTTAGAGGAGGATATGACAAAAGTTCTTAAATTTCTTTCAAAAAAAATAACCGTTGAAAAATTACCAACTGAAAAAACTAAGGAAAAAAAGAAAGAAAAAGAGAAGGTTATTTCCCCATCGAGTATGAATGAAATTTTGAAAGATTTATTAAAACTAGACCTCCATATCGAAGCTTCAGCAATTGTCAAAAAAGATGGTACTATTCTCGCCTCAGCCATATCTTCTCGCATATCCGATTCCTTATTTGCTACAATTGGTCAAAGCCTATCTTTAATCGGAATGGATGTAATTGAAAGTTTAAGTGCAGGAAAACTACTAAATATTTCATTACGAGGCACTAATGGAGTTCTGGATCTAGCACCCATAGACATTAAAACAACTCAAGGGAGTGATATGATTCTAATTATTCTTTCACATCCGCGAGTTAAGAGCGGAATAATTCATTTTGCAGCCAATATAGTTAAAAAACAAGTTAAGGAATATTTAGGTCTTTCAAAATAAATTAATCCCTAAAAAATCTGCTGTTGAAATGATATTTTACTAATTTTAAGAGTTTTAAAATATGATAAATTATTTCTTAATTCTTGTAAAAAAGAATTAAATCGATAAATAGATACTAAAGGCACAAAATTTTCACTAATTTTAATCCAATTTTCTTCGAATGTAACAATTAAAGGAATAATAATTATTGGCATTCTTATTTTCAAATTGCCATTTTTCCCTATTAGAGATTGTACGAGACTTGATAAGAGTTCAGGATTTTTTTGAAGAACTAGCGCTCTTTGATATTGTAAATTCGCTGCTTTATTAATCATACTATAAACATCCCTCTTCTTCCATTGTTTTGCATCGATGAGTAAAAGATAACCTTGTTCTAATCCTATAACATCAATTTCATACTTAGATTGATTAGTTTTTTTCCTAAAGTATGACTTGTCTGAAAACCGATAGTTCTTTATAGTTTTATAACCGTTCTTCATGAGAATTTCTTGGATTAAATATTCAAAACCATTATAATCTATTAAATTAGATAAGTTCTTAATGTCTAGTTTTAAAATATTAATTGCTTCAATAATGAATAGGATTTTATTAATAGCATAATAGTTATTATAGGGACCTTTTTTAATTGAAATAAAATCGAAATTGTTTAGAATATATTGCAGTTCAACTTCATCCAATCCTTTCAGAGACTTAATTTCATATACTTCGCACCAAATTTCTATAGCTTCTTTTTCTGAATCAATTAAAATGTGGTACAATTCGAAGAAAAACTTAATCAAAAAGGATTTTACAATTTTTTTAACCATAGGCAGATCTTTAATAATATATAAAAATAATGAGAAGAGTGTAATGAAATAATGATTAATTCATCTTAATGAAATATTTATATTAATAAAATTAATAATTTGCATTATGAAGACAAAATTTTGTACATATTGTGGAATTGAAATAGAGGAAGGATGGAGTATATGCCCAGATTGTGGGAATAAAATTTATGAATCAACCAATCAAAAAACTCAACCTAAGAACCCTTTTCAAGCACGTTTTAGACATCCTAACAAACAAGAATATCCCAAGTATTTTCGGCGAGATGATAAGTTTGCCCAAAAAGTAATTTTTGGTAATTTAGCTCTCACTTTTGGAATACTTAGCTTGGTCAGTGGATTTATTTTTGTGGTATTCCTAGATCGATTAGCTGGAATAATCCTTGAAATAATTTTTGCAATATTAGCAATGGTATTTGGCGGGATTGTAGTTTTTAAAAGAGAAATTAATTATAGAGCATTGGGAGGTTTGATCTTAGGAGGATTGAACTTGATGGGTTTTTGGTATTTATTACTATTTCTTTTTAATTAATTGAAGATAAAATATAAATACTTTGATGCAAAGTCTCTCATAAGACAAAATTAAATAAAAGTTTTAAATTGGTATAAAATCATACAAATTAAGTGAAAAAAGTTGAGTGGACTAACTGAAATTAAAAATGAAATAATATTTTGTCTTAATAATCATAAGAGTGCGAAATTAACGAGAACTTTAGCTAGATTTTTAAAAAATCGTCAATTCTCTCTCCAAGAAAAATCTGATATTATTGGTGAATTGACTATAAAAGATCCAACATATTTAATGAATGTAATAATGCCGCGACTTCAAGGTTTGATCAGGAAATGGGCATTCTCTGATTTAGTTAAAATGGATAAAATTATTTTTAAAAAAGCTAATTGCTTAATAGAAGGTGAAGATATCATAGCCATATTTTACGGTAGAATAGTTGATAAAAAAACTACAACTTCAGGACGTATTTATTTGACTAACTATCGATTACTTGCATGTGGCAATCAAGTGGTAAGATCAGCACAAAAATCAGTTGGATACTCAGGTTTGATTAGTACATTAGTTAGGTCAGGAATAACATCACATCGGATGGCTGTACGGAGAGCTATTACACAAGCATTTCGTAAAGATTTAGCGGAATGGAATCTTGGTGAGTGGGGCTATTATTTTCCAATTTATAAAGCGATAAATATAAAGAGAGGAAAAAATTCGATTTCCTATACTCTTGAATTAGAAACCGAAAAAAAACCCATCTCTTTGAAAATAACAATAACCCCAGTAAAAGTAAAACAGCAGTCTAAAGATCAGTTTGCAACCCAAAAGGAATATGTATTAAATCAAATTGAACAAAAATTAAATGAATATAAATAAGGTTTTTCTTCTTATTTAATTCAATAATGTTTTTTTTATGAATATCGATAATATTTAACTTTGATTTTAATATGTTAATAAAATAGTTTTTTAAATCTATTTAATATATAAATTGAAAAAATACATTCTTTAAGAATTTTTATGGACTTATTACCTAAAGTGTTCCGTACTGAGGGGGATATGGTTGATTTTGATCCAAGTAAAATATTTAATAGTATAATCAGCGAAACACATATGAAGGTGGATGATGCTAAAGAGATTACAGAACTTGTTGTACGGAGAATTATTAGTTCAGGAATAAAATTTCTCTCTGGACCTCATATTCGGGAGATTGTCTGTTCTATTTTATCAGAACAGCATTTTGAAGAAGAACGCAAACTATATACTAGAATTGGTATGCCATTAATGGATTATGAAGAATTACTTGAAAAAGGATTTAAGAGTGAGAAGTATCAAATAATAAATCCTGAAAAAATACACCACAAAGCTGCAAATCAATTAGCTGAGGAATACACTCTTTTAAGAATTCTTAATGATGAAGAATCTAAAGCACATTTACATGGAGATATTTATATCCACCAATTAAAATATTTTGATTTAAGACCTTATAGCCAATTATGGGATCCAAGATTAATTTTGCATTATGGCCTTCCTCCATTGAAGAATTGGAATTTTTCAAGTAAAACACAGCCTCCAAAAAACCTAACAGACGCCTGTATTCAATTAGCTAACTGGTTGGGAATTATTCAAAGTGAATTCTGTGGAAATCAAGGCTATGATTTTTTTACGATATTTTTAGCTCCATACGCCACTCATTTATCATACCAAGAGATTAAAACCGAATTAAGAAGATTCATTAATGAGATTAACCATTTTTCTTTGATTTCTGGTAAAGGCATTTTAAAATCTTCTATTGCTTGTTTTCCAATGATTATAGAAGGTTTAATGAATCTTGATTATTTTGATTCAGTGGGAAACAAAAAGGGAGTTTATGGAGATTTTGAGGAAGAGAGTCTAAAAATATTTAATGCTATTATCGATATTTTTATTGGGGGAGATTATAATAAAAGTCCGTTTCTTATACCGAAACATTTAGTATATTTTGATTTGAATCACTCATATCAAGTTAAAGACTCTTACTTAAAGCTTTATGAGGAAATCAATAAAACATACACTCCCTATCTTATAAATTTATCAAGTAAATGGATAAAAGATAAAATTATTAGAAACATTTCAGATTCATATTTAAATCACGGAATTCTTCAAAAAATATCATTGAATCTTCCTAGATATGCCTATTTGAGCAAAGATGAAGATTCTTTCTTGGAAACATTAAGGCGTTATATAGATTTATCTATAGAAATTCTGAATAAAAAATATGATATTATACAAAAACGATTGACAACAAATTATTTGCCACTATGTAGTGGGAGTATTAATGGGAATCCTTTATATGATTTGAACAGGCAAGATTTATGTTTAGGGTTTATTGGATTAAATGAAGCAGTTCAATTTTTAACTAATTATGAACTTCACGAGAATGATGACGCTTTTTCCCTTGGCAAAAAAATATTGCTAGAACTCAATAAAATATGCAATGAGAAATCTAATCAATTTAATAGAAACTACTCGCTAGTTGAAAACACTTCAAATGGACTAATGTTTAGATTCGCTAGATTAGACCATAAGCATTTTCCTATGAAAATTAATCCCAAAATTATAAGGCGTTATAAAAGTGGTGAAAAATTATATTATAATAATTCTGCTCATTTCAATAAGAACAATAACTTAAACTTAAGAGAACAAATAGTTAAACAGGGAAGATTTCAATATTTAATTCAAAATGGAGTTATTGAACAAATTTCTATTAGTAAAAACAAGAGCGAATTTCAAGATGTTCAAGCTTTCCAAAATTTTCTAAAATATACAAGTGAAAAAACTCAAATTGGATGTCTTAAATTTATTCCTTAATTGCTTCCAGTTTTATTTTTTATATTGGAATTAAAATAAAAAATTAAATAATAGAACTATTTTTGATATATTAACATATTATATTGTTTTAAATCAAAAACATTTGAATAAAAAAATAAAATATATTGGTGTTTCTTAAGAGAAAATTATTATATACATTTCAGGCTCTCATTTTCACTAATTAAAATTTAACAATGCCCATTAAATTATGAGTGGTACAGAAAAACAGATTATAAAATCAGTAATTTTAAGTTTATTTGACGAAGATGGACCTACACCTAAAATATACTGGCCCCAAGATATAGAAGAATCGGCTCGCTTATTGATAGCAATGAAAACAATAAGCCTTTTAATGGGAGATGCAGTATATCAAAATGGAACTGACATTGATGGAGTTAATTATTTTGGTATATTACCTTTTCCTGATTTAAAAATGAATGGATTAACATATTTCTTTTTAATCCCTGATTTAAAAGCACGTGGAAATGCAACAGCAGCAACCATTACAGTTTTAATTGAAGAGAATAACAGGGTCTTTTTTTATGAAAATATGAAATACCTTAGAATAATTATAGACAAAGCAGCTTCGAGAGTTCAAACTTCAAAAAGTTTCGATGAGAATAAAGAAATTATGGAAGATTTAAGAAAAGGATTATTTGAATTTACTAATGAATTAAAAGATCCTTTATCAATAAAACGACAATTAAAAATCCTTTTTGTTGGATTGGATAGAGCTGGTAAAACAAGCTTTTTGTATGGAATCAAGAAGCGCTATTCTGAAATTATAAAAGTTCTACCTACTAAAGGTGTTGTTAGAACCGAAGAAAAATTGTTTGAAGAGCAAAACTCTCAAATATCAATCTGGGATTTAGGTGGACAGCAAAAATATCGAGAAAAATTTCTTGAACAAGGTAAAATATATCTATATAACGTAGATCTATTATTTTATTTTATAGATATACAAGATATAAAAAGAATTAAAGAAGCTATTGATTTATTTAAAAAAATCTTAGACTCATTAAGGGATTTAGATGAATTTCCACCAATAGTGATATGTGTAAATAAATTTGACCCAGATTTGAAAAAATCTAAACAGATTAAGCAGAATATAAAAATCCTTGAAATAGAAATAATTAAGTGCTCATATGATTTCTTTTTTAAAATATTTCATACTTCAGTCTTTGATCACTGGTCTTTAATTTCAGCTTATTCTTATGGGCTCTCACAACTTAGCCCAAATCGTGAATTATTTGAAAACCAATTAAAATTCTTGGCAAATAAGACAAAATCAGATGCATTATTACTACTAAATGATAACGGAATTATTTTATCAAACTACTCAAATGAGAAATCAAAAATATCTGAAAAGGTTTTTGAAATATCCGCACCTCACTTCCAAACTCTCTATAAAACATTTAAAGAATTTAAATTGTTAAAACAAGACTTTATAGTTTCTTCAGGAATAACTGATGAAGAAAGAAAGATTATTTTTAAAAAAATTAATGTAGATAAACATAATTTATATTTACTTCTTTTTATGGAGAAATATGAAGGAATTGAAAAGATAGAAAAGCAATTACCAAAATTTTCTAAAAATGTAAAAGAATTAATCCAAACTTATATCTAAAATTTAATTTATACCCCTCTCACTTCTTATTTTTGATAATTAAGAAAAAGGAAAGTAAAGATTCTTAAGAAGATAATTTTATTATTTTGGTAATAAAAATAAATTACTTTCTATAAATCTTGATATACAAAATCTATCTAATCGATGGGGATAATGGGATTTCAATACTAGAAATAACTTTTAAGGAATTTCAGAAAGGTAAAATCGGAAATAATGTAATACCTGGATTTTTCAAAGAGCTAAATCAAATTATTGATAATATTCAAGAAGCTATGGCTAAAGGGAAGAGAAGTGATGAAATGATAAGAATCCTAGAATCTGAAAATTCCACGATAGTAATTTATTATCATCCTGCGTCTAGAATTCTTTTTTGTTCCATTTCTGATGCTGATGATAACACGGATAAATTAACCGAAGTAATACATAAAATCTCGAATAGATTTTGGAAAAAACATCAATCAGATATTAAAACATTTCGAACAACAACCGAAAAAAGTAGATTTCAAACTATTGAGACGGATATTCAAAATTTGACACATGGGGGAAAAATTGCAGAAACTTTCCCAAACTTATTGATTGTTAGAAATGTATTGGAAAAAATTCTATCTATGGGGATGATTAATGAATTTGACTTTAAAATAGCTATAAAATGCACTGGAGATAATTCACCCCTAAAGATTGCTAGATTTTTTAATAAAACAAGAAATGAAATTAATGAAGTCTTGAAAAAATTAGAAGAATTAGACATTATTAAAATATAGGGTTTGTATTAAACATTTTATTCAAACCATCGTAAATATTACAATTTCTATGTTAAATAGAAAAAAATAAAAACTTTCGATATTTATCCTTAATACAATTATTACTGCTAAATTAAGTGTTTGAATTATGGAAACGGAAATTAACGAAAAATTTCACCCAACAATTAAATCACCCACTAGAGACCATCATATACGGAAAGGAACAGGATTCTCATTAACTGAAATTAAAGAGGCTGGTAAAACAATACAATCATTGCATGAGTTAAATATTCCTGTTGATTATTTTAGGAAATCTATTCATAAGGATAATGTAGAAAAGTTAAAAAAGTTAAAAATTGAAAAAAAAAAAGGTCAAAAAAAGAAACCCTATGTGTTTAAGGAAAAGAAACGTACACCTTTTAAACCGAAAAAAGAAAAAGTCGTTAAAAAAACAATTAAAAAACGGGTAGCTGTTAAAAAACCACCGGCTAAAAAGAAACCAAAACCTATTAAAAAAGAAAAAATAAAAGTTGAACCTAAAAAAGTTAAGAAAGAAACTGTTGAACTAGGAGGTATGCCATTAACTTCATTAAGTGGGCTAGGACCAGCAACAGAGACAAAACTTCAAGAATTAGGAGTCAATACAGTTGAAGATTTAATAAAAGAAGATCCTAAAGAACTTGCAGCGCTGGTTAAAGGAGCTTCAGAAGAGAGATTCCTAAAGTGGATTGAAGAAGGAAAAGAGCTAATCAAATAATAAAGCCATCAAACTCTTTAATTAATTTATTCAATTTATTTTGAATAATTTCTTTAATCTTAATTTTCATTTTTATAAAGATTTTTAAAGTTTTAATATATTAGAAAAATAAGTTTTTTCTTAATTATATAAAACTTAGTGTTAAGCGTGGAATACAATTATTATATTTATGATAAACCTGAATGTAAATTGACTATAAACAAGATGCCTATTTGGTTCAGAGAAGTTAAGTTTATAGGAGATTATAATGAAGGAACTATTTTACTTCATTCTCAAAATAACTATGATGATATTTGGGGTGCTGATGCCAAAATGGAGATTTTTTGGGAAAAAAAAGATCACTCAAGTTTTTTTTATGCAAAAGAAATTCAAAAATCTATTGATACATACAATACAATTGGATTAGTTATTATTTCAAAAGAGAATACGTACGTTATGAGTCATAATTTTACTTTTTGGTATGGACGACGCTCAAAAATGATCAGAAAAAGATATTATAATGAAAAAAGCATTCATGGTATATTTTATTGTGATAATACTGAACGATTGATTAATATTCATACTACTATTGTTGATAAATTATATGAAAACTTTAAGCCATTTATTCTTAAATGTTATAATAATATTTTATGCCATTAATTATTCGTGAATTCATGAATTTACTTATAAATTTTTTCAGCCAAAACAAAAAAGTTGTCTTTCTTATTTGGTCCTCCTAACTTCTTAAACTCTCTGATTTTAAATTCCTTTAGAATCTTTTTAACTTCGTTTTTAGAGAAAAAATGATAAAATCGATAATAGATTTTGTTATCAGTTGAAATTTTCCAAGAAACTAGTTTATCCCCAAAAGAATTTAACCCTTTTTCCTTTTGCTTAATTCTATATTGGTTGGAAAATACCCTTTTAATGAAATCTCTAATAAAATAAAATCTATATTTTTTTTGAAATTTTCTCCATAATGTAATACAACAATAACCACCTGGCTTTAAAATCTTATAAATTTGAGAGAAAATTTTATTTCTTTCTAAATGAGTGTGAACATGGTGGATAGTTGCTATTGAAAAAACATTATGGAATGATTTTGGTCTAATTGGTAAATAACGAATATCACTTAAAATTAATTGGGGGGTAGATTTTAATGTATTAACAGTTAACTCTAGATTTTTTAACTGCGAATTAGCTATTCTTAAAAATTCACTAGAAATATCAATTCCAATCAATTTTTCTGAAAAGGTGGAAAGAATTTCAAAATTTCTTCCATTAGCGCACCCCAAATCAATCGTGTTTCCAAAAAGTTTATAATATTTGCTTTTTAGATATAATATGAAACTTTCAAGATCTTTCCACGGTCTTTTTCTCTTTAAATGATAGTCTTTTGCTATTAAATCATATATAGAATTTTTTAGAGCCATCTTATAAGAAGTTTTAAAACAATTTACATATTTTATGATTAAGAAAATAAATAAAGTCTATAAAATTTTAATTCATTAGCAGATATTAGATTTTATTTTACTATTTTTAGGAGCAAAATGGAAAATATAAGTAAAATATTAGCAGAATTAATAAACCAGCTTAAATCAGAAATTTTAGACTGTTATGATAAATGCTACATCTACATAAAAGATTTATATTCATATAAGAAGATAGATGTTAGTAAAAAATTGTCTGACTCACCTAATAATTTAGTCGAACAAAACATTTATGCTATAATTTCTGCTACTAATTCAGCTTTAAATACGATTGGAATTCCTTTTCAAGAATTAATCACTGAGGCTGAAATATTTAATGGACTTTTTAAAATTCAAAGAAAAAGATATTCAGATTATAATAGTTTCTTTGAATTAAGTTTAAAGCCATATATTAATCAATACATCTTTAAAAGCGTTCTTGAATATCTAGTTGGGTTTGATGATAAAAAAATAAAAAATTTAGATTTGTTTGATTTATTACCAAAAAATTTTCTAAAGAAAGTGAATAAAATTAAAAGGAAAAGCGAAAATTACTTAGAAGACATAGAATACCTAAAAAAAATCATTGAAAAACTTAATAAGTTTTATGATGCAACCAACTTTTCAATTAACCAAGAAAATTTAGAGGAATTAAGCAGAAAAATACAAGAAGATTCGAGTGATGACATATTAAAACAACTAGAAGAAGCAAAAAAAGAAAATATTGAAGTTCTTGGTAAATTACCATTATCAGGCATAATAACAAATAATGACGTTCAAATTGACAACACAAATGAAGTTATTCAACTTTACACTAGTTTCCTTGATTATTTTGGAAATTTTCCTCAATTAGATCAAACTTTAATAGCTAATTTAAACATTAATGTTACGGATCTTATCAACTCTGCTGATAAGCTTTACTCTTTTTTCGATTTAGAAAATCTCTTTTACTTTTTAAGTATATTAAAAATATTAGGAAAACAATTACCCTTTACTCAAGAGGAAATATTAAAAGCCTTAGATAATTTTGGAAGTGGAAAAGTATTTAGTACAGGAAAGTATCATAAACCAAATCCAAGAAGTAACTTTTTTGGCTTATCTATATTGTCTGAATTAGGCTTAATAGATCAAACAGAAATAATAGATCCTTTAGATATTGAAATGTTTTTAGAAAATGAATTAAAATCTTTTTTGCCAAAAAAAATATCTTTAAACTTTTTTACTTTATTATCCTTAAAAATTTTGGAGAGAAACGGTGGAGTAATTATAGATAAAAATAATTTAATTAAGCCACTAATAGAATTAGATTTGATTAAATTAAAAGACAAAAATTTTCCTGTGGATATGTTATACCATATTGGGCTTTTGAAAATGATTGATAAAGATATTAATTTAAATATATTTAAAAACCCTTATAATACCGAAATTAAAAAGTTAATTTCTCCAACAGGACTTATAAATAGTAATTTAACAGATACTGCTAGAGCATTATTAATATATGATTTGTTAGAATTAAGAACGGATGAATTTGCAACTATTAAAACTTTACTTAGTAATATAATTAGTTATTCCAACTTCTTTGAAGAAGTAGATTTTAAAAAAGATTTTAATTGGACGAATAATAAACTTGCGTTTAAAGTAGAACTTCGTATGCTTTTCTGGACTTTATTAGCTTTTTTACAATTTTCGGATTATTTAGAGGGTTAAATATTATTTAAAACAAAATTTAAGTAATTTTTCACCGAAGGTTGTATTTTGTTTCCATTAACTAATATATTATACCTATTAATTATATCTTCATTCAAATCGATATCCTTTAAGGCATCATTTCCTAATTTTAAGTACTTCTCAATATTAATAAGACGAGAATCTCCGCCTATTCCGGGACAGTATTCAACCCCTTTTTTACTATAAAATATGTCTATTTCATTTTTATTTATTCTTTTAAATGAAAAGGGAAAGGTTCGACAAAAGGTAGGACGTAAATTATAGATTTTACATAATTTATTTTTAGTATCATAAAAATAACATTCTCCAGTCTTTTTCTTGAATAAACCTACAAAAGCAAACCCTTTTTGTGTTTTTACGGGAGATATAACCATTTTTTTACGATCTTTTTCATCCAGCTCCCTTTCAAATATATAAAATGCTAATACATAAATTAACTCATTAAGAGTTAGAGATAATCCATTTTTAATCCTTATTATATCAATATAAGTAATATTTACTATTGTATTACTATCTGTACAACAATTCCCACATCTATTACATTCAAATCTAAAATCATGTGATTTTACCATATTCAAAATATAAAAATAAAAAGTAAATAATTAATTTAATTGGTTTTAGGAATAATGACTTTCTTTTGAATTAATGATTCTAGGGCATCAATAATTTTCTCTTTATTATGCTCATGAACAGAATCAATAATGAAATCTAACTGAAATTCACTCTTATTTTTTGCTATCGAATAGATAACATTGAGAATTCTCGTTTCCATAGTGCTTAACTCGCTTTCTTTTCTTAGTTTTGCAACTGGTACTGGTTTATTAATTACAAATGGTTCTTTATAATATAGTTCAATGTAATCACAGATAATTGGTGGCACTAAATCTTCAAATTGATCTAATGACCCATCCCAATTTTCAATACGTTCACTCAATTGTAAAGTTAATCCCAGTGAAAGATGCTTTATTTGTTCTTTTAATCTCTGTGATGCTTTTTCTTTAAGAACAAAAACGATCCGAAGATCTTCCTTATCGAATACTAGGCAGTAGAAATATTTAAAATCTAATTCTAAAATTCTCTCTTTCGATTGAATTTTGGATTTGGATTCTTCTTCTTCATAATTTGAGTTTTTTCCTACAATTTCTTCTCCTATAGTTGTTATTGCTTGAATGAAGCCAGAAAATAGTTCCTTTTTATGTTTCTCAAGAATTGAATAACTCTTTGAGAAAAGGGGGATTCCACTAATTCTATTAATTATAACAATAGCTTCAATATTCGAAAGATCTTTAAATCTTTGAGTTCTTGCGAGTAATTCAGATTCTTTTCTTCTCTTTCTTGGTAGAATTACATAGGATCTTAGACTTAAAGCTCCTAACACTCCTATAATAGCAGTAGCAGCTATTATAATTACCAAAAATAGAATGTTTGCTTCATTATTATCAGGTGGGGGATTAATTATATTAAATTGATATAGTTCGATTTGTTCTTCATATCCTGGAGCAGAAAATCCAAATTCTAATCTATATGTTCCCGGCATATCAATAAAAACTGTACTAAATTCAATTTCATAATAGCCATCTGAAAGATCATGAACAGCGTAATAATTTGGATTTGATATATTAACAGTTACATATGCTCCAGGAATTCCTACTTCATCAAAATCCGTATAATAATAAAATCTAATTGTGCTATTTGCATTGAGTACAATATGAGATTCTGAATCTAATCTTTGTAAGATCGTTTCTGCCCCTAAATTAATATTTAATGTTAAGTTGGTCCCCATATACCCTGTTTTATTCATTTTAATAACTATAGTATATAATCCAAGTACCCCTAAATCTCCCGTATCGAGAATGGCCTCGTATATTCCCAAGGCCGCTTGAGTCATATATCTAGGACCCGAACTCCAGTTATATGTTACAATGGCATCAGATAAGGTGAAATTATTTTCAAAATCTCTTACAAATACTCGTAATGGGATTATATCACCAACCGATCCTCCTGTTATTAAATCTTCTTTGGCATCATCTGGTTTAAGAAGGGTAATATAACTCTCATGAATAACTGTAAAGTAGGATTTTAATCCACCTAATGAAGTATCATTATTCCAAAAAAGTGTAAAGTTATAAACACCGCCTGTTGTGTTTAGTGATGAAAAACTAAATTGTGAAAATATTACAGTTCCATTAGATTCCGGCACTTTTGCTTCTTCATACCAAATATCTCCTTGTGGATTATATATAGTTAGATTTACAACGGTTTGATCCAAACCTGCTGGTATATCGTCAGAATAATTTACTTGTGTTTTTATCTTACCAAAATCTCCAGTATAAAATTCCATGACGTTCCGTTGACCATTTCTAGAAAGTACTGTATTTTCATCTTGTATATAATTTGGTAAAATTGCTTTAAATTTCCACCAACCAGGAAATTTAGCATATGATTTATTTACTTTAGTGTAATTAACTCCATAATTACCCCCTTCAAATGGTATCAACAAGAAAGTTGGATCTAAAATAGAAATAATTTTCCAATTTGAAGGTTTATCGACAATAAACTCAAATTCAGAATAAAACGATGGCATATAGAAATTATGGTAAAATTCACAAAATATCGTTCCATTATTTAAGATTGTATATGAAATCCCTTCTTCATTTTGTTGATTAATTTTTGAAGTTACTTCATGATATCCATATAAAGTGGTATCCAAATCAAACGTTAAACTAGGTGAGGATGTATTTACTGTGAGAATTACAGGATTCATCTCCCAATTTCCATTAAATATCGTGCTGGCTATTCCCCATTCATTTCCTTCAGTCAAATTTTGCCCATTCAATTTTAGATTAATCCCATTTTGACTTGCGTTTGCTAAAGTTGTAAGCACTAATGAAATATTGTCAAACCAGAAAATTTGTTGAAATCTATCATCAAATCCGGAATATGTAACTGAAGCTCCACTTTTTATTCCTACAGATATATTGAAATTTTGATTATTCTGGATGTTTTCAAAAATATTTGAAGTGTTAATCCATAAATCTAAATATATCTTTCCAGAATGAAGCCATGTATGATTTATTATATCTCCTAATCCTTTAGAATATATTTTTTTATTATTAATTTCACAATAAATAAAGTTTTCATTGGAATCCATAACAGATTCTGCATAATAATCGAAACTTATATAGCCATCTATAACGCTACCTCTGGGTATCGTTAAATTTTGGTATATTTCAGAAAAATCGTTCTTATAGTAAGTAGCACTCATCGGATAACCCGTATCTCTATATGGTTCTCCAAGTAATGTTACGTACATTGCCGAATTATTAGCAATCTCTCCAGGTCCGAAATTTCTAGAGCTCGTTCCGTTATTATATCCCCATGAATTTTTATAATTATAATAATTAGTAGATTCATTATAAAATTCATAAAAATCAATATCATACCCGTACCATTCTATTAAACTATCTGAATTTATAGTAATTTTTAAAATATCTGATGTAATCCAAGGTGAATAATAATCAGTAGTGGCACCAGTAAAAGTATATTGAAGATTATTAGCCCCATCATAGATACATAGTAAATCCCAATCGGTTTCAATTTCAATTCTTGAGAAATGTAGGCGAATGGCACTGGCTCCAGGTTCATTTATGGTACTATGAATATTTGAAGGATTTATTGGATCATGATCTAAATCTGCACTATAATTATGATCTGGAAATCCGGGAGGATCAATATTTGCAAATGCTTGATATTTTCTATAAGGCGTATCAAGCTCATAAAAGTCTTTTCCAGTAACCCAATCCCTTGTATCTTGGATATTGCTCACACTTCCACTAATTTCTGATACTTTCCACCCATGGCTATCATCTAAATAATAATTTAAATTGATCTCTTCTTGATTGGTTAGTGAAACGCTTTGACTTTTATTGTATAAATTCCCATAATCTGTGATATTTAAAGGGTTTAATTTTCCTTCAATCAAGTTTAAATTATCATCCGCAAGTCTAAAGATTTCATTTAAAGCATTTAAATTATTATTATTATTTACCTTTATATTCGGATTAATTGATAAAAGTAATCCCAGTGTTATTAAGCCTAATAATGAAATTTTACCAAAAAGTCTGCCTTGATTAAAATTTTTTCTCTTAAATTGTCTATACATAATAAACCCCTGTTATTTAAAGCAGATAAATATAAAAAATACATGAAAGAATTTTTTAATAAATCTATGTTTATAGATATTAAAAGACCATCTGTAAAGACTAATAAACCATTTAAAATAAGTTATTAATTAATTTAAAAATCAATTGAGGTTTTCATTAGTTAGGGATTTCATCAATGAATTCTGACTTAAGGACTGATAAATATGATTTTTTATCCTTTTTTTTAATTAAATTTACATTCATACCTCTATTAGCATACAAATCTGGAGGTAATTGCTCAAATAAAGATATAATAAGGATTATAGCATTTTGAACTAGTTCTTTATTTTTTGTTCTTTCTAATACTTTCATTAACTCAATAAAAGATTTGCTTTTCCAAATTTCGATAGATTCCTTGTTGGAAGGTTGGCTCTTAAAAAAATTGATAATTTTTGTATAATATTCTAATTCGAATTCGTCGTTAGCAGCAGGCATATTTACTTCTTTAAATCTTTATTTTTTATTATATAACCTTAGATAAAATTTTTAAATTAGTTCAGAAATTCAGTATTTTGTGCTTATATTTCGAACTTTGCCTATTTTACATATTTTTTGGAATATGACAAAAGTCAAATGATGGATTTTTTGACCTATCTAATTATCTAATATAATATTTAGATATTATTTTACGGGAAAAAGAGTTAAAATGTTTACTTATTAATATAAAGAGTTGATATTTTAAAGAACCTATTATAATACTTATATATTTATGAATGATCTAATAGAATCAATTGAGGCGCTTAAAGGTTCTGAGATATCGGAGATAATTGATATCAGAATCAATGAATTTTCAAAGATTAAAAATCTGGGTGGAAGTGATATATTTAGGGAATTATGTTTCTGTATTATGACTGCTAATTGTGGTGCTGAAAAATGTATTGAAATTCATGAAAAAATTGGAGATAAATTTAATACTTTGACTGAATTGAAATTGACGGAGAAATTTAAGGAATATGGTTATCGCTTCCCTAATATTAGATCAAAATTTATTATAGAAGCTAGGAAATCTAAACTTGAATTAAAAAATAAGATTGAATCTGAATTAAATAATAATAATTTAAGAGAATGGATTGTAAGGAATATTAAAGGAATCGGTTATAAAGAAGCAAGTCATTTCTTAAGAAATATTGGTTTTCCTAATTATGCAATAATAGACTTTCATATTATTGATTTATTGGTTACGCATGGATTAATTGAAAGGCCAAAAACCCTTACTAAAAGAAAATATTTGGAAATTGAAAATATCTTAAAGAATTTAGGTGACAAACTCAATCTTAATTTAGCTGAATTAGACCTCTATTTATGGTTTTTAGAAACAGGAAAGATATTAAAGTAAAAAAATTAGAATTTCTCAAGTGGCATTTCTAAGTCAATTTCAGCACTTTTAACTTTTTTCATAAATTCCTTTGTACCAAGTTCATTAACCAAAAGCTCAATAAAATTTTGATATAATGCTTCAATATTATCTTGACCCATCTGATGGTAAATATTATTATTAGGTAGAGCAATTTTAAAAATCTCATATAAAGCTTGAATACATTCTTTTATGTTTTCAAAATTGACTAATGCTTTTTTTGTTGATTCAAAAATAATATCTTTATTTTGCATCTTATACCACCTAAACTAAATAAAAACTATGCATTTAAAAATTTCAATATAATTTGTAATTTATGTGATGATGGAACTCTCATCACATTTATGCAAAAATAATAAACATGATTATTAATCAATCAATGTTAGATGTAGATTTATTTCACTGGAAAAAGTTATTGTCTTTATTTTATTACAGATATATCATGTTTTTTTCTTAAAATTTTAGATTTACTAAAATATTTATTTAATCCAAACCTAAAAACACTTTAAAAGCCAAATCTTCATTACCATCATCCACAGCTGTAATTTTATAATCTACTCCATAGTTATCTCTAATTTTAGGGGCAGATTGAGTCGCCATAAACTTTTTTCTAACTCCAGCATGACGTCCATGCCAGAGCCAAATTTGTTTGTTGTTTGGGTCAAGGAACAAAAATATAGAATCCGGTTTTAAGACCTTATATAATGGTCCTTCAACTAAATCTAATTGTTGAAAATCTTCTAGTTCATCATTAATTTCAAAAACAGTATAATTCTTTTCTAATTCATTCATTCCTTTTTACCTGGGATTTTTTTTAAATTCTTGTTAAATATGAATAATTATTCTAGAAAACAAATAAGATACATACTTTTATAAATTTTTTATTTTCAATGGTCATTTGTAAGAATCTTTTATATCTTTCAAAAGAGAAATGGTAATATCTCTTAAGATTTAATTATTATGAATTGTAAAAATATGGTAAAGAATATTATTGCTAAAACTTTTGATTCAGGGAGCACTATGAATGAATCATTCATAATTGATGATAATGGAATTTTTGTTGTAGGAGAAGTGCAAATTACTACTGAAAATGAGTCGATTGGAATATTAAATTCCATAAATGATGCATTAGATCAATGGAATACTGCATTAAATACATCTGGTCAATCTAGAGAGGCATTAAAATATTCTAGAACAGCCATATTAATAAATTATTTAAAATTTTAATTGATTCTTCCTTTTTTTAAAATAAAAATTAATAATATGTATCAGGAATAGAAAGTTTTTTTGGAAATAGAATTTTGATCAATTCTTCTGATCCTGATCTTAACATTGAATCTCTGACTATATATTTAATTTCTTCAAAGGATCTATCTGAAAGAAGTAATTTTATTAGAAATGAGTTCGGTATCTGGACATCACAACTTCCTGGGATGGGATAACCCTTTTTTACCTTAATAGCTTCAATTTTCCCGTTTTTAAAAATTAAAGTAAAAATTTCTTTATAATTACTAATTACTACATCTTGAGTTAATCCTTTATAAGAAGATCTTTCAATTCTTTGTTCTAATACTAGACTAATCGCATGTAAAAATTTTTTGATATTTGGGATTCTAATTTGCCATCCATAACCTAAACTTTTCTTTCCTCCTATTGAAAATATATACTGAGAAAATTTAGTATTGGAATTTACTTGAAAAACAATTTGATCCTTTTCTTTATTTAGGTTATTAATGAATTGTATAATCTTGAACATGCATTTCTCATTAACTTCCGGAACCACAAGTGAATAGCCAACGTTATCATAAGACATACCAAGTGAAAAAAAAGACTTTAATCTACCGTTTACCTCAATAAGATATGTACTTGAAAAATTGTTATCAAAATCTATGTTCATGAACTTATAATAGAAATTATTTTGATTAAATTTATTGGTAATAAAAAATCTTTCACTTTGCTTATTATAAATCGATTTAATGAAGTTTAAATCTAGTTTAGTGGCTTTTCTAAAAGAAATTTCTTCAATTTCTTTTAATGGGATTTGACTTTTATTTAATATTATCCGTTCATCAAGATTTAAAGCAAATTCATATCCAAATCTTCGGTAGTAATATGGTATTCCTCTAATTGCAGAAATCAAATATCCTTTTTGTTCCATAATATTTTCATATAATTGATTTAAGATTCCCATCAATCCTTTATTTCTATATCCTGCTAAAGTGCCTACCAAACCCATCTCACAAATTGGGATTGAGGTTCTATCGAAGTCCCATACTAAGGGCGCCAGTGTAATAGAAGAAATTAATTTTTTAGAATTATTTTCTTCTATATAAATCCAATAAATTTCATCTCTCTCGGGATGCTCTAAAAATAAACGATTAATATATTTTTCTAATGATTCTTCTTGATGTACAGCATCATTAAATGAAATAAATCTTTGCAACTCATCTATGTTACCAACAGCTATGCGTAGCGTTAAATTATCTGCAATTTTTTTTGAATATCCTTTCTGTATCTTCATTTACTTATAAATAAGTGAAATTTTCATTAGATATGCAAATTTAAACTCTATTAAAAAATTTGTTTGTTAAATATATGCTAATTAGACTAGATAGGGAAAAAAAATGCTTCATACTAAATTATCTAAAGCGAGCAAAAATTGATAACCGTTATCAATCTAATATAGTTTTAACAAAAATGTTAGAAATCTATCTAATATAAATTAATTTAAAAAAAAAGGATAAATATTTTTTAAAATTTATGTCCACAATTGGTACAGATCTTAAGATTAGGATCATCGATTTTTGTTCCACATTCTGAACAAAATAGAAGTTCAGTTTTGGTTACTGTACCCTTTTCTTCACTTGGCAATACAGGCTCTTTTGCTTGAATCACTTTTTCTGGTCTTTCCTTTGAATAATAAGTTGCCAAACCAACTCCGAGAAAAGCGAGCCCAGCAGCCAAGAATCCTCCAATGATTCCAAATCCTACATTGTGCATGTTAAAACACACTACCCCATAACAAAGTTTCCAAAAAGTTCCAGGATAACCACTCCAGAAACTATATTGTTCAAATGGAAAGTTTGCTGGCACAATTATGAGCCATAAAATTTCACCAGCTAAAATTAGGATCCCTGTTATTATGGATATATTTCTAACACGCCTTAATTTTGTTCCCTTTCTTGATAGTACAGCAAATAGTATAAGTAATATTCCGCTTACCACAATAAGTGCTGTTACTACTAATGATGTAATCGAAATTGCTATATTTGGTATGAAATGAGTTATAGAATCAGGTCCAGCGTCTAAAGTATAAAAACCCCACATCCAAAGACTATCTCTTGCCATTCCCATAAAGACCATAGAAACTGCTGGTGTCGCTATGGTGGCTACTATCGCTATAATTCCTCCTATTAAAGGAATAAGCCAAATATATTTTTTTGGATCTGTCATAAAAATTCAACTCTAATTTGATTTTCAAAAAATAATTTTATATTAAAATTCATATCCGCAATTTCCACAGAATTTAAGATTAGGATCTTCGATTTTTGCTCCACATTCAGGACAGAATATAAAATCAGTTTTACCTGTAGGCTCAACTTTTTCACTTGGCAATATGGGTTCTATTGATTTAGATATTTTTTCTGGTCTTTGCTTTGAAAAATAATGTGCGGCACCCATTCCAATAAAACTAAGCGCAGCTGCAATGAATCCTCCGATAATCCCAAAACCGACATTATGTATGGTCATAATATGTATTCCATAATAACTTATACTCCAAAATGTTATTTCATAACTTGGAGGTAAACCACCCCAGTAGACCTCTATTGGGAAGAATAGGGGGACCAATATAAGCCATAAAATTTCACTAGCTAAAATTAAAATTCCTGTTATTATTGATACATTTCTAACTGGTAATAAATCTGATCCACTTTTTCCTTTAGCAGCAAAGACTATAAGTAAAATACCACTTACTGCTATAAGCGCTGTTGTAACGATTGATGGAATCATAACTAAAGGAGAGGGTACGAATTCTACTGGCGATCCGTAGGGGGGTGCAGCATATAAGCCCCATAACCAAAGATTGTCCATTATTGAATAGGCATAAAACCTAAAGTTAAAATAAGCTGCAGGGGCTAAAAGAGAGACAATTGCTAAAATACCTGCTATTAATGGAATAATCCAAATATAATCTCTTGCTTCTGTCATGAAATAGTAACTATTTTTTGAATTTCTTTTGTTAAATTATATTTCTTTTTAGAAGTATAAAAGCTTTTTGAATTGAAATTAGATCATATTCTATAAATCACTTTTTTTAATATTTTGTGGTTCTCGATAAATAACTTGATGATACCTTTAACTTATAAGTAAGTAACAAACAAGGAAATTTGTTAAAATGTAAACAAAAAGAAAAAAAAAGGTTTAAATTTATAGTATAAAATAGTAAGTTCTTTATTTGAGAACCATACCAAGTATACCAAAAAGAATTAAGAGCGCACCACCGATTATTATTAAATAGTATCCGATACCAACGAAGCTAAATAGTATTGCATAATATCCCGTAGCTAAAAGAGGAGGAAGTAGTCCCATAATGAGAATTACAGCGCCAAAGATTATAACTAAAATCTTCATTACCTTGTTATCTTCTCGGCTCTTCATGAGAAAAGACATAACTAAAGTTAAAGCAGCTAAAGCTACAATGATTATCCCTAAAATCCCCACCATCAGAAATGATCCTGTCCATGGTATCATATAACCACCATACGGTGAAGAAATGAATCCAAATAGCCACATGTTAATTATTCCCATAGCACTTACATAGGGAGTGAAATACCCGATAAGGACAACTATCGCTCCAATTAAACAAAATATCCATATTTTACTTTTAAAAGCCATAATTAATAACCTTTTAATTTTGTATATTTTTTGTTTTTTTTTAGATTTCTAAAGGTGTTAGGTATAATTTTTTATCTATTATATTTAAAGATTTCTGATTAGTAGATTAGTAATATTTTTACTTAATTTGATAGCATCGTTCAAAGGAGGAATTTTTTAGATGACAAAATTCGACAAAATAATCTTATTATTAATTGGGTTTAACTTGAATAATAACTATAAAATTAAATAGGGTTTAAAAATAATATTTTATTTCAGTAATATATCCCAATTTAAGTGCTTTTTGACAAGTTCTAGAACTAATTGTATTTCTTCTTCTTGAATTCCAGGTTTTACGCGCTCCATATTTCGAATGGTAGTATAGGTATCACTAGGGCTTAAAATTATTGGAATCTTTTTCTCATTAGCAGCACTAATTACTGCAACATCTGGTTGAATAAATCCGGTTAGCACTAATAACGACACATCTTCATCTAACGCTGCTAGAGCAACATCAGTTCTATCTCCACCAGTAATAACAGCTGCTTTTTTAACAGATCTTAAATATTTCAAAGCGGCTTGAACATTCATTGCGGCAATTATATAGGTTTCAACCATCTTATCTAAATTTTCTCTTGCTGGTTCGTTGATTAGTTCACCTCCAATTGCATATTGAATTTCAGACACTCTGGGGCTTAATAATTCAAGACTTTTTTCTATAATTCCTATAATGGGAATTTCATAACGAATTATGTGATTTTCTTGTAATTCTTCGATTCTAGCTTTATATTCGTAATCAATTTTGTTAAATATAATTCCTTTAAACTTAATATTTCTAAATTCGAAATATTTTTTAGTAAAAAATAAGGTATCAATACACTTATCAGAAGATTCTGTTTGTATGAAAACTAACTCGTTTAAACCTAATTTTTGAGCAACAGTAATGTCGTCTAAGCCAACACGAATATATTTTTTGATACTTGGAGCACCTTCAATAATAATATAATCAAAATCTTTTTCTAATTCATCATAGGCGCTTTTTATAGAATTTAGATATTCTTCTTTTTTTGATGAATCAATTAAATCAACATAATAACAATCTGGAATTGAAACAGGACTAATAATATCATATGGTAATGTGGTTTTAAATACAGTACTTTGGATAAAACCAACATCTCTATCAGCCTTATCAGAAAAAGCTCCTTTAGGTACTCCAATAGGCTTGAAATATGCTACTTTTTTGCCTTCTTCTTTTAATTTAAGCATAATGCCAATTGAAAGTAAACTCTTACCGACATGTTCAGATAAAGAACATAAATAAATTGTTTTTGCCATAACTATACCTTCTTTTATTTTATCAATATAAATTATATTTATTACATTTTTTATATTTTCTGATTCATTCATTCACGTGAGATTGTAATTTTTATATCAACAGCAGAATAATCTTTTATAAAACTCAGCAGAGGGTTAATGTCTAATTCCATAATTTCTGGAAAATTATTAACTAATTGAGAGAGGCGTAATAATACTTCTATTACAGAATCTACATCTGAAGGGCTTTCACCTCTAACCCCTTGCAATATACTGAAGATTTTGGTTTTCTGAAGCATTTCTTTTGCATCTTCTTTTGTAAACTGATATGAGAGAGCAAATGACACATCTTTTAGAAAATTTGCGTAAATACCCCCTGAACCAACCATTAAGATCGGCCCAAATTGTGGATCTTTCGACATTCCAATAATTAATTCATTTATTTTCTGTTCTTTTTTAAAATCAATCATCTCTTGAACTTCTACACCATATACTTTGGCATTTTGAGGGCCAAATCTCTTTGAATTATCAATAATTTGGATATAAGCTTCAAATGCCTGTTCTGGTGATGAAATGTTTAAAATAATACCTCCAACATCAGTTTTATGGATTATTTGTGGACTTACTATTTTCATTACAACAGTACCAATTTCTTCTTGAAATTTCATCGCTTCACGAGGAGTGCTTGCTAATCTTGATTTTGGGGATTTAATACCATAGCATTCAAATATTTCACTTGTTTCATGACTTAGAAGAACAGTTCTATCGTCTTTTCTAACATTTTGAAATATTTCTTTTACTCTTTCTCTATTTACCTCAAATTGAGGGATAATCAATTGCTCTAATGGCGTTTCTTTTAAATATTCACTATAATCAACCATCGCTTTGAGAGACTGAGCCGCTCGTTCTGGAAAGGGATAACAAGGAATAGAATGTTGCTTTAAATATTTTGTTGCTTCATTAATAGATACACCTCCTATGAAAGAGCATAATATAGGTTTTTGCGATAAAAATTTTTGTGAAATGTTATGAATTGACTTGGCTACATCATTAGGATGCGTTTGTGCTTGTGGGGACATAATAATTAATGCTCCATATGCGGTTATATCTTCATCATTAACTTTTATAGTTGATTCATCAGAATTTAAGCCAAAAATAGTTTTAATAACAAATTCATATCGTTCTGGGGATGCATCTCCAATAATGTCAATGGGATTGAATATTGCGGCCTCTATAGGTAGTTTATCTCTTAATTGATGGAGGATTGGTTCTGAAAATTTTGCAAATTTTAAATTTTGTTGTTCAAATGCATCAGTTGCTACAATTCCTGGACCACCTGCATTTGTTATTATTGCAAAAGAATTTTTTTGAGGAATAGGTTGAAAAAGGAACACTTCACCATAATCAAAAAGATCTGCTATAGTTTTTGCTCTTATAATTCCACACTTTGCAAAAGCTAGCTCATATGCAATATCAGAACCTGCTAACGCGCCAGTATGACTTGATGCTGCCCTAGCTCCAGCTTCAGTAACACCTGCTTTTAGAATTATTATTGGTTTTTTTTTAGCGGCTTTAGATACGACTTCTAAGAATTTTTTTCCATTTTCTATAGATTCTAAATAACAAAGAATAACTTTAGTATCATTATCTTCTGATAGAAATTTAATAAAATCAGCCTCATCTAAATCAGCTTTATTTCCTAAACTTATATTACAAGAAAAACCAAACGCTTGTTCCATGGAATAATCCATCATTCCTGTTAACATAGCTCCAGATTGAGAAATCATTGCGATATGCCCTTTTTTAGGGGTATTAGCCGCAAAGGACCCATTATAGTGTAATCCTATAAATCCTAAACAATTTGGGCCAATTATTCTCATATTAAATTTCTTAGCTATTTGAACTAACGTTTGTTCACGTTTTATACCTTCTCCACCAATTTCTTTAAACCCTGCAGAAATAATGACGATTCCCTTAATCTTTTTTTTTCCACACTCTTCAGCAACAGGAATAACATTTGCACTTGGAATAACAAAAATCGCGATATCGATATTTTCTGGAACGTCTAGAACACTTTTATAGGCTTTGTATCCAAAAATAGTTTTAGTTTTTGGATTAATTGGGAAAATTTTTCCAGGATATCCTGATTCGATAACATTTTTTAAAACATTATATCCAACTTTTCCAGGTGCAGAACTTGCTCCAACTATTGCTATACTGTTTGGATTAAAAAAGAAAGAGAGATCGTTATCCACTATCATATTAGTACTTGATTTGAATGAATTTAATATAACTATAAAAATGATTTATTGCTATTAATTTTAAATCTTTTATAAATTTAAAAGAAGTCAGTAGAGTATTTTAAACATAATTTTAATACAAACAAATTTTAAAATAATTATGACAAAAGTAATTCTAATAACAGATAAAGGAAATATTAATATTAATTTATTCGATACTGAAGCACCCCTAACCGTTTCTAGCTTTCTATTTTTAGCTAAACAAGGATTTTTTAATAGTCTTAAGTTTCATCGTGTTATTAAAAACTTTATGATACAAGGTGGAGACCCTCTTGGAAATGGTACCGGTGGACCTAGATCTGTGGGGATTAACTCTTTTCCTTACCAAGGAAGGCAAATTTCATATCCTTTTGCAGATGAGTTTCAATCTGGAAGAAAATTTGACAGCCCTGGATTACTAGCAATGGCTAATGCAGGTTCAAATACAAACGGCTCTCAATTCTTTATAACTCATGTAGAGACGCCACATTTGAATAACAGTCACACAATATTCGGTCAAGTAGAGGGTCCAGAAGACCAAAAGGTTGTGAACTCAATTGTACAAGGAGATTTTATTCGTGAAATAAAAATTCTGTAAAACTAAATATTGAAAAAAATATAATTAATTTATTCCCTTTTTTTATGGGAATCTAAGAGGTCTAATCGATATTATAATGCTTAATAATCTTCGTCATCTTCTTCATTCTCATCATTATCCCAGTCGTTGTCATCATCATATTCGAATTCATCATCCCATTCTCCGTCATTATAATTATCCATTTCATCTTCATCATCCATTTCATCTTCATCATCCCAGTCATCTTCATCATCCCAGTCGTCCTCATCCAAATCATCTTTATCTCTCTGCTTTAAATCATCTAATTGTTCATCTGGCATTATTAATACTTCCGTACCTTATAGTAGTATTTTTATAGTTTAACTATATTTTCTATGGAAATAAATTTTAAAAATATTTTTAAATATTTCTATTTACAGTAGATATCATTACTTCTCATTTATTAATTATTTTAGAAAATTTCTTTCATTCATTTATAAAATTTTATTATAGGCACTAAAATAATAAAATGATAATAAATGTGAATATTTTTTAAATCAAATTTTTTTAACATTATTAAAACTAAACGATTAAAAAATGAGTAAAGAATTAAAAGACTTAATTGAATCAATTGATTCTACTAATCGCGCCCATTCGGATTTAGAGAGAATAATCAGGTATTTAAGAGAAGAGGTCCTGAGATTAACTTTCACGATTAATGAGCAAAAGCAAATAATTCAGAATCAGCGCGCTCAACTTTCTGATATAGATGATGATCTGCCTGGAGATATCCAAATATTAAAAGAAATGGTTGCTAATCAAAGAGAAGAACTCATTAAAAAAGACAAAGATATTGAGATCTTAAAACAGACATTAGAAGATATCAGTAATGAATTAGAAAATTCTAGAAATTTTAATGAGGAAAATGAAGAAATTATTTATTCAAATAAAGTAATTGTACAATTAACAGAAGAAAACGAATTAAAAAATGTTAAAATTAACGAATTACAAGAAAAAATAGAAAAATTACAACAAGAATCCATTTTCACTCAGCAAATTGACTTTGAAGATAAAGATCAACAACTAATTGATGCAAAAAGACTAATCTTCCAATTAACTGAAGAAAATGGAATAAATAGAGTAAAAATTGAATCCTTAAAAGCTGAAATTCAAGAAATCACTTCTAAGTTAGAAGATGCATTAACGACAAAGAAAGAAGAAACAGAAGAATTAAATAATCTAAGAAAAGAACGTGAAGAATTAGTCATTCAATGCAATGAATACAAAGAGAAGGTAAATTACTTACAGCAAAAAATAGAGAATACAATCAAATCATATCTTGAAGAACAGAAAATTGATTCCAATGTAAAAATTGAAGAGTCATATAGGAGATTACAAGAATTAGAAAAAGAAAAGGAAAATTTAAAAAATGCTTTAAATGAAAATGTTATGATCACAAATGAATTAAGAAATCATAACAATGAATTAGTAAATGAATTAAATGAAATAAGAAATTTAGAAATAAATAGAGAGGCTGAATATAGAAAGAAAATTTCTCTAAAGGAAGAAGAATTAGAAGCTCTTAATGTTAAATTAATTAAAGTAGAGAATGCAAATAATCAGCTAAATAAATTATTACTAAAAGTAAAAGAACAAGAAAAAGGTATCCCAGTTAAGAGTGAAACCAAGATTTCTGCAGAATATATTGATTCAGCAACATTAAGTCCCTCTTTATTTATGAAAATGTTCAATTTATTGGAAGAAAATGCCCAAAATCAAATTTTAGAACTATTATTTAAAAATTTAAACGATAATATGAGAATGAGAAGAATTACAGCAATCAAACTTCTGAGTATGATTAGAAATCCCAAAATTTTTAATATTTTTAAAGAAATGATTAGGGATAATGATTGGATCATAAAAATGTACTTAGTAAAAGCATTGACTAAATTTAAAAATTCAGAAGTTAAAGAGGTATTACAAGAACTATACAAGGATCCTGATGTTGATGTTCGAGAAGCTGCTGAAAAAGCACTTAGAGAGCTTGATTTATAAAATAATAACCTGTTAATATAATATTAAAAAAATAATAAATACTGATTTTAATTTAGGAATAAATAATAACAGGTAAATCATGCTTTAGGGTTTTTATAATTAATCTAGATTAATTATTAAAAGGTAACTCATGGTGGGATGAATTGTGGCTAGGAAATTATCTGTTAATCGATGGAACTGGGATGAAGCGAGGAATAAATGGGTCTATATTGAATTAATAAATGGTGAGAAAAAATATTATTATCAATTAGAACCACCAAAAGAATTCTTAGACTTAACATTTAAAATTAAAATATTAAATGATAAATTAATAGCTTGCCAAGACCCAAGAGAAAATCATAAAATATTTGATGAAATGGTAAAGATTTCAAAGAGAATGCAATCTATGGGTAGAATTCAATAATTTTATTCTCTTTAATTAATACCTTATAAAAAAATTGAAGATTCTCTTTTAGATTTTAATACATTTTAAAATTTTACTTAAAACCTTGTAAACTAAAGATTTATTATCCTTGTATACTGAAGATTTATTATGAAGATAGCGGTAGCAGGAAAAGGAGGAGTAGGAAAGACATTAATAGCTGGAACATTAGCAAGAATGTTCGCCAAGGATGGATTTAATGTTTTAGCAATTGACAATGATTCCGCTATGAACTTAAGCTATACATTAGGGATTGATACAGATATAAAAGAAAAAATCGTACCGATATCTGAAATGAAAAAAATGATCGAAGAACGTACAAGTGTATCTGGTGCCGGTCCTGGAGTCTATAATATTAATCCAGAAGTGTCTGATATACCTGACAGATTTAAGGTTAATGGCCCTGATGGTTTACAACTTTTAGTTTTAGGGAGCATAGAAGAACCCGCAACAGGTTGTCTATGTCCTGAAAATGCCCTAATTAGAACACTACTATATAACCTATTTGTTAAAAGGAATGAAGTTATTGTAGTTGATTTCGAAGCGGGTTTGGAACATCTAGGTAGAGGTACTGCCAAAGGAATTGATATAATGCTTGTAATAACGGAACCCTCCCAAAAATCTCTAGATCTATGTTCTAAAATTATAAATTTATCAAAAAAGCTTGGAGTAATAAATATATTCTTAATTGCTAATAAAATTATAGATGATTCTCAGATTAACGCTATTCATAAACGAATAAGTGAGTGGGAAGTACCCCTTTACCATACTGTTCCTTTCGATTCAGATGTCGGGAAAGCAGATTTGAATGGAACTTCCCCCATTGATTTTAACTCAAATTCGGAAGCGATGAATTCTTTAAAGAAACTTTACCTTAAACTGAAAAAATTGAAAGAAGAATTATTTGATTTATAATTTATATAAAATATTTTAAATAATTTTTTAAAACTAGATTATTATTATCAATGTGTATAGCATAATTTCCTTATTCTTTTTAATGGGATTATTTGAGATGATTGTGGATAAAAAAGTACTAGATAATCTTAAGAGACAAATAAAACAACTAAAATTGGAATTAGATAAAAAAGAAAACGAAATTTACGGACATCTTGAAAAAATAGATAATCTCGAAGAAGAACTTCTACAATTTCATGACTTCATTTCAGAAAAGGCTTCTCAAGAAACAATACAAAAAGCATTTGAATCTAAATTTACTTTTGAGATAAAGGAAAAAGAAAGAGTAATAAGAGAGTTAAAAAACCGAATGGGGTTTTTAAGAAAAGAGAAAAATGCGGCACAGAAAGAATTAAATGATCTAAAACGAAAAAAATCCATTTCTTCTAAAATAAATATAGATGAAATAAGAGAAAAAAATCAATTACCTAAAGAGATTTTACTCCTTGAATCTTCAATTAAACATTTACAAAATAACCTGAACTCAAAGGATAGTTTAATAGAAAGACTAAAAGATGAAATTGAAATATTAAACGAAAAATTAGAAGAAAAAAGTGAAAAAATTGAGCAGCTGAATTTAAAATTCACTACTTTAAATCAAGAATTAGAAATTATAAGCTCAATTGGAAAAAATATCAGTAGTGAAATTGTTGAAGAAGAAACGTCTAAAAGAGTAAAAAAGAAAATTAAGAAATTAAGAAAAGAGAACCAAGAACTTGAACGCAAGCAATTTGAATTAGAGATGCCTGATAAAGAAAAAATAATACAAGAAATCGAATCAGTGGCTCTTAAGAATAAAATTGCAGAGTTAGAACGAAAATTATCAGTTAAAAGCAAAGAAATTAAAGATCTAAAATCTCAGAAATTTTTATAGAATCCAATAGTTTTCATTTTTTTATCTATATAGTCTATATAGATTTTACTTTTATAACTTATTTTGATATACACTGATTGGAGAAATCCAAAAAATAATAAATTAATAAAAGGAGGGAGTTTGATTTGAAAAAAGAGAATCTATTGGTATTAGGAATGATTTCATTATGTATCGCTCTAACTTTAGAAACGGTAGGAACTAACGACCTAATAGTTAATTTGATAGTTCTTGTGTTTATAGGAATTTCAATTTTCTCTGGTGCTCAATATATCATAATGAATTCTTTAGACAATAAAAAGAAAAAATCCAAATAGTTTGTTTTAGATTTTAATATTAATTTAAAAATAAATTCTACTGTTATAACATATCTAAAAGGTCTAAATCCTGATCCTCTGCGATCTCTTTCCACTGTTCTAATGCTTCCGTTGCTTCCTTCTCATTCATCTGTTCTATTGCATAACCTGCATGGACAATTACATATTTTCCGATCTCAGGATTCATAATTAACGCAATTATTACATTTTGTTGTATTCCATCAAAATCAACAAGAGCAGTGGTTCCATCATCATTTAGTTTTATTATTTTTCCAGGTATAGCAAGACACATAGGTTTTCAAATTAAATAATTTAGATTTAAATTTGTAAATGTTATCATATAAAAAAGAATTGTGATTATAATTTATTCTTGAGTCCTTCTGGAATAAAAATCGATCAAATCACCTAACCAATTAAATATTTCTTCCTTCGTTAAATTATCTATATTAAATTTTAAGCGCTACTTCTTATAAAAAATAGATATTAATGAAGATTACCATCTTCATAACCTCTTAAACTAGGGCACTAACCCTAAGAAATAGAAATTAATGAACATTGAGAACTGAATTGAATAAACTGCTAAAAATAAAGCACCAAATACTATAAATAAAGGTCTCTTAGTAAAGATACTGAAAATAAAGATTAGATTTACTGCTGCAAGACTCACGATATTAAAAAACCAATACATAATGGAAATAATGTAAAAAATAGCAGATGGGATTGGAAAACCAAAAAATCCTACAATATAGTTTAAATCAAAAATCCATCCTATTGTGTTAAGTGACCAAGCTAGTAGATATAAAACACCACCAACTAACATGACTTTTCCACCTTGCTCTCTATTATTACTTCCGACCTTAATTAATCCGATTCCTAATATAATATGTAAAACTTGGTAAATTATCCCAAATCTTATAAAACCAAATCCAAGAAAAAAGAGATAGATAAAACGTGTAATTGTTTCCGTTGGTGTAGGAAACATATAGCAAATATATAGCAAAATATACCAAACTAAAAGTAATATACCGATAATAATTAAGAGTTTAGTCGACACAAAATTGTGCTTTTTTAGATCCTTACTTCCTAAAATGAGAAATAAGTACACAAGGATAAAAAGGATAAAATAAATCCATGTTAACATAGCCATTTTAGCTCATCAAACATTGGGTAAATTTTATTTCATTTTACGGTCATATAAAATTTATCAAAAATGATTATAATTTATTTTTGAAAAATTTGCATAATTCTACTTTTTAATTATTTATTTATTAAGCTATTATCTAATAATTCTTTTAAATTTCTAGCTTGACTTTCCTGAGGTTTTGACGCTGATTCTTGAAGTTCTTCAATATAACTATTAAGTAATTTATTTTTAAATAAGGTTAAATTTATGATCGATTTGATCTTATCAGAAACGTATATTCTAAATGGTGCTTTCTTATATTTATCGAAATCGGGAATATAAATCATTTGATATTTCATTAATTTGATTATTAGACTATAAAAGTTCTGATTAGGAAAATTGTGAGTATACCATTCTTTTAATTGAAGAAGAGAGATTGGATTTTCTAATAAATACTTTAAGGTTTTTATAGTATTTTCCTTATTGAGGATATCTATTATGACTTCTTTTTCAATTCTTTCTTGAATTTCATCTGATATTGCTCCATAAAGCTCTTTAATCCATAATTGAATTAAATCGATATTTTTATCAATCAATTCTCTATTATTATTACTTTCACTATATTTTACCGTATTTCTAAAAAAAGCACTAAAAACATCATCTTTAGATTTTAACCATTCTGAAAATTCAATGGAGAGGCTTAAAATGGTTTTTTCAGTCTCAATAGAAGGGCGCTGGAAAAAAACAGCTGAAATCATTAATGGTATGTAATCTCCTCGCGACCAGGGAGATTGAATTTCGAATTTATAATTAAATAAATAAATACTATTAAAATTAAACATAAAAAAGCTTTCCGATATATTTTGATCCATAATATTTACTATCTGACTTGCAATTTCCTCATCTGTGTCTTGTTTAGGATAAGAATAAAATATTTCTGGGCCAATTTTAGTATCAAAATATGATAAGGTAATATGATAATTCATTATAACGCTCTCCAAGATATAATTTATACAACATCTTTTTATAAATTTATTAATTTCAAATGAAATTCAAAAAAGAACTTGATAAAATCTATAAAAAAATTATAATCAATATAAATCTAATTCATCTAATTTTCAAATAAATTAGATTATTCTTCGAAGTCGTCCATGCGGAGCAGTTAGACAGTTAAACCATATTAGTAGGCTCATTCTTGAGTTCTTTTTGAATAAAAGGCGATTAGGTCGTCGAGCCAGTTAAAAATTTCTTCTCGGCTTAAATTGTCTATATTAAATTTTAAACGTTCTAATTCTCTTAATAAGTTTTGCATCTCAATAGGAAGTTCTGTTTGATAAAGCTCGAACAAATATTCATTGGATTTTGATATTAGTGATTTTATTTCTGAAACTATTGATTCATAACGAGGTGAATTGTCAAAAGTACATAAAACATTAATTAAATTAAAAAGATATTCTGTTTTATTTCCTTTAAAAGAGATATCAAAATTATAATAATACCCATAAACATCATCTAAAGGTATTAATTCGGTATATTTATTGTCAATTTTAATTATAGATTTAACTTTCTTGAATAATAAAGAAGGAGACCAAGTAAATATTTGATAAGTAGGCTCGGTATATCTAGATTTTATATTGGGTATAAATTTATTACTTTCTGTAAAATGTCCAAAAGGAATAAAAATAAAATCTAATGCTTGAATTGAGGATTTATGATTAATACTTAAATATAATTCATCTAATTTATGAATAAAATCTTCTTTATGGTCAATAATGTCAAATTTTAATAAATTATGATTTGGTCTATAAATATAGAATAATAATCCTTCAAATCCCCTAAGATCTAAATCTATAGCAAAATCTAATCTTTCCTTAATATCTTCGCATTTATGAAATTTGATATCAAGCAAAACGTGTGAGTAATTTTCAATATATTGAAAAAACCATGGTGGTTGGCGCTCAAATTTAACAGGAACCATCAATAATACCTACTTTAATTTGATTAATTAAAATATTCTAATATACCCAATAATAATGATATTTTTTATTCATTGGTATTTAAATTTTACAGCGTAAAAAATTAAATTTAAAAAAGTTGATAAAAAATTAAAATAAAAAAATTTTGTATAGGTTATTAACCTATTTTACAAACCTAGTTTTTCTAATTGGGACTTCATGCGAGTTCTATGGAATTTTAGTCCTATTTCATCAGGACTAACTCCCATTGCTAAAGATAACAGTTCAGTTAAGTATAGTACTGGGATATCATAATCTGTTTCATATTTCTTTCCTAAATCCCGTTGTCGTGTATCAAATTGCTGAAAGCAAGCCGGGCAATTTACACATATTACATCTGCTCCAGCTTTCTTTATGCTATCCATTTTAATTTTAAAGTTTGCTAAACCGTGTTCTTCGTAAGCATTGGTAACCGCAGATCCACAACATAAAACCATTTCTTCATAATCTATGACAGTTGCTCCACTTTCAGTAACAATTTTCTTTAAATTCTCAGGACGCATTGGATCATCTGCTTCCATCCACTCAGCAGGCCTCATATAATGGCATCCTGGATGAACAGCAACTTTTAATCCACTCAAGGGTTTGGTAATTGCACCTTTTACTTTATCGAGATTATCCTTTAATTCATCAACAAAATGTTTAACATTTATAGTTCCCTTGAATTCTTTACCAATTTTGGCTAATTGTTCATTGACTTTCTGTTTTTTCAGTGAATCATGCTTTAATTGATGCTGTACTCCTCTTAGTGTGTTAGCACATCCATTACATAATGATAAAATATCTTTACCTTCAGCTTCTGCTAGACATAGATTCCTAGCACCTATTGCCAACCAAGAATTATTGTCAAAGCTTTTCATACCTGTTGGATCCGGACAACACGTAAATGGAGCCTGAGATGTTTCGATCCCAACTTTTTCAAAAACCTTTCTTGAAGCAGCTTCAATAAAAGGAATTCTGTTTCCAATGGTGCAACCTTCAAATAATTTGTATTCTGTCATTTACATCCCTCCTTTTATTTGAGCTTTTTATCAGCTCCAATATTTTTCATTAAGGTCTGAATTTCATTTACGTCAGGTGTAGCTACAGCTGGTAAGCCTAATTGGTCTCTTCTTCTTTCAATTGCTGGTTGTGATGGAATAGCTTTCGCATTCTCAAATATTGCTTTTGCTTGAGAATAAATAAATTCAGGACCCTCTCCTTGTTTAATAGACATATTTTTTAGCAAGGTAAATATTTCAGTTAACTCAATGCTTTGCGGACATACTTCATCACAGGTATCACAAACAGTACACCCCCAAATAACTAATGGATCTTCGGTAAAAATAGCATCTTTGTATCCTAACAATGCATTTAAAATATTACTTCTTGGATTATATCCTGTAGTGCCATAAAAATCTGTGGTTACTTTTGTAACTGGACAATTATCGGCACAGCGACTACATTGATAACAATATTTGATTACATCAGACCCCACATGAAAATCCATAACTTGTTTTCTAAATTCGAAATCTGTTGCCATTTTTTCTCACTCTATCCTATCTTTTTCAAATCATTTCATATATTTTTTGGCTTTAACCCGAGCAAGGGCAGTTATATCCAATCTATTATTTTTATTAGATATTCATCCTAAGCCAACATTCAATTTACGAGAATAAACCTCCTCGCCGTTTTCTTTCACAACTGTGATATGTGCGGCACACGATAGTCAGCAATCAAAACATCTAACTATCATTTCAAGAAGGTTTACTACTCCTTCTGGTACATCTTCACTCATTTTTTTTCCTCCTTAATTCTACCTTTATTTAATCCAGGGGTCTGGTAATTTTAATCCATCTAATGCGTTGTCTTCAAATACTTGCTTTGCAACATGCATTAATGTCTTTTCTATTCCAGCGATATTATGGTTTGTAGCAACTAATAGATTTGCTTTCTTACAAAGTCCATCTGCATCTGAAAATATATGGTATAATAACAAACCTCGTGGAGCTTCAACCAAACCAACTCCTTCGGCTTCCCTAGGTTGTACATCTAAGGTTTTACAATCTGGATTCACGATATCTGGATCTTTAAGTAACGTTGCTATCATTTCTATTGATTCAACTAATTCAATCAAGCGTGCCCAGTGATAAGCAAAGGTGTGATGTGATATTTGACCTACTTTTGACCTCATAGCTTGTAATGCTTCATCTGCTAATGGTGTAGCCATTTTATCTGCTGCGTTAATCATTGCTAATGTATTTGCGCGATATATACCTTCAGGATAGCCAGCAGGTTTATAATACATGTGAGTTGCATAAGAATGTTTAGGTATATGTTCACCTAAAGCATCTAAATAATCGTGGAAATCATAATCGATTTTCTTACCATCAGGAGTGACTATTCTAAGATCTCCTTCATATATGTCATGAATACCATTTTTAGTCATTCCAGCATAGTATGTTGGTACAACACCTACGTTTGCTACTACATCCCAATAATCTTCAACAACTTTAAGGCCAATATCAACAGTCTTCTTAGTCCATTCTACTTGGTCATCAATTTGTTTTATAAATTGATTGCGAACATCTTCATCCAATGCCTTCTTCATTCCACCTACAATTGCTGAAATAGGATGAACTGATTTACCTCCAATAGCAGCACATAATTTCTGTCCAAAATCCATCATCTTTAACGCCATTGCTCCAACATCAGGCATTTGGCTGATTACGTGAACAACATTCCGTAACGCAGGATCAGCAAATGGACCAAGTAAAAAATCTGGTGCCGCAAGAGCATAGAAATGTAATGCATGAGAACTATATTGTTTAGCATTAATTAATAATTGTCTTAATTTATATGCCGGAGTAGGAATTTCAACTCCCCACGCATCTTCTACTGCTTTTGTTGGAGCTAAATGATGTGGGATTGGGCAAATTCCGCAAATTCTTGGTGTTATTCTTGGAATGTGTTCGCAATAACGACCTTCTAAAAATTTTTCAAAAAATCTTGTAGAAGTGATATTAAATTGTACATCTTGAACTTTTCCATCATCACCTAATACTAATCTTAATCCTCCATGCCCCTCTAATCGAGTGACAGGTTCTACTTCAATTTCTTTTACCATTTTTAATTTCACCTACCTATATTTTTTATTAGCTGCTAATGTGAACTTTTCAGTAAAACCAATCTTATCCTTAATTTGGGAAAGAAGTTCATCTTTTGATAAAGCCACATTGAAGCCTTTTGTTGCTACTTCAGCAAATCTTTCTGCCTGATCAATTTTCCATTCTGTTTGACCAAAACAACCAGAACAAGGAGTATTGACCCGTATGCATAAACCACCACAGCCAGCTTTAGTAATTGGACCCGCACAAAGATAACCTTGCTCAATAAAGCAATCATCCATATTAGGTAACCCTTCATAATCTCTCTTTACTCTTGTCATCTGAGACTTACTTCCAATAATTCTTGGACAAGTGTCGCATACGTTTGAAATTTCTGTGAATTCTCGGTGATCTTTTAAATAGGCCATTATATTCGAAGCAATATTGGTTGTTTCATCAGGCATTCCTGCTAAAGGAGTTTGAGGAGTGCCACTCTTTTTAATTTGTTTTAGAATATCTCCAGCTAGATCAAATCCTGCCATTAATGGAATGTTTAAGAAGAGAGCAAGAAATTCATACAAGTTCTTCTTGTCTCCAGAACTAAGGGAATCGATATTTTTAATCATATCGCCAAGCTTATTAACTCTCGCATCTACTGAAGTAGATGGTCCTAAACAACCAACGCAAGGTTTACCATCACTTGTACATTTTAATGAACATCCTGTACTAGTGATTGGTCCAAAACATAATGTATTTTTTTCTAATAAACATCCACTTTCTCTCAAGATACAATCATTACAAAATGCCCTCTCTGCTTTAGGTTGGGGTTTTTGACCAAGTAAAAATTGTACAGAGCTAATAATTGCTTCTGGTTTTGGCGGACAACCAGAAATATAGGCATCTACCTTTATAATTTCATCTAAGGGTACTATTTTATCAGTAAACCCAGGAACATGTTTTTGAGGTTCACCAGCCTCATCTTTGTTGGTAATTGATTCAGCGTCCTTGAATTTTCTTTTGATGAGTTCTTGAATATCCCATTGATTTGCTAAGCCATGAACATTTCCATAACATGAGCAACTTCCAAATGAGATAATTAATTGGCATTTTTGTCTCATTAGTTTTGCATTTTCAATATCTTCATTAGTTCTAAAGCTTCCTTCTACAAATCCAACTAAAATATCTCCGTCAGGCCTCGATTTCAATGAATCATGTTTAAAATCTACTACTGCTGGCCAATATACAATATCTAATGCTGGGAGTACTGGTAATAAGCCTAAATGAGCATTAAGTAGGCTCTGGTGACAGCCCCAGCAATCAGAACATTGCATAAAAGCAACTTTTACTGCCATTTTCTTTTACCTATTTTATTTTTTATATTTTTTTAAATTAGCTAATTAATTTTAAAGAAATTAGTTGTATTTATTTAATTATTAAATTTTATTAAAATTTACTGGAAATTTAGATAATATTCATTTTAGAAATAATTTCTCGACATTTTTATCATAAATTAGAAGCTATAGGGAATCATCTTAATTATTATACTTTTTTCTTTTTAATATCAGCTATACTTATTATATAGTATTTGATACAGTGTTATTAATTTAACTGATAATGCTTACAGGATTTTAAGAAGCAAGGTATTCATAAAAAAAATGTAAGAGCTTAATTAAAAGGCTTAAATATACTTGAAACTAAAACATTATTTAATAAATGGAAAGCGGCAAAATTAAGTTATAAAATTATCTAAAAATTTCCGCAACCATAGCATTTCCCATCAAGATATGCTGCACATTCTTTGCAAATATTTCCACATTTATCTTCTTGGCTTTCCCGACTGAATAAATTAAGAGGAATGTAATTAGGTTTAATAAATTCTGATGCAAAGATCGTTGCGGAATGCAAAATTCCTTTTTTATTAGTTGGTCCGCAATAATTCAAATATCGATGTAAAACATCGAGATTTTGCCCTATTATTCCTAAAATTAAATTATATTGTCCAGTTACGGGGGCCAACAAAAAAACTCTAGGGCAATCTTGATAAGCTTTAATAATATTTTGCACTTCTTCAAAATTACTCATTTCCATTAATAAGAATAAAACTTTATATTGAAGTTTATTTATATTTGTATTAGCTTGAACCTTAAGAACTCCGCTTTCTTCTAATTTCGTTATCCGTTTGGCAATTCCTGTATGACTCATAGTATCTGTATCAGATTTAATTATAACCTTCTCCAAGTTTGTTAAGCTCTCACGACCATTTTTAAACAATGCGTTTAATATTTGTCTATCTATATTATCTAATTGCATTTTATTAAATTAATAATGGGCTTTAGTTAATAATATCTTGATTACCACTTTTTAAAAGTTATTGTTTATAAATAATTTGAAATATGAGTGATTGAATAAAAGATTGTAAGAATTAACCCTTATTATAAAATTGGAAATTTAGATTTTTTTATTTTCTTAAATTTTTTTTAAGTTACAGATATTTGACTAGAAGTCTTGAACTTATAAGTCTAAATTGAGAATTTTTTTAGTTTCAATTTTAAACTAAAAAGAATATTTTAGTAGAGATTTAAACTCAGATTAATCGGATTGTTTAATTTATCCAGATTTAGTAAAATTTAAAATATAAGTAATTAGGTTTAAGTATTAAGGTAATATTTTAAAAAGAATTGAAAATATAGAAATTTCATCGACTTTTTAAAAATATTTCAATATATAAAACCGCAATAAAATTAAAATTTTAAACAAAAAAAAAGTGAGTAATTGAATGAAAAGAAAAATAATACCTCTTTTTATAATTGCTAGTTTTCTTTTGTTATTAGTCGGAGGAGCAGTTGCATTTCCCTCTATGATTGAAACTTTTGCTGGTGGTTCGCATGGTGGATGCCATGGTCTTGTAAGCCCCACTACTCAGAGCGTTGGCGCAACAGTAACTGTCACTTCTGTGGAAGGTACGTCATTGACTGCAGGGCAACAATTTACAGTAAATGTAGTAATTGAAAATTTTACTGAAGCTTTAACAATAGATAGAAATAGTGAAGTAAGTGTAGCGGTTCCCTCTACTCGTGGGAATAATGCAGTATTTGGGTCTATTCTAGAGGATCCTATAAGATTACATGGTATAACCTTGGATAGTAATGGAGATTCAAATGTTTCGATTTCTTTTAAACTAATAGCTCCATTCACAAACGGTGATTATAATCTAGTCGTTGATGTTATTACTGCTGAAAATCATACAGATGGAAGTGAATTGGGTATAATTTATGCTACAGACACTTTAACTTTAACTGTCAGCGGTGGAGCCATTCCTGGTTTTGAACTTTATACCTTGTTTGGTGTATTCATAGCAGTAACTACTTCAATAATAATAATTGTACGCCGTAAAAAACATAAAGCTCCTAAATAAATCAAAATTTAATGTTTCTTTTTTTTTATTTTTCTAAAATATATAGAACATACTATTATGAAGCCAAACATAGAAAAAAATAATAAAAACTAATAAAATCTAAAGAATCTATTACTTTTTTTTTATAATATCAAATTTTAAATTAAAAAAAATAATGTCTTAAATGTTAAATATAATTTTCCTAATTCTACAAAAGCTTACAGATTTCATTGAATAAGAAAATAATTTATAGTTATGCTTTGATGAGGCGATGATTATAGTTTTAATAAGATTGCTTAGAACTAATCTGCTGTTAATAATTTCAATTATAATGCTATTGGTAAATTTATCCTTGATAATTGGACTATCTTCCTTTAATTTAATCTTATGGGGAGACCCTAATCGAATTGTATACGCAATTTTTTTTTACCATGTGTCTGGGGCATGGCTTGCGTATCTTTCATTTGGTATTAGTTTAGTATGTCATATTTTATATTTAAGAATTAAGAAAATATATTGGAGTCGTTTGGGTAAGAATAGTATAATAGTTGGAGTATTTTTTACTGCTTTTACATTAATAACTGGTTCTCTATGGTTTAATGCCACTTCTGGAGATTATAATAATATTTATTGGCAGTGGAGTGATGCTCGACAAACAATGACTTTAGTATTATTTCTTTCTTATTTATCTTATTTGATTTTTTGGAGTGTGATTGAAGATAAAGATAAAAAAGCAAAATTGACATCAGCACTAGCGATCGCTTTATTTCCCACAGTTCCTTTAAGCTACATCTCAGCAATAATATTTACCAGTTTACATCCATTAATTAGTCCAAATCCAGGTCAACCGGGAAATATTTATTGGGATCCATTAAAATTATTTATGTTATTCTTTAATTTAATAGCTATGACAATTCTGTTTATATACGTTGTTCATAAATTAGTAAATTTAGATAAAGCAAAAGAAGAATTAGAGAAACTTATACAAAAAAGATTAGTAGAGGAGTAAATTATATGTCAGAACATTATCTAAAATCAGATTTAATAACTATAAGCATTAGTTTTACATTATTTTGGATTGTGATTTTAATTTTAATCTTATATCCTAAACTTCGATTAAGAAAAACTTTAAAAAGAATTAAGAATTTAGAAAGAAACACTACTTAGGTGTGAGAATTTGAAGAAATCTAAAATTTTTGCAATCGTAGGGATAGTTATATCCCTAGGTATAATAATTGCATTGGTAACAATATACTCTCGACCTTATCTTCAGGTTTCTCAAGTTGTATCAAATCCCTCTGAATACTATAATAAAGAAATTCAAGTAATCGGAATAGTACAGGGATATTCCAATGGGAATTTTAATTTAACTGAGAATGAGGATAGTATTTTAGTTGATATAAGTCAGATTACTCCTCCTAGTGATTTTAAGAATGACATAAAAGTAGTTGTAAAAGGTGTATTCAATTCTTCTTTAATTTTGGTTGCAAATCAGATTCTTACACAGTGTAGTTGATATAACTTTAGTCATATAAGAGAGTTTGAGAAATTAATGTCAATATTGAAATCATTAGAGTAATATGAGCTATTAAAAATATTATTTCGTAATATAGATTAAAAATTAAATTTCCCTCTAATAGTTTAATATTTATAGATATTATAGGTATGGTAATTGGTAGAATTAAAGGGAATAATAAAATAGGCAGAACAAAAGACTTATTTTTAGCATACATCGAAAAAGCGGAAACAAGACTTCCACAAATAGATAAGTCAAATGTAGGTAATAATACTCCCAGAGCAATATAGATTAATAGCTGAATTAAGTTTAAATTACCAATTGAGGGCGCAGATATAAAAAAACTAAAAATAAATAGAATTATTTCTACAAAACTTAATAAAATCAAACAAAATAAGATTTTACCTAAAAGAATTATGCTAGTAGAGACAGGAGACGAAAGTATTCCACCAAGCGTTCCAGAATCTTTTTCCTTAATAAATAGCTTAGTCATAATATAAATAAGGGTAAAAAACATTATCAACCAGTTTTCAATTACAAAAATCTCTAATGGCATATTTTGATATTGCGTGCTAAAATTATACACAGATGAAAAAATAAAAGTTGCTATTATAACAAAAAGAAAAACCGAAAACAAATCATTTATTTGTCTAATTTCAGATTTAATATCTTTAAATAAAATTGTTTTCAATAACTTCAATCTCAATTTTAATGTATTTTTTTCATGATTCAATTATTTATCACCTTAAAAGTATGATTCAATTTCGAATTCATCAAAATCTTCTTTTGAAATGGATTTAACAATTTTTCCTTTTTCTAAAATAATTAACTCATCACAAATCTTTTGGAATAGATCCATTTTATGAGATGTCAGAATTATCGAAACCTTCTCATATTCTTTTAATTCTTTAAAAAAGTTGATCAGCATATTGGTTGTGTGGTAGTCTAATCCTGAAAATGGTTCATCCAAAAATAAAACTGATGGTTGATGTATTAAAGCTCGTATTAATTCTACTTTTTTTTTCATTCCATGGGACAATATACTTATGGGTTCATTTACCCAGTCTTCTAAATTGAATTTTCTAGCAAGTCGCTCAATCTTATTCTTTATGTTGCTCTTTTCAAAATTTAAATGTAAATTATTATAGAATTTTAAATTTTCAAAAATAGTTAGTTCTTCATAGAGAAATGATTCATCAGTAGTAATACCGATGTTTTGTCTTATTATATTTGAGTGATCATCATAATTCATTCCATCAATTTCAATATTTCCTAAAGTTGGCTTTAGTAATCCAGATAAGATTTTAATTAACGTTGTTTTTCCGGCTCCGTTTGGTCCCGCAATTCCGAATATCGTATATTGTTTAACACTAAAAGAAACTTTTTTAAGTGCAAAGAAATATCCAAATTGTTTAGAAACAGTATTACAATTTATTATATTTTTATTGGATTTAATCATATTATCTAACTTTCTGAAAAATTAATGATACCTAATAAAGAGAAGTGATTAAAAAGTAAAAAAAATAATTATTTATTGAATAAATCGTTTATTCCTTGCTGTTCTTATTATTAATATTGCTATGAAAATAGTAATACCAAATATACTTGAAAACAATGTTATATCTAATATTTCTCTCATCGTTAATAAATTACTGCCTACTGATTGCTCAGTTACTAAAATATTCCCAATTACCGTATTCCAATTATTAAGATTATCTTTGGCATGAATAGTAAAAGAGTTTTCACCTATTGAACTTGGGAACCAATCAGTATACTCCCAAGTATTTCCTTCGGTATTTATCAAAGTATGATTTGAGCCACTAAATTCAATAAGAACTTCGCTAACACCAGATATATCCACAACTTCAATTTGAATAGATACAGATTCACCTAAAAGTATTGATGCCTTGCTTTTAACCAAATTAGAAAAAATTGGTCCTGTTGTATCTATAACAGTAATATTATTTTTCAATGAAACCGTATTATTTATCGAGTCATATGCATAAAGAGTATATAGCTTCAATCCTGTACTATTTGGAGCCCAACTATATTCCCATTTTGATCCTCCGATATTTTGCATTGTATAATTTTCACCACCAATTTCTATTACCACTTGATTAATTCCTGATGGATCAGAAACATTGATTTGAATTGTCTCTGTTTGTCCTAATTCTAGTTGATCAGCACTCTCATATAAAGCAGATAAGACTGGACCATTAGTATCCACCACAGAAATATTAGCAACTAACGAGATCCAATTATTGCTTGTATCGTTAGCATAAATTGTATATAATTTTAATCCAGTGCTAGTTGGAACCCAGTTGTACTCCCAGGTTAAGCTGCTTATTTTTACCATGGTATAATTTTTTCCTTCAAATTCAATTAATACTGTATTTATTGGAGCTAAATCAATTATATCAATCTGAATTACTTCAATTTGTCCTAATTCTAAAGGATCACTGCTTTCATATAAATTTGTCAATACAGGTGGTGTTGTATCGATTACTTCGATAAAACCATTTGTCGTATTCCAGTTGTTAGAATTATCTTGAATATAAATGGTATATAAATGAATATCAACAGTACTAAATATCAAAGTATCATTTAACCATGTATTTCCTCCGGTATAAGACATTGAATGATTCACACCTTCAAATTCAATTTTGACTTGGTTAATACCTGACAAGTCAGTTGTGTCAATAGAAATCGTTATTGGAGCTCCTAATTCAACTGGATCGCTACTTTCTGTTAAATTTCCAAAATTTGGAGGTTTTGTATCTTGGACGAAAATACTATTTCCAAATTGATTCCAATTATTTAAAGAATCATTAGCATAAATCTTAAATAATTTTATTCCAGTAGAATTTGGTTTCCAGGTAAATTCATATCTTATTCCCCCAATATTCACCATTGAATAATTTAATCCCCCAATTTCAATAAATACATTGCTCACTCCATTAGTATCATCAACGTCAACTTGAATCGTTTCTAACTTCCCTAATTCTAAAGGATCAGCACTTTTTGATAAGTTTTGAATTGTTGGTCCTGTTGAGATAATGACTTCAATAGATCCTCCTGTTATATTTACATTGTTGCTGTTATCTACCATATAAATGAAATAATTGAAGATTCCTACAGACATAGGCTTCCAATTAGACCACCTCCATGTATTAAATCCAATAAAAATCATTGTGTGATTAGAACCATCATATTCAATAAGTACTTCTTTCACTCCAGACCCCGGTGAATCATAAATTTCAATTGAAATCGTTTCATTTTGCCCTAATGGAAGTGGATCAGCATTTTCAATTAAATTAGAATATTTGGGTGCTATTGTGTCATCTACAGTGACATCATCATTTAACGAATTCCAATTTCCTTCTGTATCATTAGCGTAAATTATATACGGTTTTAAACCTGTGCTAGTTGGTGTCCAGCTGTTATATTCCCATATTGGTCCTCCTATATTCACCATAGTATAATTCACGCCACCAATTTCTATTAACACTTGACTAATTCCTGATAAATCAGTAGCATTAATCTGTATTACTTCTGTTTGTCCTAATTCCAATGGGTCAGCACTTTCAACTAGATTAGATAATATTGGAGCTGTAATATCAATTACGTTAATATTTCCACTAACTTTATTCCAACTTCCCTCTGTATCATTAGCAAAAATTATATAGTTTTTTATACCTATTGTATTCGGAGTCCAATTATATTCATATGTGTTTCCTAAAATGTTTGACATGGTGTAATTTATATTTTCTAATTCAATGAGAACATCGCTAACGCTTGACTCAGAATCAGTTACATCTATTTGAATATTTTCTTGCTGCCCTAATTCTAATGGGTCAGCACTCTCAATTAGATTATTAAATTGAGGTGGAGTATTTATTGGTTCAACTGTTATTATTAAATTTCCGGTTGCAAAATATGAAGCAGAACTCCCCTCTCGATAGATAGCATCAGCAGTGAGAGTATAGGTTTGTTCAATTGTCGGAGCTGTAGCTTGAAAGTCAATCGTTATTGAATTTCCAGAGCTGTCTATGGATGCTGATTTTTGAATCGCATCAAAAGTAAAATCTTTATTATCTCCTCTCCCAGGTGTTCCACTTGGGAAGCCTGTTTCAATATTCTTTCCTTGAGCCTCTGTGAAGCTTAGGACTTGAATGCTAATTGTAAATGTTTCACTTGGATTCACGGTTGTTCCTGAGCTTGATGATAATGAGATGTATCCTGAAGCACTTTGTGTTATATCTCCATGACAACTATTATGCCCCTCTCCAGAAAAATCAGTAAAATCTGAGGTGTAAGCTATAGCAATCCCAATAATTGATAAGAATAATATAGCAGTAATTAATAGAGATGAAACTTTTTTATTTACCTTCATTAAGAATCCCCTTATGTAAATTTAAAATATATTTTTGATATAGATTTTTAGTATATAAGTATAAGCTTAATATGTTATAACCTTGCTTTATTTATGGAAATCTCAAAAAATTTATAAAATTTGCTAAAATTGGTTATTTTAAACAATCAAACAAGTTTTATTTTCAATTTCTGCCTATTTTGATCGTTTCAGTTTCAAAATGAAAGATTTGTTTCAAATGAACCTTCATAGTAGTTTTCCTTTCAAGATTTCATTTTTTTAATAAAAAATAAGATAAATGTTGAAGGAATTATACCACTCAATAAAAATATAAAGCCTGTGATAAAGAAAATATCTTGAAAAACCCATATACTAGGATCAACTGAAGTACCTATTAAAATAAATGATAATCCTGCATGAATTATTGTTTTTGAATTTATTCTAAAGAATTGTTTAATTCCCCTTTTAAAATTGATATTTTTAACTAATTTGAATAAAGAAGAAAACAACGCAATGAAATATATCATTATTAAAGGATTTATCCATAAATCTAATAAAAATCCTAAAACTAATGATAAAGCGGATTGAATTGCTACAATGATAAGTATCAATAAAAATATCAATTTAATCTTGAAAAATTCTCTCAAAGAACAAAATGTTAATGTTAATGCCAAACCGATGGCTAATATAGAGGTACCTATAATAAAGTAGTCCACGCCTATAGTTACTGTGTCAATGGGCAAAAAAGTAGAAAGTAAATTAGTGAAGGGTGGCACCAAAAGTCCGATGATACACACAATTGATAACGCAAATAAAAATAAATAACTTAAATAATCGAAGAGAAGGTTAATTTTCCTATATTCTTCTAGGATATAATCTAATATTATGTAAATTGTGTAAAGAGAAAGAGATATTAATATTAAACCAACAATTAAGACCCAGATTACTAGCCCTGCTTTTCCTGTAAACGCATGAAGAGAAGTTAAGCCTCCGCCTCGAGTAATTAATGTAGAGAAAATAATTGCAAAAAAAATCAAAGTTACGTTTATTTTTATTAAATTTGGATTTTTCTTTTTAAAAAGTCTTGTATGAAAAAATGCTGTGATAAAAAACCAAGGGATAAGCGAAACAGTTTCTACGGGATCCCAACCCCAATATCGCCCCCATGGTAATAATGCAATTTTTGCCCAATAAGCTCCTAGTCCAATGCTTAGTGTCAGAACTAACCATCCAAATTTTAAAGAAAAGTCATAAAAGTTAGTTTGATATGAATTTAATAGTTTTGAATCTTTTGAAACCATTTCAGCTATAGTTATTGTAAATGGAATCAAAAAAATAGCATAAGCTATAAAGGTAAAAAGTGGATGCCAAATCATAAATGGAGATATTAAAAGAGGATTTAAACCTGACCCATCAGAAACAGGTGCTAAACTAAATTCAAAAGGATTCAAATAAAATAAAATTATTAGAAAAAATATTGAAATAATTAATAATATAATAACTGAACGGATAAAAACAATATCTTCTTTATTTTGGTTTTTAATCCTATAAAAAAAAATAACTATTGAGTTAAATACCATCCATGTCATAATAGAACCCGCTTCCCCTGCCCAAATAGCTACAAGTTTATAAATAAATGGTAAAGTTGATTTACTATAACTCCAAACATATAAAAAATTATAATAATCATTTACAAAACAATATTCAAGAAGTAGAAATACTGAAATTGAAAGTGACATATTGAAAGATGCCAAATAAAAGTAATTCTCTTTCTTTAATGTCAAAAAGATTAAATCAAGGGCAGTTATTATTATAGTTGTTAAAATTAGATAATTTGCTAGATTAGATAATACTTGAATTTTTAAATCTAATCCAACTAGATTTAATAAGTTAGGAATAACTATGACAAAAATTATAATTATCACACAATCAAGTATAATAATCGTTTTCAATGAATCTTTGTTAAATTTCATTAAAAAACCTAAATTTCTAAAATTAAAAAAGATTTTTAAAAATCTTTCTTTGTAATCTTAATAATTTTTAGTTAAAATTTAGATGCCATTTTTACATCAAAACTTTATATCTACTAATAATTTTTAAGTAAAAATTTTAATAATAAGATTTCATCATTTATTACTTAAATATTCATTAATCTGGTAAGAATCTTGAAAAAAAAAATTATCTTAATAATTTCTATATTTCTCGGTACTCTATTTATATCAGTTCTTTTTAACGTGAATGCATTTCCTAGCAATACCCAGCCTCATGAAGATTGCCACACAGTACCGGGAGCTTATTCAATTGGTACTAACATAAGCACATCAAATGCGGTAAATGCTTCAACGGTTATTATTTTTAATGTTACAGCTACTGGTCCCAACTTATTTATTCAGGCGCCTGCTGATGCCAAAGAGAATAACCAGTTTAGTATTCTCCCTACCACAAATAGAATATTAGATGGATCTGGTGATGATATAAATCCAACTTCTAATGCAATGACAGTTGTTTTTAATATTACAACTCCTACTCAAGATGGATATTATATAATTCTTATCATTGCTGGAGACGATTCTGTTTCTGGTAGTCCACCTCCTTTCGATTATATAGAAATTGGATTTAGTATAGGGGGTATTGGTCCAACACCCCCAAAGCTAGAAATATTTAATCATTTTGAAATGTACATTGGTTTATCAGCTTTACTTTTATTATCTATTGGAACAGTTCTAGTACTAGTTAATGAAAATAAATTTGTTAAAATTCATGGTATTTTTGCCGGACTTTCATGGGTTTTAACCCTAATCAATGTTATATCGTTAGTAATTTTTGATCCATTAATCTGGACTTCATTTTCTACAGGAATACACTGGTCTCATATAATATTAGGTGGAGTTGGATTACTTGCAGGATTTTTAAGTATGTTGTTTGGAATTGCAGCTGAACGTAAATATGCTAAGTTAACAGGATATATTACTTTAGCTTGTTGGTGGATTGCCTTTTTTTCAGGTTTTTTAATGGTGTCATAATTTTAAAAACTAGATATTAATATGATTGAATGGAATCAATAATAAAAATTCAGAGAGTGAATCTAATATTATAAACTCACCAAATGTAAAGAAAAAAAAACCCAGCCAAAATTTTGAAGAAGTTATAAAAGAATTTATATCTCCTTATCACGTTAGTTCAAATCCTTATGAACTTGAATCTGCATCTGCTGATCTCACATCGTTACCTTCATATCATTATAAATTTAAAAAAAATTATCTTGCAAATTTAATAGCCCGTCCCGCAGATATCACAAGTCTTTCTCTATTAATAAAAAAGTGTAATGAGCGAAAAATCCCAATAACAGTAAGAGCTGCAGGTACATCATGTTTTTCTTCAGCAACTCCTTCAAAAGGAGGTTTAATAATAGATACCCGCAGATTAAACAAAATTCATAATATTGACAAAAATAATATGACAGTTAAAGTAGGAACTGGTATTTCATGGCTAAATTTAATTGAAAAACTTGCTGATTATGGTCTTGCACCCAAATGTTACCCTACAAGTTTTAAGACCTCTTGTGTTGGTGGTTTTATATCAACTCCTGGAACTGCTGGAATAGGAGTACCAAAATATGGATCCATGGAAGACTCGATTCTGAGTTTAAAAATAGTCCTTCCTGATGGAAGAATAATGGAAATTTCCAAAAATTCTAAAGGAGAAATCTCTCTGGATGATATTGTTGGGACTTATGGGATTTATGGTGCTATTGCAGAAGTCGAATTATCTCTTACAACTCTTAAAACTTCCTTGGAAATAATTGGATATGGTTTTTCTTCATACCAAAATGCAATTGACTTTTATAGAAATCTTAAAGATCAATTTACAAATAAGCCATTTTTTATTTCGATTTCAGAGCGTAAATTTGAAAAATATTCTCATATAAATTTTCCAGAACAAGATTGGCTAGTTTGGGCTGTATTTTATGATGATCCTGAAATTACTTCTCAAAATTTATCAGCTTCTGAAACTATTGCTTTAAATTTAGGAGGGATTGAAGTAGATAAAGTATATTTAAAAGAAAAATGGCGAGATATTAGTGATGCTGAAGTATCTATCGGACGTTCAACAAGAAATTTGTTATTTCAAGAATATTGGATTTCTGATCAGAGGTTAAATAAGTTTTTTGAAAGATATCTTAAAGAAAGTAAAAAGTATAAATTTCCAACAGCTCTATATACAATCGCGGGAATAAAAGGATATAGTAGAATAAAAGTTTTCGGGTTATCTGATATAGTTAAACCCAGAGAATTTTTCACTGTTAAAGCATTTTTACACGATCTTTCAATACAAGCTTTTAATCAAGGGGATCGTGTATATACAATAGGAATTGTGAATACTTTTTATTTATTAAAATACAAACCCGAAATTGTTGCTAAAAGAAAAATTTTAAAAAATAAATTAGATCCAAAGGATTTATTTAACTCCTATCGTATAGTTGATTCTAGATTAAAATTCTGGAGAATTTCTTTGCTCTTTAATACTGCTAAATTATTATATAAAATTTTATGAAAAAAAGTCTGAATTATATTATGAATTTCTATAACCCATTAAGATTAAAGTCGAATAAATTATAATAATTAAATTTATTTAATTTGAATATATTTTCAGTATGGTAGATATAAAGAAAGAAGAGAGATGCAGATGAGTGAAGGTAAAGAGAAAAAAGATTTGAAAAATTTAATTACTACTGGTCCACCTGTTGCGGGTTTAGTTTCCCCTTCTAAAGAAAACTTAATAGAACCTAAGAGCAAAACAAAAGAAAAATATTCATATGATCGGTGTACACATTGCGGCTATTGTCGACATGTTTGTAAGGTATATAATACTTCGTGGTCAGAAACAGATTATGCTGGCGGAAGGAATAGAATTATTAAAGCATTAGATAATAAAGATATTAAATTTGATAAGGAGGAAATAATACCTTCTGTTTTTCGTTGTATGCTATGTGGTAATTGTAGAGTCGTATGCCCTGTTGGGATTGATACATTGGAAGTATTTCAAAATTTTCGTAAAGAAGTAGTGAAGAAAGGAGCAGTACCTGCAAAATTAAAAATTCTAAAAAATTCGATTATTGAAAATAATAATCCTTTTTTAGAAAAGCACATAGATAGATTTAATTGGTGCAATGCTTGTGAAGAAGGAAAAGAAGCATATGAACGAGCAAAACAAGAAATGGATTCGATAAGAACAAGCATAGATTTAGAAAGTCAGAAGCCCATTCCAGGCAAGGTTGGTTATTTTGTAGGGTGTACTTCTTCTTATAGAAATAAAGAATTAGTTACTGCAACAAGCCAAGTTTTAGCCAAACTTGGTGTGGAATTTGTTCTTTTTCCTGAAGAACAATGTTGTGGATCAGTATTATTTCGAACTGGATTAGAAGATGAAGCCATCGAACTTGTAAAACATAATTACAAAATTATTCTACAGAGCGGCGTATCTGAAGTCGTATTTTCTTGTTCTGGATGTTTTTCCACATTCACACTTGAATATACTAAGTATGCGGGTCAAAAACTTGAATTTGACCTTTATCACTTAACACAATTCGTATTAAAAACTGTTAAAGAAAAGAATTTAAAAATTCGATATAAAAAGCGTTCAAAAGAAGATCCTTTACTTATTACATATCACGATCCATGCCATCTAGGTAGATATTGTGGGGTTTTTGAAGAACCAAGAGAACTCATAAATATGATCGAAGGTGTCAAATTATTTGAAATGAAACATAATAAAGACATGTCTTGGTGTTGCGGAGCCGGAGGTGGAGTAAAAGCCCTATATGGTGAGATAGCAGGTGAGATAGGTAGAGATAGAATATCCGAAACTCGTGCTTGTATGGTTAGAATAAGAGAAGATCGTTTAAAAGAAGCAGTTGAAACTAATGCTGAAGTTCTTGTCAGTTCATGTGTTTTTTGTAAAAATAATTTATTCGAAGTTGCAACTGAAGACAATTCACCCATAAAGGTTATGGATATCTCACAACTGCTTAATGATTGTGAATTTTATTAGAAAATAATAGTAGAATTTTTTCTAAAAAAAATCTTTTTAAGATTTAAGATTTTTAATCTCGTTCCATTCTAAAGACATTACTTCAAGAGATGATATTTTTTCAATTGAATTAGGAATGGATTTCAATTTATTATTATTTACCAATAATTTCTTTAATGATGAGAGATTCCCTATAGATTTCGGTAATTGAGTTAATTCATTACCATTTAACCATAATTCTTGTAGAGATTTTAATAAACAAATGGAATCTGGGAGATTATTTAGCCTATTTTCATCTAAATTTAAAATTTCTAGAGAAATAAGGGCCCCTATTGATTTCGGTAGTTTTTTTAATTGATTGCCCCCCAATTTTAAAATTTTTAAATAAGTTAATTTTCCAATGGATTCAGGGATTGATGTTAAGTGATTCCAAGTTAAGTCTATTGTTTCAAGAGAAGAAAGAAGACTTATTGAATCAGAAAGTTTTGTTAGGTTATTATGGATTAGATAAATAGTTTTAATTGATTTTAAGGAACCAATCGAAATTGGAAGTGATTTTAGTTTATTCCATCCCAATCTTAATGTTTCTAATGATCTGAGGTTACTAATTGATTCGGGTAAATATGTTAATTTATTTTCTTCTAAATTAAGATATTTTAATGAACTAAAAAGATTTAAAGTAATTGGGAGTTTAATTAATAAGTTTTTCGCAACATCTAATATCTCGAGTGATCTAAGTAATCCTATTGATTCAGGTAGAATAGTTAACTTATTCGAGTTTAAATCTAAATATTTGAGAGACTTTAAATCACCAATTGATTCAGGAATCTTTTCTAATTTGTTCCTGCCCAAATTTAAATATTTTAAAGAAGAAAGATGTCCTAGTGAATCAGGAATAAAAGTTAATTGATTATTAGACAAATTTAAAGACTCTAATCTATAAAGTTCTCCAATAGAAAAAGGCAAATCTTTTAATTGATTATCATTTAGGTTTAATATCTTTAAAGAATTGGGAATTCCGATATAAAAAGGTAAATGTTCTATATTATTTCCTTCTAAATCCAATAATTCTAGATTATTAAAAGTACTAATAGATTCAGGAAGTTTATATAGATTGCATTTTTTTAAAACAAGCTGTCTTAGTGAGTTAAGGTGTTTAATCAAAGTTGATAAATTAACAATAGGTTTTCCCTCAATATGTAATTTTATTACTTCTCCTTTTTCTATTTCATATTTTAATTGACAATTTTTTCTTTTAAAATAAGAAGTGGTTATAAAGTTTCTTAAAATATCAGATAAGTTAGATATTGAAAAATTATTAAACGAAATATTAGTTTTTAATAAATCTTTAATTGAATCCACAAATTCTTTATCTTTAATTTTTTCTATTTGAGAAATTAGAGTGTTTTTAGCAATATGATTATTAAGCCTTTCTAAAGCGTCTATCAAAGCCATTGTACAATTAAATGTTAAATCATTCTTTAAAGCCCAGTTTAAAGGCAAAAATTCAATTCTTTTGAGATTTAATAAATTTTGTATTCCAATAATATCAGTATGATCTTGAAGTATTTCTCTATGTCGCCAATCTATAACAAGATCATCAACATTTGAGAAATCTAATTCAGATACTAAACCATTTTCCAAATTATATTTGAGTTTTTTGAATTTCTTTGATAAAGAGAAAATTGTTGAGTGATTAATTAAAATCTTTGCTAAATCTTGAGTTGAATAGTTTTTAATTCTGTTATTATCAATTAAGGATGATAAACTTGCAATAAATTTTTCATTTTCAATCTTGTTGATTTCATTAATAAGCATAATATTAACTTTTTTATCATTAAATTCCTCGAGTGATTTTAATATTGTTAATAAGCAGTTATAGCAAGATTCATGTTGAAGCGCCCATAAAAAAGGTCTTAATGCTTTCTTTCTAAACTTATTTCTTATCACTTTTGTAGCAGCATATCTTAAATTTTCATTTGAATCAGAAATCAAAATATTTTCCAATATTTTAAATACTCTATTCTGTTTTATTTCAATCTTATTTAAAATATCAATACATTCCTTTCTTATATCATCATTTTCAATATTCTCAATTATAAAAATTAATAGATCCACAGCTTTAGATTTGCCAATATTTTGCCCTCTGTAATCACTATAAATTGTACTGGGTTGTAAATTCATTTTAATAATAATTCCTTATAATTATACGATTTAAAATAAAAAAATAATTTTACTTAGTTCTAGTTTCATTCTAAAGATATCATTTGCTTTTCGTTATCTAAAAATTCGTGTTAAGCATTAAATTAAAGGGCTGAAATTATTTCAATGTTTTAAATTAATAAAATATCTAATTCGATTCTAATCTTGAGGAGACAATTCTGGTACAAACGAATTCGATGAATTTTTAACGCATTTCAACATTTAAGATGTTAGCGTAAAGTTCTTTTCCCTTATTATCGGTTATAGAAAACCTTAAACGAGGTGTTCCTGCTAATAATAGCCTGAAATATTGATCAATATTCTCCTTGCCTTTGATTTTGATTTCAGGAATAGATATCTTAATTTCATCCTCTAATTTATCTAAAATTGCTTCTACCATTCATTATCATCTTTTTTTTTTCAATTTACATTAATTTATGTTCCTTAAAATTAAATTCTAATTGATAATATTTAAGTATAACGTTTATAGGCTAATTTAAACTATTCGATTGGTCCCAGTCTCAATTTTAAACAATTATTATATTAAAGTTTCAATCTGAGTAAAAATTTTTTTATAAATTTTGTTTCTTTGTCAAAAATGCAATAAAAAATGATCTATTCCTAGCAAAACTACACTTCTTTTGATCAATCTCTAAAAAGCTCTAGAGGTTTTGTTATCAATTTCTTATAAAATATAAGTTTTTGATAAAATTAACTTAGAATACGTTCTAATAACGATTCCCAGAAAATCTTTTTATAATCGCTAGAATAATGTATCGTATTAATTTTCAAATTTATAGCCTTTTTTGAACATGCTCTTACACATGTACCACAACTAATACATCTTTCTTGCAGAAATGATACTTTTTTAGTTTTTGAGTTAGTTTTCTTTTGATTTGACGTCTTAAAAAATGCTTCTGAAGGGCACACATCCACACATGACAAACATGAGATACATTTATCCCAATTTACAGAAATTTTTCCATCAGTGTACACTTTTAAATTTTTCTTAAATTTTTTACTTTTAATCAAATCATAATCCAATTGTGGGATAACTTTTTTCTTAACTATTCCTAAATCGTCTGTATTTATTAATTTTCCATTATATTTCAGTGATATTGCCACTGAGGGGCACATATAAGCACAAGTTCCACAATATGAACATTTAAGAACATTAGGTATATCTGGTATAAGTTCTTTAGTAGTAATCCTTATTTTTCCTTCTAAGTTTTGACTGGATATAGCACTATTAGGACAAACTTTAATACATAGTCCACATCCAATGCATTTCTCCTTGTCAATTTTAATAGCATAATTTTCAGTATAAAAATTTAAAATAGCTTCGTTGAATTCATTTGTTTTAATTTCCTTAACTCTCGGATACAATTTTCGCTCACTCTCACTTTTTTTTTAATGGATTAGGACCTAATTGTTTTAATTCTTCTACAAAGTTATTGACAATTTTAGTTAATTTGGTTCCTTCAGAAGCAGAAACAAATACATATTTGATTCTTTTAGGATTAATTCCGAATTGTTTTATATATGTTGATAATAATGGTATTTTTCTTGCAGTTTTGTAATTTCCTGATACGTAATGACAATCTCCGAGATGGCAATGTGAAATTAAAACACCATCTACTCCATCTTTTAAAGCAGTAACTATAAATTGGGGATCAATTCTTCCTCCACACATTACTCGTAAAATTCTCAGGCTTGCATATCTTTGCATCCGTGATGTTCCTGCTTGATCTGCTCCTGCATATGAACACCAATGGCAAAAAATGCCTAGAATTGATGGATCGAAAGATCCAATTTCTGTCTCAGTAATCAGCCTTCCACCTCATCTGGTTTTTGAATAGCATTATGTACCATTGGTAATAATTGTACATCTGCAAATTGATTTTGTATGATAGCAGAACTTGGGCAAGCTGCAACGCAAGTACCGCACCCTTTACATAAAACCTTATTAATTTCAGCTATTCTTTTAAGCTCATTAAATGAAATTGCATTGTAAGGACATAAACTTATGCAACTTTTACAACCAGTGCATTTATGGCTTAAAATGATTGAAAAGATGGGATCTATTTCAACTTTACCTCTAGCAATTAATAAGGCAGCTTCAACTGCTGCTGCTTTCGCTTGAGCAACGGTATCAGGAATATCTTTAGGACCTTGAACTGTACCTGCAATGAAAATTCCATCTGTAAGAGTTTCGACTGGACGTAATTTTGGATGTGCTTCCATTAAAAATCCATCTTCTGAATTCTGTACATTAAATAAGTGGGCAACATTACTGGAATCTGCTCGTGGTTCTAGTCCCACTGCTAAAACTAGTAAATCTACCTTAATTTCAACTAATCTCTGAAGTAGAGTATCTTCTCCACGGACGATAATATTATGATCTTTGTCTTCAAGTACCTCAGAGATTCTTCCTCTTATAAATTTAACATTAAAATCTCTAGCAGTAGAATCATAAAATTCTTCATAACCTTTCCCAAATGCTCGAATATCAATATAAAAAATATAAACCTTAGAATCTGGATGCTTCTCCTTATAAAGGCGTGCTTGTTTTGCTGAATACATACAACATACTCTAGAGCAATACTTATTTCCTTTTTCAGTAAAATCTCTGCTACCTACACATTGTAAGAAAACTATAGTAGATGGTTCTTTTAAATCAGATGGTCTTTGGATTTTACCACCAGTTGGACCAAAAGAACTTAATAATCTTTCCATTTGAAGCCCAGTAATTACATTTGGATAATATCCATAACCATATTGAGTTAATATTGTTGGATCATATGTATCAAAGCCGGTTGCTAAAATTATTGCCCCCACCTTAATATTTTTATACTCTATTGCATCATCATAATTAATTGCCCCAACAGGACATATTTCAGCACATATTCCACATTTTATACAGTGATCCATATCAATTGTATATTTTCCTGGAATTGCTTGAGGAAATGGGATATATGCAGCTTTTCTCTTTTTCATCCCTATATCAAATTCGTTTGGACTTACAACAATGCATGCCTCAGCACAACTTCCGCAGCCAGTACATTTTTCTTGGTCAATATAGTGAGGATATTTCTTTATTTTAACGACAAAATTGCCAATGTAGCCTGAAATTTCAGAAACTTCAGAATATGTCAATAATTCAATATTACTTGCTTTAGCTACTTCAGACATCTTAGGAGTGATAACACACGATGAACAATCTAATGTTGGAAAAGTTTTATCAAGTTGTGCCATATGTCCACCTATTGTAGGTGTTTTTTCAACTAAATAAACTTTATATCCAAAATTAGCAAGATCTAATGAGGCATTCATACCAGCTATCCCTCCGCCTACAACTAGACATGCAGGTTCAACATCAACATAAAATTTATCCAATGCTCTTAGTTCATTAACTTTGGCTACACCCATTCTAACATGTGCTTTAGCGATTTCATAAGCTCCTGTAGGATCATTTACATTAACCCAACTACACTGTTCACGTATATTTGCTATTTCACATAAATATTGGTTTAAACCAGCATCTTCACAAACTTTTTTAAAAGTTGATTCATGCATTCGTGGTGAACAAGCTGCAACTATCACACGATCAATTTCACCACTTTCAATTTTTTTTTGAATTAATCCTTGACCGATTTCTGAACACATAAACTTATAATTTTCCGCAACCTTTACATTAGGTAATGTTTTAGCGTAATCAGTTAGTTTCTCTACATCTATTACACCTGCGATATTATTACCACAGTGACAAATAAATACACCTACTTTTTGCTCATCCTTCAATCTCATCACTCACTCTTTCTAGAAAAGGTTTAATTGATGTAAATGGAGGTACTCCTTTTAATTCTATATCCCTTAATAATCCAACATCTTCAGGGTTTAAGCCTAATGCAAGACCCAGTAATTGTGTGTAATAAATAACTGGTATATTAAAAGGGGTCTCAATCTTTTCCTTAAATATATTATTAATTTCAATTTGACCTAAATCAAATTGAAGATGACAAAAAGGGCAGGCAGTAACTATTATTTCCGCTCCTGCAGCCCTTATATTTTCTAGTTTCTCCCTAGTAAAGTCTAATGATATTTCTTTAAAGGCACTTCTCACGGCTCCAGCTGCACCACAACACATATTTTTATCTTTATAATCTATACTTCTACAACCTGTAATTTCTACTAATTCATCTAAAAATCGCGGCTTTTCTGTTTCATTACCCCATGGCCTAATACTCGCTGGTTTTTGAATATGACAACCATAATGGACTGCCACGTTTAAATCTAATTCTTTCTTACGGCCATATTTTACTCTCTTCTTTAACTTTTCAATTCCTATATCTCTATATAGAATTTCGATAATATGTTTTACATTTACACTTCCGTGATATGCTCGATTTATTTTAGCAAGATGTTTATTAACCATCTTTTGTTTTAGTTTATTAGTTTTCAATTGATGATTCACTTCAAGTAGACTCCCATAACATCCGTTGCACATTGTAGCGAGGTCAAGGTTGTTTTTTTCCGCGATTGTTAAATTTCTGGCTCCAATAATTAACCAAGTATCTATATCAAATCCACGAAATACACCTGGGGCAGGACAACAGGATGCGCCTTCCATTTCGACAAACTCAATACCTAATTTTTGAAATACATTGCGAGTTGCTAATTCAATAAAAGGATATCTATTTGGAATGACACATCCAAGGAAAAGTGAATATTTTTGATTTATACCCATCCCTTTATAACCTCTTACATTGTATTAGTAATATAGTATTTCTCTTCTTCATTTTTCTCTTCCTTTTCAGAATCAAGATTTATAAGTTTATCAAATTTAGCACTTTGAAGAAGTATTTGGATTTCTTCCAGATCTTTTTGATTAGAATGGACAGTTGGCGGAATTTGTTTTAAACCATACGATTTTCGTAAATCGCTCCATTTATCATCATCTATAGGAACACCATGTCCAGTACTATAAAGTTTTTTACACAAATCAAGATGGCTTTCAAGCATAAATCCATTTTGCACTGCTAGATTTCTCAAATAAATAAGCATATCTGTTATAGGTAATTTACGAGGACATCTTTCAAGGCAGGTATAGCAAGTTGAACAATACCAAATATCATTCTCTGTAAGAATTTCATCAATTCCTAATTGAACTTTTCTTATAATTGCTCTAACTTTTAATGCTGTCCTCCTTCCTGATGGGCATCCCCCAGAACAAGTCCCACATTGAATGCATGCATCAATCTGGGGATATCCTGCTTCTTTTAACGAATTAGCTAAATCATCTGTGAAATCTTTAATAATCTCTTGTTCAGAATCGATCATTTTTATACACTTCTCCAATAATTTTTCATTATTCTTCTGGTTAACGTACTTTTTAGATAAAATAATAATTTCCAAAAGATAGAATAGACTTAACTTTATTAACGTCTGTTAAAGTAGACCTTTTTCTTATATTTAAGTCTTTCTCCTAGTTATTATAGGATTGGGAAATCAAAACTACTCGATATTATAAAGTGTCAGTTTTAAACAACTTTCTAATCTTAGTTCAAATTTTAAACTTATTTTATATAAAAATGAATAAATTAATTCTCACGTTAGCTTTTTGAATTACTATCAGAATAGAAAATCAATTTTAAATAAGAATATCACTTAGTGATTTGGTTAAAAAATTAAGCAGAGAACTATAAATTGATCATTTTAATTCATTATAATATAGCTTTATTTCAATAGTAGTAGATTTCTTCACTTTTCTATTTAATAGTTTGACATTCAATTATCTTAGAACAAACTAAATAATCAGTTTTGCAGATTGATTTGAATTGAGTTAATTATACTAATAAAAACGCACAATTTACTATAATAAGATGCTTTTTTTTTATAACCAGATGTTTTTAATTTAATTATCCTCTAATGTAATTATCTTATATTAGCTAAATATAAAGAATGGTTATTTTTAAAAATGTCTTTATCTATATATTATTTGCAGCTTAGTTCTTGCTGGGGGTGCCATCAGAACCTCTTAAATGCACATTATGAATTACTACCTATTCTTTCTGATTTAGATTTCATTTTTTGGCCATCAGAAAATGCTGAAAATGATATAAACAAGAAGAAATTTAAGGTTGGGATCATAGAGGGAGTAATAAGGACAGAACAAGATACAGCTAATGTTAAATTATTAAGAGAAATGTGTGAAATCATAGTATGTCTAGGAGCATGTGCTTGTTATGGAAGCATTCCAGGATTAGCTAATCTATTTGATAAAGAAGATTTAATTAAAAGTGAATTTACAAAAAATGATACATCTTTAGAAAAAGACGTTAAACTTCCAAGTATTGGTTTACCAGATTTTGAAAAATATATTTATAACGTTAAAGATATTATTCATGTTGATATCTTCGTCCCAGGTTGTCCACCTAAAACTGAAAATATTACTGCCACTATTTTGCATTTAAAATCTTTTATTAAAGACCATATATCTTCACAGAATCAAAGTATGTGTGTATGTGATAAATGCAATTTATATAAAAGTAGTTGCTTTTTAGAGACTGGTTCTTTATGTTATGGAGCGGTAACTGCCGGAGGATGTAAACTTATGTGCCCGAATAAAGGTGAGATTTGTTTTGGTTGCTTTAAGCATACAAATCGTCCGGGAGATAAAGCTGAAAATTTGCTAGAATTAATTATGAATTTAAATCAAATAAAAGAGGAAGTAAGGGCAAATTTACTGCATTTTCTAATATTATATTTAGGATCTACTAGTATCACAAGTTTCTACTTTTATGATGATTTGGTCCAACGTTTGGCATATGAACCTGAAACCTTTAATGAAATAGAAGATCGAAACAAGAAATTAGATTTAAATCCAACAGGAATTGAAATAATTGATGAAATAGTTAGCTCGATAATTTTTCTGTTGAAAAATGATCCTAATTTCAAATTTAGCTCTAAAACTGTTTGTAGCCATTGTGATAGAACTATAGTTGACAAAGTTCCAATTGGATTGAAAAGAGACTATGAAGGATTACCTACAACAGATAAGTGCTTTCTAGAACAAGGATATATATGTCTTGGTTTAGTAACTCATGCAGGGTGTGGTACTATATGTCCAAATAAAGCAAATGCTCCTTGTTTAGGATGTTATGGACCACCTGTAGGTGTTAAAGATCAAGGTGTAAAATTCATGAGTACATTAGGTTCTTTATGCGCCGATTTAGATCCTCAAGAAATCATCCAGAAAATTAAAGATCCAGCAGGACTATTTAATAGATTTACTGTAGCAGATAGTTTATTGGGTCAAAAATTTCATGATAAAATGAGTGATACTTAAATAGCGATAAACAATTTCACGTTCTAATAAAAATCTAATATTGATAATTTTTTATTAAGATCAATGTCTTAAACTTAAAATATTGGAATAATTATTTATAACCTAAATTCTTTTAATTTCTCTTTATTTCATTTTATTATGAGTGGAAAGAAAGTAAGCTCAAGTGTTATTCGTTTAGCTCATGGTGCTGGTGGGTTATTACAAGAAGAACTAATTGACTTTATTACACGAAATATTACATATAAAAATGTTAATAAAGGAATAGGTGTTGAGGAATTAGATGATGGAGCAACAATTCCATTAGAAGATTATAAAAATGAAATTGTTATTACCGCTGATGGTCATACGGTATATCCTTTATTTTTTCCAGGAGGAAATTTGGGAATATTAAGCGTTTGTGGGACTGTTAATGATTTATTAATGATGGGAGCTGAACCATTAGCAATAACCTCTATAATTATTATTGAAGAAGGATTAAAATTCGATATTTTAGAAAAGATAGTTAATTCATTTAATTATAAAGCAAGAGAAGCCAATATCGCGATAATTGCGGGAGATACAAAAGTAATGCCTCATGGTACATTAAATGAAATCATTATGGCAACTACTGGTATTGGAATCAAAGAAAAAAATATTAAAATTTTAGACAACAATCTACAAGTAGATGATAAAATTATTGTTACAGGCTCAATTGGAGATCACGGAACCGCATTAATATCCAGCCGTGAGGGTTTAAACATTTCTTCGGATTTAGAATCAGATCTCGCATTATTATTAGAGATTTATAACGTTTTAAAATCAGATATAAATAATAACTTTATTCATGCGATGAAAGATCCTACAAGAGGAGGAATTGCTGCTGCTTTAAATGATTGGGCAATGAAATCTAATGTTGGCATTATGGTGGAAGAAGATAAAATTCCTATTAAAAAACAGGTAAATGCAGTATGTGAAATGCTGGGATTAGATCCATATACAATCGCAAGCGAAGGAAGAGCTTTATTATCTGTTGATCCAAATTTTGCAGAGAATATTCTCGAAAAAATAAAATCAACTAGTATTGGAAGTGACGCAGAAATAATAGGACAAGTTAAAGCAGAAAATAGTAAGAAAGTTTTACTTAAGACCTTAATAGGTGGAACAAGGTTCATTGATATGCCTTTAGGAGAACCAATCCCGAGAATATGTTAAATTATTAATTAAAATAAAATTAAATAGAGTATAATTCAAATGGAATTTCCTGGGACACAATATTTAAAAGATAAAGACTTTACAAATAAAGTTATTATCAAAATTAAAAAACTATTAAAGGAAATCAATAAACCTATAAAATTGATGCATGTATGTGGAACACATGAGCATACTATTTCTAAATATGGCTTAAGAACTCTTTTACCTAAACAAATTGAAGTTGTGTCGGGTCCTGGATGTCCTGTGTGCGTGTGTCCCGCTGCAGATATTGATAAAGCTATTGAGTTGGGTAAAAGAGATGATGTTATTATTACCACTTTTGGTGATATGATTAGAGTCCCGGCTACAAATATTTCATTAGCAGAATTAAAAGCTAAAGGGGCTGATATTCGAATAGTCTATGGGCCACATGACGCTGTTAAAATAGCATCAGATAACCCAAATAAGGAAGTTATCTTTTTTTCAATAGGATTTGAAACAACAGTCCCGTTAACTGGATATGAAATAAAGGCTAATCCTCCATCTAATTTTTCGGTCATTTGTGCTCATAAATTAATACCTGCAGCTTTAGAACTTTTAATAAGCCAATCACAACTAAAAATTGATGGATTTATCTCTCCTGGACATGTTTCTACGATTATAGGCTTAAAACCATTTAAAATATTCTCGGATGCTTATAAAGTACCTAACATTATAGCGGGTTTTGAACCAAATGATGTATTATTAGCAATTTTAATGCTTTTAAAACAAATTAAAGAAAAAACGTATGAAACATTGAATGAATATTCACGGATAGTCAAACCTGAAGGAAACTTGATTGCTCAAAAAATAATTGAAGAGGTTTTTAAGCCTGTTTCATCTCCATGGAGAGGTATAGGCAGAATTCTTGATGGAGGATTAATTATTAATGATAAATTTGAAAAATATAATGCTGATAGAAAATTTAATATTAATATCGAGAGATCTCAAGATATACCTCCAGGATGTTCTTGCCATTTAGTTATGGTTGGAAAACTTTACCCTTATGAGTGTAAACTTTTTCGAGAGAACTGTACTCCAATTAATCCTATTGGTCCTTGTATGGTTTCTCAAGAAGGAACATGTAGTATATATTATAAATACTATAAAGAGTAAAGCAGATTAAATAAACCTATAAAACCCCAAGAATCAGTAAAGGGGGAATTACAACGAATTTAGCCCTTTCTTAGAGAAGAGTTCTTCGTGCAAAAGAAGGGATAACAAAACTTAAACTATCTGTAATATAGAAATTTTTCTACTAAAGATTTTAAATTTTTTTCATTTTTTTGAATAAATGCCGAAAACCCATGATTGGGTGTGTATATATCATTCGAGGTCCAGCATATCGCATAATTTTCCTGATTTTTTTTCTCATTTCAGGTTTATAACAGTGTATTGGGCATTTCTCACATGTCGGTTTATTTTCACCAAAACGACAATAGTCTAATCTTTCACTAGCATATTCGAAGAGTTCCAAACAATTTTCGCAAAATTCATTTTTTGGATCATGAAATTTTTTGCAATACATACCAATCATCGTTCTAATTGTTTTTCTTTCCTTTTCTAAGGGTTTCTTCGAAATTCTCGTCATAATATCAAATTATGTAAATAGAATTCTTATTAAAATTTAATTTGAAAGAACAAAAATTCAATATAAAAAAATTTTTATAATATTTTAGTCTAAGAGTTTTAATTCATAATATTTTTTACAATTCTTGAATAAAATTAAATTCAAAATATAGAATTAGTTGATAAAATATTTGGCTATGCGTTTGGAGGAAGGTATAGAAAGCAATAATCAAAAATCATTAAAAATCAGAAGAAAACACCTCTTCCTAGTGCTTGTGTTAACATTTATAGTTAATTTTGATAGTACTGTTGCGATTCCTATTATTTCCATTTATGCAATTAGTTTAGGTGCCCCACTCATTCTTGCTACTTTTATCGTTGGGGCATATTCAATGGTTCATATCCCCTCTAATATCATCGCAGGGAGACTTGTTGACAAAATTGGAAGAAAAGTTTTAATAGCGATTGGTATATTGTTAGATGGCTTTTCAATTTTATTATATTCCTTAGCGCAAGATCCCTACTTTTTACTTTTTGCTAGAATCATCCATGGATTAGGTGGAGGTTTTGGGGGTCCAGGAACGATGGCATATTTATCAGACGCAACACCAAAAGAAAAAAGTGGAAAAGGAATGGCTTTCTATGGTATTTCCTTCGGGATTGCCCTTCTCTTTGGATTTATGGTTGGAGGAATAGGAGCTCAAGTAATCGGATACAAGACTTTATTTTTAATTATCTCAATAGTATTATTCGTTATGGCGGTTTTATCTTTTGTTTTACCAAAAATATATTATCCAGCTAAAAAAAAATTAAGTTTCAGGGAAGAAATTATAATTTTTAAAGAAACACTTTTCTCAAAGAAAATGATATCTCCATATCTAGGTATATTAACGCTAAACATCAATCTTGGCATTATTACAGCCACTTATTCTATTATGTTAGAAAATGCTGGTTATACTTCTGGTCAAATCGGAATTATATTTAGTGTCTTAGTGTTTTTATCAATTTTAGTTCATTATCCTTCAGGGGCATTTGGTGATAAAATTGGTCATAAGAAAATAATGTCTACTGGATTAATATTTGCTTCTATTGGATTTTTAATTTTAATGATTTCAATACTATCTCCCTTTCCAATTCTAGGTATGTTAGTCTTTGGAATCGGCCATGGAATGGTATTCCCTACTTCAGCTGGAATAATTAGAAATAATACAGAAGAATATAATCGTGGAATTGCGACAGGAACCTTTTATGCGTTAGTGGTTGCTGGAATCGCGGTAGGTGCTCCAATCTCAGGATTGGTATTCGATTTATTAGGAGTAAAAGCTACATTGATTATGGGAATTATAATTCCATTATCCATAGCAATAATCCTATTTTTAGCTTTTAAAGATGATGCCTAAAAAATTTCATTATATTTTCATTTTAGGCATTTAAAAGTCTTATTGGTTGGCAGAAGACATGATTGGGATTTTCAGAAGTATATATTTTGAACTATAATTAACATTTTCTATAAAATATAAATAAATTAATATATTATTTGAAAGAAGAAAAATCCACAAAATAGTTATAAAAGTTTCTAAAATCTTTCCATTTTTAAATAGATTATTAAAAGGATATTTAAATTTATTATTTGGTACTATCTTTAATAAAATTTTGATTATTATTATGAGAGTGAGTTAATAGAAATGAAAGAGAAGAAAGGAAGAGTTATTGAAATAGGATTTAAAAATGAATCTATTCAATCGTGTTTAAATCCAGATGAAATTTTTAAATCTCTTGAAAAACCGAATATAAAAGAAAATCTTGATAAATGTCTTAAATTGGGCTCAAAACTCTTTACACATTAAAATTTTTAGTTTTACTAATACATTAAAACGAATTGAAATGAAACTTTACATTATTCTTAAACTAGTGCCTGTAATATTTATTATATGAAAAAAAGGAACCAATTATAAACTTATATGGCTTTTTCTTCATCTTGATTTTTTTGTGTTTTTTTCTTAGTGTTTTCAAAAAATAAAGACTTTTTTACATCGAATTCAATCTTTCGTAAAGTATCTTGTAGGTCTAAAGTATCATAATCTTTCATTAGTAATTCTATCAATCCACCCTTTAATGCTTTTAGATTATCCACCCCACATTGATAATAGACACTATTTGGGTCTAATGCTATACTTAAAACCTCAAATAATCCGTCAAGCGCATCCTTTATTTTATCATAGTACTCCCAAACATCCTCACGACAATCATCGTTTGAATTACTCATAAACTCTCGATAAGAATAAATTCTGAAAAATATATAAAAACATTTATATGAAATTAAAAGAATTTCATTTAAAAAAACAATAATAATAAAAGTTAAGATTAAAAGTATTCTCTTGGCTTGGAATATTGTGTATAATCTTCTTTAGATAAAATCCAAAAAGTCTCGATAATACTATTGCGAATATCTTCACATCCAATAGCTTTTGATGTCATAATCCTAAAATTTTCATAGGCTTCACCCCTACAACCACCCGCACACCAATACTTCACAATACAATTACTACATTCATTATTTATTTTATTTATATTATAAGTTGATCTTACTTTTTTAAGTATGGGGGATTTAAGCCAGATATCTTCAAAAGATTTCTTGGTAATATTGCCACATTTAAATTCAGGTAGACAATGATTTGGGCATGGATATACTTCACCATTGGCGTCTATTAACAAAGTTTTAGAGCCTGTACCGCAGTAGAGTGTTTGATTAGAGTTAGCGCAGGAGGTTTTCATTATAGTATAGTAATCTCTTTTAAAATAGCGTTTAGATTCAGGATATTTTTTTATAAGATTATGAATATCCAAAAGTAAATCCTTCTTTAAAATTGGATTAAAGTTTAATTTTCCCCGCCCCATTATTTTAAGCGGTATAAATCTAACCTCATCGACTTTTAAAGAACGCCCAAAAAAATAAAATTTTTCGATATCTTGAAAATTAAACTCATGAACTACCATAGAAATTATAGTATAGACGCCATATCTGACTAATTCTTTAATTCCTTTTTCTGCTTTCTGAAATGTACCGTTTCCTCTTATAAAATCATTAACTAATTTATTAGATCCTTCTATAGATACTTGGACGATTAATTTATGTTGTTTAGCTCTTCTGGCAAATTCAGAATTAATTAATTGACCATTTGTAGACACAATTACTTCAGAACCAATATTCTTCCCAAATTTAGCTATTTCAATAAGTTTTTCTTTTTCAAGAAGAGGTTCCCCTCCTAAAATCGCAAAATTTAGATTTCTAGAAGTATATTTATAATTTTTTGCTGTATTTACAAAGTTCTTAAAGCTGCTTACGGGAAAATTATTTTCTTTGTTAAATTCGCTAATATAACAATGCTTACATCTTAAATTACATTTATTAGTAATATTAATAGTAATATTTTCAAGAATAGGTTTAGAATTTGATTTTACCTTATTTTCTTTTTTTTTATTAGGCATTTTTAATAGATTTAAATCTTTTAGGGCATTAACAAAACTATTTAGCTCAGTTATTTTTTCTCTATCAAATTGGTCATTGCTATAAACAAGTTTTGCTATTTCTTTTAGAGAACGAGAACCATCCGCTAATCTTATAACTCTATAAGCCTCTTCATCAACAACCATCCAATAGGGTAATTCTTTCCAAATAAATAAGTACTGTTGATTGCGTTTTTCAATATAATCTGGTTCTAATATAGAAAGATGAATTTTAAAAACCACCAAACTTAATTGATTTATCTCTATCCTAATTTTCTCTCAAAGCAAAATGACTTAGAAAGAATAATAATTATTGTTTATTCAATCTTTTTTTTGATGAGATATAGTTATTAATGAAATAAATAGCTAGAATTAGAACGATTATAAGTGCAGCAATAATCATAATCTCAGAATATGATAAAAGATTATCTGTAAAATCAACTTTAACTGTTGATGCAGAAAGATAATCAGGATGTAGAAAGTATGAATACCCCTCAATAGCGTGAGCAATTATTTTAATTTTATTTTTCCCCTTATTTTGATTAAATATCTAATTAACAAGAATGTAACCGGCATTTATAAACATTTAGTGTTCTATTCAGAATTTCTTATTATTCGATTTTCAAATTTAAAATTCAATCAATTAATTTTGATATTCATTTCTGACGATAGGTATAAATATCGCTAAATTGACCGCGAATTTTTTTTTGAGGAAATATAGTTATTGATGAAATAAACAGTTAAAACTAGACATATAATAATTCCAGCAATAATCCAAACTTCTGAAACTGACAAAAAATTATCTGTAAAATCGACACTAAAGTAGTCAACTGTTGGTATTGTTGCTGCAGAAAGATAATCAGGATGTAGAAATTTTGAATATCCCTCAATAGCATGGGCAATTATTTTAATATTTTGTTCACCCTTTTTTTAATTTCAATTCTAATTAACAAAAATGTAAAGAAAATTTATAAATTTATTGTAAGCGAGTCAATATTTTTCACTTTTTTAATCAAATCGACCATGGGAATGAATTGTTGTAAAGTTTGGTATTCCACATATCTGTAGATGGAAAATTACATCGGTATCCAGTTATATAATTTTTGTTATAATATGTTTCTACATGCTTACCATCTATAATTTTATCATAATCAACTCTAGTTAATCTTTGTTTTGAATATATAACATTATAGTTTTTTCTGCTATAATCGATGCTACATTTCCAAAAGTGAGTATTTTCTTTTACAAATAAGGCTTGATCTCCTTTATCATCTTCAATCCAAGAGACAAAGCATATATCATCTTTACCTTCTAAACTTCTTGATAGGTATTCTAATCTGGATTCAAAACCACCCTCGTTTGAAACCCAAGAACCACCCCAATAGCTAGTAAGAACGATTATAATCCTTCCTTTTAGATCACTGACAGTAGGCCAGTTAAAATTGCTTTCCTTGAAGTTTTTATAAGTGTATAATTTATTTAAGGGAATAGAATTGATTATAATTTCATTTAATTTGCCAATTCCATATAATTCATCTGATGTGTTATCCGAATCAATAATTTTATCTTTTAATTCTATAAAAAGAGTTATTGGTGCATGTTCGCTATCTTGTTTATTAGACCATTCTCTTAAAATTTTTAGCCAATTTGAAAATAAGTAATCACTTGGATTTCCATCAACATTAAGCATTACATTATAATAATCTTTAAAAAGGTAAACTTCAAAGTCATTGAGTTCTTGAATTTTATTACTATGAATATCATATTCAAGACCTCGTAACCCTTTATTTAATTGTTCTCTTATAGAATGCTCATAAGAATTATGACTAGTTTTAAAAAAGGCTTTATGATATGGAATGTCCCATAAATTTTCTTGTGTCTTCATTTCTATTACCTTGTCATTTTTTAATTATAAAGATTAATTTTAAGGCATTTAATACTTTTCTAAATAAAATATTATATTTTTTTTTGATGGATAATTAATTAATTTTAGATTTTAATTATTTTTGAGATATTTTTGTGAATGAAGTAAGGACCGTAGAAATTATTGTTACTGGAATTGTTCAGGGAGTAGGATTCCGTCCATTTTTATTCAATTTAGCTAACCAGTATGAATTAAAAGGATTTCTCTTAAATAGAGGAAACGCTGGAGTTCGTTGTGTGCTACAAGGTAATACAAAACAAATAGATATATTTATTGAAAACATTAGAACCAAATGCCCAAAAATCTGCTATATTGAGAGTATAAAGATTAAAAATTTAGATAATAATATTGAATTTAGTCATTTAGAGATAAAACCAAGTGAGCATGGAAGAGGTATAAGTCTTACTTTACCTTCAGACATTGCTATTTGTGATGAATGTTTGAATGAAATGAGAAATCAAGGTATTAATAAATATTTTAACTATCCATTTATTGCATGTGCGGTTTGTGGTCCTCGTTTTACAACTGTGACAGAATTACCTTATGATAGAGAAAGATCTACTATGATTGAGTTCCCATTTTGCAGTTCATGCCAAAAAGAATACTCTGATTTTAATAATCGAAGATTTCATGCTCAAACTTTTGCTTGTTCTATTTGTGGTCCACATTATCAATTATTTGGCAGGAATAAGCAGCTAATTCCAAAATTATCGATAAATGAGATAATGCAAGATGTTTCAGCTAGAATTAAAAAAGGTGAAGTAATTGCTGTTAAAGGAATAGGTGGTATTCATCTTGTTTGTCTTGCTGATAACGATAAAACGATTTTAGAACTTCGATCTAGAAAAGGAGGAAGAAGATATAAACCATTTGCATTAATGGTTCCAAATCTAGAACTAATTGAAGATGAATTCAAAATTTCTAAGCAAGAGCAAAAAATAATTACATCTTATCGTAGACCTATTGTTTTGTTGGAGAGAAAAAGAAATTCTAGTAGCATTATAAGCGATTGGGTAGCTCCTGGACTTAATAACGTTGGATTTATGCTTCCATATTCTGGAATTCATTATTTATTATTTGATTTTATTGGAGAAAAACCATTAGTTTATACAAGCGGAAACAGATCTAATATTCCTATGGGAATTGAAAATGATAAGATATTCGACCAACTAAAGGATTTAGCTGATGTATTTTTATTGCATAATAGAAAAATTTATCAGAGAGCTGATGATAGTGTTTTAAGATTACATCATAATAAAATGAAGCTAATGAGAAGATCAAGAGGTTATATTCCAGAATATTTACCATTACCATTTGAGGTCAATATACCAGGAGCTATAGCAACAGGACCAGAATTATCTGTAACTGGAGCAATTCTCCGAAAAAATCGAATTTTTCCCACCCAACATATTGGAAATACGACTCATTTAGAGACTTATGAATTTTTGAAAGATGCTATTTTTCATATGAAAAAACTATTGCAAATTAAAGACTCGGAGATTGAATTTATTACCTGTGATGCGCATCCAACTTTTATTTCTACTAAATTAGGCAAAGAATTGGCTTCTTTATACGAGGTGCAGTTGTATCCGATTCAACATCATTATGCCCATGCATTAAGTTTAATGGCTGAAAATAATATAAAGAAAGAAGAAGTAGTTATCTGTATAAGTGTTGATGGTGTAGGGTATGGTGATGATGGTAATGTATGGGGTGGTGAGATATTATTATGTTCTTACTATGATTATAAGCGATTGGGACACTTGCAATACCAACCTATGATAGGAGGAGACCGTTGTACTAAATATCCCGCAAGAATGGTTGCTTCAATAGTATTAAATTCAAGTGAACTCAAAGAAACACATCAAATATTCGAAACACTTAATTTAAAGAATGATTTAGAATATAAAGAAAAAGAGTTAGAAACTCTTATTTCTCTCTTTAGAAACGCACGTAATACTTTTCCAAATCAAAATATTCCTCTATCAAGCTCAACGGGAAGAATCTTTGACAGTGTATCATATATTTTAGGGGTTTCAAACATTAAAACCTATAGGGGTGAGCCTGCCATGAGGTTGGAAGGTTTAGCAGCCAAGGGAAATCCCGAGAATGTAGACCTTGACATTCAATATTCTCTAAAGAATGGAAAATATGTTATTAACACATCAGATTTAATTTTGAAAATTATAGATTTGAAAAAAACATTCAAAAGCAATAAAGCTGATATTGCTGCTGCTTTTCAAACAAAATTAGGAGATACTTTTGCTGAAGTAGCAATAAAGATTGCTAAATCTCATGATATTAATATAATAGGATTAAGTGGTGGAGTTGCATATAATTATGCTTTTTCAAGCGCTATTAAAAAAAGCATAACTGAAAATGGGTTTTCTTTTATAGAACATAATCTTATACCACCTGGAGATGCTGGAATCAGTACTGGTCAATTAATTGGTGGATTATTTGAGTGTATAAAATAAATATATTTAAGATTTTTTAGTGTTTGCTTTAATGCTGTATTTTTAGCTTTTTAAAATCTTATCAGATTAATAATTTCATTTAAAATTGATCTCAGTAGATATTATTTTATGGGTGGGTTATTCGGAGTTTTTTCAGATACTGATTGCGTTAATGATCTTTTTTATGGGACAGATTATCACACACATTTAGGAACTGTAAGGGGAGGTTTGGCAGTAAAAAATGCTGAAGGTTTTCAAAGATATATTAAGGATATAACAAATGCTCAATTTAGGTCAAAATTCGAAAGAGAAATTAAGAAAATGCATGGAACTAAGGGTATTGGAGTTATTAGTGATACTGATGATCAACCTTTGATAATAAACTCCCATTTAGGTGTTTTCGCGATAGTCACTGTCGCAAAAATTAATAACATAGAAAACCTTACAACAATGGCCCTTAAAAATGGAATTCATTTCTCAGAAATGCATGGTGGAGAGATTAATCCAACTGAATTAGTAGCAACCCTTATTAGTCAAGGATCCACATTTGAAGAGGGAATTCAAAAAGTCCAAGATATGATTGATGGTTCATGTACCATGCTTTTGATGACGGATGAAGTAATATATGCAGTAAGAGATAAATACGGTCGTACTCCTCTCATTATTGGGGAAAAGCCAGGCTCTTATGCTATTACAATGGAAACTTGTGCATTTCCTAATCTTGGATTTAAACCAACAAGATATCTCGGACCAGGTGAGGTTATTTTAGTAAGTAAAAATGGTCTTGAACAAAAAATTGAGCCTGGAAACCACTTACAAATCTGTTCTTTCTTATGGGTTTATTATGGATATCCCGCATCTAGTTATGAGGGTATTAATGTAGAGACTGTTCGCTATAGGTGTGGTGCTTATCTGGCAAAAAATGATGATGTAGAAATTGATCTTGTCTCAGGTATTCCAGATTCGGGAACAGCCCATGGTTTGGGTTATGCAAACGAGGCAAAAATTCCTTTTTCGCGTCCCTTTGTAAAGTTCACGCCTACATGGCCACGTAGTTTTACACCTCAAGATCAGGCTGTTAGAGATAAAGTTGCGAAGATGAAACTCATCCCAATTATGGATCTAATTAATGATAAACGCTTACTCTTCTGCGAAGATTCAATTGTACGAGGGACACAATTAAAAAAAACAATTCAAAGATTATACGACTATGGGGCTAAAGAAATTCATATGCGACCAGCCTGTCCTCCATTAGTTTTTAGTTGTAAATTTCTTAATTTCTCACGATCTCGTTCTGAATTAGATTTAGCGGGGCGTTGGGCCATAAAAGAATTAATTGGTAAGGATTTAGATAATCCTATCGAATACACAGATCCAGAATCACAAAAATATAAAGAAATGGTTGAAATTATATGTAAGAAATTAAAATTAACAAGCTTGAAATATCAAAAACTCGAAAATTTAGTTAAAGCAATAGGTTTACCCAAAGAGAAGCTTTGTACATATTGCTGGGATGGCAAGGGATTAACAATATCCTTAGAAATAGAGGAAGAGGAATCAATTATTAATAAGGTATAATAATCTAAGATGGAGAGAATTTATTTAATTCTACTCATTACGATTGAATTTTCTAATTCGGCTATTTTTTTGACTGATTTTAAAGGATAGTCTCCTGTAAGGCATGCTAAGCATAATTGACTCCTTTTCTTTCCAATAGCTTCAATTAAATCATCAATAGTCTGATATCTTAATGTATCTGCACCAATCGTCTTTCGAACCTTCTCAATGTAATTTTCATCTTTATATAATATTTGATATCTTCCTGCGATTAATTCTTCTCTAGTGGGGAAATCTATACCCATATAACAAGCGGATATAATAGGAGGGCAGCTAATTCGAAGATTAACGGTTTTAGCGCCTCCTTTCTCCCTTAATAATGAGACTATTTGTTGGGTTGTTGTTCCCCTTACAATAGAGTCATCTAGAATTATAACATCTTTACCTTGAACTACACTTTTAATTGGATTGAGTTTTTCTTTTACAGCTATCCTACGTTTTGCCTGACCAGGCATGATAAAGGTCCTATGAACATATCTATTTTTCATTAATCCTTCAGCATAAGGTAATTTTGCTTCTTGTGCATAACCAACAGCCACACTTCGCCCAGAATCAGGTACTGGGACTACAATTGCATTTTCTCTAAACTCTCGATCCTTTAAAAGTGGATCCGTTTTAGCTAAATTCATTCCTAATCTTAGTCTTGCTTCTGCAACAGATACACCGTCTATAATTGAATCAGGGCGAGCAAAATATACAAATTCGAATTGACATAAAGCAGATCTCTCTCTTTTCAATACCGCTTTAGATTTAATATCTTTTTGATGGCTTAAGTGGACAATTTCTCCTGGTTCTACATCCCTTAAGAATTTACCTCCCACAGCATCTATACCACAGGATTCAGATGAGACTAAATAGATGTTCCTTTTTTCAGTTTTTAATTCACCAATACATAAAGGTTTAAAACCTAAAGGATCTCGCATTGCATAAATATCACCCTCTGGAGTTAGAAGAATCAATGAATAGGAACCATCAAAAAATTTGCTAGCTATTTTTAAGATTTCTGCCCAATCTTCAGTTCCTATAGCTATTGAAGCAATAAATTGTGCAGCAATTTCCGTATCTGTATTAGTAATAAAAACTTTGCCCATTTCTTCCATATTTTTTTTGAGATCTAAATAATTTGGGATTGTCCCATTGAAAGCCATCGAAAATTCGATTTCGTTATTCTTAATATGATATGGTTGTATATAATCAAGAGTAGTATATTCCTCTGAACCAGTAGTAGCATATCTATTGTGTCCAATTCCAATATTCCCCCAGAATGTTGACAATATTTTATTATTAAGCACTGTTGATACTAATCCCTTTTTCTTATAGGTGTATATCCGTCCTCCGGTTTTAAGAATAGAAATACCGGCTGATTCTTGGCCTCTGTGTTGCTGCGCAATAAGACCAGTATATATGATATTAGATACGGAATATCCTAAATCATCGCAGGTTACTCCAAAAACGGCACAATGTTCTTTGGGTTTTTCTCTAATGAGAATTTTTTTACTTTTGATGGGCATAATTTTTAGTATTTTGAGAAGGAGATTTACAAATTTATCTTTAGATACAATTAATTTAAATGAGTTATGATTTTTAATTATTAGTTTAATAGAATATTATTAAATTATAAAACAAGCTGTTCAAAAATAATCGACAAAAAAAAATATCTTGCTTTTGTAATCCTAATAGGTGGAAAAAGTAAAAGATTTGGGACTGATAAAGGGTTATTTGAACTTCAAGGAAGACCTCTTATATCTTATCAACTCGAAGTATTAAAAAAGTTCAAAAAAGATATTTTTTTAGCCGCCAACTCGTTAAAACAAACTCAGAAATATATTAATAATATTGATTATGGAGTGATTACAGGCTTCATTATAGATGATAATTCAGTAATTCGGGAAAAAGATATCCGAAGTCCTTTAATTGGTTTATATTCCTCCTTTAAAGAGCTTTTAAGTTTAAATTATGAAAAAACATTTGTCTTAGCCTGTGATAACCCTTTCCTTCAATTTGAAGTCATTGAACTTTTAATTTCTAATTCCATTAATTATGAATGTTGCATTCCTCAATGGGAAAATGGTTTTGTTGAACCTTTGTTCGCAATTTATCCAACCAAAAAAGCATATTATTTATGTAGAAATAATTTAGAAGTAAAAGAATTCAAACTAGATAAAATTCATGATAGAAAGTGGAAAATTAACTATATCTCCATAGAGAATGAGATAAGACCAATTGATAATGATTTGCTTACGTTTATCAACCTAAATAAAACTGAGGATATTAAAGAATTAAAAAGGGCTTTTAAAAACAGTAATATTCAAGAGTAAGTTAAAAATTAAAAAAAAAAAGATTTGAAAGTAATTAATCCCTCGGCATTACGCCGCCAACAAAAGCTAAAACTCCACCACCAAGTAAAACATATATTCCAAGGCCTGCTGTAAGAAGAGGTACCGCATAATCCCCTACTGCAACGTGTAACGGAAAGGCTCCTGACGGTCCACTAAAAAAGAAAGCAGCTTGTAAAAAATCTAAGGGTAAACTATACCCTGCAAATGCTACCACCATATGAAAAACAGCTAATATAATTGCAAAAAGTCCCCCAATAATCGCTAAAGCTCTAACTTTTAGTCCAATTATTGATAATACCCCTCCCCATATAAAAATCAAAAAAAGTATTTCAAAGAGATATACCGTCCATCCATAATATGCTGCTACTGCAAAAATATCCCCAGCACTAATTAATAACCCAATTCCGGATCCCATAATACTATACGCAGCAAATTCGTAAAACGTAAGAACAAACGTACCAACAAGACTTATAATACCTCCAAGGAGAGCTAAAATCCCACCAGTTTTCATTCTCTATTTCACTTCTTTATTTTTATTTTTCATATAATTATATTTAAATTAATATTTACTTTTTAATGAAAATTAGATATTTAATTATTATTATTGGATACCATATATTTATTTATAACTAAATGATATCTATATACTTTAAAAATAGCAATTTTTCTTTTAGCTTTTTCTGCTTGAATTTTCTAAAATTTGTGATATGAAAAAAGAAAAAAAATGTAATTTGATATTGAATTTTTGCTAAGCAATTTTAATCTCGAGGCAAAAATGTTCCAATAATCCCTAAAACTCCTCCGCTAACTAACAAATATGCTCCTAAACCTACATCTCCAAGATTTACTATGATTGGAAAAAAGTCACCGAAATGTTCCCCAGCGAAATATAATGTGAATACAGCGGTGGTAGGACCTAATATATCTGTATAAAAGAAAATAATAATCATAAAACCAACGACTAATGGGAAAAGAGAGAAGATAAAACCTAATACTCTAGATTTTACGCCAAGCATTTGTAATATACCTGAAGCTAGAAAGATTAGAAACAAGATTGTGAGTAAATATATTATCCATACATCAAATCCTAAAAAGAGGGCAATTGCATCGGCATTAGAAAATAAATCACCTAAATTCGTAATGAATCCTATCCCAGAACCTGCAACTATTCCAGTTAATCCATAAATAGCAAAGACAAAAGTACCTAGGAGAGTTATAATTCCACTTAATAAAGCTAAAACTTGTCCTGATTTCATTTATATTCAACCTTTTGCAGATAGATCTTTTTTGAATTAAGATTTTATTAATAAGAATAATTTAACTTGACAATTATAAAAATTTAATTGATCTTAATTTTTTATATAATCGCTCAATTCATTTTAGTAAAGGCGCTGATCTTTTTTGATTTTATTTTTTATTAAACCAATCTTTTAAAATCTAAAATCCATTCTCTAAATTAACCTTAAAATAATAATAAATCTTTATAAAAATCATTGATTTTTAACAATAATAGGAGTTTGTCAACATCAAACCTCAATTTTTGAATTAAATAAAAATATAGCCATAAAATAGGAAATTAACAATGAGCGATCTAATTATAAAGAATGGAATTGTATATGATCCGCTGAATAATATTGATGGTGAAAAGAAAGAAATTCATATCAAAGATGGAATCATAGTCGACAAAGTCAATGGAGGTGCTAAAGTTATCGATGCATCAGGCATGATTATAATGCCTGGTGGTGTTGATATTCACACCCATATCGCAGGAGCTAAAGTAAATACTGGCAGAGCATTAAGACCTGAAGATAAGGTTCCTGAATCTAATATGAAAAAAACTAAATTAACACGTTCCGGAACGGGCTTTAGCGTACTTAGTACGTGGCTTACTGGGTACAAATATGCTCAAATGGGATATACTACTGCAGTCGAACCTGCCATGCCTTTATTAGAAGCGCGACATACACATGAAGAATTTCTTGAAATCCCAATTATTGATAAAGCTGCGATGCCAATTTACGGAAATAATTGGTTTGTCCTCAAATATATACGAGATCATGATATCGATAAATTAACAGCTTATATCAATTGGATATTAAAAGCTACAAAAGGTTATGCAATTAAGATTGTAAACCCTGGTGGTGTGGAAAATTGGGCTTGGGGCAAAAATTGTGAATCCTTAGACGACCCTGTTTTTCATTGGAATGTTACTCCTCGGCAAATTATAGAGAATTTAGCTAAAGTTAACGAAATTCTAAAATTGCCACATTCTATCCATGTTCACTGTAATAACTTGGGACATCCAGGAAATTTTGAGCATTCTCTTGAAACATTTAAAGTATGTGAGAATATTAAAGTAGGAAATGGAAGACAACGAAGCTTACATGTAACGCATTGTCAGTTTAACGCCTATGGAGGTACAAATTGGGGTGATTTTAGCTCTGGCGCTGCTGAAATTGCTGAATATGTCAATACACATAAGCATCTCTCTATTGATAATGGTCAGGTAGTATTCGCTAAATACGCCACAACCACAATGACAGGGGATGGCCCTTGGGAGTTCGCACTTCATCATTTAGGTGGTGTATCACCTTGGGGTTCTAAACCTGGAATCAAGTGGGTCAATGGACAAGTTGAAGGCGAATCAGGTTCAGGAGTAGTTCCTTACTTCTTTGCTCCAAAAAACAGTGTAAA
>JBHLOI010000114.1:0-5882 GCA_048940645.1 Promethearchaeota archaeon | reverse complement strand
TGCTCATGCAGAAGGACGTTATTATATTGAAAATTTAAAAGAATTAGAAGAGAATAACCAAATCGTTTTTAGATATTCTAATGAAGCTGGAGAATGTACCAAAGATTCAAACCCTAATGGTTCGTTAGCAAATATCGCAGGAGTATGTAATTTAGAACGAAATTGTATTGGATTTATGCCGCATCCAGAAAGAGCTTCTGAATCAATTTTAAGTCCTAAAGGAACATCTCACGGTAAAAAGTTCTTTGATTCAATGGTAGAATTTATTAAAAAGAGGTTATAAACATGACAAAAGTTAAAATTGATGAGGATGAATTGGATGTTGATTTAACACAATCTGAAGTTAAATGGATAAAAAATACATTAGAAAGGAACCCTTCAATTACAGAATTAGGCATGTTTGATGTGATGTGGAGTGAACATTGTTCTTATAAATCATCACGACCAAAATTATCTTTGTTTGAAGATGCTGAAAAGAATTATGATTATGTTTTGGCTGGCCCGGGACAAGATGCTGGTGTAATAGATATTGGTGATGGATATGCTTTAGCTTTCCGAATTGAGTCTCATAATCATCCTTCTGCTATTGAACCGTATCATGGTGCCGCAACTGGCATAGGGGGGATTATTAGAGATATTTTATGTATGGGTGTACGACCTATTGCTTTATTAGATCCACTTCGATTTGGCCCTTTAAAAGGTAATCCTCATTCTCAATGGTTATTTAAATATGTAGTAAAAGGAATAGCTGATTATGGGAATTGTACTGGGATACCAACTATTGGTGGAGAAGTTGAATTTGATAAAGACTTTGAAAGTAATTGTCTTGTTAATGTTGCTTGTATTGGATTAGGAACCATTGAGGATTTTAAGCATGCGCCAAGTAGAGCTTATAATCCAGGTGATTACGTTATATTAATGGGAGGCTCAACTGGAAGAGATGGAATTCATGGGGTTACTTTTGCTTCAAGAACGCTCACTGAACTTTCAGAAGCGGATAGACCAGCAGTTCAAATTGGTGACCCGTTTACAAAAAAAATGATAATTGAAGCAACTTTAGAAGCAATTAAAACAGGCTATGTAAGAGGTTTAAAAGACTTAGGGGGTGGAGGATTATCTTGTGCTTTAAGTGAATTAACAGGAGACGGTGGAACTGGTGCTAAAATTGATATGGGAAAAATTTTTACTCGAGAACCAAATATGAATTCATATGAAATTATGTTATCGGAATCTCAAGAAAGAATGGCTTTTATTGTTAAACCAGAAGGATTAGAAGAAGTTTTGAATGTATTTCGAAAATTTGAAATGGCACATGCTGTACTTGGTCGTACAGATGATTCTAAAATTCTTAAAGTCTACGATGGTGATAATTTAGTAGTTGATCTTCCTGCGATCGCGCTTTCAGAATCTCCGACTATTCCTCGTAAAGAAAAACGTCCCGAATATCTCGATAAGCTATTAACTGAAATAACACCAGAGCCTTCTAAAAAACTTGATGAGCTCATTTATAATTTAATTGCTTCTGAAAATATTTGTAGTAAAGAATGGGTGTATAGACAATATGATCACGAAGTTGGTGTACGATCTGTTGTAAAGTGCGGAGATGGAGATTCTGGCGTGTTACGAATAATAGGTACAGATAAATTTATTGCTGCTAGTGTAGGCACTAATTCCAAGCACTGTTATCTAGACCCATATGAAGGTGCTAAGGGAGGTATTGTTGAAGTATGTGGAAATGTGATTGCAAATGGTGCTAAACCAAAAGCGATGGTAAATTGCTGTAATTTTGGAAATCCTGAAAAACCTGGATCTTTTTGGTATTTTGCCGAAGCTGTGAGGGGGATGGCAGATTGTTGCAAAAATTTAAGGATTCCGGTAGTTGGGGGTAATGTCTCATTTTATAATGAAGATGAGGCTAGTAATACTGCAATCAAGGCAACACCTGAGATAATGATTGTAGGAATTATTGAGGGAGAAGAAAATATAATTACGCTACCATTTAAAGAAGTTGGAGATGATATTTTTATAATTGGAGAGACTAAAGCAGAATTGGGAGGTTCAGAATATCATTCTGTTATATATGACATTGAAGGAGGGATACCACCAGAAGTAGATGAAACTCAGATAAAATCAAGATGGAATTTTATCCAAGAATTATACAAAAAGAACCTTGTTAAAGCAAATCACGATGTCAATAAAGGCGGTTTCATAATTACTCTTGGAGAAATGTGTTTTAAAAATGAACTTGGGGTGAAATTAGATTTAAAAAGCTATAATAACTATAATTTACGAGATGATGAATTACTATTTAGTGAATCGGTAGGAAGGTTTATTATCGAGACAAGTCCTAAAGATCGTAATGAAATTATAAAATTAGCTAAGGAATTTAATGTATACATAAAAAAAGTTGGAGCTTTATCCCAAAATCCTATTATCGAGGTTAAAGGTTTAAAATCTGGAAAGCTTGAACTTGATGTTATAAAAATGAAAAATCTTCATAACTCAACTATACCAAATCTAATGAAGATTTAAATAATATTGCAATGGCGAATATTATACCCCAAACTATTTTTAATTTGACTTATTTGTTTTGGATAAACAAAATTTTATTACCTAGAAATTCTTTTAAGTAATTGTAAAAAATTCTATAGAGAATGGTGTGGGGTATAAGAGTACGAGCTTGTATTAAATGTAAAGAATATGTAGCAATTCATCCAAATGATCCACAAAATCAAGTTAAAATACATGAATTTGAAAGAAGACATCATCTTCACACACTTATTACTGTAAACCTTGGTGAAGTAAAAGATTCCTATCAAATATATAGAAATAATGGTTCAGAAAATTCATCTGAACAATTAGAAGTTTCATAGGAATATTTTTGTTCACCTTTTTATTTTATTTCATAAATAATCTAAAATTAATTTAAAAGAATCAATAATAAGAAAAGGTTTTATCTCTTCTTTAGATGGTGCATAATGAATTCCTTTTCCAGTTCTTACCAATATAGATTTTATGCCTACATTGTTAGCTCCCTGAATATCTGATTCAAAATCATCACCGATTACGATACAATCACTGGATATGAGATTTAATTTATTTAATGCCTGTTTGAAAAATACTTTTGATGGCTTACCGAATATTTTGTACGGAACATTTGCCGCATCTGCCAACATTTTTACGAACGATCCTGTATCAATTACAGGTTCACCTTTATGGTCTAAAAAGTACCTATTTCCTTGGGTTCCAAGTAGCTTTGCACCCTTTAATATATATTTAAAAGCACGATTCAATCGAAAAACATCCCAATTGTCCCTAAAATCTGCAATTATCACATAATCAGGAATTTCATCCCCTTTGACTAAGTTAAATTCGTTAAATTCATTCTCAATTTCTTTAGTAGAGATTAAAAATATTTTTTTCTGGCGATGTACAGATAAAAACTTTTTTAGCGCAATAATTGGTGTAAATAATTCATCCTCGTTAAGATTAAATCCATACTCTAATAGGTTTTTATAAATTGATTTCGGAGTCTTACTATCCGTATTAGTAAGAAATAGAAGTTTTATTCCCTTTCGCCGAAGGATAGATAATGTTTCAATTGTTCCTGGAATTGGAGAACCTTTAAAATATAAAGTTCCATCAATATCAGACAATATACCTTTTATATTTTTCAGTTTCTTTTTCATTAATTTAAAAATAAAACTAATCTCTATATTTATATTTATATCAAAAAAAGAAAAAAAGAGAATAGTGGAATATTTATAATTTTGAGAAGTAGAATTTTAGTGCTGGATTAAAATTTCTGAATATATTTTATCGTGTTTTTAATCATCACCTTCTTTTTTGTTATGGGGAATTCATTCCCACGTGAAAAATAATATAACTGAGGCTTTATAAATCTTTCTTTTTTCTAATATAAAGGTATTATTTATGAAAAAAATTAAGAAACCTTTAAAAAAAATGAACAAAGCTATAAGAATACCTTCTTACAATGGTAAGTAACTGAAATCTTATATAAAATTTATAATGAATTTATCCATATAATCCACTTCTAGTTAATAATAGATTTTTTATAGCATATAAATAAAGAATACATAATGAGAATAGCTGTTGATATTGACGGTGTATTGTTAGATATAATGATTACCTACTGCGAAATTTTCAACAAAAAATATAAAACAAATTATCAGAAAAAGGATGTCAAAAACTGGGAATTTTTCAGAGAATGGAAAATCAGTGAACATGAAGCTTATGAAATATTTTATGAGATATATGAAGATTCAATGTTAGTTCCATTTATAGACGGAAAAGCACCCAGTATAATGAAAGAATTGAATAAAACTCATGAAGTATTTATTGTTACTGCGAGACAACCAAAATATAGAATACCTATCTTGAAAAAACTGAGCTCCCATAATATCAGAAGGAATATTCAATATCAAGAGCTAATATTACTTCAGCCTAAACCTTATGACATAAAATTGCGAAAAAATTTTGATATTTACATTGATGATAATCCTAATTTAGTCGATCCTATTAAAGAATTAGAAGGTCGAATTTTATTGTTATATGATCAACCTTGGAATCAAGTTGTTAATGTTGAGGGAAATATAAAAAGAGTTTTTAATTGGAAAGATATTTTTCAATTTATAATAAATTTATAGTTATATCTTCACAGGTTTGAAATAACATGGTTAAATTAGTATTAGTTGATGGGGCAAAAGGGCACACAGGTACTTATTTGGTAAAAGAAATACTAAACTCGAGACCTGATTGGAAAATTGTAGCTACAGATTTACCTATAAATAAAAGAAAAGAAGTAATGACGAAAGAAAGAGTTTTTAGTAGTAGATTTAAGTATATGACAGAAATCTTAGAAAATGAAAAGGTCGAATTCATACCTGCAGATTTAACATTTAAGGATACGATCGAAACGCTTTTTGAAAGTAAAAAATTTGATATTATATTTAATATAGCCAGCCTTTATGACTATTTTGCGGAATTTAGCACATTAAGAAATATTAATGTTGAAGGAACAAGAAATCTTCTGGACGTAATTTACGAGTCCCAAGACTTGAATAGCCTAAGATTTATTCATTGGAGTACGTGTGGAGTCTATGGTGAACCTAAATATAAAAAAGATTCAAAAGGTTATCCTATTCCCGCTGATGAAACAACACCATATAATCCTCCAAATAATTATAGTATTAGTAAGAAAGAACAAGAGCAAGTTGTAGAAGATTATAGTAAGCAACATAATTTAAAGACAACGATTATACGACCCGCACCTATATTGGGACCATATCAAATGTATGGTGTCTTTCATATCATGCAAATTGTAAATAAATCTGGTTTTGGTCCAGGTATTCATGTTTATCCAAAAAAGAAGCGATTGGCCATACCATTAGTTCATGTTGAAGATGTAGTACGAGCAGCAATATTTTTAGCTGAACAAGATGAATCTATAGGAGAAGCATATAATTTAGTTATCGATCCATGTTTTCAAGAAGATTTTTTAGAGTATCTAGCTGATCTCCTAAATGCCGAATATTTTAACTTTCCTATATTGTGGCCTATTTATAAGGCATTTTCAAAATATCTTTTTTGGCTTGATAAAAGGAAAGAAAAAAAGGCTCGAAAGATGAATACACGACCACCGGTAGATTTTGCTATGGCAGAATACACTTTTCATCAATATCTTTTCTCAAATGAAAAAATTAAAAATTTAGGTTTTAATTTTAAATTTCCTGATTATAAAAGTGCTACAAAAGATACCGTTGAGTGGTATCTAAAAAATAATTGGTTGGAGAGTGAATATTAATTATGAGTTTTTTAGAGGGCCTTATAGGAAATTTCCTATTTGGTTGGTTAAATTCTTA
>JBHLOI010000009.1:0-89448 GCA_048940645.1 Promethearchaeota archaeon | reverse complement strand
TTAATTTTGATAAGGATATCAAAGTAAACTTAAATATCTTTCTTAATGAATAGAAAATCAATTAGATCTTTAAAAGACCTAGTTTATTCTTTTAGAAAAAATTAGATACAAAATTAAACCTACAAAAAATCCTAGGGTTATACTAAAGGATCCAATAATGGAATTTTCAAAAACAATATGGAAAATAATACAAATCATACCAGAAGTTATAATTATCGGTAAAGATTTCAACTTATAATCTTTAAATGATATTCTTACAAGTAAATAAGATGTATATAAGAGCATTGCACCAAATATTGCTTGAGGAAATTCTATAAATATTAAGAAAAGAGTTTCTGAAAAGAATAAACCTAAAAATATTTCAAGAATACCTTCTAATATCATTGAACCTCCTGAGCGTGCACCGAAAGCATATTGTGCCGCTAAACCACCTGAACCATGACATAAAGGCATCCCTCCTAAAAAAGGATTAATTAAATTCATCAATCCCATGTTTACAGCTAAAGAGTCAGCAGAGATTTCGTTCTCCTTTTCAGGAAATAAATCCTTTATCAAACTAATAGTAGCAATCATTACATTTGTTAACGTTAAAAAAAGTTGTGCTATACCTGCTAGAACCATACCTATAAGTAAGTTATTCCATTGAGGGATATTAAATTCAAATATAGGCAATGAAAATCGAACATTAGATATGGTTAACTTATTTGTAAAAATGAGTATAATAATTCCCAATAACACAAGGATAATTGCAGATGGAACTTTTTTACTATTTATTAGGAGAATTATTACAGATATTGAAATAATTCCAAGTAGTATTTCAAATAAGTTATCATAAAAAATCAGGCTAATCGCAGTCCAGCCAAGAATTAATCCCAAGCCTAGTTGAATTCCCCTTACTGTAATTATTGGAATTTTTTTAACAATTCTATTTAGAGTCTTTGTTAATCCCAATATTGTCCAAATAATGCCAGTTCCTAATCCTGTTGAAATTACAAGGTTTGGGTCCCATTTTTGAGAAAGTGCGATTGTACCAATTGTTTTTTGTGGTTGGACAGGTAAAGGGAGATTATATTTTACACCTAGGACTATATTTGTTATTCCGAGGGTTAAGAAAATACCTGCTGGATTTAATCCCACTATTGAGATATATCCTATGAGAAACGGAATTAAAGTGCCCCAATCTCCAAATGCTCCACCTAATTCTCTTATCGAGAATTTTTTTCTAATTGGTAATTTCGAGTTGGAAGCATTATCTTCTTCAAAATTCATTTCATTATCATATAAATATAAACTTTATTCAATAAAATGATTTTTAATAAACTTTATTTTAAAAAATAGCCTACTTACATATTAAATCTTAGAAACTTTAAATAAAAATTCATATTAAAATAAATCTAAAATCAAAGGAGTTGAACTATGAAAGAAGCTCAATTGAATGGATTAACATTTTATATTGTTGATGTGTTCGCTGAAAGTAAATATGAGGGTAACCAATTAGCCGTTATAGTTGGTAATGACACAATCCCGACAGAGGAAATGCAAAAAATTGCAAAAGAAATCAATTACTCTGAAACAGTTTTTATAACTTCAGTAGAAGACTTTAGTATTCGTATTTTTACTCCTGAGGTAGAAATACCTTTTGCAGGCCATCCTACTATTGGTACAGCTTTTATCTTTCATGAAGAATTCATCAAAAAAAAGATAAAAACAATACTAATGAATTTAAAAATAGGACAAATTGCAATATTATTTAAATACCGAGGCAATTTGTTATCTGAAATTTGGATGGAACATAAAGAACCAACTTTTAATGGATTTTTTTCACCCGAATTATTAGCAGAAATCATAAATCTTAATGAGGATGATATTGATGATCGTTTCAAAATCCAAGAAGTATCTACTGGAGTGCCAACAATAATCGTACCATTGAAATCATTAGCTGCCGTACAGAAAGCTAATATTAACAAAAAGAAGTATTATGAACTCATTAAAAATACACAAGCAAAATCAATATTGATATTTAGCCCGGAAACGTATAATCAAGAAAATGATTTAAATGTTAGATTTTTTGCTGATTATTTAGGAGTACCAGAAGATCCCGCAACGGGTTCTGCAAATGGTTGTTTAGCAGCATATTTAGTTAAACATGATTATTTCAATAAAAACAATATAAATATTAGAGTAGAACAAGGTTATGAAATCGGAAGAAGATCGTTATTATTATTAAGAGCGGAAAAAAAAGAAGGGAAATACTACGTTGCGGTTGGCGGTAAAGCAATCATGGTTGCTAAAGGGAAATTGATTTAAGATTTTTCTTGTTTTTTAAAATTCTTTTTCTTTAAAGTACTTAATAGATTGTTTGATATAATCACTAAATATGTCGAGTCTTTGGTTATAAATTATTGCTCTAAAATAAGAATAATAAAAATAGGTGAATAAAATTGTATTCAAAAATTATTAAGAAAATTCTACAAAAAGATTATTGTTCTTACAATTTGGATATTGCAGATATCCTCATCCCTCTTTCTCAATTTATGAAAAATAAAAAAGCACAAGATATCTATAATGGAAATGAGCATATCCCATTCAACAAGAAGGATCCTGAATTTAAAAAAGCTTTAGCAGAAGAATTTCTATATTTCCTTCGATAATTTTAAACGCCTATAATTTTTCCCAATTTGATTAAATGTGAAAAATGTATAAATAGGTCTTTAACAAAATATAATTTTAAATTACAAAATTTAAAAGTGTAATTTCATGAGAAAGATTGATAAAATATACGAAAAAATTCATGCGAGTTATTTCGCATTTATAGGTTTAGTAGTCTTTTTCATCGGGCTCATTCCTGCAATGATTGTACACCCTGATTTCAGCTTTTTTATCACTCATATAAGCTATTTAGGAACTCCTTCGAATTCTCTTCATATATTTTTTAATATCTGTTGGTTTATTACAGCAATCTTTATAATACTTTTCTTGCTAGGTTTTACTCAATATTTACAAGAAAAAGGAATAAATTCCAAATGGGCATGGATAGGATGTATCCTTGGCGTTCTTTCAGCCATTGGAATTATGGGTATGGCAATATTTAACTCAGACACTATTTATATTATGCATTTAATTTTTGAATTACTCTTCTTCATGACAGGGATTCTATACTTATTTCTCTATACATATTTAGAATGGAAATCTTCAGAATTCAAAAATGCACAAGCAATATTTAATTTTATAGTGGCTCTTTTCTTTTTATTATATTTAGTACTATTAATATTGAATCGTGTCAACCATGGTATAGCTCCTGAAGCAGAAAGTTTCACAGAATGGCTATTTCTCTTTGCAAATCTATTTTGGTTTTTTGAGAATGGAGTTTATATGCTTAAGAAAAAATAAGAATAAATCCTTTTTTTTTAATTTTTTATTACTTTTAAGTCTGAATTTAAAAATTTTTTCTGAAACCGTTACGTAAAAAAATTGAAAAAAAAGATAGAATTTTAAATTTTTATTTTTCTTGTTGGTAATAAAACCAAGTAAACGCTCCGAGAAATACTATAAAAAGTGCTAGATAAAGGAATAAGATGCCTGATGGTGTATCAAAAACAATACTTATAATCATTATTACGATTCCTGCAGAGATCCAAGCAAGTTCCATCTGAACAACTATTTTAACTCTTAGCCATTCAGTCTCTCGCCATGCTAATAAAGAACTAACTGCGAAACCACCCAATGCAGCTCCAAATGCGCGGCTAGCAATAGGGTCTTCGTATCCCCAAGCAAAAAGCTCGTTATGTTGTTTCCAGAATATTATGAAGACTAGGCTAAAGACGATGCTTATAAAGAAATGAACTAAGAAGAGTATTTTTAATGGTTTTGAGATTTGTTCTTTCATGATTGAATTTCACTTAACTTAGAAGTTTTTGATAAAGGGTTTAATATTAAATATGCTTTTTCCTCTTATATAAATCTTTCTTATCAATACTTATTTGAAGTTTAGTAATACTTAGAATAATTTTCTTGATAATAATCTTATATAATTTTTATTTATATTTTTCAATAAATTCATTTAATGGATCAAAATATTTATCTGTATAAAATAGAAGATCATTGTACACAGCTTCTTCAATAAGAATCAACTTTTTATCAATAGATTCCGGTAAACTTTTATATATTAACTCAGCTTCACTACTGGGTATGATCCAATCTGAAGTTCCATGAATAATTAAAACGGGAACCTTGAATTTTTTTATTCTCGTATCGTTTGAATATTCGGTTAAGGATACGGGGGTTAATTTTGAACTTGATATTCTAAATAAATGAGTCATAACATTATAAATACTAGCAAAACCACTCTCAAAGATTATTCCTTTTAAACCCTTAGGATTGTTAGCGCCAATCTCAGCAGCACACACACTTCCAAGAGAACGTCCTTGTATAAATAAGGAATTATTTAAGCCTTTTCTTTCCATCCATTTCTTAAATTCATTATAAATTGGTATTGCATCAGTAATTAGAGATGTATAATATGGTTCACCCGTACTGAATCCATAACCCCTGTAATCAATAACTGCTAAATTCACATTACATTCAAAAAACATAGGGGCAATAGATTTATATCCTATAGCAATTTCTCCATTTCCATGAAATAATAATATTGTCGGAAGAGTTATATCATTAAGATAAAGGTACCCGCCAATTTCAATATCTTTATCCACTTTGACTTTAATAACGTCGATATATGATTCTAGATTACTAGGAATTGAACTTTTCTGGGGATAGAAAATAATATTAGAAACTGCTGCATTATCGATTATGGAGTGTTTTTTCATATTAGATAATTACAATTAATGCTTTAAATATAAATTGGTTGTATAAATCTTTTATTTTAAGGAAAAACTTAATTCTTCTGTTTTAGGTCATGCTTCTTGTAATATATTAATAGTATAGTGATTGTTCCGAATAATATCATAATGAAAAAACTTAATGAAAACCCTATTTCAGGTTGTTCTAAACCATTACTATTTCTCCAAACAGGATATCCCTCAATAATCCACTCTGTTATTCCCCCTAACATATTATAAATTTTCGTAAAGTTGTAATTACCTGCAAGGTTCTGGCTTGCTATCGCACTTCTAGAACCCGATCTACAATATACAATTATTTCTGAGTTATTATAAGGTTCAAGTTCACTAATCCTTGCATCAATTTCATCATGTGGGATCAAGGTTGCATTATATAAGTGGCTCTCATCATATTCAGACTGTGTTCTAACGTCAAGGATTAATAAATTAGGGTATTGTGTATGATTGGTTATCATCTCATAAGCTATATGTACAGTAACATCAGTATATGATTCAGCTTTGACCACAGGTATTGGTATTAAAGCAATCGAAGGTAATAAAAAAACTATAAAATAAAAAAGAAGTTCCGATTTATTTCTAGAGAGTTTTATTTTTTTCTCACTTCAAGTTTTTAGATTTAAACTATAATTAACTATATTAAAACTATCTATTATAATTTAGATTAATTTCCTTTTTTTTAATTTTTATATATATTTTAAATATTATTGGGCTCTTCCTTGATCTGCAACCGCTTGAATAGCTTTTTTAACCTCTTCTGGATCTCCGAGATAATAATGCTTAATTGGTTTTAATTGGTCATCAAGTTCATATATCAGAGGGATCCCTGTGGGGATATCTAAATTCACAACTTCTTCTTCAGATAAAGAATCTAGATATTTAACAAGAGCTCTTAGGCTATTTCCATGAGCAGAAATGATTACCCTTTTACCAGATCTAACTGCTGGGGCTATTACTTCATGCCAATATGGCAAAAAGCGCTCCACAGTATCTTTTAAACATTCAGTTACTGGAATGTCTTTTGGATCCAATTCTTTATATACAGGATCATTTCCGGGATATCTTGGATCAGAGGTTTTTAGAGCAGGAGGAGGCACATCATAACTTCTCCGCCAAATCAAAACTTGTTCTTCGCCCAATTTTTTTGCCATTTCTGATTTATAATATCCCTGTAATGCTCCATAATGCCTTTCATTTAATCTCCAATGTCTATAAACAGGAATCCACATTAAATCCATTTCGTCCAATACAATCCAAAGTGTTCTGATTCCTCTCTTTAATACAGAGGTATATGCAATATCAAAGGTAAAACCTTCTTGTTTTAATAATTGACCAGCATTTTTCGCTTCCTCTATACCTTTATCGCTTAAATCTACGTCAGTCCAACCTGTAAAACGGTTTTCTTTATTCCATATACTTTCCCCATGTCTTAAAAGTACGAGAACATGCATAAAGATCAAATGTTTTTAAAATTTATTTTTTAGATTATCTATATATTTTTTTAAATAATCTAAATTTGTTAAATTTTATGTTAATTATTATAATAACAAGTCTTATTTTTAGGTTATATAAAGATGAAAAATAAAGGAATTTTAAAAGGTGCTCGTCGTAAAGAACCAATGTGGGAGAAGACCAAGTTAGGGGAACCTTTTAGAAAAGCTATAGACAGATTTAGAATAGAAGTTTTGGACCGTAGTGACTTTGATCCAACATCACTTTTACAATTTGGTTTATTTATGGCAATGGCAGTGCTAAATATTTTGAAAGAAGCTGAAACCAAATTAGGAACGGAAGGGCAAAAAGTTGTGATTGATGCTTTAACTAAAACTGGATATGACATGGGAAATCAAATTTTATCAAATATAGAAATTCCTGATGATATTTCCGATATTGAACTAATGAGTTTTTTAGTTACCATAATTAATACCCAAGCATGGACCTCCATTGAGAATCCACGTATTGATAATGAACAACAATGTTCATTTGGCATCATTTGGTGTCCGCTTCAAGATGTATATAAAGCATTTGATTGCAGAGTGCAACGATACCTCGTACAAGGAATAGTTAATGCTTTTAGAGACTCGGGGATTTTGAAAAACGAATATCAAATAGAATTTAAAAATACAATTCCCGCTGGGGCTGATACATGCCTATTCATAATTTCAAAGAAAAAATCTGGAGAAAACGATTTTTGGGAAGATTATTCGAAAAAACTTGAAAAAAAGGCACTAAGACATCACGATTAAATAAAAAAATTTTTAAATAAAAAAAGAATTAATTATGGATTTTTTTGACGATTCTCCATTTCTTTTAATTTTTCATGTTTTTTATCATGTAATATAAGTATTTCTTTCTGAATTTTATCCCAGTATTCTCCTCTTAAAGGGTAAAATAGTAAAATAGCAGCTGCTAAAAGAAGGGCAAAACCAGGGATCAATGAAGTAAAGAGTTTTATTGCTAGAAAGGCTTGAGGAGGTTGTGCTAGAATTGGAGGTGTTCCAGCCGGATGAGGTATAAAGTTGCTTAAATTAAGTAACACTGAAGGAACTATTATAGCTATACTCTGTGCGGGTTTAGTAATTAGAGCATTGATTCCAAAAAAGGCTGCTTCTCGACGTACTCCTGTTTTTAACTCATCTTCATCGATTACCTGGGCATATAAAAGATCTTGATATACCAATGGCCCTACAAAACCAATTGCTGCAATAGTGAGACAGAGATAAACAAATTCAACCATAATGTATGATAAGACGAATAATGAGATTAAACTTATACCACCAATAGCCAAAAGAATCTGATTGCTTTTCACAACGCCCCATTTTTTAGCCAGTTTAGGAGTAAACCAGATACCGATTAGCAATGGTATAAATATAAATATTAGTAATACTATAGCAGATTGCTGAACTATATAGTCTGCTAACCAAAACACAGCACTAAGGATACTAGATTGAAAAAAAATAACCATAAAGTTTGCTGTTATCAGAATTAAAAAAGACTTACTTTTAAAAGTATATTTTATTGCTTCTATTAATCCCAATGGTTCGTCTACTTTAGTAAATTCAGGACGTTCTTTAAATTTATAGGTTGTTAATATTATTGTCACAGAGCCTATAATCCCTACTACTATCATTGATGTGAGTAATAAAGGTCTTGATATATTTCGAAATATATCCGGGATAATAAAACCTAATATCATCCCTATAAGGTTAAAAAAAGAAGCAAACACCTTAAGCTTATTCCTCTCTGGTTCGTCTTCAGTGATCTCTGGGAGAAGTGAAGAGTAAACAAGAAAAACAATTGTATAAGCTGTATCATAAAGGCATGTTGTAATAACCATCCATAAGAACACAATCCATACACCACTGCTTATATCAGGTGAAAACCAAATTAGAATAAACGTTAAACCCAAAAATGGAGCAGTATACCTCATAAAAGGAATTCTTCTTCCTTTTTTTGCTTTAGAGCGATCTGAAATTATTCCAAATATTGGATCATTAAACGCATTTACAAGTAAAAATATAATTTGTATATAAAAGACGATTGTTGATTCTGCGGATAAACCTAGATAATCATTATAAAAAATGTTTATAAGTGCACCGTATATCCCGTTTATTAAAGCACCTCCAAAACTAGCTGAAGCCCAATACACTCGTTCTTTTTTACTAAACTTAGGAGCTTTAAAAGTACTTTCCATTAAAATTTCTCACATTGATTTTTTAAAATTTATAGATCAATATTTATTTCTTGATACTTATAAAAATTGCTTTTTCAATGGTTTATTTAAATAAGAGTTAATTAGAAAAATCTAAAATTTTCGTTCTTTTAAATTAAATTCAAATATTTAGCAATATATAAACTCATGTTTTAAAACTTAAATATCTAAAAATGTTATTTATCATTATCTAAATTTAACATATTAACAATAAATTGGTTTCCGTATAAAGTAGTTTGAAATCATGAAATTTGCTTATAAAACCTTAGTATTATTATTATTTTCTTCAATTATTTTTTGTAGTTTTTCAACAATAACTTTAGGGGAAACTACATTAGGAGATTCAACATTTCCAGTAGACAAGGATGAAAGCATAACATGGAAAAGTGTAAATGCCACTGATCCATATTATGAGGAAATTGAATTTATTAGATTTTCAGCAACAGATGTCTATAATGCGAGTCTTAATGGAAATAGATATATGATTGTTAATTATACATTATGGTTTTATCATAATTTTGCTTGGATTCCAAAAAGTCTAGAGGATGTTAATGCTTTTTATCTTTCTTATAATTCTTCCTTACATTTTCTGAATTGGTCAAAAGTTGTATATTTAGAGGCATATTTACTAATTGTTCCTATTCCACTTAATTTAACCTTAATTAGTGATGCAATAATTAGAGAAGGATTCTTAAACTCAACTATTAATGGTAATAAATTAATTTTGGATTATTATAATTCTACAATAATAGAAGCAACATTTAATTCTCAAGGCATTTCAACTATTCTTGAAAAAAAAACAAATAACACAACTATTTTTAGATGGGAACTTATAACAGAAGAGATTATAATCATTATTCCATTTGGGAACTATTTTATATTGTTTATTTTCATTTCTATGGTATCTATTATAAGTATTGAAAGAAGGAAAATAAAAAAACTCATTAAAGAATGAATTTAGGATAAAAATTTGACTTTTATGTTTAAAGATTCAAGACAATACTTTTCTCCTTATTTTATAATCAATATAAAACTAGATCCGAAAGTTTTAGATATATTAACTATTACATTAGATTATCATTATAATTATTAGGTATATTTGAAAGAGAAAATTAAAATGTCTGAACCTTTTTTTTGGTGGAATGAAGATCAAAAAGCGTTTGCTAAAAAAGTTGAGCAATTCGCAGATGATCTTTTTGAGGAAGCGGAATATTATTTTTGGAAGCAGAAATTTCCTTGGCCATTAATCAAAAGAGTAGCTCAAGAAGGTTATTTTGGTGCGGGAATTCCAAAAAAATATGGTGGATTAGAATTAGGTGCAACTGGGTCTTGTATAGTAGCAGAACAGCTTGGTAGATTGTATGCAGTTGGACATGTATTTGTAGTTAGTATGTTAGCAGGATTGGAACAAATCTTAAGATACGCATCAGATGAGCAAAAAGAGAAGTGGTTACCGCAATTCGCTAAAGGTGAGAGGTTAGGTGCCGTTTGTATCACTGAACCTTATGCTGGTTCTGATGCTGCAAATGTTATGACTACTGCTGTAAAAGATGGAGATGAGTGGGTAATAAACGGTAAAAAACGGTATATTACGGGAGCAGGAGTTTCGGATCGTTATTTTATTTATGCTAAAACTACTGATGATCCTAGCCTTAGAAAGCAATACGGACATCTTACTTCTTTTATCGTAGAAAAAGGTACTCCAGGATTCCACTTAGAAAAAATAAATCCATTAGTGGGATTTGATAATGTACCAAACGGTTACTTAAGTTTTGAAGATGTAAGGATTCCAGATGAAAATAGAATCGGTCCTGTTGGCAAGGGTTGGAATGTTATGATGGCAGGTTTGAATTTTGAACGCCTTATAGCAGGTGCAGTATTTGTTGGTACATTACTCGATGTTACAAAAGTTTTATTTTATTATACTCAAAGAAGGATTCAATTTAATAAAACAACCAATAAGTTTCCGGGAATTCAAAATGAGATAGCAGAAATCATTGCCAAATATCGAATGGGAAGGCTTTTTGCTTACCACTGTGCTAAACAATTAGATGACGGTCTTGAGCCAATGATTGATGCCTCTGTAGCAAAATGGGTAATTGGTGAATATATAAGAGAAGCTGGTACCAAAGCTGTTCAAGTGATGGGAGGAGATGGCCTCACAAAATTTTATCCAATGGAACGCTTAGTTAGGGAAGGCAAAATCGGAGAGATTGTCGCTGGAACCACTGAAATTCAAAAGATGATTGTTTATAGGTTTTCTTCAATGCTTCCAACCTATAATGCACCAATACGATTAAGATGGAATGATGAAGTTAATGCTCCAATTAGATCAAAAAAAGAATCAAGATTTAAAGGAATGGAATTAAATGAAGAAAATGTATTAAAGGTCGTAGCTCATGATTATAAGGTTAATCCAGGTTTGTATATGACTATTGACGATGTGAGAGAAGATATTGGGGCTGGTAGATCCGCTGTTAAAAAAATATTAGAATCGCTCGAAGAACAAAAACTCATTGCTGTTCACAGGGATCGTTCGGGAAAAATGGTACTAGTAAAAGCATCATATAAAGGCTTAAAAGAAGCATTCCCTAGAGAATATTATCAATGGTATCCTGATTGGTATGAAGATACAGACAAATTTTAAGTAAAAATAATAAAATAATTTTTAACTTTTCTCATTTTTTAGTCTTCTATTTTAAAATCCTCAACCATATTAACATTTTTAGAAACATCGATTGTGAATGCTATTAATTTGATGGAATCTTGTTCTTCACTTTTAGGATCAATCATTACATAATAAAATTTTTTTCCCTCAGTATCGTATCCTACCTCCATTTCTCCTGCCTCTGAGGGTAAGATTTCCCTGTAAGATTTAGGTGCATTTTCTTTTAGATTTTCATAGATCGCATCTTCAATATTTTTTTGTTTATTTCTAATTTCTTTTACTTCTGAGAAATCAAATTTTGAGAAAGAACCATGAACTTTTTGATTTAATTCATTCCAATTTTTAAACATTTCTTCCAAATCATTTCGTTCACTCATAAATCTTAGTTTTTTTAATAAGTAAAAAAAGTTTTTATTATTAAGGAAATAAATGTTCATGAATATTTTAACAAAAATATCACAATTCAAATTAGGTGAATAAAAATAAGTATTTTACTCCCAAAACCAGAATTAAAAGGAGGAAAAAGTATTGAAGAATGCATCTTAGAACGTGAAAGTGTCAGAAGCTTTAAAGATAAAAGTATTGAAATTGAAAAAATATCACAGATATTATGGTCCGCACAAGGAAAAAGAGGCTATAAAAGAACTGTTCCTTCAGCAGGGGCTACTTATCCATTAGAACTCTATGTTAACTTAAAAGATAAAGGATATTTTTATTATGATTTAGAGAAACATCTCTTAGAAATAATTACTGAGGAAGATTTAAGTAAGGAATTGGCTAGAGCATGTTGGGATCAAAATTTCATTGCTGAAGCGTATCTTAACATTATTATTTGTGCTAAATTTTCAAGGACAACTCAAGGATATGGTCAAAGGGGTGTGAGATATGTTCTGATTGAAGTAGGACACTGTGCTCAAAATGTGCATTTAGAAGCAGTTTCTCTCGGATTAGGCTCAGTTCCAATTGGAGCGTTTGAGGATAGAAAAGTAAAAGACGTCTTAAACTTTCCAAAGGATATTGAACCTTTATATCTTATTCCTATTGGTTATCCAAAATAAGTGTAAATAAAAGTAATTTCTCTTCAATTTCTTGTTCTTTTTATAGTATAAGGTTAAAATTTTTAAAATAGCCATAATCAAGTCATTTATGAATAATAATAGTGATAATTATGGTGATCTTTTTCAGCAAAGATCTAAATATTATCGAGGAAAATTACCTAAACATGTTCTAAATTGGAAAAATAAGCCTAAAACTTACAAATATTATGAAAATGCTATTGAAAAAATTCAATTACCTACTCCTAAGTTTAACGAGGAACTTAGATTCTGGAATGTTATTAAAAACCGAAAATCAACTCGAAGCTATAGTAATGATTCAATAACCTTAATGGAATTAAGTTTATTATTATTCGGAATTTCAGGTATTACTCGCAAATATCCTCAGTTTGCTTTCAGAACTGTCCCTTCTGCGGGGGGACTTTTCCCAATTGAAACTTATCCAGTAATAAATAATGTAAAAGATATCATGCCTGGTATTTTTCATTATAGTATATCCGAACATAAGTTGGAATTGTTAAAACAAGGTGATTTTAAACAGCAAGTTGAAGCTGCTTGTTTAGATCAGAGAATGGCTTTTAATTCAGCGGTGAATTTCATATGGACAGCAATTATAGAGAGATCTAAGTGGAAATATATGCAAAGATGTTATCGTTATATTTATTTAGATGCAGGTCATATTGGACAAAATCTTTATTTAGTTGCTGAGGCTCTTGGTTTAGGTGCTTGCACTATTGGAGCAATTTATGATGATGAATTGAATGATTTATTAGAGCTCGATGGGATTAATGAGACTACTATCTATATTGGAGTTGTCGGTGTAAAATAAAAATCATAACATAAAAAAAAAGTAAGATTTAAACTATTATTACTCCCTTTTATTTTTTCTCTTTCCTATAAAAAGTAGAGATCCTAAAGCAGCAATTACAACTCCTTCGATTATACTCAATATTAGAAGTATTAACGCTAGATCAATTACTGGAGTTGAAATTAATTCACAATAATTTTCGGCGAATACATTTCCAGTACTCCCTGATTCACTAATACATATTACATTATTAAGTAATACATTTCCGATAATCATATTATTATTACTACTAGTTAAATTCAAACCGATTGCATTATTATTTGCGGTATTTTGAGACACAAAATTGTTATTACTATCGTACAAGTAGATCCCATTTAAGTGATTATTGCTTGCTACGTTTTCTGTATATGCGTTAAAATCGCAACTATCTGAAAAAATCCCCTGTTCCTTATTTGAACTTGCTGTATTTTTAAGTATAATATTATGCATACTATTTCCCGAAAGACGAATTCCACTGTAATTATTATTTGTTAATAAGTTATTTAATAAAACATTTTGTCCAGAGCCGCTATTAAGCGATATTCCATATTGTCCATTATCATAAGCATTATTATTTTTTATAGTGTTATTATCACTATTAGAAAGTGTAATTCCATCGTTTCTATTGAAATGAACTATATTACTGAGAATTTCATTTGAATCTATACCATTTGAATTCACATTAATGCCACTATTACTGTTATTGTAAGCAGTATTCCCAATAACTAACATATCATCACTGTTTTGTAAGTAAATGCCATCTCCTTGATTATGGTTACAGATGTTTTCTGAAATAGTAATTGAAGTGCAAATTTGAAAATATAATCCTATATTATCATTTTGAAAAACCTCATTTTTGTTAAACGAACTCTCATGACAATCATTAGCATAGATTGCAAACAATGTACATTTTGTTAATGTATTATAAGAACAAGTAATAAATTTGCCATTATCGATGCTTATTCCCCACATACTACATAGAGTAATATCATTTGATAATAAAGTAATTAAACTACAATTTGCAATATCAATTCCTAATGCATAATCATTAAAACTATTACCTTCGAGTATTCCATTAGTTGCATTTTGTAAGAAAATACCAATTAATGCAGTTGTAAATTCGCAATTTAGAATTTTGAAATATTTCCTTGAATTATAAATTGATAGACTTATTCCACCAGTGTTATTAAAAAAATCATTTTGAATTATATATGGATCATTAGATGTACCAGCCCCAGTACAATATCCTTGATCTTTTGCCCAGGTCCAATTATTAGGATTTCCAGGTAAATCATTTATATAAAGTGAAGTATTATAAGTAGCAGAAATCTTTAAATTCAATGTATTATCATAAATAGGACTCTTTATAGGCGTAATAATTGCATTTTTAGTTAGAATTATAGAACTTAATATCACCGATAAACTCAGAAAAAGTATTAAAATTAAACTCAACTTAATATTGTTTTTATTACGCATTAAATTGACCTTTTTTAATTATATTTATTTTAATATTAAAGAAGATATGAATATTTAAATCTTATAGAATAATTTTTTCCATTGTGGAAAAGAAAAGATCATAGATTTTTAGAAATACGTAGCATTATAACAACTTTTTAGCAAATAAAAAAGATATGGAAAAATTGGATAAGACTTTTAAAGAATTGGTAAAAAATGAAAAAACTAATTTAATTAATGATTTTTTAATTGAAGCAAGTAAGCAACCGAATAAATATTTATTAAGATATTTTGATTTTCTTATTGAAAGAGCAAATAATTTAGTTCTTGGAAAAGTCAAGTTAAATCTAATCTTTTTATTAGGTGAAATTGGAAAAAATGAAAGTTTAAACATTAAATATCTACAATTTCTTGTTGATAGTTATTTTAACTCTGATAGATGGATAAGAAATGAAATTATTGAAGCATTCAAAAAGTTATATAAGCAAAATAAATTGACAGACGAAATTATTAACGTTTTAGCATATTCTTTACTTGAAGATTACTGGCCTATAAAAAATAATGCTTTAAATGTAATTGAAAAACTAGGTTTTTTGCCAGATTTAATATTAAAGAATTTATTAAACATTTTAGAACATTCGAATAGAGAGGTAGTTGAAAGTATTACAATAATCCTAAAATTTCATTATCAAAATGGTGATGCGTTATTTAATATGTTAAATTCTTCTGAAAATTACAATTTGTTAGAAAAAAACTCTATAAGGTCTTTATTAATTGCATATTTCGATTCGATTATAGATTTAGAAGCCTTTAGAAAAAAAATTATTGATTCAGAGTGGCCTGAAAACCACAAAACTTTATTCTATAATGAAATAGATACATACCATAAAATATTAGCTAAAAAAGTATAAATTTCAATCTTGATTTGATTTCTCATAATTTTTTAATAAAATTTCTAAGTTCTCATGAGAAAATACGATTTTATTAAACAATTCTATTAATTGTTTTGTAATTTCTCTTGGGTTACCCTTAGCTTTATGGAAGATGCTACTTAATATTTTTTTGTTTAAGGGAAAGTAAGAATTAGGATAATCTTCATAAAATGTTGAATATTTAAAATTTTGAAGGTATTTTTCCATATTTTTTAAATAAAACTCATATATATCCTCTTCGATGAAAGTTTCAAGATACAGTGGTTCTAAAACTTCTAATTTTAATGGTTCTTTCAATCTACTCATTTTTCTCTTTAATTGTTCTAAAGAATTATCGGCTCTTAATACAACAACAATACGTAAATCCTCAATTCTTTGTAATTTAAGTATTTTTTCTAGTACTTTTTTAGTAGCCGATTCATTAGGTATTGGTTTTTTACCATAAAGCCAACTTCGATCAAACACCTCACCTTCCTCATCATCTTCTTCAATTAGATTTGGAATGGAAATAATTTTCTCAAAATCATCAATAAAAAAAATTGTTCCCAATTTTGAATTTTCGATAAGTAACTTTAACATAATAAAAGCATATTTACTTTTTCTGAGATCATTCATGAGATTAAGTCTTGATAATTCCTTAATATTCATCAGTTCACCCAATAACCACCTTTCTGCTTCAATTTTTTTGTAGGGATCTAATTGGTGAGTTGTTATACCTGTAATTACGTCAATTAAGGCTACTTTTTCACCTTCTTGAAATTTATTTAATAGTTTTTTAAATGCGTTACTTTTGACAGTTTCAATTTTAGCGACATGAAAAAAGCCGTATTTTCTCTCTAAGGCACCCCAATCATTACAAAGCTGATTAATTATGTTTCTTAATGGTTCTAACCCAATTGTTTCAATAAACTCTGAATATATGTTATAAAAAAACTTCTTATAAACTTTTTCAAGCGAAAGATGGACTGTATTAAAATAGTACAGTCTATTTTTCAATGCCCAATATAGATGTGTTTTTCCAATTCCTACTTTTCCAATAATCGGAAGTATAAAATTCTCATGATCCTCTACAATTCTTACTATTGACTCTAATAAATCTATTCTTGATTTTGCTAATCCTAAGTCCTCTTTAATCTCACCGGTGCTCACAAATTTCTCAAAAGGATTAATTCCCGTTTTTAAAAAATTGAGGAAAACTTCCTTTTGATTTTCAAATAATAACATTCTCTCCCTACTCTTAAATTTTCAATTCTTCAATACCCAGAATGATAATATATTTTACAACCTTATCATCGACGTTAGTCAGCGGTTCATAGCTTATATTTAAATCATCCTTTTCATCCCTTCCAATAATTAGACAATCGTAAAATACAGGATCCCCTCTATGATTAATAACAACTCTGTCTGCAACTAGAACTCCATTCATTATAAGAGAAACAGGATTTTTAAGGATTTCCCCTTTAAAAAATTCCAAATGGTTAATTCCAAGCTCATAGTCATCTAAAAAGAGTCCTGCTGTGTGGAGAAGATTCAAGGTGAAAGGAAACGCATCTGAAAATTGCCCCTCAGAATAGAGTTGCATTATATCATCGGGGACTAATACGGAATATTCAATTCTCGATAAATTTTCATCCCAATGAAAATCTAAGACCTTACAAAATGCAGATTTTTTCTTATAACTCTTTTCAAAACCCACCTTTAACCCTTTCGATATAAATATCCCTTCAGAATATGAGATTTTCATGTTATCTGAGAAAATAATCGAATTAGGGTCATCATTACATTTAGTAATAATTGAACCATTGAAATCTCCTTCTATTTTAATTCTTTTCAAAGAATCATAAAGGATATGACTACTTACACTATTCATAATGCTTTTATTATCAATGTTTCTTAAGGTGTTTCATTTAATTTTCATTGTTTATGCATTAATATTATATATCAAAGTAGTCATTAATTAATATTAGGTTTAATAAGAATTAAATTTTCCATTATATGGCGACTTTTAGTATTTCTCAGGATTTATCTCAGCTAAATAAAGCGGAATTACTAGAACGATCAGAAGAATTTATTTTTTCAACAGGATTAAATGATGGAGCTTCTAAATTATGTAGAGCAAATATGAAATATGGACTTGCTCAATTTCATCTCATTCAGCAAAAATATGGATTCGAACCTAAAGCAACATTTATTTCATCTCCCGATGAAACAATTTCACGAAACAATTTCAGATGGAATTCTGGATTAGGATATGGTGGCAGATTAAATTGGGGTTCTGGAAATGAAAAAATCATTTTCCTAAATGTTAAACCAAATTGCTGCGGAATTTTATGTGGAGGATTAAATGAATTACCCGATCCATATGATCTTATTAAAAATATTGATGAAATTAAATCAACCGAATTATATCATAAAAATATTTTGATTAATTGGGATTATGGGATATCAAATCATTTTATTAATTGTTTTGAAACAAAAAATTTATCAGATATAAACTTACCCCCATACACGTTTTTTATCCATGGTTCTGCCCCCGAATTTCGAGATGATAAATATGGAATTGGCTTATATGTTGACAATTCCAATACATTAAAAGAACTTGCAACAGAAGAAAATACAATTTTTGGTAATCAATATATTTTACTTGATTCAGATGCTGATCAATATTTAAAATTTAATGAAAAAGCTTTAAAATTTTCAAATTTAAAAAGAGAAATTATTGCTAATCATTTATTTAATAGCAACTATCAAGTAATTTGTAATCAACCTCATCAATTCCTTAAAGATTACAATAATATGTATCTTGGTACTAATTGTACCGATATTAATTGTAATTTTATCAATTCAAATATATTTCCTACAGCTCTAAGGGCTGATATGGCATGTTATTTATTTACAGGTAAGAAAAACTTTTCGGAGGTAACATTAAAGAATAATAATTTCATAAAACGAGCAGAAGAGCTGGAACTTTTAGAGTTACTGAGAAACTCACATATTCTGGCTCACGGTGGGGGTTATAGTTTACCAGATATAAATAAAGTATTAAGAGTTTTAGAATATAAAGACCAACGATATTTTGTATGTGAATTGATAAAAGATACAAATAAATTGAAAATAGTTAGGCATGTGAAAGAATTACAATTTGAATATAGAGGAAGAGATGTTATCCTAAAAATTTTACAGTTAGAATTAGGTGAAATTATAGCTCGTTTGAATCCTGTGTTTTCTTTAAAATTATAATTTGATTTTATTTATTCTATTTTAGCACCTAATGAGATTTCTTTATCAGGTATTAATAATGATACATTTTCTCCCTCAACTGCTGCAAGCAACATTCCTTCACTTTGAATACCCCGTAATTTTCTAGGCTCTAAATTTGTTAATACTACTATTTTCTTATTAATTAAATCTTCTACCTTATAATGTTCAGCTAATCCTGCTACGAGTGTTCTTTTTTCTGTCCCTAAGTCAATATTTATTTTATATAATTTATCTGCTTTAGGAACTTTTTCAACCGATTCTACTTTTGCAACTCTAATATCTAATTTCTTAAAATAATCATACGATATCAATTCTTTTTTACCTCCTTTTAGTTTCATTTCTCTTATTTGATTTAAATCACTTTTTATTTTTTCAATCTCTACTTTTTGAAAAATGGGCTCAGGTTTTCTTATTTTGGTTCCAGATTTAATAGAATTTTCGTTTATACTTTCCCAAGAAATGTTTTTTAATTCTGGTGTGTTTAAATATGACAAGACTTTTTCTGAAGTATCAGGTATAAATGGGCTTAATAGAATTGCTAATGCATATACTGCTTGAGCACAAATATTAAATACATGTCCTGCTGCTTTTTTATCTTGTCTGATTAAATGCCAAGGAGCTTTATCATTCAAATATACATTTCCTTCTTTTCCAAAACTTACTATATCTCGTAATGCTTTCCTTAATCTAAAATTTTCTAAGCTTTCGCTAACATCTTTACCAATTGAATTTATTTTTTCTATGAATTTTTTATCAATATCATCATATTTTAATTTATCTGGAATAGTTTTGTTAAATTGTCTATCAATGAAGGTTAGGGTTCTATGGATAAAGTTTCCTATATTATCGTTTAAAGTTTTAATATTATTATCAAATTCAGACCATAAGAATGAAGTATCGCTTGTTTCTGGACGATTATAAAGTAAATTAAAACGCCAAAAATCAAGAGGAGCAAGTTCTAAAGCTTCATCTATCCAAATTCCAACTCCTCGGGATTTTGAAAATTTATCATTTTCATACATTAACCATTCTGTTGATGATACGTTATAAGGAAGAACCAATTTATCTTCATCCTTTTTGTCTGCATTATAAGCAATCAATAATCCTGGAAATACAATTAAATGGAAAATAATATTATCTTTACCGATAAAATATACTGTTTTTGTATTGGGATCTTTCCAGAAATAATCAAACTTTTCTGGTTGATTAATAATTTTTTCTGCCCATTCTTTAACGGCAGATACGTAACCTAAAACTGCCTCAAACCAGACATAAATTGTTTTTTCTTCCGCACCCTTAAATTTAGCAGGAATTCCCCATTCCAAATCTCTCGTTATCGATCGTTCAGGTAATCCTTCTGCAATGCTATTTAAACACATTTGTCGAGCATTAGGTGGAATTATTTTATTCTCTTCTATTAATTGTTTCAGCTGATTTTGAAGTTTAGGAAAATCTAAATACCAGTGTTTAGTTTTACGAACTACTGGCGTGTTCCCACAAATAGTGCAATACGGATTCTTTAATTCGAGAGGAGTTAATAATTTTTGACAACTATCACATTGATCACCTCTAGCTTTTTCAGCTCCACAGTGAGGGCAAATTCCTTCTATGAACCTATCTGGAAGGAAAAAACGATCATTTTCACAATAAAAGGACTTAATTTCTCTTTCAAATATATACCCATTTTTTTGAATGTCTAAATAAAAATTTTGTACAAATTCAATATGTGTAGGATTATGCGTAATAGTATAGTTATCATGCGAAATTTTCCACTTTTTATGCAATTCTTTTATTATTTCATGATTTTTCAATGCTAATTTTTCAGCTGATATTCCCTGCTTTTTGGCTTCCACTGCGACAGGTGTACCATGAGAGTCTGATCCTGATACAAATACTACTTCATCTCCCTTCATTCTAAGAAATCTTGCAAATACATCCGCAGATAATGTACTTCCAATTAAGTTTCCAAGATGAGGTGGTCCAGACGCATAAGGCCAAGCAGAAGTTATTACCCATTTAGTTTTCTTTGCCTGTGACAAGTAAATTATCACCTTTCTTTCTTTTTATTATAAAAAGAACATTATCTTAAATACTTTTAATAAAAAGATAATCTTTCATACGAAGCTTTTTCTAAATAAATTGATTATTCTTTTATAATCTGTGCTCCACAGTTTCTACATCCTTTGATTTCGTTATACATTTTTTCTAAGCATGGTTCATGATAATATGAACCACATTTTTCACATTTATATACTTTATAATCTCCCAGAAATATACTATAACAATAAGAACATGACGAATTTATTTGACGAATAAGACCATCAGGCATTAAATTCATTTTTGTTGTTTTTAATTCTCCTTCATCAATTAATTTTATTTTTGGTGCACTTTCCTCTTTTTCTTCAATTAATTTTGAAGTGGATTTAGGTAATTCTAAAAGGAAGAAACAGAAAGGACATCGAAATATATTTTCTTTTTCTTCTGTTTTTTTTGCCCACATTGCTGCGCAAGACAAGTGCATTGGGCGATCACATGAGGGGCAATATCGGCCTTCGGAGTAGAAATCCCCCTTAGTTATTGGTGATTTAATTGAATGACAAATTTGACATTTTTCTCCGATTTGATCCTTATTATTCATCATTAATCTAATATCTAAAAATGTAGGTCTTCGTAGAGATAATGCTATTTCACTTAATAGGGGAGTTAAATTTTTTTCTTTATTTGGTGAAAAATAATCTATTGACTCCTTAAATTCTTTTTTTGAGGCGTATGATCTTCCTGCGTTTGCTAATCCCTTAGAATTATTAAAGAATCCATATTGTCCACCAGTTATTTTCGCGATTTTTTTCAAGATACTTTTTGAGTAATCATCAGACTTTCCTAATTGACAGGAATCAATATAAACACCTAATCCTTTAGCGATCTCCACAATTTTAAGTATTTTTTCAGAGTATTGTATTTTATTATCTGAAATTATAAAAATTCTATATGTTTTACCCCCTATTTTCCTCATTTCTGCAACTAATAGTTGAAGTGAAAAAGCAAGACCATCATGTAGGATCCCTTTCCCAGAAATTTGAATTTTTTTCAATGACTCGACTAATTTCTTCTCATCATATGTAAATAGAGATAATCTTTTGGTGTTATCCCCAAAGCAAACAATTGCGATTCTATCTTTAGGATCTATGGTGAATTTTGCTTGAATAAAATTGGTGACCGCATTTAATGCTACATTTAAACGATTAGGTTTAAAGTCTCTTCTTAGCATTGATCTTGAACTGTCAATTAGAATAATTGAATCTTCTATTTTGAAATCTTGCAACGTTCTCTTATTTTCTAAATGATTAATCCTACTTATATCAAAGTAATTAAATTATATTAAATTTCCATATAAACCTCTTATTTTATAAATTTATACGCAAACAAAGCGTACACTTTTATAGAATTTAAGAAGTCCTTAATTTCTACAAACTCATTAGCTGCATGTGCTGATGATCCGCTTCCTGGACCAAATGAAATAGTCGCTGGACAATAGCCTCCATTTCTAATAAATTGAGCATCTTGACTCGCAGGGTATATAAAATAAAATGACTTTTTCTTATAAATTTCCTCAATAATACTTTTTAAGGCTTCTAATGTTTGATTATTTTCCCAATCTTTCCAAAAAGAACCTTCTGATTGTTGAATTATTTCTATACCCACAAAAATATCATTAGACTTACTTTTTGAATCATTAGCAATTTCATATCCTAAATCCTCTTTAATCAATCGTTTTAAACCATTAATAATACTTTCAACTTTTTGACCAGGTAATAGTCTCATATCAATAAATGCCTCACATTTATCTGGGATTACATTATCCTTAATACCACCATGTATAACTGTCAAACTTTTTGTAAAATTAGTTAGAGCTTTTAAAATACTCTGAAGCATAGGTTGTTCAACTAAGATCTTTTCAAATATTTCCTCGTTAGGAAAGGCATTACTCAATAACTTTTTTAGTTGGTTAATACTAAAAGGAGGCTTAATACGTGGTATATATTCATCTAATTTCTCTAATTTTTCAATAATTTCACTCATCATATAAATAGCATTTTTACCCATAAATGGCCATGAAGCATGAGTAGAAATACCATGTGTAACTATTTTTACAACCACTCTTCCTTTTTCCCCCAACATAATAGATTTAGGTAGGGGATCTAGTCCTGTAGGTTCTCCTATAACAGTAAAATCAATTTTAAAGTGAGTTAATTTATTTTCTAAGCACCATTTAGTTCCAAAATTTCCACCAGTTTCTTCATCTGCTACTGCATTTAATATTAAATTTCCTGAAATATTAATATTCAAGTTCTTTAGGATTTTTAAAGCAATAACCATCGCAGCTAATCCGCTTTTCATGTCTGTAGCTCCTCTTCCAAAAAGGTATTTATTTCTTTTCACAAATGCAGATAGCGGAGGATATTTCCACTCCTCTTCAGAACCAGGAGGTACAACATCCATATGTCCATTATATAAAAGATTTTTGCCTTGAAAATTATCATTAAGATAAGCAATTAAATTCGCTCTATTTTCACCAAACGGAAAAATCTCGGATTTTATTCCATTGGATTTTAAATAATCTTGAATCTTTATTGCAACATTTTTTTCGTTTCCAGGAGGATTATACGAATCCGTTTGTATTATTTCTCTTAAAAAATTTATATACTCTTCTTTATTTTTTTCAATTTCATTTAAAATTAAATCCTCTGTCATTTTTACTCTTAATTTTGTTTATTAATATTTTTAGAATAAAAAGAAATTTAAACATTTTATAATATTAAGTCATTTTGCAATATTAGGTAATAAAGTTAAAAAAAATTGGCAAATTTTAATATTTTTAAATTATTTTATAACTAAAAAATTTGAGATATGCGGTTGTTTTTATTGATACATCGAAATAAGAAATTGAAAAGAATATTTTTTGTAAGTTTATTCATTTTTTTAATAATTTTAACAAGTATTCAAGTTTATCCAAATAATCTTTATAATGATAGATCTAACCAAAATAATATAATTTATAATCAAGAAGAAGATTTACCTTCTAGCTCAGATGGTTATTTATCAGATTATTACATAACAGGATCAGGAGATCCTCAAGATGCAAGAATATATGCGATAAATAATTCCTTTACTATTGATAATGAGCAATATTTTGAAATTCCATCATTATCTGATACAGATACAGCATATCTTTCATATGGAAATTTTAACTTTACCTTTCAGAACAATTATACAACCGATTATACTCTTGAAAATACTAATGCTTTGGATGCAAGAAATTTTATTAAATTCGAATATGATGAAGATACCTCTAAAATAACACTAAATACGGGAAACAATCTTAATTCTTTAGATCTTAATAAATTAATCGATGATAATCCCTCAACTGATATTCAATTTAATGCGTCAAGTGGAGTAGTAAATTTTACTGTGGCAGTTAATTTTACAGGAACATCATTTTTAAGCGGAAGTCCTTCAATATATTTGGATTTCAATAGGACATTCATTTTAGGATTTATTAATTCATTTACTTTAAGATCCACATTAAATACACACTTAACATTAAAAGTGTATGATATCTCAGATTCAAGTTGGAAGAATGTAACAAAACCAATATTCATTAATAGCAGTTTAGGTCTTCAAGATTTCGAGGAGAAAATCATAAATGAAAATTTAGATTTCATAGATCTCTCAGAGGTTAATTATTTACAATTTTATTTCGAAAGATCAACTGTGGAGGAGTATATTGTTTATCTAGCTGAACTCGATATCTCTGCTATTTATGCATTTGATTTGGATATTACCAATAATAACTATGTTGCTTTAGAATTTGACTTAAAGGGTAAACAATCAACAGTAAATGGATTTTATGCTTGGGTGCGTACATTAAATGTTAGTTTAGCCGCTAGTACTGAGTTAAATATTTCCTTATATGAGGCAAATGATACTATAGTCAGAACTCAATTTAATCTTAGAACAAATAATATAAAACCAAATTATAATAGAATGATAGATTCTATTGCTATTTCAGGATACAATGAGGATAATTTAACTTATTTCAAATTCAATAGAGCTAATACACTAAATTTGAAATTATATAATTACTTTATTGTAATTAAGTCAAATCGACCAGAAAAAGTATATAGTTTAGTAACAATACCTCGATTCACATTTGGTGATCCTAATAATAATGTTGATCATCAATTGAGAGTCTCTGATAATGGTATAGTTTGGAATATTGCTCGGAAAACTGTTCCATCATTATTTCCTTATATCTCTGAGCGTTTAGATGCATCTTCATTTAGAATCAATGTTACTAGGGGGTATATGCCCTCAGATTTTTGGAATTCTGAAGATGATAATTTAAATATTCAAAATATCACTATAGAAGATCAAGTGGATAGTTCTGCTCCATATAATGTTAGTTCGTATTTAACTTGGGGCTTAGGACAATGGAAAAATGACTTTACTGTACCTATAAGTGCTATTCCTCCAAATAATTTTAGAGTCGATCTTAATTGGAATAAAACTATAACTAACGGATTTAAATTCAATGTAACATACTCTGTTAAAGCTTACTGGATTGAATCTACAACAACTCTATATAATGTGAGTTATGATTTACCACCTGAGTGGACTTTAAGTTTTGATTTAAGTTTAATCCATTCTAATTTTGATGATTGGAATTTCCTTGAGTTCTGGTTTATATATCCGAGTGCTTACGATGCGCATAATTTAACTAATCCAATTGGGGATGAGTTATATTATAAAACTGAGGGAGAATCGGATGATATATACAAATTAGGATATGATAAAACTATAGTAAATAAAACTTTAGTGAACGCAAATTCTGGAACTTATACTATAGAATTAACAAGTCCAAATCTTATTTATGAAATGCATAGCTTCATTAATTATGGTGGAATTTTTTGGGAAACAAACGGATTTATGTTTGGAGACGATATGACAGCTAGTGTTGATATTCAAAATATAAATGGTAATCCTCCACAGGACGGGGATGCTAATGTAATATTGTTCTACCCTGAAATCCCTGGTGGGGAGTATCCAGGTGGAGAAAGAGATGATTTAACCGGTATTATAAAGGGTGATGTGTTAAGGTATGACTTTAATAATGATACACTTCTACAAATCAGAAATACTTTAAATTATTTCGGAAATTATTATTTAGGATTTTTTTGGACTAATGGTTCTGCTATTGGCTGTAAAAAGCTCAAACTATATATTGATACTTATAATGTAGAAATGGATGATTGTGTTTATTATCCCACCTTAAATCAAAATATTCTTAATGGTACTGTAGATGAAGTATACACAGATTATTCTATCCTTATAGGAACTGTTAATGTGACAGATAGACCTAATTATTATCCTGTTCAAAATTATAATATTAACCAAGTATTTAATTTTGAGATAGGAAATATAGAAATTCCAATTAAATTAAACAGTTTTCTCCAAAATGAAACTATTCTAAACCCTGACGAACAAATTAGGGTGAATGTTTCTCTTCAAAATATGTTTGAACTAAGTGATGTTGATGTAAAAGTTAAAGCACAATTAGTCTCACTAGCAAAAGAGGATTGGATTATTGACGAAGCTACCTCAAGCTATAAAACATTAAAATTGAAAGGATATCCTCTAGGTCAAGATACTCAAGAGTTTGTGCTAGACCTCACTATCCCACATTTAGAGAATGATGGAATCTGGCAGGGCATTAACGCACCTGTAAGAAAAGGCGGAGTGATGACTAAGCTAACAATTATTATTAAATATGGAAATGAAGATGTCGAATTGGGGCTATACAGAAGTGAGAATTATGCCTTGATAGTTAATAGTACTCAAAATGATTTTGAAGGTTACTTACTGGCTTTAAAATATAATAGAGAAATTACGGGTGCAAATATATTAAAACCCTTTGAACGAGAGGAATGCATCTATTTACCCAATCAAACAACATTTGTTGTCAATATTTTCGATGAAAATTATGTGAGTAGTTATAATGATTTTATTGCATCATTTACTTTAAAAGAAAATAGTAAATTTTCAAATATCACAGTAAATCCCATAACACCTATTCGAGGTCAGACTTTTAATCTTAGCGCCTTTCTAACAACTGAATTTGGAGAGGCTATTCCATTTAAGAATGTTACCCTTCAATATTTTGGTGATAGTTCATGGGAACAAATTTCTTCTCAATTTTCTAGCAATGAAGGTAATATTAATTTTGAGATTGATACATTAACCTTAAATGAAGAAGATCAATTGATATTTAGATTAACCTGGTCAGGAGATATTTATACCTTAAGCAACTCTCAAAATGTAACTGTTGTTTTATATCGAGAAATTAATGACCTCACATTATCTATCCGTAAAGATACACCCCTTTTATTCAGAAATAGAAAAGCCACAATAAGTATTAACATTTTAAATACGGGAGATTCTCAGTTATCTATCCCTGCATCAAATATATCAATTATCACCCAGCCTACTCTACCAAGTAGAATCGTTGGAATTAATTATCTTGAATTAAATCGATTAAGACCAAATGAATCAACAATGATTATTGTCGAAATTGATGTTCCTGCCATGAACCAAATAATTTTTAATGTCTCTATTGATGCTCATAATATTCTAACAGGTGAGAATTTAACATTTTTAGCTTCAGCTACTTTTGAAGTATTTGATATACCCTTAATGGATTATATTAATTCATTATTAACTTTTATAATTATTAGTGTTATAGTTTTATTCTGGATAATTATGTATACTATCATGAGAAAACTGATAAAACGAATAGAAACCCCAGTTGAGGAACCAAAAAAGAAGAAACGTAAACGAGGAAGATATGTCAAAGTTACGGATATAAAGAAAAAAGAGAAAACTGAAAAAACTGATCTTGATTCTCTATTAGAAGAAAAAGGTCTTAAAGAAAAAAAGAAAAATTAAACTATTAATAATTCCTTATTTTTTTTATTTTAAAAAAAGAGGATATTTTTATTAAAGATTTAAAATTGAAATCAAATTACGTTTTAAAAGACTTAATGAAGCTCGACCATCAAGTCCAGCGAGTGCAATTAAAATTAACGCATCTGATCCTACTAAAACTGCAAACCCCTCATCCAATTCGATAGTAGTGGTTTTTAATTTACCTTTACTAATATCCTTTCCCAGTGTATTTGACTCTTTTATAATGCTTGTACATGCTTTTGCTATAGCGTTGTGATCCGTCTCAGTTATAGTTTGACCAATAATAACTTTACCATTCGCATCTGCAGCAATTAATCCTTCACACTCAGGTATGATATCCATTAATTCTGCTAACTTCTGTTCAATTACTTTTTTGTCCATCTATATTCAACTTTTATTCCTTTTTAATTATTATAAAATTAGTTATACCTTTCTAAATTGAGTGGAGAATTTTTCTTAAATATATATATAATTCAAAGAAATTTAAATTTATCAAATATATAAAAAAGGAAAATCGAAATAACAATTCATCAATAATTTCGTTAAATAATTAAGAATTTTCAGATAATTTTAATAACGATAGTATGAAGAATTTAAAATTAAAAAAAAATCCCAGAGATTATTTTAATATGATTAGAATTAAATTGCTCTCTAATGCTACCATAGTTTCACCCTTAGATGTCTCTAATCTTATAAATTTTAGAGAACCTTCCTTTAATGCATCAACCACTTGTTTTCCTTTTCCAATCAAGGATGTTACATAAGCTGCTACCTCTTCAGTTATGTTAATATCCATATTTGAATCTATGGGTAACCCTGTTGAGTCACAGATGATAACTCCCCTAATACCTTCTCGCTCCTCAAACCTACGAATTATAGCTTTAACTTCGCTTCTATTAATCAAATCAATCTACACTCAATTAATCCTAATTGAAAACTAATTTTTAATAATATAATATATTATGTACTTAAAAAATTATCATCTTATTTATTAAGGTAATATTTAAAAAAATTTGTAAAGAAAAAGCTAAAAGTCACTAAAGAAAGTAATTTTTAAACATATTCAACTTGCGTTCATCTTTTATAGATGTTATACCCATATGACCCGGAAAAATTAAAAAGTTATCAGTGAAAGCCTTATTATACATTATCTTATTTTTAATACTTTCAAATAATTGATTAGGGTCACCACCATTGATATCAGACCTCCCAATGCTTCTTCGAAATATTAAATCCCCTGAAAAGATAATTCCGTCTATCTTTGATTCCTTGTACATTTTTACATCATCTGAGTAGAAACATAAAGATCCGGGAGAATGTCCTGGTGTTTCTAATACGTGCAGATTTAGTTCACCAATTTTTATGGTATCTCCCTCAACTAACCATTTATCTGCTTCTTTTTGAGTAAAAACCTTTGAATCAAATTCCCTTTTATTATACATTAACGGAACTTTAAAATGACGCAATATTTTTCCGAGTTTCAATATATGATCAAAATGAGTATGAGTGAGTAATACAGCGATAGGTTTTGCTTTAAATTTCTCAACAGTTTCAATAATTCGATCACTATCACCCCCAGGATCAATTATAACCACTTCATTTATTTCATCTGAACCAAAAACATAGCAATTAGTTGATAGGGGTCCAACTACAAGTTTTTTAAGTATCATAATTCTATTATTAGACACAAATTGATTTTTTTTATTATTTTTAATGAAAAAATAAAGGAAATTTAAAAAAATGATGTCAAAATATTTGACTGGATAAATACGTTTCAGTGCTATCTGGAATTTATCAATTTATTAATTTCAACCAATCTATTGTATACATCTAAACCTTTTTCAGTCAGCTTTACGTATTTCTTTTTATTGTTTTGCTCAATTTCGATTAATCCTTTATCAATTAGATCATCTTTGACGCGGAAAAAAGAATTGTAATAGCTAAATTTATTCAATTCACTATAAAAGGTGTGTTTATCAACCTTGAAATTCTTAAATTGAGTTAGCACTGTCAATGTATCTCTAAAACCCTTTTTCTTCAAGAAACTAATAAGATCATCAATAGCCATTATATCCCTTACCTAACTCTTTAATTAAATAGTAGTTACAAATTTTACTAAATTGTAATTATGAAAAATTATTACAGTTAAAAAAGGTTATGAAAATATTTTATAATCCCATAGCGAAAATTTGCCATCTTATTGACGATTTATAAAAACAGCTTAGCGACATAAAAAAATAAAAGAATAATTCCTCATTTTATTTCACCAAATTAAAATAGATAATAAAACTTTAATCAAAATGGATTTGAAACGGTATTTTGAAATTTCAATAGGCACATCACCCATAATTTTATCTTGTACGCATGGAGGTTTTAAAAAACCAAGAAGAATACCAGATAAATTACAAGGACCTCGGATTCCTGATAAAAACACATATTTTATAGCAAAACAAATAATCCATGAATTTAAAAAACAAAAATTAAATGTTAGTATATTTTATATCTTAAATAAAGTACATAGAAGTAAAATAGATCTTAATCGCCCTGCTCATTCTCAAATGGCATTTAATCAATCTTCAGATGAAGCTCGTAATATATATCATGCATATCACGATCAATTGATTAAATTTGTCCTAGAATGTGTGTCTACTTATGATCGATGTCTAATTCTCGACATTCATGGCTTTTCCAAACCAGAAAGAGATTATCCAGAAATTATTTTTGGTCATCTTTTTGGAAATAGCCTATCATTATTTCAAGAATCAGATAAGGAAGATTGTGATAAATATTGGGGTTATTTCCAGTTAGAACAAGAAATATCAAGAAGATTTTTAGTTGACAATGGTTTAACTTTGACAAATTATAACTTACCTTACTCTGGTGGATATATTACCCGCCAATTTTACAATAAAGATAAGATCAATGCTATTCAAATTGAAATCGCCAAAGAACTTAGAGTGAACTTTGAGAGGTGCAAAATGTTTGTAAATACCTTTGTTAAAGCGTTAATCCAAACTCTAAGTGATTATTAATAGATTTATTATCAACAAGTGAAATTTTAATTAAAAATTCATCAACTTTCATTATTTATTCTAAACATTTTTCAAAATTTAACCATAAATATTAAATAAGACCTTTTAAAAATTGAACATTGTTCAGTAATAATATTTTTAAAGCAACTTTTGTTCAAAGTAGTTATGTAGATTTTATTTTTTTGTCGATTTACATTTAATATTTATATTTTATGATAAGTGGGGAATTTAATGGGAAGGTTTAAATAAGAAACTATGATACTATTAATTATAGTAAGAAAAAAAAAATTAAAAATTTTTTTAATGAATGTGAAAAAAAAATGAAAAAATGTTTAGTTTGTGGCAAAGAATATGCTGATGGTTCATATCACACAATTCATTGTGGTGTGGTATATAAAAATGATAGAAAATGTTATGATTGGAATTGTAATAAAGTAGAAAAATTAAAACTTCATGAAATTGAAGAACGAATTATTATGAGCTTTATTAACAATAAGCCAAGTTCATTATTAATATATGAATAAATCTTAACAGTATTTTTTATAAGATCTACTTTTTAAATTTAGTAATTAGATAAAAATTGTCTAATCTAATATATTTGGCTAAAAAAGTCTACTCTTCTTTATATTTTGATTCTAACGGTTAAAAAGACTATTTTAGTAAATCATAAATCTTATCTAAAACATTTGATACCAAACTTAGATAATTTCTTAAATCTTTAATCAATTATTTTAATTATTATTATGCATAAAGATAGAATTGATTCTGATATTACAATATTGGGACACATTGCTAAAGATATCATTGAAGTGGATGGTATAAGTAGAGAGTCAATAGGTGGTGCTGTTTATTACGGAGGAATTGCTGGAAGTCATATGGGATTAAAAGTATCAATTATAACGCTATTGAAAAAAGAAGATTTCCCTATTTTAGAAACCTTTAAAAAAAAAGGAATCGTATATTTTGCTTATCCTTCTAACGAGACTTCAGGTCTATGGAATATTTATTCTTCGAAAAATATCGAATTTAGGGATTATAAATTATTAGGCTTTGCAGGGCCATTTAAGAAAGAAAACATTCCTAATATCAATCCAAAAATGTTTGTTATAGGTCCTATAATGGATGGAGAAGTCAATTTTAAATTATTAAGTATTCTTAAAAAAAGATATAGAGGAAAGTTAGCATTAGACATTCAAGGATTTATGCGATTCAGAGACAATGATAATGTTTATTATAAAGATTTGTTAGAAAAAGAAAAAGAAATTATTTTGTCAAAAGTAGATTATCTCAAGATTGATCAGAAAGAAGCTAATATCCTTACTAAACAAAATAATATTAATGATGCTTTAATAGAATTACGAACTTATGGTCCTCAAGAAATACTAGCAACTCATCAGAAAGGAATCACAGTAAACGCTTTAGATGATATATATTTTTTTCCATGGAAGAATAAAACAATAGTAGGAAGGACCGGCAGAGGAGACACAGCTTTTATTAGTTATTTAGGATCTAGAATATCAAAGAATCCAGAAGAATCCTTAAAATTTTCAGCTGCCTTGACATCATTAAAAATGGAGTCTCCTAGACCTTTTGAACTAACATTATTTGAAATAGAGAATTTTATTCGAGAGAATTTTTAGAGGTTTTATATGAGAGTTGGGGGAATTATTGATATATCTACAAAAGACATTCCAGAGAAATCCTCAATGGTAATTTTTACAGTTGGCTGTAATTTAAAATGTGAATTCTGTCATAATAAATATCTATTGAATCTTAATGTAGGTAAAGATATGAAAGTTAGTGAAATACTAGAACATGTTAAGAGTAATTTATTAGTGAGCGCTGTAAGTATTACTGGAGGTGAACCAACCCTTCAAAAAGATATAATCGCTCTTTGTAAGGAAATCCAAAAAATTGGTAGATACATTAATATAGACACAAATGGAACAAAGCCAGCTCTAATTACAAAATTACTTCCCTATATCAGTAGAGTTTCCTTAGACTTGAAAGGACCATTAAAGAAAATCAGATTAGAAAAAATTACTGGTGTTGATATAAACCCTGAACTTATTATTGAGACGTTTAATATAATTAACAATCGAAATGAGATTGATTTTGAAATAAGAACGACATATGTGGAAAAATTATTGAAACCAGAAGATATTCACAAAATTATTACCTTCCTCAAGAAATATAAATTTAGAGGTACATTTGTCCTCCAACAATATCAATATTCTGATGGCGTCGGAGAAAAATATAAAGAAATATATCACATCCCGGAACACGCAATTTTACTAAAAATTACTAGAAAATATAGAAAAAAAGATTTGCCTTTCGATATTTTCATAAGAGATAACGTAGTTGGATATAAAAATATTAATGAAATCAAGGATTTTTGGGAATAAGTGAGAAATTAGGTTCAAATAATTAAAGAAAAAAAATAAAGAATTAGTCATATAGATTTTTAAAGTTGAATGTCAATCTCCTTGCCTTTATCTTCTAACTCTTCCTTTTCATGAAGTATTTTTGGTAAATTTTCTATGAAAACTAGTATAAATCGCTTTCCAAGAATTTGGAGCCCTTTCTTTATAAAATCGTCTTTTTCAATTTGCTTACTTAAATATTGATATATTGTTTCTTCAATTTCCTCAATTTCTGGACCAAGATTTTTTCTAAGAAATTCTTCAAGATTGTCTATATGATCTATGAAATTATCAATTTTTTCTGAATATTCTCTTAATAATTCAGTGACAGTTTTTAATGGATATGATTTATTAGCAAGATCGCTTAAAATTTCATTTACCATCCATTCTCTATTCCCCATGACTCTAAGATAAATTTTATTCTTATAATCTTCAACTTTTTGAATAGTAGCAGTTAATCCAATTTCTAGTTTTTCAAATTTATCTTCAGCAAAAAATCTTAGAGATATTAAATGGGATTCTGATTTCTCTATTTCTTCAATTTCTATTGGTTTTTTGAGAAATTGAAAGTTATTCTTTTCTAAAATTGAAATAAATTGTATTTGTAGATCATCAATAGTATTATCGCTTTCAATTTCAATATCTTTTTTCACCATTACTGCTGTTTTTTCTTCAAAATATTGGTCGGAAACCATTTTTGGAATTAAATATTTACAAAATTCTCTAGTAGAAACTATTTCCAGCTTTTTGAGAAGCATTTGGTATATTGCTTCTATTGAATCATAAACTTCACTTTCATTAAATTGCACACCTAATTTGGTAGTTAATAATGGGGGAATATCATTTGGATTAATGAAAATGGGAATTATTTTCTTATCTAATTTTAACGCTGAACGCCATTCCATTTTAACAGGTTCCGAATAGAGGGAATTTTGTGAACAAAACAGAAGGAAAACAGAACAGAGTTTTAGGTTATCGTCCATATATTCATAAATGTCATCATGCATATCGGATTCCCAATAAAGTATATCATCGATCTCGGGGTATTGGACTAAAATATCGGTAATTAATGGGATTTGGAATAGGTCTGAATCTGTTGTTGCATAACTTATAAAAATTAAGTTTTTACCTTCAGCTAATTCTGGTGAGATTAAGCCCTTTTTCTTTTTAAGTTTAATCCATTCAGTTCTTCTTCTCTTTTTTCTTCTATATTGGGTATAAACAATAGTACTCACAACTCCTAAACCAAGAGCTATAACACCTATAATAATATATAAGAGAAAGTCATCACCTGGTAAATCTTTATAAACATCTACGTATACAATGGTTTCCTTACCAACTGAATCGATAATGTAAAAACTAATTGTTACTATTCCTTCTCCTAACACATCCCAGAGCGTTTGATTAATTGTAACTTCATTGCCGGTAAATGGTATTTTTGTTACTCCTCCATCTAAGCTATAATAACTTTCTGTTATATTAGACGTATCCTGAATATTGAGTATTATCGTAGGTGCTTCACTTCCAAATGTAGTGGTATCCATAGGTTCTATTGTAACTTGCGGAGGTTCAGTGTCTTTTATTACATGAACAAATCTCCTATAGATTTCTCCTGAAGTCTCATTAGAATAAAACGTAATCTTGACAACCCCATCAGATAAAGCCATCCAAGCTGTTTGATCAATTGTTTCATTATTCGTTATAAAATATTTTTCTGATCCAGAATTTAACGTGTACCAGATTTTGTCTACTGCATCTAAAATCTCAATATTAAAATCTGGGGAGAACTCAGCAAATACATTATTTTTACTGGGAGAATTTATTGTAAAACGAATATTAATTCCCCAATCAGGGGTTTCTAAACTTCCAGTTGCTAAGGAATCAGAATAAATCAAATTCCCATTTGGAATTACTACTTTAGTTCCACCTGATTGCCATTGGCACATTAAACCTGAACCATAGCCTAAAGCATTATAAATCCCATGAGAAGATTTAAAAGCTATATGTCCACAAACTCCAGGAAAGGAATTGGATGTATTAATTTTTTCTAAGCTACCTACTATTTTATCAGCACTCCACGATTGACTGTCTTTAGTTGCATTTACGATAAGATAAATGGCATTGTATGCACTCGCACTGTGGAACGTGGGTTCATGGTTATATTCATTTATAAAATTATTCCAAAAAGGTTTTGTTAGCGAAGTTCTAGAAATGTTATAGATACTTTGATAGGAAATTTCATATTGACATTTTCCATTGCTTCCATCCCAATATTCTTTCGTCGAATTATAATATGTACTAAATAATAAGCATCTAGGTTTAATTTCACCATAAGTTTCACTGATTATCTTTACCTTGTCTGAAAAAAAAGAACCTACTAACGTAAGCTGAGCTCCTGCATTATCTATTTCATTCCAATATTGTTCAAATTCACTTTTACTAGTGCTTGAGTCATACTTAATCTCTTTTACAATTTCTATCCCAACTATAGGTAAATAAGTTTTTAGTGTGTTCATAAGATTAGAATAATAATATAAATCTTCATAAAGAAATGCTATTTTATTAATTGGTCTATTTAAAATTGATGGACTACTTAAATAGTTAGTTAGGTATGCTTGAAAGTTCATTAGTTCTGTGAATATTTGTGAAGCATTAATCATTGCCCTGAAAAAATATTTATACCGATTATAATTATCTATTACATTTTGAGTAAGAGTATTTAAACTACATCCTGTTGAAATAAATGGAATTTTAGCATCCATAATAGTTTCAGTGTATGCATTTACTGCATCATATTGTGTTCCTCCAATAATAAAATCTGGATTGTAATTAGAAATCATATTATAGACAGCGTTAACTCCGTTATTTATATTAAGAGGTATTTCATACTCAAAAGTATTATGTGACGTAAGACCTATATAGAAGATAGAACCATTAATTAAGACTCCACCAGCTTCATTGACTTCTTTGGCTGCCAAGTTAGCTCCCTTCAAAGTATCTTTTCCAGTTATATGATTCATATCATTAATTAAACCGATTTTAATAGTCTGATTTAAGGGAATAATACCAATATCACCTGGAATATTGTAATTGTTAAACATTGGAAAATTATCTTGACTCCCTGCATTCCCCCAAATGATATATGGACCAGTGCCATTATAATCATCCCAACAATTCCCTAAGACTCCATTGTCCCAACTGTTATTAGCTCCATTGTCAAAAGCATTATTTGGACTATTACTAAAAAGATTCCCATATATAAGATTATCATTACTGCCATTTTGGATACTTAATCCATATAGTTCATTATCTTCTATTTCATTATTAAAGATGATATTATGATGATTATTATCATAAGTAAGCATTTCAATCCCGTTCCTATTGTCTTTTATATCATTATTTAAGATTTTATTAAAAGTGGTGCCATCCATTCTTAGTCCTATCCCATACCCGTTGCCTAAGCCATTATATGATATTAGATTATTTTTAAACGTATTATTCGTAGATCCTACCCTTAAATAGAGTCCCTCAATTGTATTATGCCTTATAATATTATCAGATACTGTAATATTTTTACTCCCACTAGCAATACATATACCAGCCTGATTATATATAGCTGTATTTTGAAAAATTTTAGAATTATTAGCTCCAAGTGTAGTAATTCCAGTTCCAACATTAAATATTGCGGTATTTCTTGAAAAAGTAATGTTATAACTATATCTTAAAATCGCCCCATCAATTGAATTATTTTTTAGGATATTTCCTTCAACAGTATTATTATCGCTATTCCAATCTAAGGAGATTCCATATCCATTATTAAATGAGCATTCATTATCGATAAGTTTACCATTCTTAGTATTATTTAGACTAAGCCCTGCATCGTTATATTCCCCTGTGAAAGAACCTGAATTATGAAAAGTACAATTTCTGACTATAAAATATTTATTTGAGTTACGAATTAATAAGCCACTACCTGCATTGTTAGCATTAAATGTGACATTCTCAATTACGTAAGGGTTATTCCATGTGCCACTACCGCTACACCAATCTTCAGCTGCTGCTGTTATCCATAGGTAATCTCCTCCCCCTGTATCATCGATAATAATACTATTAAGAACCCAGTAACCAGAACTTTTAAGACAAAGCTCTTTTTGAAAAATCATTTTATTCTCAAAATTAACCATATTCAGAGTAAAATTACAACTTAAAAATAGAACAACCATTAGACATAGAATAATGAATCTCTTCTTTGACATTTAGATAAACCCTATTAATTGAATTTCTTTTAAATTAAAATTATGATGTAATTGTTTAAAAATGTTTATAATTATGTAAAAAAAATTTAGTTTATTTAACTCGAAATTAAGAAAAATATTTTATTAAATTAAAATTTGGATTATAGTATGGATGACAAATATACTTTAGAAAAAATAGAATCTTGTGTAGACTGTAAAAGCTGTATGGAAGTATGTGAAACTTATAATGTAACCCAGAATGAACTCCAATCACCGAATGGAAGGCTTAAAATTGCGCATAAAATTTATACTAATGAAAATATTACTCAAGAGGACCTCCATAGCATCTATACGTGTACTTTATGTGGTTTATGTAATCTTTTTTGTGAGCAAAACATTGAGATTTCTGAAATTATTCATTCTTCCAAAATAAAACTTATAGAAAAAAATGTAGGCCCATTGGACATTCATAATAAAATCATAAAAGGAATCGAAGATTCGCATAATTCTGTTAATGGAGATCCAAACGAAAGGTTAAATTGGCTTCCTAAGAATTATAGAGAAAATGAAATTTTTGAGAAAAAAGATTCAGATAACTTATTATTTCTTGGATGCATGTCTTCATTTCGGGTAAAAGAAAGCGCGAGTACCTCATATGAATTTCTAAGAACATGTAATTACAATTTTAAAATATTAGAAAAAGAACCATGCTGTGGAGAATATGTCTATTCTGCTGGAAAACTAGAACTTGCTAAGCAGATTTTCGAAGAAAATTTTGAAATATTCAAAAAAAATAAGATTAAAAATCTTATTGTAACTTGCGGCGGATGTTTATATGCTTTTAATAACGTATACCCTAAATACGTTGACGGATGGAATATTCATGTTAAACATGTAATTGAGATTATAGATGAATTAGAAAAAAGTGGAAAAATTAAATTTAATACCTTAAAGAGAGAATTAACTTATCACGATCCTTGTCGAGCCGGAAGAAAGTTAAAAAATAGAACAATTTATAAGGAGCCAAGAGAATTATTGAAAAAAGCAGGTTCAAAAATACATGAATTAAAGAATAATCGTAATGAAACTCCTTGCTGTGGCGCTGGTTCAGGAATTCGAGGTGTAGACAGCTCTATTTCAATAAAAATTGGTAAAAGAATATTTCAAGAAGTCAAAACAAAAGAACTCATTAGTTCCTGTCCTCTATGTGTATTTAATTATCGTTATGTAAACTATAAAACTCAATCTGATAAGGAAATCAAATATATAACGGATTTTCTACTGGAAGCTCTTGAAAGTAAATAATTAAAGAAATAATTTCGAGCTGTTAACTAAATAAAAAAATGAAGAAAAAATTATTAATTATTTTTCAATCCTGTCTACAAGCCATTTTGGCATGATCAATGACAGATACGTAAACACGAAAAACAAAATCGCGAAAATCCAAGCAATGTAAACGAATTCAGAATAACCGGGATGATTTACTAATGTGATAAGTAAAGTATCAAAAATAAACATTAAAAAGAATGCTATCATAGAAATCATAGATAAAAATAGGAGTGTCAAACCTGCTTTTACTTTAGCCTCTTTTGCTTGTTTTCTTGCTTTTATACAAACCATTGCGATGAAGATGTAAATAACATACGAGTAAAGGATGACAGAAAGCGTTGAGTAAAGACGGATGTTTAGCTGCCCAGCATAATCTTCAGGAGGGACACCCCACCAGTTCCAGGGAAGGAATAAAATGGCAATTATAGCGGCTCCAAGAACAATTAAAGGAATTAATGCATTTTTACCTTTATTGGTAATTTCTTTCCCAAAAATAAATAAAAAAATATCTGCTATGATAATAACACTATAGGCAACTGGTAAGGATATTCTATATATTTCTTTAAAAAAACGAGTTACTACCGCTTCACCTAAGCCAATAGTAAGAGCTATTAATGCAACTGTAAATAAGGCAAATACGATAGAAAGATAAAATGGGGGGTTTACTTTTCGCTCTCTCCACTTCTTTATCATTAATACTGTCATAATGATACTGAAAACAATAAGGCCAATATAATAGAAGAATATTGGTAAAATATAGTTATTAAATGATGTATAGGTCATAAAAATAATATCAAAATTTTCTTTTAAAAATCTTTAGAATTCCTATTTCTAAAAAGAAAAAAGTGATTATTTATTTGTAGTACTTTTTGCTTGAATTTTTGATAAAGCTTTTGTTTCTATCTTTGTTACATATTTCATGACATAGAAAACAACTATTCCACATGCAATTATTATTATTTGAATTAAAACTATCAGCCAATTAAATGTAAATAATAATGATAGACATATTATAGCTCCAAATAAGGCAACTAATGGAACCCAACTAATAGATGGCTTCAATTTGAACGGTCTTTCAGCGTCTGGTCGACTTCTTCTCAATGCAATTAAGCTAATATTTACTAAGAAGAAGGTAATTAAGACTCCAAAAACAGTAGCTTGTGCCACAATTTCAATATCTCCGAAAAAGACAGGAATAATTGCAAATATCATTGTCAGTAGAACCGAGATAGTTGGAGTTCTGTATGTTCGTGAGATTTTGCATAAAGATTCTGGTAATGCTTTATCTCTTGCCATTCCATACATCATTCTTGAAGTTACAATTAACATTATTAAAACTGTATTCGCAGTAGCAAATAATGCTATAATAGACATTATTATTCCTCCTATGGGGCCTATAGCAACTCTAGCAACATAATTCAATGGAGCTTCAGAATTGGCAATATCACTATATGGTGCGATACTAACAACTGAGAGAGCTGTTAGGCAATACAGTACTGTAGTAATTATTATGGAATATATTATACCCTTAGGAAGATTCCTTTGGGGTTCTTTAACCTCCTCAGCAATATTAGCAATATCTTCAAAGCCTATATATGCAAAAAATATTAACGCTACTGCAGATAAGATAGGCATAACTGAAAGGGTGGGCAATTCATAATAATTTACAGTACCAAATTTTGGGATACCAATAACAATTATGAATATTAAACCGAAAGCTTCTATTAATGTAAATATGACATTTGTCCAGGTGGAAGTTTTTATACCAATAAAGTTGATAATGCTCAATTCGAGGATTAAAGCAATAGCGAATATAATTTTTATAATTGCCAAATCAAATCCCAATATCTCTGAGATATATCCAGCAAAACCCAGTGCAACCGTAGCGGCAGAAAATATACCTGAAAAGATGATGATCCATCCTAAAATAAATGATAAAATTCGCACTTTAAATGCTTCTTCTGTATAAACAAATTCGGCTGCACTCTTAGGATACATAGCTGAAAGTTCAGCATAAGATAGTCCTGTAAATGCACCAGTAATAGCTGCTAAAATAAATGCTAGCCATGAAAGATTGCCCGTTATCCCTACAACTTGTCCAATTAATGCATAAATTCCTGCTCCAAGTACATTACCCACTCCATATATAGTCAATGCAAATAGAGAAACTTTACGTTTTAACTTGGGAGATTTTTTTACTTCATTCATTTCAATTACCTTTTTTTTATATAAAATATCCTTATCCGTTTTTATATAAAAGTTTTATAAAAATCAGTAATAAAATCTTAATTTAAATTGATAACTAATATTATTTTTATTAAAAAAAAAGTAATAAATAATATAACAGTATAATTATAATTTAACAACTTTATCTCATGTAAATAAAATGAGGGCAAAAGAGAATGGAAGAAAAGTTACGGTTTGTTTATGCAAAAGAATTCTGGTATATTAGTGCGTTTATTAATACAAACGAGTTCATTGGAGAAACTAAGGCAGAAGAAATAGAAGCTCTTTTATTGGAGAGATTAAAAAACCTAAATGAAAATGATCTTAAGAAAGCATTTATATATTTAGAAAAATATCCTTATGCTGAAGAAAAAAAGCAGATATTGAGGGAAATGGCCAATTCTATTTCAATTGAGTGCGATTGGGAGCCATTTTTTCAAAATTTCCCTTATACTGATGAAAATAACCCGTATACTGAAGATAATAGAGATTTAGTCTATAATACACTTGGTTATTTCAAGTTAGAAGTCGAATACTATAAAAATGAGCCATATAAGAAAGAAAAAATTACATCGGACTTGATTCAACAGATTCCCTTTATAACGATTGATATCCTTAAAAAATTTGGAAAAAAGAGAGAAAATCAGTTCCTTCTTCTTGATACAGAAAGTCCGATATACGTTTTCGTTATCTCTAATAAAACCCTACCTATGGAAGTTCAATGGAATGAGGAAAGTATAGATAGATATAAGGAGGCTCTCGGATATTGGACTCAGGTATATGCAGGTCAATGGGGTGATTATAGCGAGAACTATTTTGAAAGAAGAGTTAAAAAAAATCTATCTAATCGCTTATCTGAATTACACTATATTAAAAGAAATTCTGGATTCATTTATATGGTAGAAAGAAATTATGAAACAGAGTTTCCATATATAAAAGACCATATCTTAGAACCTACCCCTAAGATGAGGGCTGTTCTTTTCGCTTTAATGTCAATCAATAATTCACTTGACGTTTTATTTATGAAACGCTATTCCGACGTATTTATGAGTTTACAAAAGATCGAGGAGAAAACTAAGAATCTTAGGTTTTTAAGGGGGATGATTCAAACGAAGATGAGTCTTATCTATAGTGAATTAGATTGGAACCCACGTCAACATTATACAAGAGTTTTAACGCATTTGATAAGAAAATTCCGTTTGGAAGTAATTATTAATAGAACAAATGAAAAATTCAAAATGCTTTATGATTCAATGCAGGAATTATATATTAAAAGGAGCGAAGCAATCCAAAAAAGAACTAAAAAAGCTTTATATTACTTACAAGTCATATTAGGTGCAGGATTTATAATAGATTATGTAAATGCAATTAGAATTGCTTCAAGCGTAAGTGCTTTAGACCCTGGATCTGTATTAATGCATTTAATTATTTCGGTAATTTTGGGAATTTTCTTAATTATAACAATAGGATATTTTATTTATAGCAGAATAAAATCCAAGTCCTCGGAATATGGATATACAGCTGATGCGGTTATTCAAGATGATAATCAAAATATAATATTAATTAAAAGAAAGTATGCCCCTTTTAAAGGAAAGTATGCACTCCCCGGTGGTTTTATTAAATATAACGAAGATCCTGAACAAGCAATAATCAGAGAAGTTAGAGAAGAGACTAATCTTGTCGTAGAAATTATTGATAAGATTGGAGTATATGATCAGAAAGGACGTGATCCCCGAGGTAAAATCGTATCGACAGCATTCAAATGTCGCCTTGTACGAGATCTTTCAAGAATGGCAGGTGGAGATGATGCAGTTTCAGCTGAAACAATCCCAATTGATAAGATTAGAACTATGGACTTAGCATTTGATCATAAGAAAATTCTCAAAGATGCAGGTATTTTTTAAAAAACAAAATCTAATTTTTATTTTATATTTCCCATATTTTTACCAGAAGAAGATTTTTTTTTAAGATTTAAGCAATTTTCTTACTTTATTAGTGATACTAATTAACAAAACTGTTAAAATGTCGAAAAAAAGTAAAAAAAATTATATCTTAATTAGGTTTTCATTTTCTTCTCTTTCCTTCCTTCTTTTTTTTCAAGGATTTCTTTTTCTAAGTCTTCTTTAAATTTTAAGACATAGTTATTCAGATCCTTGCGAAACTTATCAAATTCAGCTGGATCGTATACCATTCCAAGTTCTCTGTTAATATTTAGTCCTTCTAGATCTTCCCATCTTAGATTAGTTCCTAAAATTGGGGTGATTTGAATATTATATTTTCGTGCTAGTTTTAATTCATTCATACAATCTCTTGATTTTAAAGAATTATCGGAGGAAAAAAAGATTAAAAGTTGACAACGAGGTACAGTCCTCTTCATCCAATCATCAATATTACCTACAAGATCCTCTTCACAATAATATACATCGGATATTTCCTTTTGTTTCTCTAAATATTCAGCTATTTCTTTAATTTTATATACCTCAAAATCAGCCACAGCATGACTAATAAATACACGGAGTCTCCTCCCTTTTATTGATTTCCTTCGAAGAGCAATAGCAGTAATAAGAGCAAGTAAAGCTATACCGATACCAATATATAAACCATATTCTATTAAGAAATCCCAAATACTAAATGGTGCTTCATTCTTTATATTTTGAGCGAAAATATCGTAATCTGATCCATATCTGTAATCTTGCCAACTAATAATTGCTCCTCCAGTTCCATCGACACAAATTTGAGGGTTTTTTTGATCATTGTTTGAAGTACATATAGGAGCACCATTTTCAGTCCATGTCATATTCCCGTTAGTATTTACTCGCTGAGAGTAAATATCATAGTTTATAGCGCTTCTATAATCTTGCCATGTTATAATAGCACCTCCACCTCCATCACTACAAATTTGAGGATTAGTTTGATCATTGGCTATGGTGCAAATGACTACCCCATTAGGTATCCATGTAATATTTCCGTTGGAATTAGCCATTTGGGCATATAGATCATAATCTATACCATCTCTATAATCTTCCCATGTAATTATAGCACCTCCAATTCCATCTGTGCATAACTTTGGATTCTCTTGGTCATCACTTGCAGCACAGATAGTTAACCCCTCAATAACCCATTTCACACTACCTGTAGAATTAACCCTTTGAACATAAATATCATAATCTGCAAAATTCCTAAAATCCTGCCAGGTAATAATTGCCCCTCCAGTTTTATCACTACATAATTGAGCATTAGCTTGAACTCCATTCTCTGTGCATATAGCTTCTCCATTAATAGTCCATTTCACTTCTCCAGTTGAATTTATTTTTTGAGAATATATATCAGCAAATGCAGGAACACCATTTCTATAATCTTGCCATGTAATAATTGCTCCTCCGTTTTCATCACTGCAAATCTGAGGTAATGATTGGTCATTTATCTCTGTACAAATTAAAGTACCATTAGGATTCCATTTTATATTTCCATCGATATCAATTCGTTGAGCATAAATATCAAAGTCACCACTTCTATTATCATACCATGTTATAATAGCGCCCCCGACTCCATCAATGCAAATTTGGGGAGCATATTGGTTATTTTCCGAAGTGCAAATGGGAATACAATTAATATTCCATTTTATATTTCCATTGGAATCGATGCTTTGAGTATAAATATCGAAATCAGTGGCACTTCTAAAATCCTGCCATGTTATAATTGCTCCTCCATTTCCATCACTACAAATTTGAGGATTTATTTGAGATGTAATTGACGTACATACAGCTTCTCCATTATTGTCCCATAACTTATTTCCATTTGAATCAATTTTTTGAGCATAGATATCCTTCTGTGTAACCGGATTTCTTAAATCTTCCCATATAATAATAGCACCCCCTGCCCCATCATAGCATATTTGAGGATTTGTTTGATTATAAACTGCTGTACATATTTCTTTTCCATCAGAATCCCATTCGTTTATCGAAGATAATCGAAATACCCCTTCTTCTGGTATGTTAGAATTTGTAAAAGGTTCATTCATAGTGTTATTAGGAAAAATAAGGGTCATATTAAGAGAGAGAATGAATATTAAAAATAAATAAATGAATTTTCTTTTCAAATATTCTCACCAGTAAAAACTTATTATTGGATTAGACAAAATTATATAAAATATAAAATATGTAAATTATTTTAAAAAGGTTTGGAGTCAATTTTCTTGTCGAAGAGAGAATTTTATATTAAAAATTAAAAATATGTGGATAGAGGTTTTTCAAGTTTCTATAACTTTTCAGGTCTTACTATACAAGGTTCTTGGGGTTGTTTATGCGCTTTTCTTTTTGTCATCCTATTTTCTCTCCTTTTTTTTGCCTCCTCATGACGTCTTTTTTCTTCTTCAGTTTCGGTTATGAGTCGAGGGATTGGAATGGGATTATCTTCTTGATTTAAAGCTACGAAAGTTAGATAAGCTGATGCAATATGCGTATGTCTACCTGTCTTTAAACATTCTGCTTCAACCCTGACTCCTACTTCCATAGAAGTTCTACCAACATAATTTAGCGATGCTTTCGCGAATACTAAATTTCCCACATATGCTGGAGATATAAATGACATACTATCAACGCTCGCTGTTACGACATTTTTATGCGTATGCCGAGCAGCCACAATAGCTCCTGCTTGATCTATTAATTTGAGAATATGCCCTCCATGAACATTCCCAGCGGGATTTGCATGTTCTGGATACATCACTTGGGCAATTTCAACTTTAGATTCAGATACTGGTTTTTTTTCCATTATTATCTACCCAAAATTGTAATTTCTCATTATTAACCTAAATATAATAATAATAGTCATAAAAATTGTCCTTTTAGATTATAATCAATTCAAAAATCTTAAAAGAAAAATCAGTAAATTTAGGTTAAAAAATGTAAATTAATTCTATCAACAATTTTAAAAACAATGTTTATTTATCTTATATAAAAATTTTGAATAATTATTCTTTAAAAAGTGATCAAAAATGCCAAGTTTTAAAGAGACATATGAAGCTATTAATGTTGATTGGAACGCAGGGGAGAAAAACTTTAATATTGAATGTGAAATGCTCTCTGATGGTATGCAAGTAAACTGTAAAATGGGGAATCCTGCCGGAGAGCCTTTTGAACTACTTATAGATGCTCCTGGTGGATTAGATGGAACAAATAAAGGACCTTCTCCCTTATTAGTAATTCTATCTTCTATTGGTGCTTGTATTATAGCAGTTACTAAATTTTGGGCCAAAATTATGGATATCGATATCCAAGAACTGAAAGTCTTTTCTCGTGGGCATATCAATCTTGGAGCAATTTTTGGAATTGACGATAATAAACTTGCGGGTTACGATAAATTGGAACCTGTGATAAGAATTAAAGCTGATGCTCCAGAAGAAAAAATTAATGAATTAATGGACAAGGTATTTACTCATTGCCCTGTTATTACCAATTTTGGTGGAGCTTCTCCAATCCGTCCAAAAGTTCAAATCAGAAAGTAGAATATTTATTATTCTCTTTTTTTATTTTCTTATAAAATTTAAATCTCATCCTATTATTATACATTTATAATAATAGGCACATTACAAAGGTAAATTAGAATGACTGAAGAAATAGTAGATTTAACTGAAAAGGAATTTATAGAACTTTCTGAAACAGAAAAATGGAAGTTAATTGAAACTATAAAAAAGCTAATTCACGATTTAAAAATTAAGGCTGATAAAAACTGTGAAGAATGCGAAAAGTATATGCTATCTGTAGAGGATGTAAACATAGATTTATTTTTTCAAGATTGGCGTTCATGTGCAGAATATTGCGAAGAATGTGGAGAAGAAGAGAAACGAAATATGTGTCATATTCAATTTGAATTAATGAATCATATTGCAAATACATTACTTGAACTCCAAAGGAAACAAAATATACTTACTCAGCTGGTACTTAAACGTGATGAGACGGGGAGTAAATTATTAAAAGAATTCATGAAAAAAAAAGAAGACCATGAGAAAAAGGAAAAAGATTCCTATGATATATATCAATAATTATTATCTTTTTTTTTTATAGCAAGGGATATTTAGGGTCCCTTTTCTCGAAGAAAGCACTTGAAGCTTCATTTATATCTTTTGAACTAAATGTTAAAACAATCGAGTTATTTTCTAATTGTAAAATATTTTCCAAACTTGGAGAATCCATTGATAAATTAATAGCTTGTTTAGTCATACGTAATCCTAAGGGACTTTTCTTCAACATCTCTTCAGCAATTTTAAGTGCTGAATTCAAAAGCTCCTCTGTTTTAACAACTTTAAATACTAAACCAATATCTGCAGCCTCTTTTCCAGCAATAACTCTACCAGTATATAGGATTTCTGCTGCCTTAGACATTCCAATTAATCGTGGAAGAAAATAGCTACCACCTGTATCAGCCCCCGATAGTCCAATATTAATTGAAGCGTTAATGAATTTTGCATCTTCGCTTGCTATTCGTATATCAGATGCCATAGCAAACCCAAATCCCCCTCCTGCTGCGGCTCCTTGTATTATAGCTATTATTGGTTGACTTATTTTCCTCATCTTTACATAAATTTGACTAATTCTCCATTGATGGTATAGTTTCCTTTTTACAGGTTCATGGATATTAAGATAATGAAAGGTTTCATATCCTAGAGGTGTTTTTTTAGAATTTAAGATCAAGCCTTCCTGGAGATCAGTACCAGAGCAAAATGCTCTCCCTTCTCCCTTAAAGATAAGAACCCGACAATTTAAGTTAACCATTAATGCATCTAGTAAGTTATGCAAATCCTCTTCCATTTGGAAGGAAATAGCATTTAATTTTTCTGGTCTGTTTAAACTAACTATGCCTATTCCATTTTCCATTAACTCAAATTTAATAGTCTTGAAATCCATTTTAAATCTCTTTAATATTAATTATTATAACTAAAATATGGCGTGAATTAAAATTTACTTAAAGTATATTTTTTATTCTTGGATAAAAAAAACAAGCGAGGTTTTGCTTCTGAATTATTGTTAATAATAAAAAAATTTCAACTTTTTTAAATATCTTATTGATTCAGGAATCTTTTCAATATTATTATTTTCTACATTTAGAAAAATTAAATTGTTTAAAAAGTTTATCCATGGAGGTAATTTCTCCACATTATTATTACTAAAATCGAGTATTTCGATAGATTGTACCTTTTTTATTACTTCCGGGAAATTAGTAAAATTATTCCAGCTTAAATCAAGAGTTTTAAGTAGTTTAAGGTTTGATAAGGAACTTGGCAATTCACTTAAATAATTACAGCTGAGATTTAAATGTTCTAATCTAGATAAATATCCAACACTAGTAGGTAATTCATTATATAATGACATACTTAATTCATTAATATGCCCCTTTTTTATAGCACACATAAAATTATTGTCATAGATAAAGCTGAATATTGCATCCATTTGATATAAATTTTGACCATTTAATTTTATATTTAGATCTAAAAGTAGCTGTAATTCTTCAAAATTAATTCTGTATATGGAGGCTATCTTCTTTAGTTTATTATGATATTCCTCTAACAAAGCTTTAGAGTAATTTAGATCTTTATTCTCAATTAGTTGTTTAATCTTTTTAAGCAAAATTGGAGATTCATCATTTATAATGACCCATTTTAATGATTTTAAGCTTTTATCCATGTAACAATTCGTTATAATTTCTGCAGCAATCGATCTTATTATTTCATTTTCATCTGAAATAAGAAGATTCTCCAGAATTTTAAAAATTCTAAGATTAACAAGATCTATTTTGCTTAAAATCTCTAAACTTCTAATTCTAAGATTTATATCCTCACTAGATTCTAGCAATGTAATCAGTAATTCAATTGCTTCTGAATCTTCTATTAGTTTACTTTTAAGCTCTTGATAAATTTTTTCGGGATTCATCTTATGAAATGAAAAATAATAAAGAGTTAATCACTTTAAGGGATATTTTGGGTCTCTCTTTTCGAAAAAAGATTGCACCCCTTCCATTAAATCATCAGAAACCGAGCATAACATTTGGGTGCGATTTTCTAATTGGATCATGGTTTCTAAACTTGGAGAATCAAGGGATAAATTAATAGCTTGCTTAGTCATACGTAATCCTAGGGGACTCTTCTTAAGTAATTCTTCAGCTAAATCAATAGCAGCATTTAATAACGCGGTATCATCGACAACTTTAGATACTAATCCTATTTTTTCTGCTTCCTCGGCACTAATAAAGCGACCAGTATAGAGTATTTCTGCTGCTCTTGACATCCCAATAAGTCTAGGGAGATGATAACTACTTGCTAAATCAGAACCAGAAAAACCAATATTAATAAATGCATTATTAAATCGCGCTTTTTGACCAGCTATTCGTATATCGGCTGCTAAAGCAAATGCAAAACCTGCTCCTGATGCTGGACCATTAATTAATGCTATGATTGGTTGGGAGATTTTCCGCATCTTAACTATAAGTTGACTAGTATACCATTGAGCATACATCTTGGCTTTTATTGTATCCTTTTCTGGGACATTAATGAAGAAAAATTTCTCCTTTAATTCTTGTGGTTTTTTTTTCGATTGTAAGATTGTTGATTCTTTTAAATCCAAACCAGCACAAAAAGCTCTTCCCTCAGCTTTCAAAATTAACACACGACAATCTAAATTTATTACCAAATGATCAAATAATTGATTCAAATCTTCAATCATCTGAAAGGACATAGCATTCAGCTTTTCAGGTCTATTTAAAGTTAATAACCCTATTCCATTTTCTTTTAATTCAAATTTAATAGTTTTAAAATTCATATTTAATCACTTTTTAATTTATAAATTATAATAATATAATTCAGACAAAGAAAAGAATCTGTGTTTTTTTACTCATTGCTCATCAAATGCTCTTAAAATAGCATTCACTCGCTCCTTTATTAGATCTTTAATAATAGGTTGAGTATGCGTTAAAATATAAAATTTTTGCTGTCTGATGGCTTGAAATACATCATCTGCCACCTGTTCAGGTGATATCATAGGCGATTCTGTCAATATTTTCCGGTACATCTCTACTTCTCTATCTCGATCGTGGATGTCGATCTTCTTGATTTCTTTGATTTGATACTCCTTAGGACGGTTTAATTCAGATGTAAAGATTTTTGTATCAACTAATCCAGGACATAATACAGAAACATTAATTTTTGCTCCAATTTCCTCAAGGTTATACTTTAATACCTCAGAAAGGGCAACTATTCCATGCTTAGAAACGCTATATGTTGCACCTCCAGGACCAATGGAACCTAAACCTTCTATAGAAGCGGTATTCACAATATGACATTCAATTTCCTGCTGAAGCATGATCGGTACAAAAACGCGAATACCATAAATTACACCCCATAAGTTTACCCCTAATACCCATTCCCAATCATTTACAGTATATTGCCAAGCAAGCCGTGGTATTGCTACACCAGCATTATTGATTAATAAATGAATTAATTTATAATTTTCAATTGTCTTTTGAGCTAAATTTTCAACTTCATTATATTTTGAAACATCAGTTTTTATAGTTAAAACTTCTCCTCGCGCTCTTTGGATTTTTCTTTTGACCCTTTCTAGGCTTTTCTCATTAATATCAGCAAGTACTACTTTCATACCCTCTTGAGCGCATTTAATAGCAAGCGCTCGGCCGATCCCACTTCCTGCACCTGTGATTACTGCTGTTTTGTTTTTGATTTCTTTCAAATTTTATAGATCACTAATTGTATGAGTAATTTTATTAAGGACTTATCTTTTAAAATTTTAAAATTTTTATAGAATTAAGATAATAAAATAAAAATCTGATAATTTTTTCAAGGAGTCAAAATATGGATACTACAACTAATTCTGAGCGAATTAATAGATTAAAAGAAGACCTCTTATCAAGTAAGTATGAATTATGCATTGAACGCATGAAATTTTTTACTGAAATTTATAAAAGAAATCCAAATGACTCTGAAGTCATTAAAAGAGCGAAATCAGTAGCCCATACATTAAGAAATATGACGATTTTCATTAGACAGAATGAATTGTTGGTTGGAAATGAAACTAGCAAGAATCTAGGTGAAAAAGTCAATTTAGACCTACAAAGATATGATAATAGTCTAGAGAAAAAAATAACATTTAAGAAATTAGCAAGAAGAAAACTTCAACCTTTTTTTATAGAGGAAAAAGAAATTGAGGATTTATTAGAAATTATCCCTTTTTGGAAGGATAAAGCACTTATTGGGGGTAGAATCAATAAGAGACTCCTTGAAGAAGAGCTTATAACTGGAACAGGAATAGTTTCTTCATTAGCTCCTAATATTGCCATACAAGTAGGTCCTACAGAAGGTCATTTATGCGCAGGATATAAAAAAGTATTAAATTTAGGATATAAGGGAATTATTGAAAAAGCTAAATTATATCAAGCTAAATTAAATAAGAATGATAAAGATTTTCAAGAAAAATATGATTTCTATGAAGCAATAAAGATATATTATAAAGCTGCTATAGTTTTTTCTAAAAGGTTTGCAGATTTAGCTTTTTCTATGGCTAAGGCAGAATTAAATGAAAATCGTAGCAGTGAATTAGAAGTAATTGGAAAAATGATGAATAAATTCTGTTCAGAACCTCCAACATCTTTTTATGAAGCTGTTCAATTTATTTGGTTTACCCAGAATATTTTTAATATTATTTATCAGAGAAGTGTTGTTGCATTAGGACGTTTAGATCAGATCCTACGGCCATATTATGAAAACGATATCGAATCAGGCGTTTTAACTCGTGATTTAGCCTTAGAGTTAATAGAGGAATTAAATTTAAAGCTAACGTGGAACGTGACTCTATTACCTACTGATTTTACAATGGTAGCCAATGCCCTTGGTCAAAATACTCAAACAATTACGATATCTGGAATGGATACACAAGGGAATGATGCAACAAATGAAATTTCATATTTATTCCTTGAAGCTTATAAAAATATTAAGGTTCTTACGACTGATTTGTCCGTAAGAATTCATAAAAATACTCCAAAAGATTTTTTTAAAGAAGCTATCAAATTATTTAGACACACTTCTGGAATTGCATTTTATAATGATGATATAATTATTCCTGCTTTAATAAAGGGTGGTTATAGTCTAGAGGATGCTCGAGATTATGTACTAATTGGATGTGTTGAACCTACAGGTCAAGGAAATAGTTTTGCTGCCACAGCGCGTATGTTTTTGAATCTACCTGGTGTACTAGAATTAACATTAAATAATGGTTATAATAATATGTCAAAAACTATTGCTGGCCTACAAACAGGTGATATCTCAGATTTTTCTACATTTGACGATTTATATACCGCTTTTATTAAACAACTTCGATATAATATTGAAAGAAGCAAAAAGATTGCTGAAATTGGAGATCAAGAGGCTATGAAATATATGCAACACCCTTTTATATCAGCTACTTTAGATGGTTGTTTGGAAAGTGGAAAAGACTATGTTTGTGGAGGAGCAAAATATAATTATTCATCGATCACGGCTTATGGGTTTGCCACCTTAGTTGATTCTTTCTATAATATAAAAAATGTCGTTTATGAAGAAAAGTTGTTGACTTTACCTGAATTAGTAGAAATTCTGAATAATAACTTCGAAGGCCAAGAAGAGTTTCGACAGAAATTAATTAATAAATATGATAAATGGGGAAATGATAAAGAGGAAATTGATGTTTTAGCTATAAAATTATGGAACCTATTTACGTCAGAAGTAACCAGACATGAACCCATAAGAGGAGGTAGATATAACGCAGGGGCTTATTCTATGGGTATTCATGTTATGGAAGGTTTTTTCACCCAACCAACTGCTGATGGAAGAAAAGCAATGCAAGCTCTATCAAATAGTTTATCTCCAGTAAATAAAGTAGAAAAAAACGGAATCACCTCGATTTTGAATTCATTAGCAAAATTAAATTATGAAAATGCCACAAATGGAGTTGCTGTGAATGTGCGAATCCATCCTCAGAATTTACAAAATGAAGAAAATATTGAGAAATTTTATAATCTATTAAAATCTTATTTCGATTCTGGAGGAATGCAAATTCAACCTACTGTAGTATCAACAGACACACTTAAAGATGCTCAAAAACATCCCGAAAATTATCCAGACTTAATTGTAAAAGTTGGAGGATATAATGCTACTTTCATCGATCTTGGGACACCTATCCAAAACGATATCATAGATCGTTTAGAACTCAAATTTTAGGAAAATACTCTACGTTTTCAGCAAAAATGTTTTATATAATAATATTATTTTATTTTTTACGATTATAATACACTCCGATTTACTGAAGTGTCACAAAAAAGTTCAAGTCTAATTTGTGTCCTTTATCTATAAAAAAGACACTCCTTTATGCGGACTGGTATCAAACAGGCAATTAGAGAGATCACTTGAAATTGATCCTATTCCTTTAAAAATATATAATTATCAAAATTACTGCCAAAGGAAGAAATTATTTAGTGAAAAGTGTGTGAGATATGATAGAGAAATTTATCCTGATAATATCTTTTCTAATGGCGATATCAGAAAAGAGTTAAAAGATTAATGTGGTACCTACACATACCTTATAGAATGCCTTAGGAAACTTTTGTTTAATTAACTCTATATGTTGCGTACAATGACAAGCTCCAATAAATTCAGTTCCTTCTAAATATGATAAATTTTGAAACCCATGAAAACCTCCAATTATTCCTTTTATTGAACCTAATTCTCGCGCTTTTAAAATAAATTTCTCTAAACCTGGATGACTACATCCTACTAATAAGATCAATTCATTATTTTTTAATCTTAAAATTAAACAATGTTCTGAAATAAAACTTCCCGTAAATTGACCCGAAGAAAATATATTATCTTCAATTTCTGTCATGCCTAATACACCATGAACTAAAAGCCCTGAAAAAGCTTTCCTAAAAGAATTCAAATCATTAAAGGGTACATAAACTTCAATATTTTTATTTGCATTATATATATCGAATAAACCTCCGGTGTGATCATGGTGATTATGAGAAATTATGACTTTTTTAATTAATACAATATTAATTTTAAACTGATTAATATTATGAATTAGAATCTTTCCGTTTCCTCCTGTGTCAAATAGTAAATAGTCCCGCGTAGAATAACTATAAATTAAAGCTGAAAACCCAAAACCAGTTAAAAACCCTATTTCGGAACATTTATTATCAAAATTAATCCTAATTTTAAAAGATGGATCTTTATTCATAAGTTCTGCAAATAATGAATTATTATTCATAATATTTAAATAATTTATTTTATAATAATTACTTAGGATAATATATGAATATTTATTCAAAATAATAAAAACAACAATAAAATTAAAAAAATAGAGATGATATAAAAAATGCCTGGTGGAGATAGAACTGGTCCGAGGGGAGAAGGTCCAATGACAGGAAGGGTATTAGGTTATTGTGCAGGTTATAGTACACCCGGATATACTAAAGGATATGGTATGGGCTTAGGAAGAGGCTGGGGAAGAGGTATGGGGTGGGGGAGAGGTCGTGGGAGAGGTTATTGGGGAAGGTGGAGAGGAGGAGTTCCTCTTTATCAACCATATACAATAGCTCCTTCAGTATATACACCTGCTCCAGTATTAAGTCAAAAAGACCAATTAACTATGTTAAAGCAGGAAAAAGAGTATATGGAATCTGAAATGAATGAAATTAAAAACGCAATCGAAGATATCGCAAAAAGGATTGAGGATTTAGAGTTAAAAGAATAATATTTTTTATTATTATATTTTTCTATTTAGGATAAAGGAGTTCCAAACAATATAATGTATAAGGATTATAAAGAAAGCCACGAAAATTACTTAAAAGCAATCTATCTTATTTCTAAAAAAAAAAAGGGTGGATGGGTTTTAAATTCAGAGATTGCTGAATTTTTGAAAGTTAAACCTTCGTCTGTTACTGAGATGCTCTATAAACTGAAAAATGAAGGTTTTATTATTTGGCGTCCAAGAAAATCAATACACTTAACAGTTAAAGGTAAAAAGGTTGCTCAAAGTATCCTAAGAAAAAATAAAGAATTAAAAAAGTTCTTCAAAAATATCTTAAATTTAAAAGACGATTTAAAGTTAAATGAGATTTGTTGTAAAATTGAACATCACATTACTCCTGAGGTTAGAATTGCATTAGAACATTTGAATTCAACCCTTGTTTAAAAAATCAATAAAAAGTAAGCTCAAAGTTTTTAAGTTAAAGGGTAGATTTAGACATCGTTTAGAAATTAAGTTCTAAGCAAATTGTCTATTTATCTCTTAAAATTGTCTATTTAAAACAGATAGAAATAATTGTATATTTATGAAATTCAATTAAATATTGTCACCTAAATAATATAATTTTATTTAAACGATTTTGTATTCTTTATTTAGGAGGAATCTGAAAATGGAATACTTAAAAGAAGAAAATGATAGAGCTAGAAAAATTCTTTTTACAGGATTAGATACTGCAGGGAAAACCTCAATAATTTTAACTTTAAAGAAGGAATTTTCCAAAATTGCTGTAATCTCACCAACAAAAGGAGCACAAAGAAGAATTTTTGATTTTTTGGATATTGAAATAAGTGAATGGGATTTGGGAGGGCAAGATACTTACCGAATTTCTTACTTAAGAAATCCAAATATGTATTTTGATAATACTGAGATTGCAATCTTCGTGATAGATATCCAAAATGAGGAAAGAATTCCTGAAGCTATCAGTTATTTAAAAGATGTAATTGACCAATTTTACGCGTTAAAAATAAACCCCCCTATTAATATATTTTTTCATAAATATGATCCTGATTTCCCTGAAGATATTAAAGAAAATTGGGATGAAATTATTAGTAAATTAAAACAGAAAATTCATGAGGAAACTTATTACAAAAAGCTATCTTTCTATATAACCTCTATCTATAATTTACCCTCAATAATATTTACAGTATCAGAGATCCTATTAAAATTATACCCAAAAACACAATTAATTAAAAAAACTATAAGTGAATTTTGCAATAAAATAAATTGTTCTGGCATGCTAGTTCTAGATCAAAATTCGCTCATTATTGGTTCATACTATAAAGAAAAAGAATCCAAAGAGCTTATAAGACAAATTATGCCATATTTCATTAAATTTAATAATAAAATTCAGAAAGATAATAATTTAGGGGATGACATTAAGGATCAGTTAATTTTTCAAAGATCAAAATATTATTTCTTATTTAAGAGGATATTATTAGATTCTACTCCTTCTCCTTTATATCTCATTTTACTTAAGAAGGGATATTACTTCTTTAAGGAGGAAGTTTTTGAACCGTTAATCAATATGCTCAAACCAATTATTTTTAAACAAGCTTTAAGCAAGCCTTATGCATTTTAAAAATAGCAAATTGTAATTCAATAAATAAATCAATAAAAAATAAACTTAAGATTTTTAAGCTAAAGTAGCAGTTTAGATATTATGAGCTCTGTAAATTTAGAAATTAATGAGAAAGATATCCCATTAAACGAACTAATGGAATCTATGCTAAAAAATATAATCCTAGGCTATTTAAAATCAGCCAAGAAGATTCCTGAAGAAATAAAGCATATTAAAATCGAAATTGAATTATAATTTTTTTATTTCTTATTTTTTTTATACTATTTTTTTGAGGATTGATCTTTATTAAAATTATAAATTTTTTTAAACAGCAAAAAATAATCTATTTTTAAAATCTTAAATTTAAATTATAAATTTTGAGAAAAAATGTCTGAAACTAAACCTAAGGAAAAATTCAATATTAAATTGACCTTTTTCATAGCTTTAGCTTTTTTTACCACTGAAGTAGCATGGAGTTTATATAATGCAAGAGTGAGTAAGCTATTAGAAAGCATTTTAACCCTTTTAAGTCTTGTAGGAATATGGATGGCAATTGATAATATAATTGGTGTTATCCTTCAACCCATTATGGGTTCGATTTCTGATAATACGCGTTCTAGGTTTGGAAGACGGATGCCTTATATTATAATTGGTATACCTGCTGGTGCGATTTTTTTTGCTTTAATTCCAACAGGAGAAAACAATTTACCACTATTAACAATTTGGATAGTGTTTTTTGGTATTGCTATGGGATTTTATAGATCACAAGCTGTTTCATTAATGCCAGATTTTATTGAACCTATACATAGGAGCAAAGGAAATGCGATTATTAATATGTTGGGAGGACTTGGAGGAGTAATTGGATATGGATTAAGCTTAGTTGCAGGATTAATAACATTACAAGGTGCTTTTATTATAGTTTCAGTTTTAATGGTGGTGTCTTTATTTATATTGATATGGAAGGTAGATGAAAAGGAATCATATAGCTATAAAGCATTACTCGAGAGAGAACAATTAGAAGGGGAAAAAGTCAAGGAAGCAAAGAAGAAGCCAAGTATAATTACAAGTTTTAAGGATGTATTAAAAGAAGAAGATAAAAGTACTCTAATAATGGGATTAGCAATTTTCTTTTACTTTGTCGCTTTTCAAGGATTAGCAGCACTGCTTACTATATATGGTACAAATGTTTTGTTGCAAAGTGAAGATGTCTCAGGATTTTTGGCTTTTTTTGTAGCATTACCTATCATAATATTTGCTTATCCATTCGCGATAATAGCGGGAAAAGTTGGTAGGAGAAATGCGATCAAAATAGGATTGACAACAATGATAATATGTTTAATTTTAATTTTCTTTATTGGATGGAATATGAGAGCAGATGGTTTACTTTTCATAATTATATTTTTAGCCATTGGAGGAATAGGTTGGTCTTTTGTTAATGTTAATTCAATTGTTATCATATGGGAATTAGCTCCTACAAATGAAAAAGTAGGCACATATACAGGTATTTATTACTTTTTTAGTTTTTTAGCAGCCATTACAGGGCCTTATATATTGGGGAGCCTTACTGACCTATTTAATAATCCATTAATTAGTCCACCTTATACTCTAGTATTAAATGCTGCCGTCTTTCTCATAATTGCATTAATCCTAATGTTTTTCGTTAAAAGAGGAGAAGTCAAACTTACAGAGGAGGAGAAAGTAGCAAAACAAAAAGCTATAGCAGAATTATAACTTTATTTTTTTTTATTATTAAAACTTTCAAAAATTAAAAAAAACCCATCTAATTTTTAATCAAGATGGCGAATATTTACACTTTGTAGATTATTCTTCATGGTTTCTCATACGTGTAATCGCTTCTGTGAAAAATCCAAAATCTCCTGAACCTTTAATTTTTTCAAAATATTCTTTAATTTGCTTATATAAGATTTTTTTAAATGAATCAAACATACATACATCAACACACTCATCGATTTCATTCTTATAAAGAGAATAAAACATATCTAATGATTTTTCGGCTTCTTTTCGAATATCGTGTTTCAGAAATTCCTTATCCATTATTGCAATTAAAATAAGGTTATGCTTATTCACAATTATCATCTGTATATCCAAGCCTTTAATGGTAATCTCTTGGATTTTTCCCATATTCTCCTCTCCAAATAGAGAGAGTGCTCCAACAAAGGAAGAGAGTAAAACGGGATTAATTTCTGAATCTAAAATTAAATCTAATAAATATACCCCAGTTTCTTTACAAATAACAATTCCTTTTAATAATTTTGAAACTTCAGTTTCAATTTCTAAACTAATTTTTAAATCCCTTAACTTGTAATTAGATGATTTCAAAAAATGCAATAACATAATAATATTAATCCTTTTAAACTGTTTTCATATTTATAGAATTAGTATATATAGCGTGAAAAGTTTTAAATTGCAGAATTTCTGAAGTCTTGTTATTAAAAGGACATAAATTATTTGAAAAACAAAAGTGGGAAGAATAGAAAAAGATTTTATTCTAAAGTTTCCCTAATTTTTTTAACAACTGATTTAAACGCTTTTGCACTTTCATTTTCCGGATTCTTTAAAACAAATGGTAACCCTTGGTCTCCTTGTTGACTAATTTCAGTTTCAAATGGTATTTTTCCTAAAAGAGTAATCCCAAAATCTCTAGAAGCTTTTTCAGCTCCCCCTGGGGGATAAAGATCAACATAATTATTACAATGAGGACATTTAAAACCAGACATATTCTCAATAATTCCCAGAACCTTTCTCTGCATTGTTTGTGCCATCGCTATGGTTTTTCTTGCATCCATGAGAGCCACCTCTTGAGGTGTGGATACAACAACTATATTTTCATCAGGTATTAATTGCAAAATATCTAAAGTCTCATCAGAAGTACCAGGTGGTAGATCACAAATTAAATAATCAAGTTCGCCCCATACTGCATCACCAAGAAACTGCCGTACGGCTCCCATCTTCATTGGACCTCTCCAAATAACTGGAGTATCACTGTTTTGTGTTAAAAATGCCATACTCATTACTTTTATATTTAGTGGCCCATTTACAGGATAAAATTTTTTTGCCTCAGGATCAACCCGTGGCCTGATTTCAGGGTTAATTCCAAGCATCTTATTTACATTAGGTCCAGTAATATCCACATCTAATAAACCTACTCTCAAACCTATACTTGCTAGACTCATAGCAAGATTTACAGCCACAGTGGTCTTACCGACACCACCCTTTCCCGAAATAATCACTATTTTATGCTTGATTTTTTCCATATTTTTTCTTATATTTTCCATGCGTTCATCCAAAATTTCTTGCTGGGACTCTTGGATAGTTTCTTTCAAATCGATATCAGGAATTTCATTTTCTTCCATAATCTATACTCATCTAATTTTAGATTTTTAACTTCTTTTCTTAATTTTTTATTATAATAATTAAGGAATCATTAAAGTCCTTTAATTTATTCTTAATATTTTGAAAACTCCAACAAGATTTAAATTATATTTTCACAAGTATCAAATGAAAAATATTATAAAAAATTTTTGAATAATTATTCTTAATTTTGTTATCCAAAAAACAGCATCAATAGGAATGCGATTATTGTGGTAAAGAAGAATAAACTTATGACTCCACAAATAATATAGATTATTCTTTTATACACTTGAAAATCTATTAATTTCCTAATATTTCTTTTATTACTTCTTTTCAGTGCATTAATAAATTGTGCAAAATGATAAATCATTACCCCAATAATTATTGAAATTGGAAGAACCCAATAATTTGGAAATCCTATCAAGCCATATATTTCTCCAGTATCAAAATTCATGATTATTATTGTGCCTGTCGTTAGGCCGCTAACTATAAGTCTTCCATCTTCTAATAAATCTGCTTCATAAGGATTAGAAAAAAAGGGGGATTTTATTTCTCGGACAATCTTCATAGAATTCATATCATAAACTAATAAACGATTATTACCTGAATCTGTAATTAATCTTTTATTATCGCCTATATCATCGCAGTCTCTTACCCATCTGAATTTTCCATACGGATAGATGTCTTTTAATTCCCACACAACTTCTTTAGAAGTAGTATTAATTTCGATAATTCTTTCGTTTCCAGAATCACATATTACAGTATTACCATTTTCATAACGATCTGGATTGTGTTGATGATTTAGAAGTGAATAGTTACCAGGTTCTCCATACCACCAAATTACTTCCTTTGTCTCACTATAGTTAACTTCTAAGACTAAATCGAAATTTCTTAATGATATTAGGATTGAATTATAATTCCGTCCAAATTGAGAACCATTAATAAAATCAACATCATTTAAATGAGTCCAATATATCCCAAAAAAACTAATTTCAGGTGTATAATCAATTTCATCCCATCCCTGTTCATAAGCAAATAAAGTCCAATTAATATCCAATGGATTACGTGCATCCCAGGACCACAAAATGGAAGATGAGTTATCTATATCTACCTCTATTACCCTATCGTACGAAATATCAGCTATTAATATATTTCCATTGGGTAGCATATCACAGTCGTGAATAAAATCACCATTTAGATTTGTGTGCCATTTTTCTTTTCCAGAAGCATCAATAATTCGCGCTGGACCAGAAACGTCAGAAACCAAGTAATTCCCTGCATATTCTCCTTCTGATATATAGTCCACATCCATAGGATTCTTAATTGGCATAAAGGAGGGCAGTACTATGAATGAAACTATTGATATAATAATGTATATTGCAATTATAACCACTATTATGAGCTTAATTCTTTTTTGCATCTAAAATCTGTACCAAAATTGTTTAAAATCCAATATAAAAGGATAAACTACCACTAATTAAAAATATTGCGAAGAAGATACCTGAAGACTTAAATGCCAATCGCCAATTGCTGAATTTCACATGCTTTCCTTTTGTAAAATAAGTTTTAGAGAATCTTATTATTAGATAGAATAAAATATGGAAAAGAGATATATATCCAAAAATTTCAATAAATAGTATAAAGCCCCTTAGTAAATCCGGAATATAAAAAAGAACTTTTTCAAATAAAACCTTTTGTATACTATAGTGTAAAATGCCTCCAATAATCCCAAATGAAAATTTTAACCAAAAAATGAAAATAACTAATTGATTAATATCCTCCAGATTATTTTCTTTTTTACTTGCATCCATATAGAATCACGAGCATTTATTTAATGCTTTGAGAAAATCTTATTCACAATATCTTCCACCTGACCGAAAATATTAAAATCTTCATTCCGGTCTTTTAATATATATTTATAAATATATTCTATCTTTAAAACTAATTCTTTTGAATAAATATCAAAACATTTCAATTCTTCTTTGATGATTAAAACTCCAGTTAGGAAATCACTTATGATATTTTACCCAAAGTTATTAAAATCTTTAGTAGATTTTTATCCATTATGTTTCCAGAAACTATGAAATTTTTATTAAAAGTAGATACACCAAAGTGTAAAAACAATTCAAATTTTATTCTAAACAATTAAGATTAAGTTTTTAAATTAGAAAATGTTTATATAAGTAATTTTGAATAATTATTCATTTTATCAAAAAATCTAAAAATGTGAAAAGAATAAGTATGAATAGAATAATAGCAATTCCTTCTAATGGACCAGATTTAATCGATCACATATCTGAGCATTTTGGTCACTGTAATTACTTTGTCGGGATTGAAATCGATGATGCAAATAGTTATAAAAAAGCTTTTTCTATAGAAAATCAAGGACATGGAGGTTGTATGGAACCAGTCATTAATATGGTAAAAAAGGAAGTTACTGAAATGATTGTAGGGGGTATTGGAGGTAGACCTTATATGGGGTTTATTCAATATAATATTCGACTTCATAAAGGTGTAAATGGCAATTTGAAAGACAATATTGAACTTTTATTACAAGGAAAATTAGAACCGGTAACTGGTCCAATGTGTAGGGGTCATTAATATAATTATAATAACTTTTGAGGTGATAAGTATATGAAAATCGCAATAAGTACTGACTCTAATCAAGTTAGTGCGCATTTTGGCAGAGCTCCAACATTTACTTTTATTAGTATTGAAAATGATAAATTAGTAAAGAGAGAGGAATTTCCTAATCCCGGACATATTGTTGGGAGTATTCCTGAATTTGTGAACAAACATGGAGCAAATTATATGATTGCTGGGGGAATGGGTCATAGAGCAAGAGATTTTTTTGAACAATATGGGATAAATGTTATCGTAGGGGTTCAAGGGACTATTGACGATGTAATTAAAAGAATTTTGAATGGCGAAATTAAGACGATGGGTGGTGTCAGCCTTTGCACTCCAGGTGGTGGTAAAGGATATGGTGTTGAGAAGATTCACACCGAGGCTGATGATAATTATAAACATCATCACCATTAAATCTTAATTATTAATGTAAAATTATAAAAAATTAATTAAAAAAATGAGGTTTAAATAAAGAATGGTTATAATTGCAGTACCCTCAAATGGAATTGGAGGATTGAATGAGCAAATGAATCCCCGGTTTGGAAGATGTCCAAGTTTTACTTTTGTTACTATTGAAAATAAAGAAATTAAAGAAGTTAGAGCAGTTCCAAATCCGGCAGCAGAAGCAATGGGGGGAGCAGGTATACAAGCAGCACAACTTGTTGGGAATAATGGGGCTAATGAAGTAATAGTTGGTTTTTTAGGTCCTAATGCAGCTCAATCTCTAAGTTCTTTGAATATAAAAATTTATCAAGCGCCTGATCAAGTGATTACGGTAAAAGATATTGTAGATTTGTATATTAACCGTAAATTACAATTGACTACTTCTGCAAATGTTTCACCCCATCATGGAATGGGAGCGAGAAGAGGTGCGGGCGGTGGTCGAGGTATGGGGCCTAGAAATTGAAGTCAATTCTGAGTTATACTAATTCTAGTTTAGATAATTAATATCATGTTAAAAAAGCCAAAAATTATTTGTATTACTGGTGGGAAAGGAGGTACTGGAAAGACTTTAGTAGCTGTAAATTTAGCCACATTATTCAAAAATCGCGGATTCAATGTATTACTAGTTGATGGAGATGTTGAAAATCCCAATACATATCTATTAATGAATGGAAAGCTTGAGAATCCTAGCGAAGTAACTTTTTTTGAACCCACCATTAATGAAATTAAATGTACCAAGTGCGGGATATGCGCTGAAAATTGTATATCTCATGCTTTATTGCATATTAAAGATGCTATTCCAATTCCCGTATTGAATGTTTGCTCTGGATGTAAATTATGTTTTAAAATTTGCCCAACAGAGGCCATAATAGCAGATTCAAGAGTAATTGGTTTGATTTATACTTCGAGAGTTAATAATATTGATTTGCTAATCGGTGAATTAAAACCATCAGAAGCTAGATCGACTGTTATTGTGAAAGCTTTAATGGAGAAAATAGATAAATTTTTAATAGATAAACTTGAAAAGTATGATGTTATTATTTTTGATACAGCTCCAGGAGCTCATTGTGATGTTGAAGAACTGATTCAAAGAGCTGATTATGTAATACCAGTTACAGAACCTACAAGATTTGGAAGATTAGACTTATTAAGAATAATTGAATTAATTGATCTTCTAAAAAAAGAGTATAGAGTTATTGTAAATAGATCATCTCTATTGGGTTTTAGAGACCAATTTTTAAATGAACTTAATGATAATGATATTCAAGTATTGGGTGATATTCCATTAGATGAAGATATAGTGAAATCATACTGCATTGGAGTTCCATTAATGGATAGTCATGGTCGTTTCGATACACAGGGAAAAGGATATAAGTCTTTTCAAATAATTTATGAAAATTTAACCAAATGGAGCGGCATAAAAACATGAAAAGAAAGATTGTAGCAGTTATTTCAGGAAAGGGTGGTGTTGGTAAAACATCATTAACCGCATCTTTAAGCACTCTTGGTAGTAATGATTCTAGTATCAATCCTATAGTGCTTGATTGTGATGTTGATGCTCCAAATTTAGCATTAATTTTAACTCCGAAACATAAGGATCAAATTCATTCGGAAGATATTTTCGCAACTTTAAAAGCAACATTAGTAGAAGAAAGATGCATCCATTGTAAAGAGTGTATTGATAATCATTTTTGCGAATTTAATGCATTAAGATGGTTTGATGACAATCAAATACCAGAAATCGATTATTTAGCATGCGAAGGATGCGGTTCATGTAAAGTATTATGTTCTGAACATGCTTTTGAAATTAGAAGTGTTAAAAGTGGTGAGATAACATCCTATGAAACAATATTCCAATTTCCCTTAGTATATGGTAAAACTAGGTTAGGAAGTACTACTTCTGGTAAATTAGTTGCTGATGTAAAACAATTTGCCCAAAATTTAAGGGAATTTCAAGAATCAAATATGGTTTTAATTGATGGACCTCCTGGAATTGGATGTCCCGTAATATCTGCAATTTCAGGAGTAGATTATGTTATTACTATTACAGAACCCACTCCTTCAGGTTTACATGATTTAATAAGAACATTAGAATTAGTAGAACAATTTGAAATTGATTTTGGTATAGTAATAAATAAAGCCGATTTACAAAGCCCCTTTCAAGAAAAATTTAAGCACCTCATTGAAGAAAGCGATTATAATATCCTGGGAAAAATTAATTTTGATTTATCAATACCCGAAGCAATGTCATATGCTGAACCGGTTGTTAATTATGCCCCAAATTCCTCTGCTAGTATAAGTATTATGGAAATTTACGATACACTTAAAAATCAATTATGGAATCATCAGTAAAATTATTTATATTTTCTATTTTTTATGATAAGAGTTTATTACTTAAAATTTATAATCAATAATCTAAAGAAATTAATATAGTAGGGAATATTTATACTCACGAGAGAGATTTAATAAATTCAACTTAAATAGGTGAAATGTCATCCCTGTTCAAAATTTCATGGAATTATACAAATATTTGCCAAAAACAAATTGTAAACTATGCGGAAAGACTTGTATGGCTTTTGCTTTAGATCTTTTACAAGGTAAAGTAAAAGCTGATGATTGCCCTCCACTTTTAGAACCAAAGTATAAAAAACAGTATGAAACCTTAAAAGAATTGCTTGGTTCTGAAGAAGGTGTAGAAAAAGAATTAAGAATAAATGTTGATACTGAACTCTGTGATGGATGTGGAATTTGTGTAACTATTTGTCCCGTAAATGCAAGATATTGTCCTTCTTCGCTAAGTGGAAAAGCTCCCGACTATCCGCCTGAAAAACATCAATTATTTCAAGTTAAAGGTGGAAAATGTGAATTACTTGAACTTAAATATTGCCGAAGAATTGAGGCAGAGGGTAGAGAAAGAGAATGCCGAGTTTGTGAAACTTATTGCCCTCGTGAGGCAGTAAAAATAGAATATGTATGATTAATACTGATATTAATATCCTTTTAGTGATTACTTATGAAAAGATCCGTCTGTTCTGGTTGTTCTTTGCTATGTGATGATATTATTGTTAAAACTGATGGCATTTACATTGATGAGGTATTTGGTGCTTGCCTTAAAGGAAAAGAAAAATTTGACCAAGTTACCTCTCAACATAGGATTTTGAGTCCCAGAATACGTAAGGATGAAAACCTTCTAAAAGCATCTTGGGATGATGCTTTACAAAAAGTGGTTGACCTTATAAAAAATTCAAAAAAGCCACTAATATATGGGCTTTCTAATTCAAGTTGTGAAGCTCAATTAAAAGGAATTGAGTTAGCAAAATTAATTAATGGATTTATTGATTCTAATGCTTCAATCTGTCAAGGAAAAGTATTAGATAATGCTATTAATTCGGGAATTACTCTTACAACAATTACAGAAATCATAAATAAAGCGGATTTAATTTTACTATGGGGTTTTAATGCTGCTGAATCAATCCCCCGACTTTTAAACAAAGTACTTTTTTCTAGAGGTAAATTTCGGATGACAGGACGAGAAATTAAAACGCTTATAATAATCGATCCTGTTAAAACTGCATCTTTTAATACTATGGGAGTAAGAGATGTTGCATTAAGGATAACACCAGGAAAAGATTTAGATTTAATTAAAGTATTGAAAGAAGAATGTTGTGCTGCGGATAGTATTCCTTCTGAAGGAGTCGCTGGTCTTGATAAAGATGACATGAAAAGATTATTGCAACATCTAAGTGGAGCTGAATATGGTGTGATTTTTGTAGGGCAAGGTTTGTTAACGCCCCAGAAAAACTCGAATTTAATCAATGAATTACTAGAGTTAGTACAAATGATTAATTTAAAACAAAAAAGGGGAAGAATAACTCTGGTTATGATGGGCGGACATTTCAATATGAATGGATTTGACCATGTAGCATTATCTCTGTTTGGAGAAAACGGTGCTCTACAATTCAGAGATAACCAGATATCCAAAACGGATGAGACTATTATTTCAAAAATAGAAAAGGAAGATTTTGATTGTTCTATATTTATCGGAACTGATCCTATTTCACATTTTCCTATGAGCTTAAGTTCGAAATTAGCTAAAAAACCAATAATCTTAATAGATAATCGTGATTCTGCCACTTTACAGCTAGCTAGCATTGTATTGCCTACAGCTATAACTGGAATTGAATGTAGTGGTTTAGTTTATAGATTAGATCATATCCCAATCGAATTAAAGAGAATTATAAACCCACCAAGTAAGATTCCTACAGATGAGGAGATACTAAATCAAATTATTCAAAAACTTAAGACTGATAGAGGTGATTGAAATGAATTTCATTCTTAATACTGTAAGACGCATGGAAAACGATCAATCAAAGGAATTTTCTTTGGGCGACAGAAAATCCTTAGTAGAAAAATTAGCTATAGCTTTAATTAATCCTAAAGACTTCGATAAATTAAATCCCAAAAGCAAGCCAAATTTAAAAATTTCAAGCAATTTTGGAACAATAATTGTCAAAGGCGTAGAGGATGAAGATGTACCTGAAGGATCTGTTCTTATGCCAATATCTATCTGGTCAAATCAAATAACGGGAGTAGAAAATTCAGAGCTGATATACAAAAATATGAAAGTGGATGTCGAGGTTACTGAAGAAAAAATTAATGATCTTAATTCAGTTATTAACAAAATAAAGGAGGCATAATTAAATGAGTAAATTAATTGTTAAAAACGGAATTATATTCGATCCCATTAGTAAAATTGAAGGTGAAATTAAAGATATTCTTATTGAAAACGGTAAAATTGTAGAAAGGTTCTCGAATCAAAATGATATTAAAGAAATAAATGCTAAAAATAAAACAGTTATTCCTTCAGCTATCGATATTCATTCTCATATAGCATCTCAACAAATAAATTGGGTACGATTACTTGGTAGTAAACATAAACCTTTTCAAGAATATTGGAATAACCTAAGTTTAGAGTATATTGCAAAACAATATATATTAAATGGTTATACATTTATTCTTGAGGCTAATGTATATCCCTCCTTATCAAAACAAACAATCTTCAACTTTAAACAGTTACCGGTGTTAGATAAGGCTATGTTACTGAATATTAGTAATATCTGGGCTTTAGAATTAGAATACCAGCGAGAAATGGTGAATGAAGCTTCGACTTTTCTTTCAGATTTATTGTTCAAAACAAAGGGATTTGGTTTCAAGGTCTATAATCCTTTTGAAGCTGAAAATTGGAATTTTCAAAAATTAAGAAATGATCTATCAAATAAAGGTAGATTGTTCAACTTTTCTCCTATTGATGTTTATGAAAAAATGGTAAAATATAATGAGAGTTTAGGCTTACCTCATTCAGTTCACGTCCATGTAGAAGGTTATGAACAAAATGATGCTAAGGAAAATTTAAAGCAAATCTTACATCGAATAAAATCTCTAAATTTAATACCAACTCCTAAAAATAAGTTGAATATTAAACGGTCACAGATATTTCATCTTGCTCATGCATCCTCATACAATATTGATGGTGATAATTTAGATTTAATCAAATTCTATAATGAGAATCAAGATTATGATCTTGATCTTGGGTTTTTAGGGTTTGATCCAATTAATCCTTTAACTAGCAGCGATAGAAGATTAATAAACTCCTTGTATATAGCTGAAAATCCTTTTAAAGTAATTACAACTGCAGTTGAGTCAGAAGGAGATATATTTTCTACACTAAGAACATTCAATAAACAAAATGAAACAGATTGTATTTTGTGGGCAAACGCTATAGACTTGGCTCTTAATATTAATAATATGTGGCAAATGCAATTATCGGTTAATTTTCCAAATTATTCCCATATCAAAAAAATACCTGAAATCGCAATTTTACTTTTAAGTTCAAATGTTAGAAATAAGTTTTTAGAGAGTATGAACAAGGATTTTGTAAGAAATAATAAAATTATCAATAACGATAAAGAACTTACCTTTAATGATTTCATAATTTTAACTCGTTCAAGCCCAGCTAAGTCCTTGGGCATAGGAAGCATTAAAGGAAATTTAGGAAAAAATGCAGATGGCGATTTAAATATACTAAATATTAATATCAATGAAATAAACAGTTCAAAGGATTTTGAAAAGATAAGAAAGTCTTTAGAAAGCATAGAATATGTGATTAAGGAGGGTAAAATCATTAAGAAAGACGACTCAATTGATATAACTCCAAACGGGAAGATATTTTGGAGTTCAGGTACGTCTGAATATAAAGAAAAAAAGTTAATAATGAACAGAAAGAAAGAATTTTACCAGAAATATTACTCGATTTTCTATGATTCCCTTAATTCCTCAATAAGTAAAGAGTTTTTAAGGGAACTTAATTAATACATCAACTTTCACTAAAGTACATTTTTCTAAAATAGAAAAACTCTTAAATCTGTAGAGAGAAATAATTTTATATTACTATTTACTTTTAAGAGTTATCAATTTTAATTGGGTGAAATTATGTGTCTTTAAATAAAATAAGAATTCCAACTATATTCCATGGGGAAAATTCCCTCAGAGAGCTGAAAAAAGTTACTGAGACAAAAATTTTAATTATAACCGATAGAGTAGTTAAAAATCTTTTTGGGGAACAAATTACAAGGTTCTTAAAGAAGAAAGAGATTGTATTTTTTGATGAAGTTGAACCAGATCCCAAAGACAAAGTTATTTTAAAAGGCAAAGATTTAGTTCTTGACTTTAAACCTGATCTAATTATTGGTTTTGGAGGGGGATCTGTTTTGGATGTTGCAAAAATGATGTATTTTCTTTATGAAAGTGAAAGGAATTCAATATATGAATGCAATCCAATAACGACTTATAATTTGGGACAAAAATCACGATTAATTTTAATTCCTACTACATCTGGAACTGGAGCTGAACATACGCCCGCAGCAATTATTACTAATTCAGAAACAGGACAAAAAATTCCAATCGCATCACAAGAAATAATTCCCCATTCAGTTATTCTAGATCCTAAATTAAGCTTGAAAATGCCCAAGAATCTTACCGCATCAACAGGCATGGATGCTTTGGTTCATGCGATTGAGGGTATGACCAGTAGGTTAAGGTCAGATTTCAGTGATGCTGTAAATCTTCATGCCATTAAATTAATAGCTGAATATCTACCTATAATTCTTGAAAATAATAGTAATAATATTAAGATAAGGGAAAAATTACACAATGCGGCCTCATTGGCAGGTATAGGAATGGCAAATTCTAGTTGTGGTCTTGCTCATGCTTGTGGTCATGCTTTGGGAGCGATTTATCATATTCCACATGGTATTACTGTAGGCATAATGTTGCCGTATACGATTGAATTTAATAAGGATAAATGTACTGAGTCTTATATCGAAATTTTAAAAACTATAAATATTCTTGAGATTAAAAATCCAACTGTTATGTTAGCCAATTTTTTACGAGATTTTCTACACAATATTGAAATCCCTAGTTCATTAAAAGAAATAATTAACGACGAGAATGAATGGAAAAAAAATTTAGAAAAATTAACACTGTTAGCAAAAAGAGACATTTTGACTCCATTTAATCCGAGGGGTTTGGATGAAAACGATTTCAAAAAAATATTTGAATATGCTTACGTGGGTAAACCTATTGATTTCTAAGATTTAATATTTCTCCAATAATAGTATACAGATCAAAGATTTAATTATTATTATGTTCTATATATTCATTATTCGCATTTTTTTAACTAACTTTAAAATTAAAGAATCAATGTGAAAATGAATAATAGCAATCAAGAAAAAGTTTGTCCTTCTTGTAATCAGGTTAATTCAATCTTATACCAATTTTGTTTCGAATGTGGATTTAGATTCACAGATGTAGAGTCTGGAAAATTTGAAATTATTGAAGGTAAAGAATATAGAGGAGTAGAAAAAGAAGGTATTTTAACTCTTGATCTTTCAGGGAAAGAGATAAAGGATATCACCGAGATCAGCGGTCTAGAAGCTCTAACGGATCTAAAAATATTAAAACTAAGTAATAATCAAATTGGTGAAATTAAAGGACTTGAAACTCTTAAGAATTTATTAAAATTGGATCTAAGAGGAAATGAAATATCTGAGATAAAAGGCTTAAAAAACTTATCCAATTTAATTGATTTGGATCTAAGCTATAACAAAATAAGAGAAATTCAGGGCTTAAATAATCTGATAAATTTAAAAAGGTTAAACCTTAAAGGAAATCTCTTTGTTACAATTAAAGGTCTTGAAAACCTTATAAAATTAAAACATTTAAATCTGGGACTTAGTCATTGGGATGTTGACAACGTAAAACCCATGGAAAGACCAAGGCATACCCTACTTCTAAATGGGAAAGAATTGACAGGAGTAGAAAGCGACGTTGTCAAAGGTGGTGCTAAAAAAGTCGTTGCATATTGTCGGGTAAAATTGAGACAGTCAGGCTATGCGGAAAAGTTAGTTCCGGCAGATAGTAAAATTAAAAGATTAGAAGGGCAAATTGAAAAATTGATAAAAAAATATGAGAAGAAAATAAAGAAAGTAAAGAATAAACAAATAAAAAAAGAGATATTAAAAAAAGATCAACGCTATTTTAAGGATTATGGTGCACACACCATGAGATAAAAACTGCTTATTAAGTCATGAACTCTTCGCTGAATTCATTAGTTTCCATATTAACAGTCGCCTTTCCTAATGAAAGAATCATCAAAAAAATTATCCGATGACATGATAATGTAATGAAGAGTAGAAATAGTATCTAGGAGCAATGATATAAGCTAAAGGCCTTCTTCTTATATAGGTTTCTAAATCTTTCTCAAGATAAGAATAACTACTTAAATGGATTAGTGGAATAATTAGGCTTTGCCATCTATTAAGATCTTCTTGCGAGAAATTATTTTCGATAGATATAATTCTTGGATTTAAACTCATCAACAATGAATACTCTATTAGTTCAGGTATAAATTTTGCACTCTGGGCTTTTAAAATATTTGATTGTGCTCGGAGCATGATCATCCATGTTTCTTCGGGATCCCAAGGAAATAATGAACACACAGCAGAGAAAAATTTGGTACCCTGGGGTATGTTCTCCATTATTTTGAAAAAATAGTTGTATGAGTCTAAATTTGTAGAAAGGGCTAAAATTAAAAGAACATGTACCATTTCTTCACCGGTGAAATTCTTTAAATGACTATAAAGAATAGTTTCTTTACCTATCATAGGTAGGTTTGAATGAAAATCAACAAGAATTCCAAGATTTTCTAAATATTTATCAACTTCATATCTCGCATCTGGAGATTTTTCAATTTTTATAGCAAATAACTTTCCAATTAAGGAAATAGCTTTTTCAGCATAAATTGAATAATTAGTACGATCAAGTATATTAAATATTTCATCTTTAGGATTATTTTCTCTTGACTTGTATTCAAGTGCATTTTCGAGTCTAGAAGCACTTCGATTTGATGTAGGGATTATAACGTCTGGATTATTCATTAAATAAAACGATAGTCCCATCATCCTTTCCTGAGCTTTATTATAATCATACTCACTCATAGTGATGCTATTCATAAGACTTACAAGGTTTAGTTTATTTGTATTGATTAAATAGAGTGCCCATATTGCAGAAAAGTTGCTGATTTTCATTATATTACCCACTTGAGTAATAATATTAGTGAATTCTGCATCTAAGAGATTAATAACTTCTATTAATTCACTGAGTTCCCTAAAGAAAAATCTTCTACGAGATTTAATTTCATCTATCATACTATCCCCTAAAGGTGTAAGAACTACCCTTTTTCCATTAACTTTAACAGCTCTTTCAATTTTTTCTCTTTCAGTATTTAAATTTAAAATTTGACTTTTGATACTTTTTACCAAATCGTCTTTATTTTCAATTAAAACTTTTAATTCTCCAATTTCACTTTTCAATGAACTTCCGAATCCAATCTTAAAATAAGATAAGAATTTTTTTACCGGAGATAAACGTTTATATTCTCCTTCCATGGAGATTAAATTCCTATAAGAGTCTCTAATTTCTGATGATATTTGAATATATTGTCCTTTTAAACCTTTTAAATCATGTTCTATATGTTTACTTGAGCCTTGTAATTCAAATTCTGAAATCAAATTATATTGGAATAGTTCAGATGCTTCTTCATAAGACATAATTATATCTGTCTTATTCTTAATAGATTCTAAAATCTCTAATACTCTTTCACATTTCATATATTATTCACCATTTCTAATATTGGAATTTCAATTAGAGGAATTGATTCTCCCCCAATATTAATAATTAAATTATTGTTACGATTTTCAGCATAACAAAATAAGTCTTTATTTAAAGCATGATGTATTAAGAAAGCCAATTCTTCACGCTGTTTAGACCAATTAGTTTCTCTCTCTTGTAAAACATAACGATAAGAATCAATTTTAAAAAGTGCAAAAAGAAATTCATAAACTAGTTTTTGCCATTCTTTGTTTTGAATTTCATTAATCTCTTTTAGTGGAACAGTCTTCCAAATTAGGCCTTCAATATCCGCAAAGTAAATGGTACCATCTGGGGCAACCACACAATCTTTATCAAACCATACATCTTGATAAATAATCCCCGTTATTTCATTCCCATTAATATTAGCCGACCTTGAATATAGAGATAATAATGCGATCCCACTTTTAATAAAATTAAGTTCAAATTTTTCAACTTTTTCAACTGTATCAATTTGAAATAGAGAGAAAATTGAACTTGGTTTTGCAATGACATAATCCGATTCAAAATATAGCCTTATATTTGATGGAACAAGCCGTATTACTTGATAAAAATGTTTTTTATAAGTTCGGAACCAGAAGAATTTTCTGGCTAATTCTTCTATTTTTTGGGGTATTTGAACAACTCCTATAGCTGGACATAAATGAGCACCGTTTATTGAATCTTTTTTTGCAATCATAGAATATTTTAATTCGTCAAATGCATTAATGTGTCCTTGGGCTCCATAAGGGCTTTCACCCATCCAGGATTCGGCCATGATGAATCCTAATCCCGTAGAAAGATCTTTTAATTTGGAATAAAGCTGTGAATCTCGACAAGAATCTTTTAGTTTTGAAGGAGTTAACGTTCCTCCAAAAAACATGTCCTCATATGCCCCACATCCTTTTACGGACAAATAAAAGGTTTTGTCATTAATAGTAGTATAATAATTTGGAATAATTGCGTTTCGGTTTTCATCTCTAATGGCGTGCTGAGTTTTGTTATCCAATTTATGTAATTCTGCCGTTGCCGGACCTAAATATATTTTTATCCATTTTTCTAATGAATGGAATTGAGGATTAATTTTTCGGAATTCAGGTTCTGTTTCATAAAGAACAATATTTCTTGAATCAAGTAAAAATTGATGGTACTTAGAAATATTTTTCGATATAATTTTAGTCAGTATCGTCTCACCTTAACTTTAGGCATCTTTTTTCCCAAAAGATTAATTTTTCCTACTTTCTCAGCATTTAAATCTTCATATATTTTTTTCGCTGGACTATTCCATTCTGCTATTTCTGTAATTGCAGAACCACAACCCATTTCCTTAAGAGCAGAAAGGCGTGCTAATACTAGCATTCTCCCAATCCCTCGATTTCTAAAGGCAGGATGTACATAAAGACCATATAACCATCCAGTTGTTTCTCCAGCGGTTGCAAAACCTACACCCATAAGCACTTCATCCATTATCATTTCAGGTTTTGGATAATTATGGTAATATAACTCCGTTAGAACAGATTTTACCCAACTATCTTGCCTTGAAGCTTTCGCAATCACAGAAATATCATCCTCATAAGATTTTTCAACCCATTTTGCATATCGTGATTTTCTTTTTCCTGTATCTTCATTTGCCACCATCTTCATAATGCTGTGGAGATATTGTGGAGTGGTTGGTTTGATGTAATTAGTGTCAAAAGTAAAATCCCGCATTTGAAGATTTTCAATTTGAAAGATATCATACTTTTCTATAACTCTGAAATTAGGATTTCTTGAAACTTCTGTAAATGCATACTTAACTTTGACATATTTTATCATTTCAGGAGTATAGCTTCCATAAAAAGTACCAATTTTTCCATTAGGTTCAATAAAACCAATACCTTCTAATACTTTTTGATTATGAGCACAAATTATTCTTTTTCCTTGGGATCTTGCCCGAACTAAATAAGAGGGGATTATCTCGGAATAAGCAGAATCTACTGAAAAAGTAATACCTCTAGGAATATCTCGTTCAATAATCACTTCTCCATCTTTTAATTCTTTGCTTATTATGATTGGTCTCCATCTTAAGCGTTCATAAACGACATACAATAGAATTAAAAAGCTAAATATTGGAAACCAATATGCTAAAAGGTATATACCAATATTGAACGGCCTGAGATAGTTAGAAGATTTAATAAAAAGAACGGAATCCAATTTAAATTCAGACCAATATCCTGTGAGATCATCAAAACCCTCATCTTGTTCATGGTACAATTCTCCAATAAGATACCCCTCAGGAGTAAAAAAGTTATCAACTTGATAATTTGCGGTAAATTCACCATATTCATCGTCCCTATAATATATACCTTCAGAATGCAAACGCTTTCCAGCGAAAGGCATTAAATAGCCTACCCAAATAGTTGCATCAGGCATTAAAGTATAATTTGTGTCAAGAATTGAGTATTCTGAAGAAGATATGCCCCCAGGAATATGAAACCATACATTCATACCAGATGTATTATATTCTTGATCTGTTCCTGTTAAATAAGAACCATTAATTAGTGAATAAGTAAAAATATAGACCTCATCACTGCTACTAGATGAATCATAATAATTCTCTGTAAATGTCCAAGATACTCTTCCTATTACACTTGCTATATTTCCACTAAAGTCTACAGTATAGGTACCAGTAGATCTGAAAGTCTCTTTATAACCCTCATACCATCCACCAGTCCCTATAAGATTCCAATCGTATACATAATCAAACTCTACATCATGAGAGGTAAGTTTGATTCCTAAATATGGAATTCCAAATAACTGTACTATAATAGAAATAGAGACTATTATTATCATAAAAATGCTTCTTTTCCTCAATTCTAATTTTCAGCTCCTAAGGATAAAATTGGATTTATTTATGTATTTATTTAATGCATATCTACATTTAAAATATTAGCAAATTCAAGATACTGTAGTAAAAAAATTAAACACTAAATATCAAAGATTTAATTACTTTTATGCCCTATATATTCATTATTCATATTTTTAAAATTAAATAATTAGCGTGAAGAAAATGAATATTAAAAATCCAGAAAAAGTTTGCCCTTCATGTAATCAGGTTAATTCTGGTTCAAATCAATTTTGTATTGAATGTGGATTTAAATTCTCGGATGTAGAGGAGGGAAAATTTGAAATTATTGAGCATTACAAAAGATCTCTAATCGGTAGTATTGTTTGTATAGTAATATTTGTTGCTTTTATGGTTTTAGTAACAATTGCGATTCCGTTTGAATATGGTGCATATGGACTTATTGCAATTCCAATTATTTGGCCATTAACGATCGGCTTCATATTTTGGGCAAGGCATTATTTACGAGGGTTGTCTAAACTTAGAAGGTTTACAATTACTGATAAGTATATCGAGATCAACATACCTCATAAACCTTATTTTCGAATTGACTGGGCTGATTTTGATTCCATTGAAATTGCAAAGAGAGAGTCAATGACAGTAATACCAACACCAGGTCCTATAATATTAGGTCCAAGATTTGTGTATTTCAAACTAATTTTTAAAGGAGCAGATTATGAACGAAGTTATGAATTTGAATCAGGTAGAGATTTTAAAAGGAAATCGCGAAAAAAAATCTTAGTTGTTTTAGAACAATATGCCAAGGAAAAAAGTAAGGGATTTACAGGATGGAGATGGAAAGATAAAAGAAGGGCAAAAAAAGCGGCAAAAGCTTAATTAACTTAAAAATTTCAATTTTTTTGATAAAAAATATGGTGGTCGATATAAATTTCAAAAACTAAGAAAGGTGGAAAAAAAGATTTACCTTTTATAACTTTTAGAGAAAAAGTTGCATTCTTAATCCAAGGAAGAAATGCAGAGGATTATTCTGATGCAAAAATTCTTTTTCCTCCTGTGAATCTAAATATCAGTGTTTATGATAGTTATTTTGAATTATCTGATATAGGTACTTTACCAGTAAAAGGAAATATACATGTTGAATTTAAGGGAATTATTCCATTTAAAAGTATAATTCCAATAAAGAAGGTTGCTGGAAAATTTCCGTCTGACTTCTGGGAAAAAAAAAAGCATATAACAATTGAGGAATATCTTTTCATTAATGAAGGAGCTAAAGATTTTCAAATTTTATTTGACCCAAAATACGGTTGGGAAAAGATCCCTAAGTTCTTTGAGGCATTAAACGAAAATCTTAATAAAATAGTAGTTCATGATAGTAAAGAATATCAGGCTAGTTTAGAGAGATGCTTTATCGGTCCATATATATTAACTAGAGTTATTTTTGAAAAAAATAAGGAAAAGTATCCAGACGTAATCAAGGTGCTTAAGAATCAAAATTTCGCTAATCCCCCTAGGAATGTGAATGGACTAATATCAATATTAGAGATTAAGGATAAAAAATTAAACACAGAAAAGAAGGAATTTCACGGAATTAAATTACCTGCCTACGAAATTGAAGCCATAGAAATAATGGAAGCTTTGATTGGAAGAAATCTCAATATTGTTGATTTTATCGAGGCTGGTACGATTGGAATTATGGTAAAAGAGGAGCATGTAAATGGAGTCGGAGTGGCAGGAATGGGTTTAAAAACACTCCATGAATCCCTATTTAATCTTAAAAACCTTTATTTATTAGATTTACAACGCAATAATTTTTCATCACTACCAGAGTTAATTGGTAATTTAAAACTGGTTAAAGAGTGTTTTTTAGACGATAATCAATTAAAAGCACTCCCAAAAGCAATTGGCGCTATGAAATCGCTCAAACTATTAGGGTTAGAAAAAAATAAATTATCCACCCTTCCTGATGAAATTGGTAATTTAAAAGAGATTGAAATATTAATACTACAAGAAAATGAATTAATTTCCTTACCTATATCGATTGGTGGCTTACCTTTACTTAGAATGCTGGGCTTACGTTATAATAAATTATCTTCTCTCCCCGAGGAAATAGGTAACTTAGAATCCCTTCAGGGACTTGATTTACGCAATAATCAATTAACACATCTTCCTAACTCCATAGGGAACCTTACTAGCCTTACACACCTTCATGTAGAGAATAATAAATTAAACAATCTCCCTGATTCGATTGTAAAGTTGAAATCACTAAAGCAATTAAATTTAAGGAAAAATCAATTCGCCGATTTTTCAGATTCCATAAACCAATGGATATCTGAATTGAAAAATAAGGGATGTGAAGTTCAAATGGATCCAAGAATCATAGCAGTAAAAGAGGAACCTAAAATAGTAATCATTGAACAAATAAAAAAATCGAAAAATCCAATTCAATTTATCGAAAAATATCTGAAGGAGATTCCAACTGATAAGAGAGCCAAAGAATTATATAAAATTGGAAAAAAAATTACAAATGTTAAAATAACTACGAAAAATTATGAGCCCGTTGTTAAAGAATCTGACCAATCTGATGTGAATTTAGGTACTAAGATCATGGAATTAGCTATTGACTTACCCAATTGCCCTAAAGGATTATTTAATGAATTAGGAGTAATCTATACATTTAAAAACAAATGGGATAAAGCTTTGTTAGTGTTTGAAAAAGCAATTAAACAAGGATTTTCTGAACCAATGTTCATAGCAGGTATTATTAATGCAGCATTTCTTTTAGGTCGACAAGATGTTATTGATGAATACCTTGAATTCTCTTTGAAAAATGATAAAGTTCTAAATAATCCGTATTCGCTCTCCAATGTGCTTTATGCATTAAATAGAAAAGAAACGAAAGAAGCTAGCGAATTAGCCTTGAAATTAGTGAGTAATTATTGGAATAAAAAGAAAAGAAAAATGATTCCTTCTCTTTGGGTAAATATGACAGATGCTTACATAGTTGCTGACAAAATAGATGAAAATTTGGTAGAAATCGTTAATGAAGGGTTACAAAAACTAGATCAAATGCATCCAGTTATTTATGAAAATCTTGCATGGTTTTACTTGAAAAAAGGTCAAATAGAAAAGGTGATTCAATACCTAAAAGAAGCTAAAAAGAAGGGACATCCTGGATTTAAAGAGCTTAAGAACTCAAAATATTTCAAAAAAATAAGAGATAATCCAGATTTTATTAGCCTTTTTAATTAGATCGGTGAAAAAAAGCATTTTGCGAATAAAATTAAAGAATTAGCATTTTTAACATTTTTGTCAATATTTAAATAAAATATCTTCTTACTCTTTTTCAAAATTCCATTAAAATAAAAAAGAAATCCTATAACTTTTAAAAAAAGAGGTAAGAAAAAAATGGTAGAACTATCAAAAGCAGCAAAAATAATGTTTTTAGTAAATGCTATTGTTTCCTTTATTTTTACTGTGTTTTTTTTGGTAATTCCAGAAATATATGCTTCCTGGGTTGTTCCTCCTCAGTTTTGCTCTATTACTATCCGTCAAGTGGGTGGATCTCTATTAGTCCTTGGAATCTTTTCTGTGATAGGATTAATAAGGAAAGAATGGGAGCAAGTAAGAATTGTGTGGGAGTTGGGGATCCTCTGGCTTATCGTTATCCTTTGTATTGATATATGGGCTATGGTTGCAGTTGCAGGGTCATTTGATTTTACTGTGATAATTGAGGCCGTGTTAATCGTTATCAACATCTTTTTTTACATACGAGAAAGACAATAAAAATCAATTATATATTTAATTTCTTTTTATTTTTTAAATCTTTTAACAAAGGCTTTCTGCATGATTTAATTCCCCTCCATTTAATCTACTCTTTGATAACCTTTATCATAATTTTATTTTAAATTTTTTGATTAAATCATAAATCATAATAATATAGTTAGGTTAAGTAAAGAATGAAGAATTTTGCTATCCTTTACACAAATATTTTAATAATTTTTTGTAAAGGCAAAAACCTATATTTATGAACTTTATTTTTTTTATAGAATAATTTTATTCCGCTATAAGGGAAAAAAGGGGTAGTTTAAAATGAAAGTAAAATCGAGAAATATTTTTATTTTTTTAGTGCTATTTCTGATAATTTTTCCAATTTCTACTCAAAATAATATTAAAAATTCTATTGAAACTGTTCGTGAGGATTTAAAAGTTAGATTGTTTAATTTAAAACCAGCAGGATTTTGGAATAATTTCACGTTTATCTATATTACTGGTTTAAATTGGACCATTGCTAATCAATCTGATTGGTGTTCTGGTTCAGGTACTTGGGACAACCCTTATTTAATTGAAAACATGATAATTAATGCAACTGATTCTCCAATAGGATGTGGTATTTTTATTGAAAATTCCATCAATGTGTATTTTAAAATTACAAATGTTACTATCTTTGGTACTTTTAATGGAATTAAGTTAGAGAATACTAATAATGGAGTTCTTTTCGGCAATATTCTTTCAGATAACACACACTCAGGAATAAATTTGGTTGCTTGCGATAATAATACCATTTTAAGAAATACACTAATGAATAATGGTATGTGTGGGATTAATTTGACATCAAATTGTTTTGATAATAAAATTATTGAAAATACCATAAAAAATGAGGGTACGAACCTCCAAGATATTGGGATATATCTTGGAAGTAATTGCGATAATAATGATATTCTGGGAAATCTAGTATGCGATAATAGTATTTATGGAATAAATATTGAAAAATCTTGCGAGGAAAACTTGATAATTAATAACATAATTAAAAACACGATAACATCTCAGCAAGATTATGGTATAAGACTTGATAGTGATTGTCATCAGAACAATATCTCACTAAATGTAATTGAAGCTCTTAATAATTATGGAATCATGTTGGTTACTTCAGATCAAAATACAGTATCAAATAATCAAATAATAGATTGCTCTTCTGGAGCATTTTATATGTTAATAGCTCATCAAAATGAACTTATTCATAATACAATTTCGGGTGGTTCTACCGGAATTTTGATGAGTGCTTGTGATGGGAGCAAAATAACTAGAAATTTTATAAATGATACAGGAAGTTATGCAATACACATAATTATAAACTGCGACGACAATGAGATTCACGATAATATAATTAAAGATAATAGTAACATTGGTGTACAACTTGACGATCCCTCTGATGTTAATAATAAATTTTATAAAAATTCCTTTATTTCAAATGGAATTCATGTTTTTGATAACGGAACGGCAACTTTTTGGAATAATACTATAGTTGGGAATTATTGGGATAATTATACTGGCGTGGATTTAAATAATGATCATATTGGTGATACTCCGTATAATATTTCTGGTGGAGCGAATGCAAATGACAGTCTTCCTATTGTGGATCATGGGGCTCCCATTATTGAAATCAATACTCCGACTTCAAGTGATTATGGAACAAATGCTCCTGAATTTAATTTATCAGTCAATGAACCTTACATTTATTCTATGTGGTATACAATAAATAATAGTGGTATAAAATACTACTTTACAGAGAACGGGACAATTAACCAGGACGCATGGAATGCTTTAACTGATGGTAATGTCGTTATTACCTTTTATGCTCGAGATATTGCTTGGAATATTGGTTCTAATTCTGTAAATTTAATTAAAGATACCTCTCAAGTCCCGAATAACGAACCCCCTTCCCTCGATGTAATTATTATCATCATCATTAGTATTATTGTAATATCGGTTATTATAATTGCTGCTATTGTCATGAGAAGGCTGCCATCTAGGCGAAAAGTAAAAGAAACAAGAATGCTAACTGAAGAACAGTTATCAAAAGCTCAATATTTTAAAGATCTCACAAGCATTCTTACAATTTTGGCCATACATAATGAATCAGGCTTATGTCTATCTAAAATTGCCCTTCATGGTGGTATTGGATTGGATGAAAATTTATTCACTGGCTTTATATCTGCTATAGGAAGTTTTAAAAATGAACTTGCAAAACAGATGGGTCTGCGAGTTCGGGGCGAAGGTGGAGATAACATTATTGAGTATAATGAATTTACAATAACCCTCATGGATGGTGAATATCTTAGATTAGGTTTAGTTTCTCACAGCAGTCTTGGAGATTTAATAAAAAAACAGTGTGGACAAGTTTTAAGAGCTTATGAAATTAAGCATGTTAATGATTTAAAAAACTTTGACGGTGAACTCCAAGTTTTCAATGATTTTGAGGAAACAATTGAAACAGGAATTGACATGAACCTAAATAAAAAATGCATCATTAATGTAAAACAACTAAATAAATATGATGCTCCTGAATCATTTATAACCATTTTAAACGATCTTAAATCAAGATCTGATGGGTTTTACCCTGCAGAAATCACTTTTACCCTCGTGCGAGAAATGAATATCACAGATCAAGAAGCTAATTTCATGGTCTATGAAGCCTATAAAAATCAAATGTTTTTGCCAATAAAATAAAAATTTGGTTATGGCTTGTTCTTTATTTTTTTTAAGGAATTTTCATTGAAGTCAGCCTCTGAATTTACCTTTCCATCCAAATTTCACAGAAAATTGGGATAAATATAAAAAAGAAAAAATAAATCTTTGCTCATGAACATACTCCAGCCCTTCTCATCTCAAACCATTCCGCTCCAGTCACGCTACAGACCCTCACACACTAAGCCTTAAAAATTTATTTCAATATTTCTTAACAATTTCTTTTAAAAAATCAAAATCTTTAACTACATCTTTACGAATTACTATTAGTTCATAGCCCGATATATATCCATCCCTATAATGTCTGTATATATCAAAAATATTGCATCTTAAATTCCAATCTGGGTAAAATGTGTGTGGATTTAATGAATTTGGATCTAAATTAGATGGTGGCTCTATTGAAAGAATTTTTACCTCAAAAATATTATTGCTTTTTATTGTACTTGGTATTGTCTCGATTGCATTAATATCACAGAATAAATAAAGAAATTTTAAATGTGATAATTCAAGTAAATCATCGGGTATTCTTCTCAAAATTGATATAGGGCCTTCTGGCCTAACGAAATACATGATTATCACAACTTTTCCCTCTGTATCTATTTTATACCCTACACCTGTCATATAAGAGATAAGACCTTCTCCATGGTCAACGTATCCGTATTCATAAAAATATTTATCAAAGTTGAAAAACCTACGTAAACCGTCTGTATTTGCTTCTAATTTTGATAAAATAAGATCATCATCAAGATCAACACTTCTAAACTTCATCTACTTCATGATTCACCTCTACTTGGTAATATGATTTTAATTTTTGTCTTAAAGGTATTTAGATTGAAAATTATAAATATATTATCATTTTTGTTAAATAATTTTATTAAGATAGCATTCTATGATGAATTTTAAAAAGTAAGAAAAATAAAATCCTTGCTCTAGAACATACTCCACCTCTCATTATCTCAAACCGTTTCGCTCCCATTACGCTTGTCATTGTAAAATATTCTTTAAAAAGACAAAATATTCTTAATATTTTTAATATTAGCATTCTAAAAGGCTTAATAATTAAATATTTTGATTTGATATATAGAAAAGTGTTTTTCAATGGAATTTTCTTTGAAATCAGACTCTGAATTTACCTTTCGGGAATTTATTTCTCTCCTATTTGGCTGAGGGTTTAAATCAACACATTTAAATATTCTAATATTTGTGAATATATGGAGTTATATACAAAGATATAAATAAAGATTATTAGGAGCTTTAAAGAATTAATTAGATTTGAAAAAATGACATCGAGTAAAAAATTTTTACGAAAACCTAAATGTGGTAACTGCGGAGCGCGAATCTATCGAACTCGTGGCATTCCTGCCTATTATAATTTGGGAAAAATTCCCTCATACTGTCCTAGATGTGGCGAGCAGGTAAGTGTTGATAAAAAAAATCATCTCGTAAGAAATGAAAAATTACTTTGGTCGTTATGGTGTATCATCTTTAGCATAGTTGTGATAATAACGTTAGTGATTTTGCTATGATAGATCATCATTAATTTTAAATTCTTTTCCCTGTCCAATCAAAAAGATGGTAATAGACTTTCATTTCTAAAGTTAATCTTAAATTCGACAAAAATGTTAAATATTGATTTATATTCTTTTACATAAGAGTCTATACACTCTTGGCGAAAATTAATTGATATGAGTAGAAAAAAATGGAACAAAAAAAATTATTTAATATTGGTACAATTTTAATTCTTGCTACGGTTGTGGTTTTGCTACTATATGGCATCCTCTATGTAGCTACTGGAAGTCCAGATATTACCGGAGCTTTAGTTTATATTGGAAAGACTGAAGCGGAGTTAAATGCTTTTGATCCCGAATTGATGATTATATTTAGCTATTACCTAAGGGTAGTAGGAATTACATACATGAGCCTTGGAATTGCATATATTTTTATAATTAACTTCGGGTTTCGAAAAAAAGAGAAGTGGGCTTGGATAGCTGCCCTAATAGCAATTGTTGGTTTTAGTTTGCCAATGTTGCTCATGGGCACCATAATTTTCGGTATGGATATAGATATGATCATCTTAATGATTGTTATGATTATTCAGATAGTAGGATTGATTATAACCTATAAAAGTTTTTTCGGAGCCGAATAAAGAGGTTATGACAGATATCATTTTTAAAATTTCTTTTTAAATTTCTTTTTTTTTTAAATAACAATTATCATATAGTTTTTCAAAACAGAAATCAGAATTTCTGGAGAGGTTTGAAATAATAATTACCTCTTTTCGAATTATTAATTATTGTAATTTCCTCTTCACAATCCTCCGAATACGGCCTTATATGATCATAGTTTCTTTTAAAGATAATATTCTTATCAAGTTTTTTCAAGAAATATTTACAGGGTCCTTCAGAGATTTGTCTGCAAGACTTTCTTGTATCTATGTTTAGATTTAGAGAAAGATCTAGTACTGGACATTTGTTTTTACATCTTGTAATCAATTTATTGTTAGTTATCTCAATGATTTCACAATCTTTTTTTGGTATTTTTAAAAAGTCAAAATAAAAAAGTCGTAAAATGTCTCTAGTTGAAATTTTATTTGGTATTTTCCTTTTATTGTTTAAATGCCATTTAAAAGCGAAGATGTAAAAACTTATCTCTAAAATTCTAAGATGATATAATAATTTTAAAATTAATCTATTTTCCACAATTTGTTTCTACCAATGCAAGAAGTTTTAATACTTTTTTCTTCCTTACCTCTTAGTTCGATTAAAAATATTTAGATACTCGAATTAGAAAAAATATAATCGAGTAATAATAAAGACTAAAAAGAAGTCAAATTTCATTTCTGTATTACAAATTGTTTCCGTGTTTATAAAACTAAAAACTTCATGTGTAGTTTGTAGTTCAGATGTACTTTATAATTTAAATCTATTTTAGACATCGTTTACATAGCTCTTATAAAGAATTAAAAAGATTAGAGCTGTAAAAACAATGGAGAACACTACATCAAAAAGAAGCTTTAGGCATTATTTATATTTTTTATTTGGTCAGCAATTCTCAATGCTAGGAAGTCTCATTGTTGGATTTGTAATTACCTGGTGGATCACCATTGAGACGGGAAGTGCTGTCTATCTTTCGATCTCAGTATTTTTAATGTTTATTCCCCAGATCGTCGTAACACCCTTTTCGGGAGTTATTGCCGATCGTTGGAATAAAAAGAGTATCATCGTAATTTCCGATTCTATGCAAGCAATAGCAACTCTTTTACTTTTTGCATTCTTTCTCCTAGATTTTCAAAATATCTGGTTTGTATTAGGAATTAACACTTTTAGAGCGGCTTTGTATGCATTTCAATACCCTACTGTTCAGTCTTTAATCCCTACCATGGTTCCTAAAGATCAATTAAGTAGAATAAATGGACTTAACTTCTTATCATCTGGAATAATTTTTGGAGTTGGTCCAATTATTGCCGCCACACTTTTAGCTTTTTTTCCAGTGACACAAATTTTGCTACTCGACGTAGGAACATTTTTAATTGCCCTAATTCCTTTAATGTTGATAAAAATTCCTAAGATACATATTAGTAGTGAAGAAGTTATTAAAAGTTCAATGTTCAAAGACTTTAAAACGGGATTATTAACGATCAAAATGATACCGGGATTATTTGCAATGATTGCTCTCGCGATGATATGGAATTTTATTAGCCGCCCTTGGAATGTGTTATTACCTTATTTTGTCAGATATACACATGAAGGATCTGCGTTTGATTTAGCCTTGTTAATGACAGTATCTCAAGTAGGAAACATCCTCGGCTCTGTAATTATGTCAATTAAGAAAACTTGGAAGCATAAAATTAAGATCAATATAATTGGGGCATCGATATTTTTCGCTGGGATGATACCAGCGATTCTAGCAACCAAAGGAAATTTTGTTTTAATGATGATATCATTATTTCCAGGATGGGTTTTATTTCCAATCACAGTTTCCACATATCTTGCAATCTTACAAATAATTGTTTCAAAAGATAAAATTGGGAGAATAATGTCGATTGACCATATGATCTCTATGGCAATTGCTCCAATTGGGGCACTTATTGCAGGGCCATTAGCAGAAATATTTGGTATAGTTAATTTATTCATCATCTGTGCCATTGTTGGTGCTATCTTTCCTTTATTCATATGGTTTTTCACAAAAATAAAACACCTAGAAATACTTGATAGACAAAAATTAGCGGAAGCAGAAGTTCTCGAAGAAGAAAAACCAGAAGAGCCAATTAAAGTTGCTAAAATTGTAGATTATATCGAACCAATAGAATAGCTAAATATCTATTTTCCTAAATATTTCTTCCTTTTATAATTTATTACTCGCTCATAACACATCAGCAATTTTCATATGAATCACAACGTACCCAAAATACTATTTAATTGCTTACTAGAATACTAATTGTTCTTAGACTTAGTATTTATTAGTAATTTATTTGGTTTTTTCATTAAAAAAGGGAAAAAATAATAATATTAAAAGAAATCAGATAAAAAAAAAAGAAAAAAGGTTAATTATTATTTATTAAATTTTTTCAATCTTAAAAATAGATTTTTTAGTATCAAGATAAAACATATCCCTAGGAAGATGAATTGCTGAAAGATTATTATAAATCTATGTATTTTTGGCGTATTTGTTATAGATACATATCTTTCTGAGGTATCAACTTGGGGCTTTTTTGAAGTTTTAGTATTTCCCAATGGAAGTGGTTCTTCATAATCTATACTAACCTTAATCAATTCGATAGCTTCAATGTGTTGATAAATTTCATTTTTCATGTAATCAGCTAATTCCTGTGAGATTCTTTCTTTACGTAAAAGGTGGTCAATCTTGCGGATGGCATGTTCTAATACATTTTGAGCACAATCTAACAAATCTAATAGATCGTTAGGATCTTCATCAAATGAGAGTTCTATTATTGAAAGCTCTAATGCTTCTGCTGCCACCCTTATCGCACATATTACACTCATGCTTTTGACATTATCTTCGGCAAAATCAAAAAGGTCTAAAAGCTCAACCTCTATATATGAAATATCAACTCCATATTTTTCTCCGGTTGATGCGCCCTTTAAATATACGATATTGTTTCTTATATCATGAAGCGATTGGATTATGTATGATGCATTATTATCATTAATCCGTCCTAATTTGTAGAAAATCTCTGTTTTGAGCTCAGCAATACTGAGATAAATTTTTGCCAAATAAGCCTTCAACAAACCACAGGAAATAGTACCATTTTCAATTAAGTCAAATGCTTCTATTAACTGCTCTTGTGCTTGAGTTAATTTCTTTACTATTTTAGAACTATATTTCGAGCATACGTTCTCCTCAATAAAGCTCTTCAGCTCTTCTAACTGCCAATCTACATACTCAAACATCTGATATAACACATTTTTGAAGCTCCCTGAAATCGATGAGATTAAAGAATCATTGGGACGATCATCATCATCATCTTCTACCAACACTTCTACTTCAGAATATCCTCTTTCAAAAAGCCATTGATTCGATAACGTAAAGAAATAGTTGTTTCCATCTTGCATTTGTCCAATAGGTTCAACAATTGTACCATTAACCAATATAAGCATATTCTTTATTCCACTCTCGTCTGATGCAGTTAATGATATATTTACTTCAAAAATACCAGGAGTAATCTCTAAATTAGTAACTTCGGGAGGGTCTATGTCATCATCCAAGATCTCTTGAATAAGCATTGCTTTGTTTATTAAAGAATCTAAAAGTAATGTCCTGTCATTGTCGCCATCCCTTGCGGCAATATTAATGGAATAAATACCTAAATTAGATGGAATATCCCACTTACCCGTTTTAGTCCCAATAAATGACATATTATAATCATTTGATCCTTCTGTTGATTGGTATTGTATAGTAATGTTTATTTCGTGTATCCCAGAACCTAGATCATAAACCTCCCATTCAAAAAATCCAGGGTCTACATCAAGTCCGCTTCCAATGTAATTTATTAAAATTGTAGGCGGGGTAGAATCATCATCAATTATAAGTTGAATAACTGATTTATGAGCAAATTCAGGTGTTGTGGGGTCGTTATTCCAGACTTCCACCCTAATTGTATGATTCCCAAGTTCCACCGGCACATCATATATCCCAAATGAATTGCCCACTAATGATTCATCAATATAAATTCTAATCATGTTCTTATTAATAACACTTTCTCGATCATAGGCAAACACGTCCCAGGACCCTGAATTTCCATCAGTTCCATCCCCATCCATATACTCGATCAATATTATTGGCGGGGTGGTGTCAGTATCTTCAACCAAGTTAACGACGATTTTTTTATGATAATATGTATTATAATTAAATTCCCTAAATATGACGTTAAACGAGTGAGTACCATAATCCACATTTTCATTAAAGGAATATTCCAAATATATTGTTGAGGTCTTATTAGGACTTGACGTTAAATGTGTAAGAACAGCTCCAGTTTCATTTAAAAATCTATATACTCCGGCAAGATTTTGAACACCTAATTCAACGATATTTGGAAGGCTAGCGCTAATCAACTTAATAGAGATTTTAACTTTCTCTGTCATTTCAGGCTCAAGCATTTGAAATGTATCAAAGCTCGAACTTAAGGCAATCAAATGTTTTCTATTATTTTCTAGCGCTTGTTTTTTTATTGCTTGGGCATAGTATTTATACAATAACAATGTTGGATGGGAATTGTTGAATATCTGTAATGATAAATCATTAGTTAATTCAATTAATTCATCACATAAATCAATCACGTTGACCCATTCTTTGAGCTCTAGTTTTTCCGAAATAGATTGATTCAAGTTTTCTAGTGACACAATATCTATTTCATTTAATTGATAAGAAGGAAATCCACTCTTTGTTGAAATATCTATGTATTCCTCAATTGCTAATTT
>JBHLOI010000113.1:0-6232 GCA_048940645.1 Promethearchaeota archaeon | reverse complement strand
GCTTGTATTGGACCTGCTGGAGAAAATTTAGTTAAATTTGCAAATATCGTCTCAGAAGAAAGAGCAGCAGGTCGGACAGGTATGGGGGCTATTTTTGGATCAAAAAAGCTAAAAGGAATAATTATAAAAGGAAGTCAAATCAAATTAGATGTTGCTAATCCGGATCAATTAAAGGAAATGATAATTAAAGCAAGAGATACAGTAAAAGCTTCATTTGCTACTCAAATGTTAAAGGATTTAGGTACATCAGGAGGAATGGATATGTACAACGTAACAGGCGAATTACCAATTAAATATTTTACACAACCTCAGTGGGACGGCGTATATAATATATCTGGAGCAACTATGTCAGAAAAAATTTTAGTTGGTAATAGATTTTGTCACTCATGTGTTATTGGATGCGGTAGGAGAATTGTAATAAAAGAAGGCCCTTATAAAACCGCTGAGATCGAGGGTCCGGAGTATGAAACTCTTGTAAGTTATGGCTCTTTATTTTTAAATGATAAATTAGAATGGATAACTCATATAAATAGAAAGTGTTTTGACTATGGGATTGATACTATTAGTTCAGGGAGTATTATTTCTTGTATCACTTATCATTATAAACAGGGGAATATCAAATCAGAGGATTTAGACGGATTAGAACCAGATTGGGGTAATAAAGAAGTTGCAGAAAAATTATTAGAAAGGATGGTATATAGGAAAGGCATTGGAAATCTATTAGCTGATGGCTCTAATGCCCTAGCAAAAAAATTTAAAATACCTCAAGATGAGATTGCTACGGTCAATGGTATGGAAGTAACATACCATGATCTACGTTCTAATTATGGAATGGCAATTGCATATGGAATGGGATTAAAAGGACCATCTCATAATTTACTAGACGCATATTATATTTTGATTGGAGTTCCATTAGAAGAAATTGGAATTGAAATGATTGATAAATTCTCTGATAATGAAGATATGGCAGAATTGTGTTCTTTAATTATGGATTATAGAGCATTATACAGTTCCATAATAATGTGCTCTTTCTGTAATCCTCTTCCATCTCAAATTGCCAAATTAATTGAATACACTATAGGTTTGAAATTTGGACTTGAGGAAGTTAAACTATACGGGGAACGAATTGCGAACCTTAAAAGACTATTTAATATTAAAATGGGTTTAACGTCTGAAGACGATCGATTGCCTAAAATTTTACTAAAACTTTTTAGTGAAGGTGGAGTGGCTGGTAAATCTCCTGATTTTAAAAAACTGAAATCATTGTTCTATAAGTTTAAAGAGTGGGATCCTGTTTCTGGTAAACCAAATATAAAGAAGTTGAAAAATTTAGGGTTGGATAAATTACAATAATAGAGGAAGACAGGTAGTAAATCCTGTGAAAATACCCAAAAAACATCCAATAATTAAATTAATAATTGCTTTCTTAATATAGAACCTATTATAACTCACAATTAACCAGATACTCACGAATATTTCTAAAATCGCAAAGAATGAACCTAAAGCAACTGTGTAGAAAATGGTTCTTTCAAGAGGAGTTAAACTGCTAAGTTCATTGATTCCATTTAAACCCCAAGGATTAAAAACGCCAATAAAATTAATAAACGTAAAAAGGTATCTGTCTGGAATAGGATCAAGTACCCAAATTAGAAAATATATTAACAAATTTGATAATATCCCTATACCAAATATAATGTAAAGGACACCTAAAACCATATGGGAAAGTTTAACTACTATCTTTTCATCCAAATTATTCTGAAATATATTTACATTGTACTTAGAATAGTTTTTCTTAAATCGGAACAAAATTAAAATTCCTAATATTATAAGAATGAACGATAATATGTATTTAAGAAATATAAATAAGATTGAAAATATGTTACTGACCCAATCAAAACCCCAATCAATGTTTTGATAAAAAAAGTCAATTGAAAAACCAAATAAAATTGATCTACTAAATAGATTCATTTATATATAATTAAAAGGAACATATTTAAAGTCGCATTAAATTAGGAAATTATGGTTAATTATTTAATTGATAATGCTCCGAAAATATCATTAACCACAGCTCCAAGTAAAAGAGAACTATTTATACTTAATTCCTGAGAAGTCTTAGCTGCTTTATTTAAAAGATCCCAGATCTCTTTTTTATTTTTAATAGCATCTGAGAATTTATTCAGTTTCTTTATAGCTGGATATGACTGTCCTTTACTGACGTAACAAGCTACAAAAGGTTCAACAGGTTTTATAAAGATAATATTTTGCCCGATTTTAATACGATCAATTGTTTTAGCAAAGATCTCAGAACTAAAAGTGTTAAATGCTGAGATAAAAGAGCTAAAGAGGTCACTGTGATCCCAATTTTTTATAAAAGTATGATTAAAATAAACATTTCCAGCTTTACTCATTATTATAAGTAATATAGGATCTTCTTCGACCAAATCTGGTGGCTCTATCATTTTTTTACCCATCATATGATCTAGAGTTTTGTCTATTTCAACAAATTTTAATCGTTCCGATACAGGAGTCTTAGCTTTTCGCAAATTTTCCCATTTTTCTAGCTGTTCTAATAAGATATCATGTTCGGTTGAAATTGCTCTAGCTAATAAGTGAAGTCCATGCTTATCAGCTATACGCTCAGCTTTTGTGAATAACTGTCTTGCTTCCCCCATATTCATTTGAATTAACGCCAGTTTGCCTTGTAAGAGATCACTTTCTGCTAGTAAACGATAAGAATGTTGAAATTCAGCAAACTCTGATAATCGAATAATAAGGAGATTAATCTCACGTAAAACATCTTGGTTACTGTAGGTTTGTAGTTCATTTATGAAAATATCGCATAAGTGAAGGAGTGCACGTTCAGTGAATTCCCAATTAATGATTTCCTCCTCAACGACCTGTTGAAGTATTTCTTTAGCTTCTTCTTTGTCAAGAGAATTCGAACTTATTTTTAGTAATAATGCTTTATTTACACGGCATGCCACGTCAGCCATCTTATCAGTCAATTGTTCGTTGATTTGTTGCATGCGCTCTAAATACTGCTCTGCTTGTTTAAGAGAATTAGCATCTAACGAAACAATAAATAGAGAATCTAAACCAGCGATTAATCTTATTTTATTATCAAGCTCTTCCCAAATCCTAAGATTTCGCTTTAGAACCTCCATAGCATGATCTAAATTCCCCTTTTGCCTATATATTAACGAAGAATTGTTAAGACATTGTGCAATGTAAGTTTTATTGCCTACTTCTTCAGCAAGTACTAAGCTCTGCTTAGTATATTCTAAAGCAAGGTCTAATTCACCTACTATACCATTCAATACCCCAAGATCTTTAATTGTCCTCCAATCATCGCGTTTACGGTAAGTTCTCTGAACTCTTAGGCATCGTTCCATATAATGTATAGCTCGATCCAAGTTTCCAATGGCAAAGTAATAGATACTGGTATATTGTAAAGCTAGAGCGATTTCCTTGTAGTTACCATGTTCCTCAGATATTTTTAAGCTTTCTTCCCCATATTCTAAGGCTTTATCTATATTGTGGCTTTTATAAAAAAAAAAAGCACTTTTGATTAATTTTAAAAGAGATTCTTTTTTAGCAGTGTCTGATGGCGGTACTATAATAAGTTCTTTAAGCAAATCCTCTCCTTTTGATATTAATTCCGAAACTGCATCTAAATCTCTTAGATCCAGTAAAGTCCAAGCTTTAGAAATATAACTATCAATTAAGAGTGATTTGTTACCAAGTTCTTGACTTATACTACATGCCTGTTCAGCAAATTTGAGAGCATCAGTAGTTCGCCCAAGCTCATCAAAGATTTTACTCTTTAATATATGACAATAAAGTTGGTCTTCTGAAGTGGTATCAATTTTTTTTTCGAAATCATTTAAAGCATCAAGAGCTTCAAAATATAAACCTTCGTTAAAAAGTTGGTTCATATTCTGTAAATTTCCACTGGTTAAATCTGGCATTCACACCAATTTCTAACTAATTTACAGTTAAATACAAAGAAGAATGATTTCCTTAAATAAATTTTTAGGATGTAAATTCTAACTATTCTGTGGTGCTCTTTTCAATTTGGCCAAAAGTATTTTTTGAAGGATAATATGACTTATAAGATAGCAAAGGAGGACTGATATTGGAAAGACTATAGCTAGTTTTACTATTGGAGAAAGAGGTATGAATGCAATTCCAAGGGATACTGGAATAACGACGAAAGGGTGTATGAGGTACATATGATAAGCGCAATCAGCTAAATTCTTTAGTAATTTTCCTTGCTTGTTGAATTTTGCGTTAAAAGAAAAAAAATAGGTTTAGAACTTTTAGCTTTTCTATGTGCCAAATACTATTACTAACATCTTTTCAAAGCATGTCTAAGTTTTAGTATAATTTTATATATAAGATCAGAAAAATATTATTATTTGGTGAGCTTAATACACTGGTTTATTGTTAAAAAAAGAGGATAAATTATGGTATCATCCAATGAAATAACTTCAAATATGAAACCAACTAATTTTGAAAGGCGTTATGACATTGATTGGTTGAGGATATTTGCAGTCTTTTTGGTGTTCATTTTCCATTGTTCAAGATTCTTTGATTTAAATGATTGGCACGTTAAAAACGATATACTTGATCTAGGTACGACAATTTTGTTCAATTTCTTAGGTGGTATTGGGATGCCCCTTTTCTTTATAATCTCAGGGATGGCTACATTTTACTTTTTAGGTTATGTGAATGCGCGAATTTATACTAAAGCAAGATTCATTCGTCTCATGATCCCATTCTTATTTGCAATATTTACTCAAATTCCTATACAGGTCTATCTTGATCGCGTAAACCATTCTGAGTTTATTGGCTCTTTTTTCGAATTTTACCCTCAATATTTTAATGGGTTATATGGTTATGGAGGAAATTTTCCATGGACAGGATTTCATTTATGGTTTTTAATTTTACTTTTCCTCTTCTCTCTAATAACTGTTAACTTATTTGTGTACCTTAGAAAAGATGAAAATCTTAAGAAAATCTCAAAAATTGCTTTTTTTTTCAAGAAACCGGGATCACTTTACTTATTAATTATTCCAGTATTAATATTGGAGTTACTTAATCCACTCTCTATTCTTGGGAAATTTGGAGGCTATAATCTCTTTTCTTTATTAGTTTTTTACATAATAGGATTTCTATTGGCATCTGATAAAGAATTTAAGCAATCTATTGGGAACCATGGGCGATTTGCTTTGATTATAGGGATTATATCGACAATATTATTACTAGTTATAATAATATTCTTTTTCAATGAATTCTTATTTTGGATTCTTGGTTTAACTTATGTATGGAGTTGGCTAATTGTAATTCTTGGATTGGGAAGTAAACACCTTAATTTTAACCACAAGTCCAGAAAGTTTCTGAATGAAAGTGTCATGCCATTTTATGTACTTCATCAGACAGTTATAGTCATTATTGGTTTTTTTGTAGTTCAAACAAGCTTAATAATCATACTGAAATACCTTATTATTAGTATTGTATCTTTTGCCATAATTATTGCATTAGTTTTCATTATTAGGAGGCTTAATGTGCTTCGATTCCTATTTGGAATGAGCTTTAAAAAGAAAAAATTACCTGATCAAAAATAAGAAAAATAAAAAGAAAATTTATGTTTTAGCACCACAATAAGCACAATATAGGGCTGATTCTTTACCTATAGGTGATTTCACGTGCAAATATGATTAAATCGAATCAATTTCCATTTTTTAAATCTCGTCTGGTATTCAATTTCCATAATCCCACATGCATCTACTCGAAAATCCCATCGTCGATAAACGGCAATTCCTAATATGTAGCACAATAGCAATCGAATCAATCCATCATGACTAACAAGAATAATATCTTCCTTGGATACTTGCTTGTCTTTAAAAAACGAATTGATCCGTTTTCGGGCATCTTCTCCACTCTCTCCTTCGGGAAATTGAAAATCACGATCCCTATCCTTAAAAGCATTCCAAACATCGGGATATCTCTGCTGTAATACTTGCTCAGATAATCCTTCAATTAAGCCATTATCAATTTCGTTTAAGCGACTATCAGTAATTGGTGATATCTTTTTTTTTTCAGCAACATATTTAATTGTTTGTATAGTTCGAATATATTCACTAACATAAATTTTATCAATCGACTTATCTGAGAAGTATGAAATTAATTTTTGTGCCTTTAAATGTCCTTTTTCACTAATTGGCTGATC
>JBHLOI010000045.1:0-27253 GCA_048940645.1 Promethearchaeota archaeon | reverse complement strand
TAGGGTTTATTTTTGGAAATAAACTTGATTTAGTTAATAAAAGAAAAGTGAAAAATTCAACGGCTACAAAATTAGCAAAAGCCTTAAATCTTAAATATATTGAAATTTCTGCCTTAACTGGACAAAATGTCGAAAATGCGTTTTATGATATTGCAAAACAATTAATCGAATTAAAAAAAATTCCTTCAATGAATAATTGAAATGAAGATTTTCCTTCTGATTACTATTATTTAAGTATGATTAACTCTTACTAAATTAACATGGATATTGAAGATTTAATATATCGCAGACGCACAATCAGAAGATTTAAGCAAAAGTCGATTCCTATTGATATTTTAAAAAGGTTAGTTGATTTTGCTCGAATGGCTCCATCAGGAATGAATATTCAGGGATTAGAATACATAATTATTTCTAATTCAGAAATCAGGGATAAATTATTTCCATTATTAAGATGGGCAGCATATTTACCTGAAGATAAACAGGTACCTGAAATTAAAAGGCGCCCAACGGCCTATATCGTGGTACTTGGTAATACTAAAATAAAAAGGAATGTGGATATTGATGTTGGTGCTGCAATCGAAAACATTTTATTAGGAGCAATAAAATACGGAATAGCAAGTTGTTGGATGGGATCTATAGATAGAGATAAAATTCGTGATCTATTCACAATTCCTAATCATTATATCATAAAGTACGTAATAAGTTTAGGATTCCCTGACGAAGAATCTATAGTAGAAACGTTTAATGGCAGTTTTAAATATTGGAAAGAGAATAATACAATGCATGTTCCAAAAAGAGAATTAACTGATATAATTTTCAAAATTTACTAAAGGATTGATATTAACAATTAAAAAAAAATTATTTAACTTCTATTTTTTTCTTTTCTTTCTTTTCCTCTTCAATTTTAGGTAGACTTAATTTCAAAACTCCTTTATCTAAGTTTGCCTCGATCTTATTATCGTCTATATTTTCTGGTAATTTAAAGCTTCTATGATAACTTGAACTGCTATATTCTTTTCTAACATACCCTTCTTTCTTTTCTTCAATTTCATTCTTTTGTTCTCCTTTGATTTCTAAAGTTCCATCGTGAACTATAATTTCGATATCACCTTTTTCTAATCCAGGCAATTCAGCAGTAATTTTAAAATGGTCTCCTTCATCAACTATATTTGTCAATGGACTTCTAAAGAATTTTTCATCATCAATCAAATTTAGCATAAATGGCTCAAAATTCCAAAATCGAGTTGGTCTCCAAAAATCCATGAAAAACCGGTCAATATCATCAAAAAACCTATAAATATCTTTAAAACCGGATAATGGTCGAAAATTGTCCCTAACTTGAATTTCAGCTTTTTTCTCTTCTTTCCCAACAGCTTCCTCTTTAATCTTTTCCGTATCTTCACCTTTGATATCTACTTTTTTTACCTCATCTATATCTGACATCATTTTTTACCTCCATTTTTTTTTATTTTATTTTTGACAACAACTTATTATTGTCAATTACTGATTTACATATATTAATCTACCTATTTAAATGTAATGTTTTTGCTATAAAGAAGTTCTCTTCATAGAATGTATAGAAATTCAACGGATAAAATTCAAATCCTAATTAATGATTTACGCCTTCTAATCAATTTAATTATGATTATCAAACCAATTAATACTTGAGGCGTAATAATAAGTATTATTAAATCATAATATATTTCAATACATATTCTTTTAAATGCTGTAGGATTTTTCATTAAAATAACGTCATTAACAGATTGAGTACATTCAAATTCTGAACATAACGTTCCTGAAATGTAAATATTTCCTATAGAATCTATTGCTATGCCAGAAGATCTAGCGTCACCACACCCAGTACACCTTTTTTCCCATAAAAAATTTCCTGACGAACTGAATTTCTCTAAATAAACTGCAAAGCAAATACCCTGTGTTGCTAAAAAAAAAGAATTATCAATACATTTTATCGTCCTTTCTTCAGTAAGAAAAATATCATTAACTGCATTAGTAATCAAGCTAGGCGTAAAAGAGATTTCTTCTGGTAAAGAATAATTCCATAATATAGCACCATTTGGATCTAATTTTTGTAAAACAGTTTCGTCAACCAAAAGGATATTGTTCCCAGAATCTATTGTGAGACTATGACCATTATGATAATTGTTCCATGTGTAATTCCACTCGCAATAACCAGAAGAGTTGTACTTCATCAATATCGAATTGTAAGAATATGATCCTGCTATATATATATCATCATTAAAATCAATAGCTATAGCATAATATTCACTAGTTTCTTCCCCTCCCAAAGTGTGATTCCATAGCATTACTCCAGAATTATTAAGTTTCAAAAGATACATATCTCTATAATTGGATTGATTCACTTTTATTGTACCTACAATATAAATATTGCCAGCTGAATCAATATCCATATCATAGCCTTTGTACAATATATAACCACCCCACGTTTTATTCCAAATTTGTTTCCCTTCATTATCATACTTAGAGAGAATCATATATTGATTTTCTTGAATTTCTAAATTTCCTGCAAGATAGATTTTATTATCCTCATCAATTTGAATTGTATGATAATAAAACCAAGATGAATTGTAACTTTCTAATGAGTTTAACCATACTAAGTTTCCTGAATTATTAACTTTTGCTAGAAAATTATAAGAGACTTTTGTATCTCTATTTTCAGTCCATCCTAATAAAAAAATATTATTAAAAGAATCTATCACAATACCATCAGCCCAATCTTCACCTAAAATATTCCATCTTTTTGTCCATGAATCATTTTCTTCTGTAGAGTACAAATTAGATGAAATATCTAGAGTATCTTTTTGATTATCACAAAAGTGTAGAAATGGAATTGGAATAAATAATAACAAAAGAATTAGTAAATTTACATACTTTTGAACTTTCAAATTTCAATTTATCTTATGATAAGTAACCTTATATTTTTTTGTAAAAAAATAATTCTATTAATCAATTTTTTGACATTTGGAACAAAAAAATCCATGTCGCCCCGAGATTTCATATCTTTCAAGCTGAGCGCCACAATTAGGGCATTTATCTTCTTTTTGGCGATGTGGAATTAGATATTTACTAGAATAAGTTTTTAGATTCCCTTTTTTTTCAATTCCATATTTTAAGACTTTTTTTATATTATAAAATAAGTCATTTAATTTTTTATCATCCAATTCATTAATTTTGACTTTAGGATTTATCTTAGATTGGAATAGAATCTCATCGGAATATATATTTCCAATCCCAGCAATAATATTCTGATTCATTAAAAATGTTTTGCTAATAGTAGTTCTTCTTTTACGAGTATCTAAAAACTCTTCATAATTCATATTAAGCGCATCTGGACCTAATTTCTTTTTTTTTACATAATTCTCAATATTATCACATATATCAACCCTTCCAAACATTCTTTGAGAAACATAAGAAAGAAATGTGCCATCAATGAATTTAAATCGAATTCGGCTATGATTAGGTTCCTCATTAACATTATTATAAGACTCTAAATATCCAGACATCCCAAAATGTAGAACTAAAAACTTTGGATTAATTTTAACAAATAAATATTTACCATGACGAATTGAACAAATAAATTTCTTATTTGTTAATTCTTTTTTTAATGCAGTTTCAGAAACATTAAGGACTCTGTTATCTCTTATCTTTACGTTTTTTATTACTTTATTTAAAGATGTGCCATCCAAATAATTCTTAAAACTCTCGACTTCAGGAAGCTCCGGCATAACTGCATAAGGTAGATTATAATTTTTTATTGATTTTTAAGGTTCATTATAAATCTATTAAATATGATTCATGATAAATTTATTTAATATCTTTAAGATTAAAGATAACTAATGAAACTTATTAATTTAGCAGTTAAAATAACTCGGAGAAAAAAAGAGGTATATTATCCAATATTTACAATGTTAATAACTTTTTTAATATATTGGATGATAATTATGTTTACTGGTATTTCAAATAGTCAGTTAATTTTACTTTTTTTACTTTGGAGTGGAGCTATTTTAATCTTTAGATACTCGCTTGATATTTTCCAAGCATTTAAAGAAAATAATGAAATTATATCAAAAATATTAATAATTCTCTTGTTTTTTATCTCTCTCACTATTATTTTCTTAGTAATTTTGGGGTTGATCATATTAATTATTGTTGATATTTACTATCTCATTCCACTCAATATTCACTTTTTTATAACTGCTTTAATTTATTTTGTTCTTCGCAATGAAATAAAGAAATATTATATAAGAAAAGATAAACATTTTACTGAATAGAAATAGCTTTTTAATTAATAAGCATATATTTAAGGGATTCGGATTTATCTTAAATATGGGATTTCGACACCGCATCAAGACTGCTGCTCTTATAAAAATAGGTAAATCAAGATATATAAAAATAATAGAAGAAGAAGAATCTATTAAACAAAAATACAAATGTATATCATCTACTTTAGAATCTCCTGTAAGATTTGAGATTCCATTAGAAGCAATTAATTATATTATAGCAGGGAAAGCTACAAGATTTTTTAGATTTAAGATTCTACCAGTTATGGTGGGAAGTATAAGAGGAATTCAAAAAGGGTTTAAAGATATAAAGAATAATTCTTCAAGTCCCAAAACAAAAATTTTAGATACTGAACTCCAAGAATTACAAGAATTTATAACTTCATTAAATATCGGGGCAATAGGTTATTGCAAACTCCCTCCAGAATTTATTTTTCAAAATAAGGGGATATTATACGAAAATTGCATTGTATTGATAATGGAAATGAAAAAAGAAAAAATAGATAAGGCACCTAGTTATGACACATTTCATGAAGTTCATCGGACATACAGGGATCTTGGATATGCTGTAAATAAGATTGCTAGTTATTTAAGAAAAAAAGGATTTGGAGCTCATCCAATACATCCTTTGGGAGGTGCAGTACTCACACCACCACTTGCAAAAATGGCGGGGATGGGATGGCAAGGGCGTCATGGATTGATAATTACTCCTAAATACGGTCCAAGAATGCGGATCGCCACAATTTTTACGACTATTGACAATTTTCCTACCCCAATTGACAACCCCCATAAATGGATTGAGAAATGGTGCGAACAGTGTGGATTATGTATTCGTAAATGTCCCACCTCTGCAATAAGAAATTCTCCAATTAAACGGGGTAAGAATTTACTTAATCATATAGAAACCGAGAAATGTTTTCCTTATTTTCTAGAAAATCATGGTTGTTCAGTATGTATAAAAGAGTGCCAATTCAATAAAATTGGGTATGAACAATTAAAATCAAAAATCAAAAAAAATTATGAAATTTATCAAATCTAATCTCTATTCAGGAGCTTTTTCATTAATTAAATAATAAAAAATATTGAAAATATTTCAGTCACTCCTATCAATATTTTTTTTCAATAATATAATATTTTTATAATTAAATTATGGAATTAAATAAATTAGCTGTTGATAAAGAAACAAGACAGCATTATACTTTACTAAATATATTTATCATCATAATAATAACAATAGCTTTAATTATTCTTAGGATAATTTTTACTTTTTTTCAAGAAGAATTATCAGGAATATTTTTTATAGATTTATTAATTAAAAATAGGGATTTAAATTTTAGAACAAATTATGATTTAATGCAGAATGGAGTTTTTAATTATTATGAAGAAAACCCTTTAATAAATGGAAACGCAATATACCTCTATTTTTGGTATTTTATCTTTTATCCGTTCTATATTATACCTTTTGAAATTTCAATCTACATCTGGGATATGTTAAGATTCATTTCTATGATATATATCACAATTAATATCTATAAGATTGTTCAAAATAGAAAAGATTTACTGATTTTCTTCGTATTTTCCAGTATCGGATACTTTGCTGATATGTATTTAAATAACACAAATTGGGTAATTCAGTTATTTTTATATGAGTCATATATTCAATTAGAAAAAAAAAGAAAATACCTATCTGGACTTTTTTTTGCTCTTGCTACGTTTAAAGTAATCTTAATTATTATACCAATTATCTACATTATTGTTAAAAAGATTAAAGCAAAAGATTTAATTTATTATCTATTACCGTTAATTCTAATTGGTATTCCTTACATAATTTTTCCAGAATATTTCTTATCAATGGTCTCTAATTGGATTCAAAGTGGTAATACATCAAACGGATTATCTCTCTTTTCAGTGGTCTGGCGTCTAATTCAACCAGCACACTTAATGTTTATTAGCATTATAGCTTTAATCATTCCGATGAATATTAAGAATGAAAGTTTAAGGAATAAAATTAGTTTTATAATATACATATCTGTATTTATTGGATGGGTGTTAATTTGGTTAATTATCTTAGGATTTGCGTTCTTCTTCTGATTTAACTTGATTATTGTTATGTTTAAAAAGAATAATCTTGACAGATGCAAAATAGATAAACAGCATACTTATAAAACTAAATGCTGGAACAAAACAAGCAAGTCCTAAAAACCGAATTAAAAAGAGGGCATCAAAAATGATTCCAATTAGTAACGACGTTATAATAGAAGCTTTACGGAATATTTTAATATTTTTAATCCATAAGAATATTATTCCTGAACTTAACAATATTATAAGCCTAGATATTTCAAAAGATAACAAAAATATACCTAATACTATATAAACAATTTGGTTTAAAGAGATATGGTTATTTATCCAAAGAATTAATAATAAATTAATTAAAAAGAGAATGATTGATAATATAATATTTATTAAAGCTAAAATTTCTAGAAATCCGTATTTTTGTTTATTATTCAATTATCTATTTCACCATAAAACTAATTCATTAGATTTTTTAGGTTATGATGTCTATTATATGAAAAATAGGTTATAAAGATCTATTAGAATTAAAAGAATTGGAATCTAATATAAATATTTTTATATTTGCATTGCTTAATGAAGATTATTTTATCCTTGAATTTAAAAGAAATTGAAATTCCAAGCACCTTAAATAATTTTCATTATTGGGATTGTTTATGTCAGAAGATGTAATAATATGTAGTAAATGTGGTAAACCAACTAAAAAGGACAATGTTTATTGTGTTCATTGTGGTGCTCTAGTAGAATCAGCTAAACCAATTTCAGCTGATCAAGAAAAGAGGCCTGATATTAGTGTCTCACCACCACCAATTAAAAAAAAACTTAAAGCTTACCATAAGGTAATAATCTTTTTTGTTGTAGTTATAGGCGTCGATTTGCTAATTTCACTCATAGTAATGGCGGGATTCGGTTTACCGGGGAATGGTTACTTTCCAGTGTTCTTTGGACTATTCTTTTTAGTATTAATAGTTGTTGGTATAATCTGGGGATTGGCTTCATCTAGTTCTGTACATATTGGTGGTGGCGGTGGAGGTTTTGAGGGTTGTGGTTATGTAATTGGTGGTATTATAGCAATTATAATCGCGGTTCCTATTTGGATTACAACTGTTTTTTCGCAAATAGTTTCAGCAGTGGCAGAGGCAATAGGTCAAGCAATCTCCGATGCAATAAGCAACTTTTTCTCAGGATTATTCGAGGGAATCGAAATTCCTGGATTTGAACCATTTTTATTTATTGGTTTATTTTTGGTACTTTCGATATTTATAATTTATACATATCATTTAAAAGCTGGAAAAAAATAAAATTGTCAAATATAATAATTCTTATTTCTTTTTTTTAATAATTATAAATTAAGTCGAGTTAAACATATTCCTTATGGGTAGAACATGAAGGAAAGTCAAGTTAAACAAAGGTATTATCAGAAACTAATACTTAATCTTGATGGAAAGACTTATAAGTTTTCCACTACCCAAATTATCATTTTACTCTTAGGTACTCCCTTAATTGCGCTTTTAATTTATTTCTTTTTGCAACTTAAAATTAATCATTGGATATATGAATTTACATCAATGCAAATATCTTTTATTTTGAACACTTTTTTTGGTATGAATTCTCAAGTTATTATAGATCCGAACCATAATTTATTTCCTTCAATTTTTATACCTGATCACCCATTTATTCAAAACTACGCTATAACTACAAGTTGTATTGCGGCCCATGTATTTAGTATTATAATTAGTGTAATTTTACTTGTACCTCCTTCAAAAACATCTCTAAGTAAAAAAAATTTTATATTAAGAAAAACAAAGACTTTAACCATTACAGTGCTCGGAATTTATATTATGAACATTTTTCGAATTGTTTTTTTATTATTTTTTAATTATAAAGGAGTACCTTTTGAATTTATACATGAATCTTTATTTTTCTTATCAGCAATATTTGGTTCTTGGTTAACAGTTATACTCCTTAAAAAGTGGCTACCAGAAGCATTTATTTCAATCTATTATCTGTTTCGTTTAATTTCTAAAAAAAAAAGGGTGGATCCAGAGATTTAACTCATTTTTCCAAAGTAATAGTTGAACTTGTAGCAAATCTTTCTAATGAATTTTCATCGAGTTTTACTCCCCATCCGGAGCCTTCTGGTAATTTGGCTCTTCCATTATCATAATTAATTGGTTTTAAAATTAAATCATCAACTAACATTTCTTGGCCAAAGAGTTCAGTTGCATTATCAATCGAATGATACTTCGCTACATTTAAATGAATAAGCATAGCAGATGCGATTCCTAAAGGTTGATTATGTAATACAATTCCAAGGCCACGTGTTTTAGCATAATTTATCGCCTTTAACGCTTTGGTTACTCCACCAGGGCGTTCTGAATTAACACCAAGTATTCTTACAGCGTCAAGTTCTACTAACGTAATAAAGTCTTTTAAAGAAAAAAAGCCTTCATGTGCCATTAGAGGTACATTTACGTTTTGTTGGACAAATTTCATTCCTAAGTAATCATTTGCTTTTACAGGTTGTTCAGCATAATCGATTCCATACGATTCGATAGCATTTATCGCTTGAACAGCCATTTGAGGATCGTATACTTGATTATAATCTACTCTTAATCTGATATCATCTCCAAATGTATTTCTTATAGTTTCTACAATTTCAACATCTTGTTGAATTCCTCTTCCTAACTTTAATCTAAAAGTTCTGAAACCTTTCTTATAATAAGATCTGACTATACCTTTCATTAGAATTGGTTTACCTAATGGAATAAGTGCTGCTAATGGTATTTCTTCTACACTCTTTCCTCCCATAAAGTCACAAGCTGGACGTTCGGCTATCTTTCCCATTAAATCATAACAGGCCATATCTAAAATTCCCTTAGCGACTTCTTGTCGAGCTAAGTTTGCGTCCATTCGATAATTAATCTTTTCAATATTAAAGGGATTCTCTCCTAAGATAAATTTACTTAAACTGTTTCGAATTGAGTCAATAATTTGATCAGGTGTGATTCCTGTTTCAGGAAGCCATATAAAAACTTCACCAAGGCCTATTATGCCATCTTTGGTAATAAGCTTGCATATTACAAAATCTCCACCTAACCATGGCTCTTCTGCTCCAATTGCCATTCCTAATCCTCCCTCAGTTTCAACCATAGCTTTTTTAACTGGATCTTTAAAAGGAACGTGTATTGGAGTTAATTCTATAATTTGAATTGAATTATTGTTCATCTTAATAATGATATAACTCTTTTTTAAAATATAATAATATATTATTTAAACTTGAATTTAATTCTTTGATTGTTTACTAATAAAAATGAAAAAATAAAAATAAAAAATTAAAAAATGTGAATTCTGATTTATCTCTTTAATTTCAACACAATTATTAATACGATACCTATTGAAATTAAAACAACTGCAGTTAGTGCAGTTATAGCAATCACCAAATTTAGTTCCAACTGTTTAAGGAATATGCCTAAAGACGCCCATAAAACAACAAGACTATAAGCAATATCTGTTCGAACAATAAGCATTGCATAAGTAATGATAACTGCTACAGCAATAACGAAAATCGTCAAAATCTCTGCTAATAATCCATAACTTTCCACTCCAGAAACCACCAGAGCAGCAGTAACATTTGCGATAGTTGCAACCGTTATCCAGCCCAAATACACACTAAAAGGAATATGTACAGCAATTTTTTCGAGTTTAGAAACTTTACTCTTTCCAATATTTAAACGGATATAAATAAGAAGTAAAGAAACCAATATTATCAGCATAGCTATTAATGATAATGGTACAAGCTGATAATGCCATAGTAGAATCCAGGTAAAATTAGCCACATTGCTTATAATAAAAAAATAGCTAACTTTTTCTAAATAGGGCATTTCAATTTTATCCGATTTAAAGATATCTCTTAGTTGATAGACCGAAAAAAGACCTAGAAGTATATATATAATTCCCCAAATCGAAAATGTTAATCCCACCGGAACAAATAAGTTTGGAATGGCATCAGATAATTCTTGAGTACTACCATAACCGAGAGGTAAACTAATTGCTAAGTAATTTATGACTACAACTGCTATAAAGGTTAAAAGATTTAAAATCTGCAATACCAATTTTTTGTTTTTCTCCAAATTTAACACCAATCTTAATTCATAATTAATTAAAAATTAGTAAATTATTAATTAATACTGTTAGATATGCTATTTATTATTTCTATCTAAAAATTATTAGAAATTTCAGTATATAGAAAATCAAAAATAGGGTTTTCCAATAAAAAGTTTATAAATTCAAGACAAAAAATATTCATGTCATTAGGATTACTTTTGCAATTAAAAAATAAAAAAATGAGGCACTTCCAAGGTAAAGTAGCATTATTAAGAATGTTATTCCAATGTATTTTAAATAATTAGTGTCTTTTATTTTGATAAGAAATCCCCTCTTTATTGAAAGAAGAATAGAAACAGAATACTAATATCTGAATAGCATTTATTAACAAATTTGTAATAGATTTCCATGATAGATAATCATTATTTTTAATCAATTTAAATTTTTAAATATTGAAACTCCTTGCGAATTATTTCTATATTTTTTAGGTTATAAAGGATTAATTTTTAAAACAAAGCATCTAAATTAAATTACAAATCAATATAATTATTGAGAGGTAAAAAACATGAAAATTGTTGAAATTGAAGGCATTGGAAAAAAATATGCTTTAAAATTAGGGAGAGCCGGGTACACTGAAGTTGAAGATTTATCTAAGTTAACATGGGAGCAAATTAATGAACTTGCAGTAAAAACTAAAATCTCCTCAAAAAGAATAGACAAATGGCAAGAACAAGCAGATTTAATAAAATTAAAGGGCATTGGACCAGAATATGCTGAAGCTTTGAATAAGGCGGGAATTGACTCTGTTAAAGAACTCTCTCGTAGAAACGCTAAAAATACTTTAGATAAAATTAAGGCTATTGACAAAAGAAGACCCAATGTAATCAGAAAAATTCCAACATTAAAACAGGTTGAAAGTTGGATCGCTATAGCAAAAGATATGTATGAAGAAAAAAAGCTTAAAAAAACCCCCAAAATGGACTTAATTGACATCGAAGGTATAGGAGTCAAATATGCAAGAACTTTAGGAAAAGTTGGACTTAAGACAGTTGAAGATCTTTTGCCATTAACCAATAAATCCAAGAAAGAAATATCAACAAAAACTAAAATCTCTGCAAAAATGATTGATAAATGGCAAGAACATGCTGACTTAATGAGAATTATTGGGATAGGTCCAGAATATTCAGATGCTTTAAATCAAACTGGGGTTGATTCTGTAAAAGAGCTAGCAAAAAGAACCCCACAAAGTACATTGGATAAATTGATTGAATTTGATAAAAAGAAACCTAATGTAATTAGAAAAGTTCCAGAATTAGCAGATATTAAGGATTGGATTTCGCAGGCAAAAAAAATTAAATAAATCTATTTTTTATCAATTTTTTAAGTTAATTTTTATTTTTTATTCGCTTAGGATTAAAATTAAAATCCAAATAAGTATGAAACTAATTATAATAGACAAATTTACTATAACAGTAATGAATTTTTTATCATAATCAAATTCTACGGAAAATGGTATAACTGCTAGACCTAAAGGTAAAATTAAAGATATAGCAAGAATAATCCTGAAAAGCTGATCAAATTGAGGAGGTAATAGAAAAAATAATAGTAGTCCTACGAATAAACCTATAAAATACCTTAAAATCAATACTTTTAAGATATTAAGCCATTCTGCCTTTTCAAATTTAAAGTTTAAAAAGATCCCTAGTAAAAGAAGTGATAGTGCTGTATTAGCTCGAGCAAAAATATCTAAAGTATCATAAATGAAAAAGGGTAAAGTTATTCCAGAGAAATTTATTATCATGGCAATAATATAACTTAATAAAGGGGCTGAACGTAATAATTTCTTTAAAATAATTTTAAGATCAACCTTACCCTCCAATTGATTTTTAGGAGAAAATAGAGAACCAATGAAATAACATAATACAAAAATAGTAAAAGCGTTTCCAGCATCTATAAGTGCTATATATTGCATTCCCTGTTCGCCCCATATTCCTCCTATTAACGGAAAGGAGAAATGTGCGACATTAAACCCTATAATCGACATCAATAAGAGCCCTTTAAGATTATTGGGGTTTTTTCTAAAATAGATTAATCCTATCCCTGCCATTAATAAGCCAAAAGTAATATTAACTATTGGTAGAAGGATTAATGAAAGTTCAAATGTTAAAGTACTTGTAATTTTTAATATAACTGCTGGTAATGTGATGTTAAAAATAATTTTAGCAATGATATTACCATTTTCCTCGGAAATAATATTAATTTTTTTAATCAGATACCCAATTACTATAATTATTAAGGAAATTGAAAAAGTTATATTTACATCAGTCATTTTTTACATTGCTGTAATCTATTTTATGGTTGCTATTGAAATATTTTAAATAATTTATTAATGTTTTAATCCATTTTCATTTTAACATAAAATATAAATATGCTTCTCTATAAGTTTCAAATATAATAAACTAAATTAAATAAGAGGTTATTACAGATTTGAGACCAAATCTATTATCAGAAGAGAAAGTAATTATTACCGCAGCAATTACAGGAGGAGCTCATGGGAAATGGTCCAATCCAAGTTTGCCCATAACTCCGGAAGAACAAGCGAAAGATGCATTAGAATGCTACGAAGCTGGAGCAACAGTATGTCATATCCATGTAAGAGGCGAAGATGGACAATCAACTCCTGATCTAAATGTTTATAATAAGACAGTGAGATTAATACAAGAAAAATGTCCAATTATTACTCAAATTGGCAACGGAATTGGTGCTCGTTTAGAATATGGTGTAAAGGTAAGTAAATCAGGTAGAAGGTATGGTACAGCCCTTAAAATGGCAACATTAGGAGAAAGACTCAATTTGTTAAATATAAATCCGCAACCTGATATGTTCACTATAAATGCTGGTACTTTTGAATTTAGAACTAATATGAAGGGAATGGCAACCGCATCACTGTTTAATAATCCAATAGATTTTAACAAAAAATATATTGATAGATGTAAAAAAATTGGTACTGGTATAGAAATAGAAGTATATGACACGAGTCATATTGCAAATATTATGGATTTAGTCGATATGGGTGTCTTTGAACCGAATGAAAAACTTCACTTTAGTATAGTGCTAGGCATTAAAGGAGGTGCACCGGCAACAGTTAGAAACCTATTAAATATGGTTGATCTTCTCCCTGAAGGTTCCACATGGCAAGTAGTAACTATTGGAAGGTATAACCTTAGAACAACCATGATAGCTATGTGCATGGGCGGAAATATCAGGACAGGGCTTGAAGATACTGTTTATTATCGAAAAGGCGAACTTGTAAAAAATAATGCGCAACTGGTAGAACGAATGGTAAGGTTAGCTAAAGAAATGGGAAGAGAACCAGCTTCCCTGGAGGAAGCAAAAGACATTTTAGGTTTAAAAAGATAAAAATTTCTCATTTTTTTGTTATTCTACATTTATATGTTGCTTTTTTTTCCAAATAAAAAATTGATTATAATTTCATAGAATTTTATATATTATTAGGAAGATAACTATTGATGGATACTCTAAAGGTGATATTAAGGGAATTGTGCAAAAGTTTAAAAACGCTAGAAATAATCTTTAACCGATACTTAACAATAGAAAGTGTTGATTTATGACGGAAGGAATAGAATTTGAATTTGAAGTAAGGAAGAAGCCTACTTTTTCTTATATAGAAGTAGCTCTAAAAAAAGGTCAAACAATTCAATGTGAAGGAGGAACAATGATATTTTTTGATCCCACATTAGAAATTTCTACGAAAAAAGCATCCAAGGGATTCTTAAAATCATTGAAACGTGTTCTTGCTGGAGAAACATTTTTTATGAATACTTTTAATGCTCTAGATGATGGTAGCTTAGGTTTAGCTCCATCTTTTCCAGGAGACTTAATGCACCTATCATTAGAGAAAAATGAAAGCTGGATTTTATTTAGTGGATGTTTTGTCGCAAGCTCAGTACATTTTGAAACACAAACAAACTTTTTGGGTTTAAAGAGGTCCTTTTTTGGTGGTGAGCGAGCATTTTACTTGCAAATAGATGCGTTAAATGGTCCAGGTGATTTATTCATTGGGGCTATGGGAGCCTTTATGGAAGTTATATTAGAAAAAGATCAATTATTTAATTGCGATAATGGTCATTTGGTTGCGATGGAATCAAGCGTTTCTTTTGATATCAAAAGAGTAGGCGGATTGAAATCAACTTTCCTCTCTGGAGAGGGGGTTGTTGTTCAATTAAAGGGTCCTGGGAGAGTTATAATGCAATCAAGGAATCCTCGCGAATTTGCATTATGGTTGTATAACTTCATGCCGAAACCTCATAGAACCGCTTAGCTAGATTTATGTAAACAAACAAAACTAAATTTTAGTTTTCTTTATCTCTAAATTATTTCATTATTTTTTTATATACTCAATATATTCAATACCTATTTCCCATTTAGAATAAAAAATAATAGAAAAAAAAAGTAATTACTTTAATTCGGGATGCTTTTCTAATTCCTGTCTCATTTCTTCGAGTTTTTTACCATGTAAATCATAAGATTTGAAGAAGAGAATTGATCCAATAAGAGCTATTGAAGGAAAGAGAAACATCAAAGCTTTTATACCAATTTCTCTTAAAACGGGATCAGCAACAACAGGTACATATTTACTCCATCCAGTTCCCGAAAATATGATATAAATAGTTGTAATTCCAAGTATCATTGAAAAACGATGAATAAAAGCATTAACACCATAATAACTACCAGCTCTTTTTACACCAAACTTAAGTGCATCTTGATCAATTACATCACCATGAATTATATCTATAAAAAATAACGCAGCCGATAATCCAAATCCTATCGTCGCAAAAACTACAAATGATAAGATTCTACTTATTTCATTATTTGATAACAGTATTAAAGGGAATAATGTAATGATCCAAATTCCCATACCTATCATTAATCCTTTACGTGTACCTACTTTTTTGCGGATCCATGCTTGAAGGGGCATGAAGAAAGCAGCAAAAAGAAGTGCCATTGCCAATGTTATACCAATTAAAAAATCTCCCTCAGTTCTTCCAAGTACATAAACCGCAAAAAGAGGAAACACTGTTAATAACACATTAAAGCAATACCAGATTAACATATTTCCAAATGTAAATTTTATAAATGTTCTATTTGAAAATGTTATTTTTAATGATTTAAAGAATCTTGGTCTCTTTTCAAAATCACTCGGCTGCTCTTCTTTTTCTTTTACCCCAAAGAAGATGAATAACACTGCTGTAATTATTATTATAGCGCCCAGAATTATTCCTGAAATAATATACTCAGATTGAATTTTAGCAACTTGTGCCGCATAATCAGTTGGATTAAGGATAGGGTCAATTGTTGGAACTAAAGGAGTAATAATAATCGTGGGAATTAATGATGCAAGTATTACTGCAATCATAGTAAAGGCCTTTATAAAGACATTTACGTCTCCTCTTTGTTTTTCTGTTGGAAACATTTCGGGGAATACAGCATTAGTATTTACTGAAAACATTGTATAAAAGAATTCAAAGGTAAAAATTATGAATATAAAATACCAAAACTTAAAATTGGCAGGTACTATAAAAAGTAAAATCATTATCAGCGCTAAAGGAACAAAGGAAATAATTAAATAAAATTTCCGTTTTCCCAATTTCCCTTTCTGTTTCGTTTTCTCACTTAATGCCCCCAATAAAGGGTCATTAAACATGTTCCAAATACCCCACAAAACGAACCCAATCCACATTTCAAGCATTGTAAGACCTACTACTGCAAAATAAAACGTAAAAACATAAATTGTAAACGCTTGATATGTTAATTGACCTTTGGTGACTTTATAATTCACTCAAATTTGATCCGGAAAAGCGTTTGTCCCAAATAGTATTTTTTCTTTTAAAGATACTTTTCTTTCAATCACAGGATATCCCTTATTTATGATTAAATTCGTATTAAATTATAATTAAATGTATTTAGATTTTGATCTTTTTAAAACTATTTCAAAAGAAATATCCATCTCAAAAAGATTCATTAAAATAGAATCATATTCTAATTTAACTTTAAAACACTATTAATAATCAAGAAATTTGATATAATATGACAGATTTAAGTATTGAGGTTACTTATTTTGAGAAGGGGGGTCCGCAAAATACAGATAAGGCTTTAAAAATCGCAAATGATTACGCTAATAAATATGGGATACAAGATATCATTATTGCTAGTACTACAGGAATGACAGCAGAGAGGGCTCTAGAGATTTTTGATTCTGAAAAGTTTAATATAGTTATTGTTACCCACGCTTATTACTTTGTAAATAGTTCTATTAGACAAGAATTTCCCGAGAAAAAATTAGAATTATTAAAAAAAAAAGGATTGAAGTTTCATATTGGAACCCATTCCATGAGTGGAATTGAAAGAGGTTTAAGAATAGGGAAAGAAGCTTGGATATTTGTGGATTTGTTAGCAAAAATTTTAGGATGGCAGTTTAGTCAAGGAATAAAGGTTTGTATTGAAATTTCAGCGACAATCTGTGATGCCGGTTTAATTCCAGATTTAAATAGAGATGTTATTGCAATTGCTGGAACGGGAAAGGGAGCAGATACTGTATGCTTAATCAAACCAGCACCCACTAGTGAGTTTAAAAATTTAAGAGTAAAAGCAATACTGTGTAAGCCCTTATAAAAAATTTAAAAAAAATTATGAATAAAAAAGGAAATTTATATAATTTCTAATTTTTTTCCTATTTTTTCGATTGCCCTAAGTGCATAATCTAAATCATCTTTAGTTAATAGCGCATTCATTTGAACTCTAATTCTGGATAATTCTCTAGCTACCATAGGAAAAACAATGGGAGTACCATAGACGTTTTCTTCTTCAAATAGAATTCTTGCCAGTTCTTGTGCTTTACCTGGATCACCTATTATTAAAGGAATAATCGGTGTTTCAGAGTTTCCAGTGTTATAACCCATTCCTTCGACCTCTTTCTTGAAATAATTGGTATTTTCCCAAACATTCTTCACATGTTGCGGTTCATCTTCAACCACTTCTATTGAGGCTATATTAGCAGCAACGACACCAGGTGGATGGGCTGTACTAAGTAAGTATGTTCTACTTTTATTAGCACAAAATTCTATTAAATCTTTTGAACCTGCCACCGTACCTCCAAATACCCCAAATCCTTTACTCATTGAACCTCCCTCTACATGAACTTTACCTTGTAAGTTAAAGTGAGCTACAATGCCTCTTCCTTCTCCCAGCACGCCTTCACCATGGCAATCATCAACAAATATCATCGCGCCAAAATCTTCTGCTACTCGTGCAATATCAGCTAAAGGAGCCATATCCCCATCCATTGAAAATACACCATCAGTAATGATACAAATTCTTCTGGCACCTTCTTTCTCAGCTTCTTTGAGTTGGTCTTCTAAATCTCCTATATCTCTATGTTTATAAATAATACGTTTCGCTCCTGATAATCTAACACCATCAATGATTGAACCATGATTTAATTCATCAGAAACTACGATATCTGGTTTTCCAACTAACATTGGAATTAATCCTGAATTAACTGCAAAACCAGTTTGGCATAGAAGTGATGCTTCTACTTCTTTAAATTCTGCAAATTTAGCTTGAAATTCCTTTGTTAAATCAAAAGAACCAGCGATCACAGGGACTGCTCCTGCACCGGCACCATATTTTTTTGTTGCATCAATTGTGGCTTGTATTACTTTCGGGTGAGTTGCTAATCCTAGATAATTATTAGTATTGAGCATTAGTACATCTTTTCCATCAACTGTAGAATGAGGTTTTGACCCTTTTTCAAGATATCGGATGATCCATTCTAAATTGTTGTTTCTTAATTCAGTCATATCTTCCTTAAGAAAAGCAATAGGATTTCTCTTCACATAATCACCTATCAAAATTAGATTTTTTTGAAAAAATTAATATTTTAAAGGTATTTAAAAAAGTATATTAGTTTTACTCAAATTAAAAGAACATTCAAAATCATAAGGAAAGACATAAACCTTTTTTAATTGAGTATATTAAGAATAATACTAAATTTTTTGAAATAAAAAGTTGATATAAATGAGAAAAATTTTAGTAATAGGAGCTGCTGGACAAATTGGAAGTGAGCTTGTCCCAGCTTTAAGAGAGAAATATGGAAATGATAATGTTATAGCAACTGGAAGAAAAACACCATTACCTGAGATTATAACTGAAAATGGTCCAGTTATTTATTTAGATACTTTAGAAAAAGATTTGCTTTCTAAAGCATTATTTGAATATGATATTAATACAATATTTCATATGGCTTCAGTTTTATCTGCTACAGGGGAAAAGATGCCACAAACTGCGTGGAACATAAATATAAACGGGTTGATTAATGTCTTAGAGGCTGGAAGAAAGTATAATATAGATAGAATAATATGGCCAAGCTCTATTGCCGCTTTTGGACCAACTACACCTAGAGAAAACACACCAAACACTACAATTTTGCAACCTACAACAATGTATGGCATTACGAAAGTAAGTGGCGAATTATTAATTGAATATTATTTTAAAAAATATGGCCTCGATACAAGGTCAATGAGATTACCGGGTATTATAAGTAGTGAAACGTTGCCTGGCGGTGGTACGACTGATTATGCGGTAGAAATATTCTATGAGGCAATAAAGAACAAACATTATACTTGCTTCTTAAAAGAAGACACAGTTTTACCCATGATGTACATGCCTGATTGTAATAAATGTATGATGGAGCTTTTAGAAGCAGAGGGTTCTAGACTTAAACGTCATGTTTATAATATTACCGGATTTAGTTTTTCTGCAGGTCAACTTGCAGCTGAAATCAAAAAGCATATTCCAGAGTTTACTATAGAGTATAAACCCGATTTTAGGCAAGAAATTGCCGACTCATGGCCTAAATCCATAGATGATTCCCTTGCTCGAGAAGAATGGGGTTGGGATCCCAGTTATGATTTAAATTCGATGACCAAGGATATGATTCAAATATTAAGCAAAAGAATAAAATAAAATTTAGAAAATTATTCCGTTAATATCTATTTTTTCAATCCCACATTAAATGTAGAAATTATGATTTTCTTTTTGATTAATGCATCTAGAGCCTCTAAAACAACATCCTCATTTTTCTCATGAATTAATTCAATTGGATCCTTCAAATTAAATTCTTTCTTTTCCTTTATTATCGATAATATTACATTAAATAACCGTTTCTCCATTTTTTTTAATTCACCCGAATTTATTATTGCGTCAACGTACTCTTTGTCTTCATTAACTTTAAATTTCTCGGTATAATGAAGAAACAATGATTGATTCAAAAGAGAAATTATGTCATTTTTTATAAAACTTAAATTCCCTATAAATTTAATAAATTTTTCTGAGTGTTGGGATGTTAAAGCTACATTGAGTAAATATAGTTGTTTTTTAAGCCTTTCAGAGCTTTTTTCCTTTAAAAATAATAAGATTCGAAGCACTTTATAATCACATACAAGTAATTGAAAAATATTAAAATCTAATTCTATAATATATTTTGAATACTCAGGACCAGATTTGGCATTTTTGTACTTATTAAACTCTTTTTTAATGACAACATCACTAAAATTTGTTATTGCTTGAATAAATCCTGCTACCATAACAGAGTCATCATCATTTTCAAATATTCCAATTTCTTGAGTATAAATCGGGAGACCACTCTCTTTTTGGATCATCATCAATGCTTGGATATTATTAACATCCTTATATACTTGGATTTTATCCATTATTTCTGCTTCCTTTTTCCTTCTTTTCGGTAGTATAACATAAATTCTTAAACTTAGGATTCCTAATGTTCCACTGAGCAATATTAAACCAAATACTATCACCCATAGTAAGATATTTGGTTCTTCAATTTGTCTTATTTCAATAAGAAAAGAAAATCTTGTTGTTTTATAGATGATATCTTCTTTTGAGACAAATACGTTCATTTGATAATTTTCACTATAAACAGCAGGTAAATTTAGGTTTAATTCGTAAATACCGCTTCCTATTTCATTAAAAAATCCATCACCAAAATCCCAATTATAATAAACTGTTGCATTTTCAATGTAATTTACAGTTCCTTGTTCCGTTATATTCAATTGTATTGTAATTTGATCACCAGGGTTTCCATAAATTATATTTTCAAATCCTATTGTAGTTACGCCAAACTCAATCTGTTTAACAAGAATTTGAAGTGTAAAAGTGGTGGTAGTATAATTATATTGTTCAAATCTTAAATAAACATAATTAGGTCCAACAGAAAAAAATGATGTACTCACTAAAATTGATAAATTAAACCAATTTTCTGTAGATTCTGTAAGTTCAATCTCATATTCACCATTCACAAATGTGATAATTCCCCCTGATAAAAACACGCCATCAATTTCTGCATAGGCTCTACAGGAAAGATGAAATACTTCATTATAAAAGACTTCATGTAAATAGTTTTCTGGAATATCATGGTAATCAATTTGAACTGTAAGATTTATATGTTGCGCTCGGATATATAATTGAAAAGTAAATATTTTAGAACTGTAATTTGTTTGTTCAAATCTTAAGAAAATAGTATTTATACCAGCGTCAAAATTCGCTCCGTCTAAAAATATGGATGTGCTAAAATAAGTAGGAGTAGTTTCTGTCAGATTGTCCTGATAATTGTCACTTATCAAGGTTATGATACCACCGGATAGATATATGCCACCAATAATAGTACATACTCTCGCTGAAATATTAATTTGTTCCTGGAAATACGCGTCAAAAGGGTGATTTTCACTAATTTTTACCAGGTTAACAGAAACTGAAATATTTACTTCTTTCTCTTTGATTCTAATTGTAATACTCTTAAAAGCAGTTTCATAACCAGCTCGCTCAAAAGTTATCAAAACGTTGTAGTAATCAACACAAAGACCTGTAGTATCGAGAGTAATATCAAATTGATTTAATACGGGAGTAATGAAGTAAGAACCTTGCCACGTAATACTGCAATTGGCTCCAGAAATTAATTCACCTGAACTTTGATCCGTATAATTTGCTCTTATTTGAACAATATCACCCTGATATACCGAAATCAAACTGGTATTCACATTAACAAGAGTTGGAAGGGGGTGTACTAAAAGAGTGAGGAATTCATTAGCGTTTCCATAATTTGTCTTATTAGCAAAAATTTCAATGGTATAAGATTCAAGATATCCTTGAGTAGGTATATCTACTGTGGAAAAATCTAATGTGTAAGTTCCATTATTATGATCAGTCACGTTATAGGAATTAAACCAGTCAGTTGAAATGTTAGCAGGCCATAACAATGATTTAGATATTGCTCCTATGACATTTACACGGCATGATACAATGCTATTTGCATCCGTTTCGATGATATTATGTGATAAAACTAGTGCTAATGACTGTGGAATAATTTTTAGATGAATTAGATTATTAATAGTTTGATTTTCGTAGAATAACTTATTTGCACTGAATGAAAAATAATAATCACCTAATTCTAAGGAACCGGTATCCACCTCGGTAAAATAAATTCCAGAACCAATGTAAACCATTGTACCGAATTGACCAAAAGTGGAACTATAATTAACGTTTGCAAATTCAATTGTGGAATTAAAATCAAAATCCATGAATTTAACTTTAATTAAAAGTGGGTCTCCAACAAGAATCTCCATGTAAGAATCTATTGCTGTTAAATTAGTATGATGCCAAACTACGAAATCAAATACTTTAAAACCAGTCTTATCATTAAACAAATATGATTGATTACTTACCCATTCTACCATCACCTGATATGTCCCAGCTGTCATATTATTACCAGCTGCAAAGTTTCCAAATTGGTAATTATAAGAGGAAATTAATTTCGAATCCTTCCAAAATATCGTACCATTTGGATATTTAATAGTACAATTTAGCGTAGTGTCTAAAAGTTCAATTGAGCTATTTAATGTTACATTTATTTGAAATATGTTGCCAATAGTGATTTTCGATATTTCTTCAAAAAATGCTCCATTCCAATAAACCATATTCGCTTTTGAAATATAATTTTCACTATTTGCTATAATTTTCCACGGGCGTTCGATATTGGAAGAGGTCATGATTCCTACTGGGATGATTGTTTTATTAGTTCCTAAACCTGCGTCTAGACAGCTTCCTACCCTGTCGATATTATCTCGGTCATAAACATGTATGATATTCCAATCGGTTGGTTTAATAATTTCTGCCCAAATCTCTCCGTATTTATAATTTTCAGAAAAATTAATATTTGTTTCCCATGTAATGATTTCCCCAAAAGTGTATTTAGACCCATCAAGCCCTGAAATGGATGTGTTGAAAAATTTAACAACTGAGGTATGAATTGTAATGTTATATATAAAAAAATCTAAAATCTCAGTCTTGTTAGAGAAAATAGTAAATATCACATCATTAATCGATTCTCGAGTTCTTTCTATGTCTATAAAAGTATATCCTTTCCCAAAATCTGAATTTATATATGTATAATTACTACCAAATTCATTATCAAAAACTTTAACTAAATTCGGTTCATTTGGGTTCCCCCATAACTCAAATTTAATGTTATCAAAATTAAGATTTACAAATTGTGATACACTGGTTGTTTCGATTGTATATATTCCTATTCTTACAGTTGCATTTCCAGGGCCTATTTGACCAATAACAGATGGATCATAATTTAAACTTATTTTAGACCAATCCGTAGTAATATTCGCAATATTATAAGTTATGTTTTTTTCAACATTATCCATTATTATAGCTAAATATACAGAAATATCATCAGGTAAGAATTGTACTATATTTCTCTTGCAGTCTATTGAAAGTTCTGAGATTAACCCAGAACTTAACTTCTCTGGAATCGTGATATTTTGTTCATAATACCCGTAATCAGCTTCATTTTTAGCCCCATTGTCCAATTTAATTTGCATATATCCTGATTCTTCTCCTAAATCTATTTTCCAACCTTGATCAATATATTCAGTTGGATTATTGCTTTTATATAGCCATCCAGAAGAGTCATTATTAAAATCACCATTATATATTCTCTGCTTTTGTTGAGATACTCCTTCATATAAAATATTTACATTTTGTGATTTCCAACCACTAATGAGCGTAAAACTAACATTTGCAGGTAATGAGGATGGAAAAAAAGAATTAGTTATTGTAGAGTATTGGTGAATTAATAACGGTTTTCCGTTAATATCGGATGAAGAGGCCCTTAATATATTGCTTCTATCATTATCAGTGCTATCATTCTTTTGATTCGTAATAGATAGATTACTATTAAATAAAAAATTAAATGTTAGGGATAAAATTAATATTATTCCAATTATCGATATTTCTAATTTTTTCCTATTCATTTTCAATTTACAACTCCCTGGTGATTTTAATTTGAATAATTAAATTTTCTTGAATAACATAGAATAATTTTCTTATTAAATCAATAAATAATCTCAATTTTAAATTTAAGTCAATTTCGTTTTTTTCATAGGAAAATATTTGATAAGAAAAATTTTCGATATATAGTTTCTATATACTCGATATGATGTAAGAAAAGATCTTATGTTTTATCTATGATATATATGCCTGATTGTAATAAATGTATGAAAGAGCTTTTAGAGAAAAATGTTTCCAAGCTTAACCGCCACGTCTATAATATTACAGTTCTAGTTTTTCTGCTGGTGAGCTAGCAGCTGAATTTAAAAAGTATATTCCAGAGTTCACTATAGAATATAAATCTGATTTTAGGCAAGATATTGCTGATTCATGGCCTAAATTCATGGATGATTCTCTTACCCGTGAAGAATAGGGTTGGGATCCCAATTATTACTTAGAAAAAATGATACGAGATATGATAGAGAAATTAAATAGAAGATTGTAATTACAAGTAAAAATTTCTATTTATCTTATTACTTTATAAAATGATTACTTCGTTTCATTAGAATCTATAGTCAAAAATTTTAAATTTAATTTAAAGATAAATATCTTATGGAAAAATATCCGGATTCATTGAAAAAACCTAAAGATATTATCGATCCAGAAAATGGATATGGTATAGCTATAAAGGATCTAGTAAAAAAATATGAAGATGTAATAGCGGTTAATGGCTTGAATCTTGAAATTAAAAGCGGAGAACTATTTGGTCTTTTAGGACCTAATGGTGCTGGTAAAACTACTACAATTAATATTTTAAATGGTTTATTAAAACCAACAAAAGGAGCAGCGACTGTTGCTGGATATGACGTAAGAAAAAACCTTGATAAAATTAAAGGATTGATTGGAGTATGTCCTCAAGAAGCAGCTCTTTACAAATTTCTGACAGGACGAGAAAATGTTGAACTATTTGGATACCTAAACGGAATGCCAAAAAGTAGGATAAAAGAGAGAATGGATTATCTTTTTGAGTTATTGGATTTTGAAGAGGATAGCAAGAGAAAGGTTAAAGGATATAGTGGAGGAATGCTTCGCAAATTAAATATGCTTGTTGCCTTAATTCATGATCCAAAAATAGCTTTCCTTGATGAGCCAACAGTTGGAATGGATCCTAGAGCTCGTAGGAAGGTTTGGGAATTTATTGGATCTCTTAAAAACCAAAACAAAACTGTCATTTTAACAACTCATTATATTGAAGAAGCTGAGGCACTTTCTGATAGAGTTGGAATTATTGATTATGGTGAACTTATTGCTCTTGGTACTCCAAAAGAATTAATGGAAAAATATGAAGCTAAAAATTTGGAAGAAGTATTTCTTGAAATTACGGGTAGAAGAATATTGGAGGGGATTTAAAAATGAAAATGCAAAAAATATTTGCTCTTGTGAAAATGGAATTAAAAAAAATAATAAGGGAACGAGCTTATTTATTTTTAATGATTTTGTTTCCCGCAGCACTCACTCTGGTGTTTGGATTGGCTTTTGGAACAATGTCTTCTGGAATAGATGGAAAAAGTCAATTTAATTTTATGGCACCAGGATTATTCGCTTATGCTTGTATTTTTATTATTATGATTGTAGCTCAATCTTTTAGCGATGATCGTGAACAAGGACTTTTAAAGAGGATAAATATAACTCCTACTACATCTGGAGAATTCATGGGTAGCCACATAATTTCAAATACATTACTTTCCATCGTTCAGGTAGCTATAGTTACCGTTTGTTCACTAATTATAGGTTTCCGACCAGAAGGAGGTGCTACGGGATTTGTTATAGCATTTCTCCTCATAATTGTTCTTTCTATATGTTCTGTTGGATTTGGTCTAATAACTGCTACTGTAGCAAAATCTTCAGGAACAGCTACTGGATTGTCATTCATCTTTATACTTCCACAGATGTTTTTTGGTACATTTGTTCCTCTAAATGATGCAACAAGGATGATTGCATACTTTTTACCGAGTTATTATGCTACTGATGCATTAAATCTGATTTTTCTTGAAGGGACTCCTTTAACAGAACTCGCAATTTGGATAGATCTAGGAATCTTATCAATAATGAGTGTTGTAATTGTCCTACTTGGAATATTATTATTCAAGAAATATGGAAAAGCGTAAAAATCAAATAATATTTTTTTCTTTTTTTTTTCTTTTCAATATTATCCATATTTATAAGAAATTTTTAAAGCATAGAAATCAATTTATTACTAAAATTTTATTGTTAAAATGTGATTTTTAAATGAAAATTGTATTTCATGAAAGGTATTATAATTCAAATTACACCTATGATCCAGCAGCAGAAGCAGGACGACTTGAAGGAGTTATCAATTTAATGAAAAGCAAATCTGACTATGAATTTATTAAACCAGAATCGGCTACGGAAGAAGATGTCCTCAGAGCTCATACAGAAAGACACCTAAGATATATCAAACGAGATCCCCTATTATTTGAGCTAGCTTCACTAGCTGCAGGCGGTGCTATTTTAGCAGCAGAAGAAGGATATAAAGGAACTCCTACTTTTGCCGTGATACGTCCTCCAGGACATCATGCTTCAGCGGACTCTTGTTGGGGTTTTTGTTTTTTCAATAATATTAGTATAAGCCTGCTGAAGTTATTTTCGGAGGGAAAGATAAAATCAGCATTTATATTAGATTTTGACCTTCACACAGGTGATGGTAATATTAACATCCTAAAAAACAGAGATGATGATTTCCGCGTTAAGATATTAAATCCATATTCTAATAGTCCTTCCAGTTATATTAAGGAAGTTGAAAGTTATATGCAACAACTTGAAGAGATTGATGTATTTGTCGCTTCAGCAGGTTTTGATCAAGGTATTGAAGATTGGGGGCATTTGTTATTTCCCGAAGATTATACAGAATTGGGAAGATTAATGAAGATATATTCAGAAAAATTATGCAAAGGTCGTCGATATGCGTTATTGGAAGGGGGATACAATCATAATGTACTACCAAAAAATGTAAATTCTTTTTGTCAGGGCTTCAAATAAAAGAAGAGGAGGGGCACCACGGGGAAGGAAGATAATAAGATAATTTAAGGTGATTCATATTTTATCTCACTTTCAGATAATATAATTCTTCCTGGATCTTTCAATTTAATCACAGCTTCATTTAGGTATTTTCGAATTATTTTTGCTATAATCTTTGGATCTCTTGGATGAGTTTTAATATAAATAATTTTACACTTTTTTTGGAGTTCTTTTTTTATCGATAAAAAATCAGAATCTAAAGTAATGATTATAGCATTTTTCTTTAC
>JBHLOI010000112.1:0-6284 GCA_048940645.1 Promethearchaeota archaeon | reverse complement strand
GTTTAGATTTAAATTCCCTTGAATTTTATAATTTCACACTGCATGAAATCAAGATTATAGAATCTGTTTAATAAAAATAAGGTGATTTTTCAAAATGGTAAAAATATTAACAAAAGAAAATGTTGCTAGTTTACTCACCATGCAAGATGCATTGAAATATGTTGAAGAAGCTTATAGACAACTAACTTTAGGTAATGCGATTGTTCCTCAACGAATTGCAATTACAGACCCTGCTCCGGGATTGACATTAATAATGCCTGGAATCATTGGTGGCGAAATGAGTGCTCTTGCAACTAAAATAGTATCAGTATACAAAAAAAATCCTGAAAAATATAACATGCCAACAGTTTTAGCTAAAGTAATGGTCCAAGATATAAATACTGGCGATATTGTAGGTATTATGGATGGAAGTCTTATTACAGCTATACGAACGGGAGCTGCTACCGGAGTTTCAGTTAAATATTTAGCAAGAAGAGATAGTATCACATTAGGAATATATAGTGCGGGAGTACAAGCAAGAAAACAAGTACATGGAGTTTATTGGGGATTAAATCGAAAATTAGAAAAATGCAAAGTATTTGATTTAAAAAAAGGAACAGCTGAAATATTTAAAAATGAAATTGAAAGTGAATTAGGAATAGATGTTGAAATTTCTAATTCTGGCGATGACCTTTTATCTGATACGGATATTATTGTTGCTGCAACCACAAGTACAATACCACTTTTCTCGGGAGACAAGGTGATCGAGGGTACTCATATCTCCTCTATAGGCGCACATGCTCCAGAATCCCGAGAATTAGATTCAGTGATAATCAAACGAGCCTCTTTACGAGTTGCTGGATTAAAGGAAGCATGTTTAGCTGAAGCTGGAGACTATTTAATTCCAATAAACGAAGGGATTATAGCTGAAAATGATATTATTTCAATAGGAGATATTATAACAGGAAAAATGCCGGGAAGAACTTCAGATTCAGAGATTACCGTATTTAAGTCTGTTGGAATCAGTGCTCAAGATGTTGCCGTTGGAAAACTCGTGTATGATAGGGCCTTAGAAAAAGGGATTGGGCAAGATATAGATTTTTAATAATTTTTTCTAACTACTTTATAATTATCTATTCTTAGGGTTGTATTAATTTTGAGTTAATGAGAATAACTATCTATATCATCAGATGTGAAACCTTTAGAAATTAAAAACTACATATTTAATAAAAAAGATATTTTTTTAATTAATAAAATTCTATTTGAGGTTTGCATAACAATGGTTAATATAAAGAAATGGGAAGATAACGATCATTGGGTAGAGATCGATCTAGATCTATGCGTAGGAGTTGCAGAATGTGTAGATGTATGTCCAGTGGAAGTATACGAGCTTGTAGATGGCAAAGTAGTTGCAAATAATATCGCTCAGTGTACTGACTGTATGGCATGCCAAGATGTTTGTCCTACTAATGCAATTTTAGATCATTCTGCTTGGTAAATTATTGAACCATCAAAAAATTTTTTACACTAATATTAATAAATTTATTATAGCGAGTTTATAATTAAGGAGCTAGAATGATTTAAAATTAATGGAGACATACAGATTTGAATCCTTTGGTTTTAAGGTTTCAATAGGAGGTTAAAAAAATGAATGAACGAATTAAAAATTTACGGACTCAAAGCCGAAATGCTATCCCTTATATTTCATTGGAACGCGCTCTATTAATAACCGAGTTTTATAACACTGGTGCAGCTCATAAATTTTCAGCTCCAGTTGCAAGAGCAAAAGCATTCAAGTATTTAATGGAAAATAAAAAAATCTGTATCAATGAGGGTGAATTAATTGTTGGTGAACGCGGTCCAGAACCAAAAGCAACGCCCACTTATCCAGAGGTATGTTGTCATAGCCTACAAGATTTAGATATTCTAAATACTCGCAAAAAAATTTCATTCAAAGTTTCTGAAGATACAAGGCAAAAGACAGAAGAAACAATCATTCCTTTTTGGAAAGAAAGATCTATTCGTGATAAAATCTTCTCTCAAGTTGATAATGCATGGATTGATGCCTATGAAGCTGGTATTTTCACGGAGTTTATGGAACAGAGAGCACCGGGACATACAGTTGGAGGAAAAAATATATGGAAAAAGGGATTTTTTGATTTTAAACAAGAAATAAAAGAAAGTATAAAACAATTAGATTTTTACAACGATCCAGATGCTTTTAATAAAAGAGAGCAGCTAAGAGCAATGGATATCGCTGCGGATGCAATAATCAATTTTGCACAACGCCATGCGCAAGAAGCCAGACGACTGGCTACAATCGAATCAAATGAAATCAGAAAAAAAGAGTTAGAGAAGATAGCAGATATATGTTCCCATGTCCCAACATATGCTCCAAGAACATTTTGGGAGGCACTTCAGCATTATTGGTTTATTCATTTAGGTGTAATAACAGAATATAATACGTGGGATTCTTTCAATCCCGGACGCTTGGATCAGCACCTATTTCCGTTCTACAAAAATGATGTAGCTAATGGTGTATTGACAAAGGAAGATATTTATGAATTACTTCAAGCTTTTTGGGTGAAATTCAATAATCAACCTGCTCCACCCAAGGTTGGAGTAACAGCAGAAGAAAGCAATACCTATACTGATTTTTGTAACATTAATATCGGTGGCCTTAGTGAAGATGGTTCTGATGGAGTTAATGAAATGTCTTATATACTTTTAGATGTAATTGAAGAAATGAGGATAGTTCAACCAAGTAGTAATGTTCAGATAAGTAATAAAACTCCAGATGGATTTTTAAATCGAGCGCTTGAAATTATTAAAACTGGTTTTGGACAGCCTTCAGTTTTCAATGCAGATGCGATAATTCAAGAATTAACAAAGCAGGGTAAATCTCTGATAGATGCTCGAAATGGTGGAGCAAGTGGCTGTGTTGAATCTGGTGCTTTTGGGAAAGAAGCATATATTCTAACAGGGTATTTTAACTTAGTAAAAATACTTGAAATAACGCTTCATAATGGTTTTGATCCGATAACTAAAAAACAGATTGGATTGAAAACCGGTGATTCGAAATCGTTTGAAACTTTTGAGGATCTTTTTAAAGCTTATAATGCACAAATTAAGCATTTTGTAGATATTAAGATTAAGGGAAATCAGATAATTGAACGAATTTGGGCAAAAAATCCAGCACCCTTCCTGTCAATATTGATCGATGATTGTATTAAGAATGGGAAGGATTACAATAATGGTGGAGCTAAATATAACACATCTTACATTCAAGTTGTAGGAATGGGTAGTATAACGGATTGTTTGACTTCTTTACAGTATAATGTATTTGATACAAAAAATATATCCATGGAACAATTGATAAAAAGCTTAGAAAGTAATTTTGAGGGATATGATTTTATCCGCCAGATGCTAATCTATAAAACTCCTAAGTATGGAAATGATAATGATTATGCTGATTCATTAACTACTCAAGTTTTTAACCTTGTGTATGATGCTATTAATAATCGTCCTAATACTAGAGGTGGAGTGCATCGTATCAATCTTCTTCCTACAACAGTTCATGTTTATTTCGGCCAAGTGACAGGTGCCACACCGGATGGTCGTAGGGCTTATATGCCTTTATCAGAAGGTATCTCCCCAGTTCAGGGCATGGACACCAATGGTCCGACTGCAGTTATTAAATCTGCTAGTAAAATTGATCATTTAAGAACAGGAGGAACCTTATTGAACCAAAAATTTACTCCCCATTTCTTTTCAGACCAGAATAGAATTAATCAATTAGCTCACTTAATTAGAGCATATTTTGAAATGGATGGGCATCATATCCAATTCAATGTTGTATCAGCAGATACCCTACGGGCAGCACAGGAAAATCCAGAAAAGTATGGAGATCTAATCGTACGAGTTGCAGGATATAGCGATTATTTCGTTAATTTAGGAACAGATCTGCAAGATGAGATTATTAGAAGAACAGAACATGCTACTATCTAAAACAACAAGTAGCCTTTTATAACAGAATTCATTTTTGAGTGTATGAAAAAGATATTATGTTTCATTTATGATACATTTGCTGATTTTGAAATTACTTTTATTTGTTCTGGTATAGGAGAAACTGATAAGTATAAAGTAATCTATGTTGGGTATGAGAAATCAGCTGTAAAAAGTATCTCTGGTCTAACGGTGATACCAGATCTAACAGTCTCTGAAGCTTTAAAACTGAACGATATAGAAGGGATTATCATTCCAGGAGGAATTGAAAGAATTTTAAAACCAGGACTAGAAAAATTAGTCAAAAAATTGAATAATGACAATAAATTAATCGCAGCAATTTGTGCTGGACCCGAATTTCTGGCTAAAATGGGACTTCTCAATGAAATAAAGTATACAACTTCAGAAGAACCAAAACTATATGAAGAAAGAAATGAAATAGACCCTTTTCCAAGAGAAAATTATGTTGATACCAGACTGATACGTGTTAATAACATTGTTACTGCCAAGGGACATGCCTTTATAGATTTTGGTCTTGAAATATGGGACTGGTATGATTTATATGAATATGAATCAGAGAGAGACGAAACAAAGCAATTATTTACTCCAATATAGTCCATTTAATCTTTAATATATTTTGTTGTAGCTTCCCGATACTTATTATCTTTACTATAATCAAATGACGCAATTTTAATAGGTTGTACAATTACTTTTACCCATTCTGTTAATTCCGATAAGCCTTTCCAATACAACTTTGCTTCTTCTTCTGACATATACCTGTTAAATATAGAATGGGCTGCTTGATCCATATCTTCTTCATCCATAGTAGCTTTACCATAAATTATAACTCCCCTTGTTGGTGGACCTATTTCATCAATCAATACTGTAACATTATTATCACGTTTAATATTTCGCGCTCTACGGCTAGCTTTTGGTGTTCCAATAATCACTTTCCCATTATCATAATTGAACCATACTGGCACCGCATGAATCGTACCATCCTTATTAATACTACAGATTCGAGCAATTTTCGCACTTTCAAGAAAAGTAGTAATTTCTTCTTTCTCTAATGCAGGAGATTGAGTATAATCCATTGAATTCCTTCCAAATTATTTAATAATTTTGTTAAATACTAATTTTAGTTGGAGTAAATATAGACTGTTACTCTATTTATAATTACTTTTAATATTATAAAAAAGTCATATAAAAACCGCTACTATTAATTAAAGTCAATAACTTTGTATCACATTAATATTCAAACTACTTTGAAATCTTAAGATAAATTGTGAGTAATAATTTGATTAAAAAAGGAGAAATTCTTAAAATTTATACGGATGGTGCCGCACGTGGTAACCCTGGCCCAGCTGCATCTGCTTTCCTCTTTGTACATAATAATACTATAATCCATCATGGGGTCAGTTTTATAGGAGAAGCTACGAACAACCAAGCGGAATATCACGCTATAATAAATGCTTTAAAAACTGCTGAAAGCTTTCATAAAGGCCATCTCCAAATTTTTTCTGATAGCAATTTAGCAATTCAACAAATCAATAAAAAGTGGAAAATTAATTACCCACATTTGTCCAACCTTTGTAGTAAAGTCTATAAACTTAGTGAGAAATATGAAAAGGTTGAGTTTTTCTATGTAAGGAGAAATAATCATTTTATCCAAAAGTGCGACAAATTATGTAATGATAAATTAGATACTCAAGGATTTTAATTAATTATTTAAAACAATTGAATATGAAGTTATAAAAGGAGTTTTTATGACATTATTTAATCAACTTAATAAACAAGAATTAAGAGAACTTCTTGTTAAATGTTGGATGACTCATGATGGGTCATGGTTTTATAATTCTGTAAAGGAGCTGGGTATCGATGTTGCCAATAAATTAAATAAAGGTGCTATCAAAAATCTATCGCTTCTTGAAGTCCAGAGAATTAAGAAAGCTGTGGGGATGGAAAATATAAAAATAAGAAATTTCGAACAGCTCAAAAAATTTATCGATGATGCTTTTAGTGTGTTAAAAGGTGAATTTATGAGATTTAATTATAATTTTCTTGAAGAGGGTCGGATCCATTGGGAAATGAGTAAATGCTTTGCTTTTGAAGGGATGAAAATGATTGGCGTGAAAGAAAATTATGAATGTGGGGTAATTTTTCGCGTGTGTTGTTGGTTAGATGCTCTAGGAATTAAGTATGAAGTTGAGCCTAAAATTAAAAAATGTCTACTATATTCTCAAGAAATTTGTTCTGGAGATATAATAGTCAACCTAGAATAATTTTCCATTAAATAAGGG
>JBHLOI010000008.1:0-92925 GCA_048940645.1 Promethearchaeota archaeon | reverse complement strand
AAACTTATATAGACCATTTTTTGTTTAATTTCAATAAAAAAATATCAAAATAATACAATTAATTTATTCGAAAATTATCTACAGCTTCTTTATCAGAGAATAAAATTTCAAATGATTGTAGTTCTAACAAAAACATCGCAATATTAAATATATTTAAATGACTGAATTTAAATTGAATAAAGATTGTAACTAAATGCATTTTCATAACCCCGATAATTATGATTGTAGTTATTGGGATCCTCGTGAGTTCGGATGAAGGTGTGTTGGATGGTATTTAGTAACAGCTCTTCGACTGATTTACATTGTCGAGGAATTGAAAATCTGATTGGAACCGGACTAAATTCGTCGTGATCATATTTTCCTAGAAATACTTCTCCCTCATACCCCTGATTCTCTATCCAAATTCTTTCCTTGCTCCAAACACCTATCTCGCTACCATGGGATATCATTTTATCATAATATTCAGTTGGTTTGCCATTAAATCCTGTTTCATAAGTAATATTCTGAGTTAAAGGTATTTCTAAAATTGACTCGTTAGATTTATATTTCATTGAATAAGTATTACAAAAATCAATTCCTTCAACAACAATAACGTCATATTTTCTGATCTCATTATTCCAATATAATACAGATCCAAAGAGGTGAAACAAGAAAGTTGAAAAATATATTACCATAATTTCACCATCTTTAACATACTCAATCCAACCGCAAGTACCCGTAATTGAACTTATAGTAAATGATGATGTAACATTAACAGTATGATTATACCATGGTTCGCTTCTACATATCATTAAAGGTATGTAAACTGTCAAGGTCTCAAATTTCAAGTCAATGTTTTTTGTGTAGGGAATATTTGTAAGAGATCCATCCAAAATTGTTCTCTGTGGTCCTTCAAGGAAGATTTGAGTAGTATAAGGTAAGCTAGCCTTTAGTCCTTTTTCAGTGCCACCAAATGAAACAGTTGATAAACTACCTTTATCCGTCTCATCATTTACCTCTGCTGCTGCTCCTAGGATACCCGGGGGTTTATTACTAATGTAAAAATAGACTATTATTGAATTACACGATTCATCCGTGCCATTAATTCCCAATAACACTAAGGAATGATTTCCCACCTCTGGCTTTGGTATCACATTTGTATCTGGAATTGGTTGAGGTGATAATCCATCTAAAACATATTCTGTTGCAATAACGTTCTCTGCGGTTCTATAATTGAAAATGATATTATCACTATCTTTGTATAATACATTGAAACCTTTTGGATTCAAGATCTCTATAGGCTCTGTAAGATCTCCCAGTTCAATCGAAATTTTAATTCCTTCAAAATAGTATTCTTCGCTATTTCTATGTATACCAATACTTATGATCGTTAAAATGGGAGCAATAATACAAATGATAACAATTAATACTATACTTATTTGTTTTTTATTCTGCATTTCTCTATCTTTTTCTAAGAGAATAACAACTGGATCTTAAGCTTATATATTGCCCTATCATATATGAAGCTTTTCATGTAATTCCTTAATATTCATTTTATAGTATTTTGGTAATATTAATTTATTTCGTACGGAGTCAGTTATGGTATAGACCATTTTAATTAGCTTACTAAGGTAGCTTTTAAAGTTGTAATAATAAATCATATCAGTCGTTTGGAACTTTTCATAATTCCAGAGTTTGGAACTTTTCATAATTGGGGTGAAATTCTCCTAGGGAGAGCTTATAAAACTTCTCTAAAAATTCGAAAATAATATTTTTTTGGGTAGTAATTTTATCTTTTTTAAAAAGTAAAAAAGATTTTTTAAAACAAAAATTTTCTAATTATATAGGAAAACCCGAATTATTTGATTAAGGTATTGAAATTCCATATTTTAATAAATTATTCTTAAGTTATTTATTTTTGATATGGGTTTATATTAAATAGCATGGAAATAGCAAAGCTTAATTTCGATGTAATTGTCGTTGGTGCGGGTACATCAGGGGCTATAGCAGCCAGATTTGCTGCTCAGCAAGGCTTAAAAGTTTGCCTAATTGATAGTAATACCAGAAGTGAAATAGGTAATAAGGTTTGCGGTGATGGTGTTCTTGCAACGATATTCGATTTTCTGCAGATTAGTCCACCCAAAGGAGATGAACTTTTAAGCCTTAAGCGTGGTTTTCGGCTTTATTCACCTGATCAAAAAAGCTCATTAACGATAAAAATACCATTATATTTTGTAGATCGGTTAAGATTTGGCCAGAGATTACTTAATGAAGCGATTGATTCCGGCATCGACGAATTTCTAGATAAAACAAGGGCTATAAATCTAACTTATAATAAGGAGGGTGTTGATGGTATTAAAGTTAGGCTAAAAAATGGTTCAAAAGTGGATTTAAAGTCGAAAATTGTTATCGATGCGAGTGGTTGTTATTCTACATTAAGAAGAACAATAAAAAGCACTCTCATAATAAACGAAATTCCTAAGAGGGACTTAGTATTATGCTTTCGTAGCATAGTGAAGCTTCCATCTGAATCGAAACTAATTCAAGACCTTGATTATTGTACATTAATCATTGATCCCGATAAACGATCACCAGGAGGATTTATTTGGTATTTTCCTAAAAGTGAAACGATTATTAACATCGGTTTAGGTACTTTCATACAATATAAAGGATCAATTAAAGAATACTTTCAAAAGTATGTTTTTGATTACTTTATTACCCAAACTAACTTTGATATAATCTCTTCAGCAGGATGCGTAGTACCGTTAAGAAGACCATTGCTCTCCTGCGCTGATAATGGTATCATGTTTGTTGGAGATGCTGCATGTCATGTAGATCCTGCTAATGGCGGGGGTATTGATGTTGGAATGAGAGCAGGATACTATGCTGCTCAAGTAGCTAAAAAGGCTATTTATGCAAATGATTACTCCCTAAATACCTTATGGGACTACAATTCCATCATTATGTCAGATTTTGGTGCAAAACATGCTGTTTCAGACATCATAAGACTCTTCTTTCAGTATAAACCTTCAAAAGATCTAAATTTTATCATTAAAAAGAATATTTTAACTGACACTGATATTAGTAAACTTTGGTTTCATGGAGAATTAGATTTAAATTATAAAGCAATTATTAAGAAAGTCCTTAAAGGAATCACTCGACCAAAATTACTACTCGAATTAAAGTCCCTGACAAAATATATGAATAAAGTCATTAATCTCTACAAAAACTATCCTAATAGCGTCAATTCATTTGAAAAATGGAAAGAACAAGAAAAATCTCTTTTTGAAAAAATATATTTAAAATTTATCTTAAATTAGCAAAAGATGTTAATGAAATTTATTTTGATTTATCTTTACTTTTTTTTTCTAATTTATGTTTTTTATATACTCCCGTTAAAGTTGTTTGCAGAATAATATGTCCTTTCATAGCTTTCAAAACTTTCTTCTTTCTACTATCTGAATTTAGAGCTAATTTCTTATCTAAAGCAAATAATTTGAACACATACCTATGAGTACCGAATGGAGGACAAGGTCCCATGTATTCATGCCTTCCTCCCGTTCTTTTTCCAATAATAGCATCATCTAGAGAAGCACCCTCTGGTATTTCTGTAGTATTCGGATCAAGATGACATATTACCCAATGAGTAATGGTAATTCCAAATGGAATTGGGGGATCAATATCCTCTACTATTAAAACTAAACTTCTTGAGTTAGGTGGAACCCCTGAAATTCTAAGAGGAGGATTAATTTCCTCTCCTTGACAGGTGTATTTAAGAGGTATTTCACCCATATTATTGAATACTGGACTTGTTAAAGATAACTTTGCCACTTTTTCTAATCACCTATTTTTACAATTTTAATATCTGAACTTTAATTAGCCTTCAATTTTTAGACTAATTTTCCCAATTTAATCAAATCTTTAAGAGCTGCATTTACTTTTATTAACTTCTGTTTTTTTGCCTTCATAAAATCAATCATTCCTCGAACAAGCTTAATATAGGTTGTTCCTGACATTTCCTCAATGATATCTGGATTATCTGCTTTTCCTTCTTTAAGTTCACTGGGAATTCCTTCTTTTACCTCGAAATACCAATGCTCATCTATATCTTTGAAATGAAATTGAAATGTCTTAGTCCAATTTTTAAAAGTTTCGACATTTTCTTCAGATAGAAATCTTTGACGGAACTTATTTAAGGCTTCAAGAACTTCATTCTTGTCGCTGACCGTATTTTCATCAATACTTATAGCTTCAGCTTTATCTTCTTCTATCAATGTTGATTTAATTCTTACTTGTGATTTTTCTAAAATTGGGAGAAAGAGGGTTCGTTCATCCTCAATTAATTCAAAAGCACCAGTATTACAGTGATAATAGCAGTGACCGCATCCAATACAAAATTCATCTTTAACTTCAGCTTTTCCTGAAGTATTAATGCTAATTGCACTAGTAGGACAGTAAGATATACATTCTTCGCAACCAGTACATACTCCAGGATCTGGAAGTACAACTTTATGAAATCTCTTGAGCAAATAAGGCATCTGTCCACGATTATAGGCACCTATTAATGTGCAACAATCCCAACAACAGTTGCAGAATCTATCATAGGGATATTTTAGTTGAAAATCTTTAATGGGAATAGTAGGTGTAGTTTGATGTATCGCACCCATTTCCTGAAATCTTTTTATTCTTGAAATAGCATCTGCTTTGCTAATTTGTTTAGCAATGCCTTGATCTCTGAGGTATTGAGCAGCAGGACCAATAGAGATACATGCTTCTAATGAAAAATCAACACGGCAGTTATCTTTTACTAATTGCTTTTGAAATCGACAAAAACAATTACCAACAGTGATTATTTCATCTTCATCTAATTGTTCAAAAATAGATAATACTCTTTTAGTTGGAAAAACAATATTTTCGCCAGGTTCTATCTCTTGGTCAACTTGAATAGTTTTAGGTTGAAGTTTACCCGCAGCAAGTACATTGAAAAATGGTTTAGCATCTTTCATAAGTTCATTTACCATTTCTGGGTCTAATTTTGAAGGAAAGTTAATAAAAGTTTCTAATCTTTGTGCAAAAAGTTTTGTATCCTTGTTTTTTTTACCCCTCATTAAGTACAATTCAAACCAGCCTACGAAAATTGACATTAAATGATAATTATTATTTCCAGATTTGTCTTTTATAATCACTATTGGTCCTTTATGCACTAAAGAATCAATAAGATTCTTAATTTCTTTTTCTGGTAAATCAATCTTATCTCGAATACTTTTAAGTGTATGATTTCCACCACCCATTTCAAGCATAAAGTTAATCTCCTCGGGATCAAGAACTGCATCGAACACATAAAGCAACTCATCGGTACTTTGCATAGGATAAAGCGATTCTTTGTTCATGAGCTCAACTAATTCATTAATTTTATCCTTATTTGTTCTCCAAACTCTTCCTTGTGGATCTATAAATCCTTTTTTCTTCATAAAGTGTATTTAAACAACGATATATAAATAGCTTCTCTCTAATTAATGACTTTTTTGGATAAAAAAGAGATGGAACACTTGCTTATGAGAGTGTTATTGAATTTAAATCAACAGGAATTTTTAAGGTTAAAAGTATACATCTTTCGGTTTTTAAAGATGATCATCGGATTCGTATTAGCATTTTCACCAATGCGAATGAAAATCTAAGAGACATTTTACACTCTCTTGAATTCCATTGAACAATTTAATCATTCTTTAAAAAGCTTACAATCAGTTGATTTACTAGTTTAGGTTTCTCCATGAGAACTAAATGTGTTCCACCTGGGATAACTTCGAGTCGCGCATCAGGTATAGCATCAGCCATTTCTTGAATAGCTTTTAATGGGTAAAGTTGTTCTTTTTCTCCATCAATTATAAGTGAAGGGTTTTCAATGTTCTTCAATTGTTCTAACGTGAAGTTTGGTTCTTTTAATGCCATATCCATTCCTTTTTTGAGTAGATTTGGCCAATTATCTGGATTAGACGCTACTTTTTCATATGCTTTCTTAATAAATTTATAACCTTTAGGTAAATTATTAGGATCAACATTACCAAATTGTTCAAAGATATCTGGATAATAATTAGATATATTATAGGGAGTACCAATTAATACTAGCTTATTTACTAATTCGGGATAATCTAGACCGAGAACCAATGAAGTGCAACCCCCATCACTCCAACCAATGAAGCTCGCTTTTTTTATATCTAATTTTTCCATCAATTTAGAAATATCTGAAGCAAAGAGCTGATAACTTAGAGGTTTATCTGAATCTGTTGTCCTTCCATGTGCTCGAGTATCCGGAGTGATGATCCTAAAATATTTTGCTAATTCTTTGATTTGGAAAAACCAACTAGTGTAATCCACCATACCACCGTGTAATAAAAAAACGGGCTCTCCAGTACCAAATATAGCATAGTATATTTTGATATCTCCGATATCAACATAATCTTCAACAATATTCTTTTTTTTCCATGCGTTAAATTTAGCCTTACCTATTAGCATTTTGACTACTCCCATCGTTATATACCACCTTTTTTTTTTTAACTTGTTATTGAATTAAGATTACTAAAAAAGTTTTGTCTTCATTAAAAATCAAAGAGTAATTTGGATTTTTTACCCATTTGTATTTTCCTCCGTTTTAGAAGATATCAGCTTCGAGCTTTTTTAAATTTTGTTTCAATTTCCTTTGAAATTGGGTTGGAACGGTAAATTCAACGTCTGATTTCAATGAAAAACTAAACGCTAATTATGAACTCAATAAAATATCTATTTTAAAGAGGTTAACACAAGATAGAAAAAACTAAAAAATTTTAATTCAAGTTTAAGATTTCATTACTTTTTTACATACAAGGATTGCTACAGCGGATAGAATACCAATCAGAAAGATTAGATTATATCCTGAAATTACTCCTTTTTTAATACAATAGTTATTTTTAAAAATATTACCTTCACAATGATTTTCAACAATACATACATCATTTCTGATTAAAATATTTCCCGTGACATTGTTATAATTACTAAATTCTAAATAGATTCCTATATGATTTTCTTTTATAGAATTTCCCGCAATATTGTTATTATCAGTTTCACCCAAATATATCCCGTAAAAACGATTGTCGCCTACATAGTTCTCCAAAATAATGCTATTGTCACAGTATTTTAAATGTAAACCATACTGATCGTTTTTACATACGATATTTTCTAAAACAGAGTTATAATCCCCAAAAATAACTATCCCATGATCAGTATTGTTTCTTACAATATTCTTTGACACTATATTGAAGTTACAATAACTTATTGGCAAAGTCTCAAATTCTAATATTATTCCATTATGTAAACTATTTTGTACTGTATTCTTCGTTATGGTGTTATAATCACAAGACTCTAAATAAATTCCATTATAATTAAAAGAACATGTATTGTTTATTAAGAGGGCGTTGTTGACATTCATTAATTTAATTCCTGCCTCCTTCCATCCTAATGAATTGTACAGAGTACAATTTTCAATCCTAAAGTAAACATAGGAATTCTCAATTAAGATACAACTTCCCGAACCTTCACCATCTATTATTAAATCTTCTATTACATAAGGATCAGAGTAAGTGCCTGAACCTATACAATTTCCATCGTTTTTAAAATCAACCCACCCCGAATTACCGATGATATGGATTTTTCCTGATATCTTTGAGATTTTCAAATTTTCAAAATCAAAGCAAAATTCTGTATTTTTGTCAATAATTCCCGCGTTAGGATTTAGATTAGTGGTAATTATGGGTGAAAAAGCGAAAATGATCCCTAAAGTAATTAAAATTATTATTTTTGATTTTACGCTAGATTTCATATTACGGTTACCTAAAATGTATAGATTGCATTATATAAAATTATAAATATATTTTTAACATTTTTGTAATTAAAAGAGCGCTCTCCTGGGTTCGATTTTTAAACATATTAAAATGTTCAGCAACTTGAAGAATGGTTCTTTCTCCTAATCAATTGGATGGAAAGGTAAATTCAGCGGCTGATTTCAAAGAGATTTTCTTTGATAAAAAAGAGTATTTTTATATTATCATTAATTTTGGCTAAATTAAAAAGATAATAATTCGATATTTTCGTTCATATTAATAATAACGAGATTAAAGTGGTGTATCACTATGGAATCTTTTGAAAGTTTGATTAAAAAAGCTGAAGCGCTTGTCAGAGAGGGCAAAATTGTTGAAGCGATGTGGGTGTATGACGAAGCACAAGAAATTAAACCAGATGATCTTGATCTTAAAAGCTTAAGAGCTAACTTTTTAGCAAATTTAGCTGCTCAAGGAAGAGAATGGGAATATATCTCGGGTGTTATTAATTCTTATTTAAAAAAGGCATATCTATTATACAAACAAGGGAATTTCAAGCCCGCATTAGAATTTTTGGATAAAGGAATAAATATTGCTCCTAATATCCCTAATTTATATGGATTAAAAGCCTCAATCTGTACTAAGATAAGGAATTTTGAAGAAGGTGTTAGATGTTATAAAAGAGTTTTGGAAATGGATATAACTAAGGAACAAAGATTTTCTACTTTACATAGTCTTGGATATTTATTGACAATGCTCAAGAAATATGATGAGAGTATTAAATTTACAAATGAGGCATTATCGCTTAATCCCAAGGATAATACATTATGGTATAATAAAGGTACGGCGCTTCAGAGATGCGGGAAAAGTAAGGAAGCAATAAAGGCACTTGATGAAGGATTATCCTTGAATCCTCAAAAATCTATGAAAATTAAATTTCTATTAAACAAAGGTAATGCTTTTTCAGACTTAAAAAAAAAGCAGAAAGCAATCACATGTTTCAATGAAATCTTAAGTATTGATCCGAATAACAAAACTGCTAAAGAAATGATTAGCAAATTATCTTAATTTATATCCCAAAGAAATTGGGAGATCTTAAGAATTGGATTTCGAAGAAGATGTAATCTAAATTTACTTTTCGCATCATATTCAAGAAAAGATAGTTCTTATCTCATCTAAATATCTTTTAAAAAAATGACTATACTAGTAGTGAGAGTTAAACTGAAGGTGCTTATAAATAGTATGAAAAAGTAAATTCAGAGTCTGATTTCAATGAAAATTCATTGGAAAAAATGTTAAAGTACAAAAGGCATATATGGATGAACAAGCAGCTTCAGAGGAAGATATACAAGGAATGGATGAAGTAGAAAAAAAAGTTAAGCAAATATCCAAAATTAAAGAAGATATTTATAAATTTACCTTGTATTTATAAAAAAAAAGAATTCTTTAAAATTTTTTATCTATTTCATCCTTTTGTTCACGTTGTTTTAATATGCCAGTTATTCCTGCAGAGAGACCAAATGCACCAGCAATGAAGGGTAATATTAAACCAGCACTTACAATATAATGAGTCCAGAAACCACTAGAATAAACCTCAGATCCAACTAAATAGATAATTGGACTGATGATAGATAATATCCCTCCTATAAGCCATAAGATGTTGTAGATCCTTACAGATTTCCGTTTCCCCAATATAGCTGGTACTAAAAGAATTACAGCTCCAATAATAAGTATAAGAGTACAAATAATTCCGAGAGAAAATATAGCTTCTTCAGTAGGAATAAATACTATTTGACCACTCATCACACCTAGACCATCATTGATATAATATATCATATTCCATAGCCATACAACCGCAGCCTCGGTTAATAACGCTGAATAACTCCATGCTGGCGTGAAAAAAGCAATTAAGCCAACGATTCCTCCTAGTAAAGCAGAAAGCCATAAATTTTTCTTAAAGTAGTTGAAATCTACCATAATCATTCTAATCTTTTTTTTCTATTATTATCTATTTCATCGAAGATATATAAATAGATTATTAGCAAAGATCAGATGCCTTCTTCATTTAAACATTTTGATTTTTAAATTTTGTCCCAATTTCCTATGAAATTGGAATGGAAAGGTAAATTCAGAGTCTGATTTCAATGAAAATTACTTTGAAAAAATTATAATTTTTTAGATAGGGATAGGGATGATAGAAGAACTAGTGGGCAAATTTTAAATATTAAAAAAAATATATCAGTCACTGTAATACGGTTACTGTAATAATACTTTCACCATATATAATTTAATTCTGAGTTTGAGTAAAAATGGTTGAAAATTATCACAAAAACTTCGAAAAAGTGTTGAAAAAGAATTTTGTAAATATTTTTGTTCTTACTATTCTTGAGATTAGCCCCTCTCATGGATATAAAATAGGATTAGAGATTGAAAAACGTACTTTAGGAATGTGGAAACCTACTGCATCATCCTTATATTGGATATTAAATAATCAAAGGGAAAAAGGATTTATAAGAATAAAAGAAGAAGAAAAGAACAAAAAAATATATGAAATTACGGATATGGGGAAACAAGCGCTTAAGCTCATGAAACAATCTCAAAGAAAAATAAGAAAAACTTATCGTCGCTTTTTGTCATCTGCCATACAAAATGGAGGTTCAATTGATATTGAAGAGCTTGAACATTACGAAGATGTGCCAAATATACAAATGTTACCAACTGCTATGAAACCAGACAAGTTCACGGGAGATTTAACACTTCAGGAAAGACTTAAATTACTCGAGGATATGAGAGCTTCAATTAAAGAAAATATAGACAGAATGAATGGTTATATTAAAGATTTTGACGAAACCATTTTGAAAATTAAGGAGGAAATGAAGAAAAAAAGGTGATATAAATATGAGTGAAAGTACGAAAAAAACAATTAATATGCTTACTTTTTTAGTATCTTATAAATGTACAAACGAATGTAAACATTGTGCGCTTCAAGCATCTCCGAATCAAGAAGATATTACGGTTCAACCAGAAGATGTAAGAACGTATTTGGAAAATATTACTCAAAATTATAATATCAGTGAAGTTAATTTTTTTGGAGGGGAACCTCTATTAAATTATAATTTACTGATAAGTCTCATTGAAGAGGCAAAAAAGTTTGATATTCCGAAAATAGGACTACCAACGAACGGTTATTGGGGTAAAGATGAGGAGACTGCCAAAAAATACGCTCTAAAACTAAAGGAGGTTGGAGTTAATTTAATTGGGTTTAGTGCTGACGCGTTCCACCAAGAGTTTATTCCTCTTGAAAATGTAAAGCGAGCAATTAAAGCAGCTCATAAAGCAGAGATAGAAACCATACTTATTATTGCCCAAACTATAGGTGCTCCAAATGAATCAAATTCTTTCAATAACGAAACAAACAAGATATGTAAAAACATCTCTAATGAGTTTAAATTCTGTCAAATAATAAAAAGTCCATTACAAGTAAGAGGACGAGCCATAAAAAATCTTTTAGAATATTACCCTATAAATTCCGTACCTTCAGAAAAGTGCTCTATTTTTAGGGCGCCTATGTATATGATAGATCCTAACGGATGGGTTTTCAGCCAAGGATGTCAAGGTATTTGTTTGGGAAATGCAAAAAAAGATTCATTATTAAAAATAATTAGTGAGTTTAAGCCTAGAAAACATCCTATAATAGGCAAAGTCATGGGTAAAGGAGGGGTGGGTAGTCTCCTTGAGCTGGCCATTGAAAAAGGGTATGAACCATTAGAGAGATATGCCGATAAATGCCATGTGTGTTATAGTGCGCAGAAATTTCTACGACCTTATTGTCCAAATATACTTGAGCCTTCAAATATATGGGATTAATTTTAATTGGATCAAGTTACGACATACAATCATGAGAGTAAGTAGGTGAATTTTACTTCACTTAGTTGAATTCAAAACACTTATATCTTTAAATACTTAGTATGTTTATTGTACATTAGGTTTAATTTTTAAACCTAATGTATTCAATACATCAAGTGGAAAAAATAGTCTAAATATAATATAATGAAAAGTATAATAAAATTTAATATAAGGTGATTTGAAAATGGTAAGTATGTTTGCGAATATGATAATGAAGAAGATGGAAGTACAAAAGGATTTTATCTTTGATATGAAGAATGTAAAGGAATTTAGAGTAGAATTTGAAAAAATGTTTTTAAAGATGAAGCCTGCCAAAGGTGTTACTCTTGAAGAAATTCAAATAGGAAATATTTCCGCAGAAAAATATTCTTTAAATTCAGAAGACTCAGTTTCAACAGTCATGCTATATTTTCATGGGGGAGGATATTTTAGCGGATCTTATATATCTCACAGAAGGTTCGTATCGATATTGTGCAAAAAGTTATATCTTAATGCATACAGTATAAATTACCGGCTTGCTCCAGAAGATCCTTACCCCGCTGGTTTAGATGACGCCTTTTTTGCATATAAATGGTTATTGGAAGAGAAATCCATTCCGGCAGATAGAATAATTATCATGGGTGATTCTGCAGGAGGTGGATTGGCTTTAGCGTTGCTTTATCGAATTGGAATACAAAATTTACCTCAACCAAAAGCAGCTATATGTTTGTCGCCCTGGACTGACCTAACCTTAACAAGTGAAACTTTGAATACGAAAGTTGAGCAAGATGTTTTTTTCAATATTGAAAATCTGGAAACTAGTGCTAAAGCTTATCTACAAGCGGAATATCCTGAAAATCCGGAAATCTCACCTATTTTTGCTGACTTCAATGGATTTCCTCCGATATTTCTACAAGTGGGGACAAGAGAAATGTTACTCAATGATTCTCTAATTATTGCCGAAAAAATGGAAAAACAGGGAGTTTCCGTAACTGTTGATCTGTGGGAAGGAATGTTTCATGCATTTCTGATTTTTGCAGCAATTCCAGTACTAGGAAAACTAACACCTGAATTTAGAAAAGCTTTGAAAAATGTGAAGAAATTCGTAGATAGTCTATCATAGAAACGAGTTGAGACTTTATGGAAATTAAATTGATTAAAGAGCTTTCCATTATATGGAAAGAGATGGATGAACAAATACCTTTAATGCGTGAAGCGGTAATGAAGGGACTTAAAAAGGATTTCGAAACTTTTGAGCATGATGATGCTCATATACAAAAAGAGTTACTTTTTCTCAACGATGCACTAAATTTTTTACAAAAAAAATGGACAATGGATCTAATATATATCATCAGAATTAAAGAAAAACCATTTTTCAATGATATTCGTCGGGCTTTACCAAATATAAATTCACGCACGTTAACAACGCGCTTGAAAGAATTTGAAAAAAATCATGTTGTAACTCGAACAGTAAGTAATACACAACCCATTCGAGTCAGTTATGAACTAACAGATTTAGGAAAAGGTTTATATGAGTTATTAATTCCATTACTAATTTTTTTTGCTCGTGAAAAATATAAAATAGATCAGAAAAAGAATCTGATTAAATCTGAATAAAGCATATGAATTTCACTCTTTTTTTTACTTTACTCTAAAAAAAAAGAATAGAAAATTCTATAGTAATATTATTAGGCTTATTTATCAGGTTAATTATTCTTCTAATTCAATTTCTATTTCGCAACAATTATCTCCCGCAGGTATTCTCTTAGTAAGATTGAATCTAAAATTTTTATTTGGGAACAAACCTTTCAACATACCTCTATGAGCAGCAATATGAGCTGTGGTACACATTTTACCTGCTTTTGCATAATCTGCAAAACCCGCTTTTTGAATCTCATCCCATTGAGAGCATTGAGTAGTTCTGGTAATAATCTTATTCTTCTTAAACTCTTCCTCCCCTTTCGCTTCAAATAATTCGTTTAATGCTCCCTCAGCTTTTTTAAATGTCTTGAAATATGTATCAAGGTTGAAGTCTTCAAGATTTAGCATTTTTTTAACGTATCTAGCCATTCTCATGTACCAATCTTCCATTACATCTGAATCAATTTCATATGCTATATTGATTCCATATTTTTTTTCCGTCATGCGGAACCAAGCAACATCAAGCCTTGAGAGAGCATATCTAAAAAAATCTTTTAATTGCTCTTGATCCACTTTTAATTTCACACTCTACTCAAATATATTGAAAGGTAAATCCAGAGTCTGGTTTCAATGAAAATTAGGTTTTAGAACCATAAATTTTTTTATGATTCAGATTCTTTTACACCAAATGGTATCAACTCATCGAGATAGGAGAGGATTGTTCCTAATTCAGGTTCTCTAAGTTCATTATTAATGAGGTCAATAACGCTCTTCACAGTAAGTATATCATTTAAATAGAAAATCCTTAAATCATCAAGATCAGCATCAAGAACAAGAATTTTATCTTTTCCTTTAATATTACTCCAAGAATACCAATTAGGTAAACCTTCTCCGTTTGGATTTCCGGTTCGTGCAAAATTGGCAAGATAATTCATGGATAAGTCTGTCAATTTTTCCCGACCAAATCGATTACGCTTAGTGTGCGTTTTTCCGATCAGCATGAATATAGAACTTTTACCCATTCCTAAAAAGAAAGGAATTTCTGCTGCATGATGAGCACCTAAGTTTCGACCCATCGCTTTAGGCAGAACACTCATACCGTTTTTATCTGGGCTACCCCAATCAAATCGGTAAGCATAAATAGGTACATTCGTATTTGAATTCATTTTAGTTACTAAGGAATCAAGACCACTCACGCGCCACAGTAGAGATCGATAACCCCAAACTAAATCATACTTTCTTGTATTCTTGGGAGGGTCTTTTCTAAAGCTGCCAAAGAGCTTCAATTCATCTTTTGTGCAACCGATAATTATTGGTACTTTATTTGCCCAATCTCCAGATGAAAATATCTCATACCCTTCTTTTGGTATTACTATACCGTCAGTGAAGATTGTGCGCCATTCAGCCATACCAAAATCCATTTTGGGTATACATTTCGAAATTTTAAATGCAGATTTTGAACGAAGAAACTCATTAATCTCTTTTTCCGACAATTTATCTATGACTTTTTTTGCCTCTACTTGATTCTTTGCTTTATGATCCTTAATGAGAAGAGTGATAAGAAGATCGGTACTTTGAGACCCTGCAATGTTAGTACTAGAAATGAGTGATAATCCGCTTTCAACTATAGCATGATGGAAGAGTCCTTTTGCGAGTGGCGAAATAAGGAGTGAAAGAACATTAAATGCACCTCCAGATTCCCCTGCTATTGTAACATTATTAGCATCTCCTCCAAATGCTTCTATATTATCTCGTACCCATTCTAAGGCTTTTATCAGATCAAGGGTGCCAAAATTTCCACTTTTATCTTCAGGAGAACCATTATTTGTTACTGCAGGATGTATAAACCAACCCATTGGTCCAAGACGGTAATTAACTGAGATATATAATAAATTAGATCTCTCAACGACTGCATTACCATAATAACCAACCTCCGCAGATGATCCGATTGAATTTCCGCCCCCATGAATATACAAATAAACTGGTAAATTGTTCTCTGGGGTTTTGGGACGCCAAATATTAAGATAAAGGCAATCTTCTGAACCAATTGGACCCAAAAAAGGCATAAATTGAGCTGCAGAATTACCAAACTTTCTTGTTTTGCGAATCCCAATCCATGGTGTAGGATCAAATGGTGCTTTCCAACGAAGAGGACCAATTGGAGGATCTGCATAGGGAATCCCCTTCCAGCACCAAGATCCTTTATCTGAAAAACCAGATACTAAACCATACTTCGTTTGGACAAGAATATCATCATTCCATGAACCTAGTTTAAAAGTTGTATTAGATGGCTCTAGTTCGCGAAAATGACTAATGTAGGGAGAGACAATCCTTTTAATCAAATTGACTAATCTAATAAAAGGACTAAATAAATAAGCTAGCTTTATTATTAAACTCATTATTTAGAGCATCAGAGAAATTATTAAAAGCTTCAATAAAATTCTAACTATAGTGGTAAATAGTGATTTATACTTATAATGCTTTTTTAAAATAAGTACAAGAAATTATAAGATCTCTATAAATAATGGTCTACAAATTTTTTATAACAGATTCCTTTTTAAAATTTTATATGAATGTGAGTAATAATTTAGACAATCTTTTTAAATTAACACCAGGGTATGCTAAAGAAGCATGTAAGGTGGCAGGTAATGCTTTTCAAGATGATCCTATTATGGTATTTGTATATCCCGATGAGAAAGAAAGAAAAGAAAAGTCACAATATGGATTTTATATGCTCTATAACTACGGAATAAAATATGGACTAGCTTATGCTACATCTATGAACTTAGAAGGAATTACAATATGGCTTCCCCCCAATAAGGTGTATCCATCTACTTGGGCTATGATGAGATATGGTGGTTTTTATACAATGCGTAAAGTAGGTTTAAAACTAAAAGCAATGAAAAGAACTATGGCAGTTTTTAAGTATGAGGAAGAGAGACATAAAGAACTTGCACCCTGTGACCATTGGTATTTTCAAAATATTGCCGTTAAACCAGAAGAACAAGGAAAAGGATATGGGGGATTATTGATAACTAGTATGCTAAAAACAATTGAGAGCGATGGATTACCGATTTATGTGGAAACTAATACAGAAAAAGCTATGAGGATTTACCAGAAATATGGATTCGAAATTCTTGAATATAGGATAATCCCTGAAACCGATATACCTCTTTGGTGTATGTTAAGAAAACCAAAGTAAGCTTGAAAAATGAGTCTTTTTCCTACAAAATTTATATTAAAAATATAGAAATTATTAATTATTCTTTTCTTTTCCTTTTACGTCTAATTAACAGAATGGTTGCCACCCCTATCGCTGCACCTCCACTAATAACCGAAATTAGAATAATTAGTTCAATTGGAAGTTGTTCTCCCTCAGTTGGCGGGCAAGGCCCATAATTGTCGCTAAATACATTTCCATCACAGTCATCACCATTTTCTATCCAACATGCATCATTCCCAGAAACGATATTATAATCACTCTCTTGTAAATATATCCTAAAGTTACCAGTATTTCCTGAAATAGTGTTATTATCGCTAAGAAGTAAGGCTATTCCAGTTGCGTTATTTCCCGAAACAGTGTTATAATCACTCTGAAGCAAATATATACCTGCGATATTTCCCGAAACATTGTTATAATTACTAGACCATAACATTATATCAATACTAAAAAAACTATTATTCATTGCAATATTTCCTGAAACCGTATTATTATACCCACCTAACCATATCCCGGTAAGATCATTATTGTTTGCAGTGTTTCCCTCAAATATGTTATTATAGCCCCCTACATATATCCCAGACCCATTAATATTGTTATTTGCAGTATTTCCAGAAATGGTGTTATTAAAACCAACTACAAGTATCCCATCATTGTTAGAAGAACAATCATTATCAAGTAATAAAGAATTGTTTACATTCAATAATCGGATTCCTGCAAAATGATTCCACCAGTTTTCAACAACAGGGTAAATCTCAGAATTGTAGACCATACAATTTTCAATCCTAAAATATACATCCGAGTTTTCGATTAAAATACAATCTCCTGAACCTCCGCCATTTATTATCAAATCTTCTATAACATAAGGATCGGAGTAAGTGCCGTTTCCAGTACATATTCCCGCATCTCTCGCAACAGTCCAATTCATAGCTGGATTTGTATCATCAATATGAATTTTTCCTGATAGCTTTGAGATTTTCAAATTATCATTATCTAATCTTATCTCATTGCTAAATTCTGCATTTTTAAAATAAAGATTAGTCATAAAAATAGGTAAGACAAAGAAGAGGATTCCTAAAATTAGTGTTTTTATTTTTCGATTTGATTTCATTCTCATTTCATTAAAATCTTATTTATTGCATTGCAAACAAATTGATCTGATTTTGTATTTAAAATTTTTTGTTCTAATTAATAAGCAATCTCATTAGTAAGGCTTTATGACTCATTAATAAAATTTGTAACTGTTAAAAAATCAGTACTTGTAAAGTAAATTCCATTTCTCTGATACCACTTATGACAGAACATAATATTTTTAAACTAAACGATTGAACTAATATTATATTAATTATGACTGAAGAAGAATCGTTAGAAAAATTAAAAAAAGCAATTTTGGAAGGAGATTCACTTAAAGCAATTGATTGGGTAAATAAATCTATTAATACGGGAATACCAGTCAAAGAGATTTTTAATAAAGCAATTCTTAAAGGTGCTGAAGAAGCTGGGAATTTATACGAAAATGATGAATATTTCCTTCCTGACTTGCTGATGACTGGCGATGCCATTGTCGCTGCTACTGAAATAATAAAGAATTCATTAAATGAAAAATCTGAAATAGAATCAAAAGGCACTATATTAATTGGAACAGTAGAAGGAGATATCCATGACATAGGCAAAACTCTGGTAATCTCTCTATTAAAAGGGCAAGGTTATAATGTTATTGATTTAGGATCTGATGTACCACCGGAAGAGTTTCTTCGAAAAGCAAAAGAAATAAATCCCATTCTGATAGGTTTAAGTGGATTAATGACAATGAGTATCTCTAAAATGATAGAAACAGTCAAATTACTTAAGAATGAGAATATAACATCTCGAATAATCGTTGGTGGTGGAATTTTATCGAAAGAATCGTGTGAAATGATTGGAGCAGATGATTTTGCTAAAGATGGCTGGGAAGGAGTCAAAAAAATAAATAATTTAATTTGAATCAAAGAGGTGTAAATAAATTGGCTAAAGACTGGGTGGCTTCTGTAGATAGAATATTTAGGACTATATCAGGATCAAAAAGAGTTGATAAAGTTCCGTTTCTTGCATTCGCTGGAGAACAAATGATTTGTCGTGTAACCGGAAAAACAGTGAAAGAATTATACAGTTCCCCAAAGATTTATGCTAATGCTATTATAACCACTTTTGAGTTTCTAAATGCCGATTCTATAAACGTTCCAAGTGCCTACGCAGGACCAAGTGAAGCATTAGCATTTGCAGAAGCCAACAATAAATTAGATGCAATTAAATGGTTTGATTATCAACCCTTAATGTGTAAACAAGGAGAGATATGTAAATCTGAAGAAGATATTGAAAAGTTGGAAATTCCAAATCATGGTAAGAATGATCTATGGAAAACTTCCCTATTAGCTGCAAAAATGATTAATGAAAAAACTAAATTTCCACAAGTAATCAGTTTAAGCATTTGGTCTGTTGTGCAGGAGTTGCGTGGTATAGAAGCTTATAAGGATATACGCCGAAATCCGGATTTGTTATTAAAACTGTGTGAAAAAATTTATGAATCCCAGATGGATATTTATGAGAATTGGCTTGAAATTGTTGGTATGCCTCCCAATGTTTTTATTGCAGGATACTCATTTAACCATCATATGATGAGTTTTCAAGACTCTATGCGTTATGAAGGACAGTTTATAAAAAGGATGATGAATAAAATAAAAGTTCCTTTTATGCTTCATAATTGTGGAACTTCGCCATATTTTACGGAAGTCGTAAAGGAAATTGATTTTATTGCGGTTAATGGTAGTCATCCGCTAGATATTGGATATTGGATTGATTTTAAAAAGAAATTTCCAAAAATTGCAATTATAGGTGCTAATATTGACGTAAGTCGAGAAATGCTTACAGGAAATCCTTCTGATGTAGAAAAAAAGGTAAAAGAAAATATCTTAAACTTGGCTCCGGGGGGTAGATATATTTGTTGCCCTGTTTGTAGCTTACCATGGGGAGTCCCCATTCCCAATATCTTAGCAATTCCAAAAGCGATTGAGAAATATGGGCATTATCCTATAAAAATAAATTAAGATTTAAAATTCATCTAAAAATAATTCTCGTCCATTATATAATTTTCTCAGATCCAAAATGGTAATGCGAAGAATATTGAGGCTAGAGCTCCATTGAATTGCATGAAATTGGGGAAACAACTAAAGGGATAACTTTATAACAGATGAAATATTCGTATTTATTAATTTATTAGAAATCTAAATGGGTGATGAGAATACCAATATTCAAACACAATGATGTTGAAATTAATTATATAATGAAAGGAAAAGGTAAACCTTTAGTACTTGTACATGGATTTGGTACAAAGTATCAAGGCTGGAATTTTCAAATCTCCTATTTTGAAAAAAAGATGAAAGTTATTGCATTAGATAATCGTGGAGTAGGAAAAAGCTCACGACCAAATTATCATTATACAATGGATATGTTCGTAGAAGATATTAAAGCTCTTTTAGATCATTTAAATATTCAAGATAAAATTCATTTATGTGGTATTAGTTTGGGAGGAATGATCGTTCAAAATTTTGTATTAAAATATCCAGAGATAACAAAAACTCTAATTCTTTGTGCTACGTCAGCTTATTATCATCCTGGACCTTTACTTGAGAGTTTTAAGCTAATAAAAGAATTGGATTTAGAAGAACGAGTTGAAGCTTTACTACCTTTTACATATTCAAGAGCTTTTATTAGAAAATTAAAAAGCGATCAAAAGCTATTTGATTCTATTAAAGAAGATACACTTTGTATTACTCCGATGAAGGATCCTACACACTTTCAAGATTACATGAATCAAGCTAATGCTATGTTTACACATGATACACGTGAATTTTTAGATAAAATTAGAATTCCTACTTTAATATTTGGAGCAAATAAAGATAGAATAATACCTTCTCCCCATCAAGTATTCTTGCATGAAAAAATTCCGAACTCAAAATTAGAAATTCTCAAGAGTGTTGGTCATGCTTTTATTATAGAAATGCCTGAAAAAGTAAATGAACTGATGTGGAATTTTATTAAAGAGAATATGTAAAAAAATTTACATCTGTCATAAATCTTCAAATCAATTGAATTTCTATTAGTTTGAAAATATTATTTATAATAAAATCTTATATAATGCATTGTAAACAAATTGATCTGATTTTGTATTTAAGATTTATGAATTTCAAAATTTTTTATCCTAATTAATAAGCAATTTATATAAGATTGTAATTGTATATAGATCTTGGTACTATGGGGTTATTTCTCTTTGTTTCTGCAATTAAAAATAAGTCTCCAATTGAAATCGCAACAGCAATCAAATCATATTTAATCCATAAAGATGTAATTGCTGATGTGAAATCATTTTCTCAATGGAGAACTTCTAGGCAAAATAAAGGAATAGATCTGCATGATATAATCACCCTATCAATTTCCATGACGAGTATTTACTCACCGCGAAATAGGTGGTCAATTGTAATTTATAATGATTGTCATTTTGAAGAAAAAGAAATCAGCAAGTTTTTATCGGTTCAATTACAAACCCTCATTTCCTTAATTGAGGTGTATGATTCTGATGTATGGTATCATTATCTATATTATAACGGTAATCAAGTGGATCAATTTTGTTCTTACCCTGAAGAATATGAGAAAAAAGAAGATTGGTACTTATTTAAGGGCAATGTGAAAAAAATTGCTTTCTATTTTGATATCGAAGAGCAAATAATCGAACCATACTTATTTCAATTCAGTTCAGAAAATAGAATAAATTATCAAGCTAAGAAAGCTCACATGGATGATAAATATCCCCTTGGAAATGAATGGGTATTTATTGACTTTTGGAAACGATTAGGAGTAATTTATCCTTCAGATGTTCCTGAAATTGTGATTATCCATCAGAAATGATACTTAATTTTTAAGATACATGGAATTCAAGGATTGAATATTATGAATTAATAATCGTATATGTGGATATCTTCAAATTTATTATTTTCAAATGTATTATAGAGATAAGTACAATTTGAATTGCTCATATAAATTCCATATGAATTATTTTGAAATAGATTTGATTTGAATTCAACAGAATTGGAATATCGTACTCTACTGCCTACATGATTATTTGTGAAGGTTCCATTTTGGACGATGATATTAAGTGAGTTCGATAGATATAAACCAGAGTAAAGGTTATAACTACAATTACAAGCGGAACAATTAAAATAAATACACTGGTATAATGCTATGCCAATATTACTATTTTTAATAGTTAAATTATAGATTAAACAATTTGTGCAGTTTACCAAAAATAACTGTCCATAAATTTCTGAGGAATTAAAAACTAAATCCGTTTGGTTTTTATAAAATCCTATTTCTAGATCATTAATTGTATTATTTTGGATTACTATAGAATTAGCTGAAGAATCTGAAAACCATATTCCGCTATTTATGAGTTGGTTATTTTTCAATAAAATATTTGCCGATTCATCGATATAAACTGCCGCAGCTGAAATATAGCGCGTTTTTTCTTTATCAAGAATCATAATGTTATTTTCAATTTGAGTCTCTGAAGAATCAATAATTTCAATATTTCGTCCAGTATTGATTAAACTGTTATTTTTGACTACACAATTTGATGAGCTAAGAATTCTTATACCCATATCTTTATTATAGACACTATTGTTAAAGATATAACACCCATTCATATTGTAGACATAAATACCTATTTGGTAATCTCTATCATAAGCAGAGCCATAAATTTTATTATTTACTATTTTTGTAGTCTCAACGGATATAGAACCAATAGATATTCCATCTCTTCCCCTTGCCGCATGAATCTGATTATTTCTTATAACAAAATGTTTATTTACTCCATAAATCCTTATTCTAACAATTCCATGCTCAAAATACGTATAATTCTCTATAATGTATGGATCAAATTCAGTTCCAGAGCCAGGAAAATTGTATTTTTCAAAATCACTGTTTTCACTTATGTAAATTGAAAAGGTTGTTCTTTCAACTTCTTGATGAAAGAATGGAATAACCAACAAACTGATTAAAAATCCCATAGATAAAAAAACAATTACAGCAAATAATATACCAATGAATTTTTCACCATTTTGGATTCGCATATTAAACTCTCTAAAAAAGCTCTATAAAAGCATTCAAACTCGAAGAAATATATAAATACATCATTAGAAATATAATAAAGAAGAAGAAAAAACAGGTAGCAATATTTTCTTTCTTCTTCTTTTTAAAGTAAATCGAAATTATAATATATAGCGAAACGACTATAGATACTACCATAATGGGTAAAATTGTAATCAAAAATGGGTTGATTATAAATTCTACACTGATTATTACTTCTGAGCTTGAAAAATCAGGATCATTATTGAAAAATAATATAAACCAATAATTATCATAGGGAATATTAAAAATTCCATTATCATTTGTCCTTTTTCCATCAGACAAAATATAAAGTTTTGCTGATGAATCATTTATGTCAAATTTACGGAAATTTGAGTGATCCATGGCCAAAACTGTTATTTTGGAACCATTTTTACTTGAAAATGACCATTGTACACTATTATATGAATAACCATCATCATAAGAATAAGTATAATGCCCATAACTCAATAACAGTGAAAATTCATGTGTTAAATTAATTTCAGAAAAGTTACTAGTTTTTAGGGGAAAAATGCTAATAAAAAACCCTAACCAGAATATCGAGATACAATAAACAACTTTAATTATCTTTTTACTATTCGATTTCATTCATTGACTATAATGTCAAGTAAAAATAAATAGTTTTTCAAGTCAGATTTTCTATATTTAGAATTCTATTAATAAAAAAATCTCCAATCATTTCGTTCTAATCTGCTCCAAAATCTTCTCACAAACTTCGCAGTTTCCTCGTTATTCTTCATTAATTCTTTTAGTTTAACTAATAGACTCTCTTCTCCGAATTTAAGGATTGGAAAAAGTGCCAATTTTTTCAACTTTTCATCATCTAAATTTTTAAAGTTTTCAAGACAATATTTGACTAAATCCTCTCTTTTTAAATCAATAATAAGCTTTAAGATTAACTCTTTTTTATCTTTAATAATTTGATAATTATCGGAACTTTGTTCTGGAAAATCAAATAATTCTAAAACTCTTATAAATTCATCTCTTAACCCCTGCCATTCATCCAGAACTTCAGGATGGTATATAAGATATTCTCGGATAAAATCCAAATACCAATTTTCCCCTTTGCTTAAAAAACTTAAGATCATATCTACGTTTATAAGATTGGATTCTTGCATTTCAGTAATGAGGGCTCCGTCGGTTAATTGGTACTTTTTTACTTGTTCAATTACTAAATCTTTCCAATTTTCAATATTCTCTTTTAAAACTAAGATTGCCTTTAGTATATCTGTAATAAAACGTGGATTGTCGCTTTCTTTTAACTTTCTTAAAAGAATTGATTTAAATTCCTTATTGGTTTTATATTTCTTAGCAATTTGGTTCAATGAATTATAAGGATATTTTAATGAATCTACAAATTCCAATGTTTCTTGTTCAAGATCAAGATCGATGATTGCTGCAACCCTAAGAATATCCTTATGGAGCTGTTTTTTTTTATTAAGGTTCTCTTGGTCATTGTTTTTACTCTGTTTAATCTCATTTAAAAAGAATTTAAATAATTCTGTAATAACATCTATTTCCTTTAATTCAATTATTTGGCCTAGGTTCTCAAAGGCATTTACTATATGAATTTTCATACTGAATTCTCCTTTGCTAATATTTTTAGCATGGTTTAAAAAAAGCGATTCTAAAGCTGGATTTGAAACCTTAGATAATACATTTTCTAGTAAATCCACAATAACTTCATCTACTTCACCTTCAAAGGATTTACAGTATTCAAAAACAGGTTCAAATATTAAAGAAGTATCTAGCTCACAAATTCTTCTTACATGGTGTTCTCTTAATGATGTTCGAACTTCAGTCATACCCCCATAATAATTAATTTCTCTTTTATCGCCTAACACTTCCAATATTATTTTTTGAACTTTTAATATCTTCTCTTCGTCTCTAATTATATTTTCTTTCAGAATATGATATAAGCCTAAAAAACCCCAAGCTCTCAATATTACTTCATTAGTATCATAAAGCTCAAAAAAAATGTCCAAACTTTTTTTATCAATTAGTGGTTTAAAAGCTTGTTTATAAATAGAGGTTAGCTCATCTTTTGGGCTTAATTCTATGGGAGAATAACCTTTTCTCAATTTATTAATGATTTTTTCCTTATATGCCATACTCAAATAAACTTTAGTAAAGTTATGATTTTAGTATATTTTTTATAAATTCATTAAACTATTGAATATTTCTTTTTTAAAAATAAAGCTTAATTCTGAATAGAAACAAGTATTATATACAATTCATAAAATTAATAATAAAATAGTAATGAAAAAAAAGAGTTGAAATAGATGTAAAAAATATCTATATTAATTTACACTATGATTTACGGTGCAAAGAACGGTATAAAGAAATCAATGTTGAATATGATAACTAATACAATTATCCAAACAATTGGCCATACTATTGCTTTAACTTTTTTTATTTTATCTGTATAATCTATCGAGAATTTGATCAAATGTGGACCAGCAGCCATAAGAAATATATCAATAATGAGTAGGATCGCAAACCACATATAAAACATTAAGAATTCGTATTCCCTAGGGAAACTGGCGAACGGAACTTTTGCAATAAATTCGAAAATTTCCGATATTACAACTAATGTTATTATAACTACGAGGTAATAGTTTCTAAATATTCTAGTCACAATAAATCCCCTGGCTACTTTATTAGCACTTTCTTTATCTTTTTTATCCGATTTTAAAAATAAACCAAATCTAACTATTTCATATGCTTCAAAGCCTATTTTTATGATTGGAGATATAATGAATATATAATATGCAAATCGAAAGAGTAAAATCGATTCAGACAAAGGAATAAAATCTAACCATACCATTAATATTAAGGGTAGTATAACTGCATTTAAAGCTATAATAATAACCCAGATAACTGCATAAGGTATTATAAAATATTTTTTTTTAAAATCAGTTGTTTTTTTTATCTCATTTTTGGATTCCATAATGTGACTCTTGAAATTTTTTAGTGATTACAGAAATGTATATACAAAAATATAAAAATTTTTTGAAAATAAAAAATTTAGAACAAGCCGTTTCGACTATACGGGTATTATATACACTAATTTATCGATTCTATTCAATTGGTTGGAGAGTTCTTCTTTTTTTTGAAAGCTTAAAAGAAATTATAATCAAAATAAAACCTAAAGTAAGAAAACTCATGGAATTAAATACTTCAGCAGCTTCTGCTCTCCAAAAAATATCTGGATCCATTGCTTCAGGCATAAATCCTTGAAAATAATGGAAATTAAATTCACTTATAAAGGCTAAAATGATTAAGATGATGCCAGTAACCAATACTACCTTTTCAGCAGGATTAAATCGATTTTGTTCTTCACTCATAATATTATATTGATTTAATAGACTTTAAAAATTATATTTATGTACTATAACTAATTATTTCATGGTAAAATTATTGGCCCTAAAATGAAATTCCATAAAGAATATCCGATAAAAGAGCCAATTATAGCTCCTATTACTGTAGATACCCTTCTATTCTTAGGAATTTTATAGATAACAATAAAAAGTATAATTAATGCAATTGCCGCAAATAGAATTAAAAATATTTCTGGATGTATCATTAGATAATCAGCCATTTTATATTCGTCAATAGATTTTGAGTGAGTAAATATATAGGTCATTGCGTTAAAAAGAAACCTTCCCGCCATTGATATGAAAAACAAGCATAATGTAAAAAACTTGTCGAAAAATTGCTTTCCAATCATTTTCTCTATTCTATTTTTATTATAAAGTATCAATAGCAAGAAAAAAGGGATTAGACATTGAACCCAAGTTGATATCGGACCTGCTAAAATGTAATAAAAATAAATGGCTGCTTCACTAGTAGGATTGATTGTGGAAGTCGTATAGGAGTAATGGATTTGAGCATCAAACCCATTGATTATGGCTGCAAGATAATGCCCCAATTCATGGAGGAGTGTGCCAGTAACAGGTACTACTAGAAAAATACACGTGATTTTTAAGAAAAATACTAATTGTTCATTAAATCCCGATTTGTTAATTAATTTCCCCCCATTTAACTTTTTGCAAAAGTACCTATTGCGTACAATAAATCTAAATTTTCTGAAAGATTTTTTCCGTACGTCATTTTTAAACTTGCGCCATTCTCAATTTCAGTCAATTCAATTAATTCGAATATTTCCTTTGACAAAGATTGATGTTTAGTGATGATAATTTGAGTAGCACCTAAAGTTATGCCCTTTTTAATAATTAGCAATGCACCATCCAAATTTGTCGAGATTATTGGTCCTATTCTTATTTTTGAAGAAATTTGAGATAACAGTCCATAGGCCTCACCCTCTAGTGCGAGAATTTTACTTCCAAGATTTTGTTTCACGTATAAATATCGTGATCTCTCAAATCCCATGGTTTCTTTGTCTAAGCTTAATAACCAATTTGGAAAATCACTTAATACCTTAACCTCTTTATTAGTAATTCGTAATTCTGGTAAATTTACTGGTAATTGATACATTACTCCATAAAAACTTCTTTTAAAACCAAACTTTTTATATATTGGCTCTCCTAATTTTGAGGCATAAAGTATCATTGTTGTGCACCCCAAATCCTTTGCTAATTTAAGTAGTTCACCAAAAATTTTACTACCAACTCCCTTCCCCCTATATTCTGGTAGTACACCCATATAGCCAAAAGTACATACATCTCCGAATATAAACACTCCACCAATGCCAAATATCTTTCCATTTTCTTCAGAAATGAGAAATTTTCCAATATTATTTTTAATTACTGCTCTCCAAGCTTTCTCTTCCTCTTCATTAGTCCTCTTATTAAGAGTTCTTCCAAAAGAAGAATATAGAACCCCAATACTTTTATAAATTTCTATATTACTTGGTTCTCTAATGTTATATTTTATCATATTTTTTCAATAAAAATAAAAGCATTTGATTAATCTTTCATTAATTTCTCAATATGATTGCTAATCTCGCTCTCTACATTAGGATCATAAGGATAACCTTTTTCTAAATTTTTTAAAATTTCATTAATCAAATATTGCTCAAGGTCATTATTAGAATCCCAATCATCTAAAATCCTTAAAATATCTTTTTTTTTGTTTAAAATATCATTTAAAAAGATGAATACTACAATATCTTTCGCTTCTTCAATGGTATTTGATCCTATAACAAGAATGATTTCTTCATTAAAGAGTTTTCCTTGGTAACTGAATATATTCGTATTTCTCCATTTTTTTATTTTGTACTTTAAAAAATCTAACACACCTAGGATATCCAAAGGATTTCCATCACGTTGAAGTTTAAAACATATTCCAACTTTTTCTTTATTGTCATAAACAATATGTAAATCCTTGATATAACCGGTTACCATATCTTTTGAGGAGGAATTCCTATTATTTGACATAAGCTTTATTAGATTTAATTATTTCATGTTTAGAACGGTTTCCAAAATTTCAGCTGCACTTTTAACAAATTTGGGGCATAATTCTTCAAAGAGATTGTTATTATTAGCCTTTTCTCGTCCTTCAAGAGTACTTATATCACAACCAAGGAGTTCTTTACATTTAATTGTTCCATAAATACTTCTGAATTGTTTAATAAAATTCATACCTGTTTCATATGTTAATTCTCTATTTTCTTTATCCTCAACATTCAAATTTCTATATCTTAAACCTAAAGCCATCAATGCTCCTGTAACTGCTCCACAGGTATTTCCAGATCTAGCTAAACCGCCTCCCAGTGTGCTTGTTATTTTAAATGCTAAATCTCCATCAAGACCATACTGGGTACCATATGCTTTAAGGACAGCTTGAGCACAATTATGTCCTTGACTAAATAAGGAAATAGCCTTTTCGATTTTATTCATAATAATTCCAATTAAGCAAATATTCAAATAATTTTCTAATTAATTTCAAATTTAATAAAATTTAAATATACATGATTAATTCAATTAATATGAAAAACATGAATTATATGATAAAAAGGATCATTTAAAATGAGCAAGTTTACAAAAGATAAATATTTCTTTGGTTCTGTAAAAGTAGGTGAAAGAGGCCAGATAGTTATTCCATCAAAAGCAAGAAGAGTTTTTAAAATAGAACCAGGAGATCAATTACTTGTTTTTGGAGATATCAATAAGGGAATTGGAATAATGAAAGCTACAGAGTTAAAGAATTTTGCTATGAAGTTTTTTGAAGCATTTGAATTAGATAGCAATAATAAATTAAGAAAAAGTAAAAATGGAGAGAATTAAAATGAGTCAAAATAAAAAAAAATCTAAATTAGATTTTAAATTTATGTCATTCCTCTTTAAAATTCGTGATTTTTTTAAATCGCCTATCAAAAAAGTAGAAATAGCAGAAATAAAGCCTGGGGATGTTGTCCTTGATTATGGTTGCGGACCAGGTAGTTACTCTATAGCTGCTTCTGAAATTGTGGGGTCGTCTGGAAAGATTTATGCCGCTGATATTCACCTTTCTGCAATCAAGGAAGTGAATAAACGAGCTTTGAAAAAAAATCTAAAAAATATTAACACCATTCAAACAGATTGCAAGACCGGATTAGACCCTAATAGTATTGACGTTATTATTTGTTTTGATATGTTACATGGTATTGAAGATAAAAACTGTATTTTAAAAGAATTTCATCGAGTTTTAAAACCGGAGTCAATTCTTTCTTTTGATGATCATCATATGAAAGAAAATGAAATACTAGAGAATCTAACTTCAGAAGGTTTATTCAAATTAGTTGATAAAAAGGATAATCAATATAATTTTGCTAAAGTTACTTAAAAATAAATTCCTTAGTCTGATTTTTTGAAAAATAAAAGAATAAATAAATTTAGTTTTATAATATTCTTGCTTAGCTATTTTCATTTCTAAACATACAAACCAAAGGGTTAAGGCATTTGATTTTAAATGAAAATGACTTATTATATCAATATACTCACGAAAAGGATGGTAAAGTTAGAAAAGAAATTCTTAAAAGTGCCCAAGACCAAAATATAGAAGAATATGTTCCTCTTTATATAGAAGCTTTAAAGGATCCTGATGTTGAGAATAAAATTTTTGCTATTAGGTATTTGGGACAAAATAGTGTCGTTGAAGCATTAAAACCTTTAATAGAATTAACCCAATATAGATTAGAAATTTATGATGATTTAATTTCGAATATAGTCAAAATTGCTAAAAACGCTGATTTGGAAGAAATTATTGAATTCCATGATAAGGGCAATATCAATGTAAAAAAATCTATTCCTATAATATTAGGTAGAATAGGAGATAAAAATGCTGTAAAAATTCTTATTAAGCAGTTAAATGATAAGAGCCCCATTGTTAGAAAAAATGCTATTAAGGCTTTACAAAATTTAATTGAACCAAAAGATTTAAACCATCTAATAAAAAAATTAAATGATGAAAATCTTGATGTTAGGAAGACCATAATTAGAGTCTTAGGTAATTTAGGTGATATAAGCACAGTTAAACCATTATTAGAATTGTTGAAAGATCCAGAACCAGAAATAAGAACACGTACCGTTAGAGCTCTATATAGAATTTTAAAAAATGAAAAATCTTTAAGAATTCTTTATAGTATTCTAAGAAGTAAAAATTCTATCTTGCGTTTAGAGGTTATAAAGTTAATTGGATTGATACAAAATCCTGATTCTATTAAATATTTAATTAGATTACTTAATAGCACAAACACTAAAATTAGAAGAATAACCTTTAACGTTATAATAAAGATTTCAAAAGCTAAGAAAATAATAGATGACTCAATTCTTCAAGGTTTGGAAGCCAAAGAATGGCAAATTAGAAGATATTGCGCGAGAATTATAGGAACAATTGGTGATGATTCAAATATTAATTCTCTTTTTAAACTGTTAAAAAACACGAAAGGCTCAGTTAGAAGAGCTGCAATTGAAGCATTATCTAAGCTTGGTGGGAAAAAGATAATTGAAATTTCTATAAAATTTTTAGAAAACCCAGATTGGAGAATTCGAAGGTCTGTTGTTGATCTTTTAAGAAAAATTGGAACTGAGGAAGCAATAGATCCACTAATTAAAAGCCTTAATGATGAAGACGTTTATATTAGAAGTTGGGCTATTAAAGCACTTGGAAATCTTAAAAGCGATAAAATATTTGAAGCATTAGAAGTTAAATTAAAAGATGAAAATCCAAAAATAAGAATGTCAGCTGTAAAAGCATTAGGAAAAATCGGAAATAAAAAAGCTATGAATTTGCTTGTCCAAGCCTTAGGAGATGATCAGTTCGAAATCAGAAAAGAAATTGAAACTACTTTAAATAAAATCGAACCGAATTGGCTAAATCTAATTTAACTGGTTTTTTTAACGCTTAGACTTTTTTGGGGAAATTTTATTCCATCAATTTCAATTTTGGGAACTTTTATTTTAGTGTTATTTTTTCTCTATATAATTATATGAAGATATAGATGATAGAAAAAATGGATCAGACATTAATTAAATATATGCATAAATTCATTGAAGATGTGTGTACTACAATAGGACCCCGAGAATCTGGAACAGAACAAGAAATTCTTGCTGGCAATAAAATTGAAGAAGAATTGAAAAAATATTGTGATGAGACCCATCAAGAAGAATATATTAGCCATCCTCATGCTTTTCTTGGAGGTATAAGATATGGTGCTATATTGGCATTAGGTTCTATTATTTTGTATTGGCTTTCTCTATTAATCGATCTTAATATTCTACAATTAGAATCATTTTATGGTTTATTACTGATAATCATTGCTCTTATCATAGTTACTCTTACAATTAGCTATTTTATCTTGAATGTGATGAAATATCATGAAGTATTTGATTTCCTTTTCCCAAAGAGAGAATCAAAGAATATAATTGGTACAATAAATCCCTCTGGAAAAATAAAAAATACGATAATTTTTTCTGCACATCATGATTCTGCCTTTGAATTTAATACCTTTTATTATTTGGGACGTACTGGACAAGTAATTATTAATCTGGGCTATTTAGCTGTTGTAATTATATTTATAGTAATTATTGTAAAAATTATCTTTCATTTGCTAACTAATATTGTTGATTTCGTAGTCATTTTCTTTTCTTTTGGTATTTTATTTTTAATCTTTACCCCAATAGCATTTGTTTATATATTTTTTCATAGTTATCGCCCGGTGCTAGGAGCTTTTGATAATTTATCTGGTGTTGCTGTGGTCTTGGGGATTGGGAGGTATTTGAATGAGAATAAAACTAATGATAAGATCTTTCCCAAACACACTAGAATTCATCTGATATCCTTTGCTGGTGAAGAAGCTGGATTAAGAGGTTCAAAAAGATATATTCAGTCTCATTTTAAAGAACTTAAAGAAACTGAAGCTATTGTTATCAATATGGATGGATTAGCAAAAAAAGATATTATCATAGTTATTGATAAAGAATCTGGAATTGGTGCAAAACATAATCCTGAAGTTGTTAAATCGTTATATAAAATAGCCAAAGACATTAACAATAAAGCTAAGATGGCTTCACTTCCATTTGGGGCAACTGATGCAGCAGCATTTAGCAAAAAAGAAATTCCTGCCACTTGTTTGGGAGGATTAAATCTTAAAGAAGAACTTGCTCCTTATTATCACACAAGAAATGATACTCCTAAAGTTATTGAAGAGGAAGCATTAGGACAAGCTGTTCAAATCTGTATGGAATATTTGAAGTTTATAGATTCCAGATAAGATTTAATATAAAAAGATTATTTTTTGAATATATCTTTCAATCTCATCTAATATGGGATTTATTTTAGATATATCGTTTAAAATGAATGAAAGAAACGTCTTATCATCGCATTCAATTAGTATGATAGTATCTTTATCCAGCTCAGCAATAATCTTATTAAACTTTTTTCCTGCTATTGTCCTTCCTAAACCTAAAGCACTTTCTAAAACGGAGGCACACATTGAGGAATATTCATCACTATTAAATTCTAAATAATTCGCACTTAAATTTTCAGCGATAATCCCTCCCTCTCTGTAAGAAAATATTACTCCCTTTAACTTTCCTTTTTGCTTTAATTCATTTAAAATCTGGTTCAGTATTTCCAGTTTCTGTTCCTTAGTAAGGTCTATATTATTCATTTTTAAGTGCAAGAAGATATGCTAATAAATAAATTAATTAATAACACTATAAATGTTTATTATATGGAGCAAGTTGAATTTGATAAAAAAGTAGAAGAGATAATTAAAAAAACAAACTCTGAATTTATTGAAAAAGATTTAATTACTTTTTTAAAAATTCCCACTAATACTCTTAATAAAGAGGGAATTCAACAAGGAAAAGATTTTTTACTTTCTTATATCTCGGATATTTGTGGGGAACTTATGGAATTTGAGGGAGAAATTAATCCCCTAATCTTAGCAAAAGTAGAGGGACAAATTAAAGACTCAATATTAATTTATATGATGTATGATACACAACCAATTACTAATGAAACAGAATGGATATCTAATCCTTTTAACGCTGAGAAGAAAATCCTTCCGGAACCATTAGATAAATTAGGAAAATGTATTATAGCAAGAGGGGCATATAATTCAAAAACTCCATTATTATGCTTTTTGAATATACTAAAAATTCTAAAAAAAAATGAAAAATTACCAATTTCTCTATTATTATTATTTGATGGAGAAGAAGAAATAGGCTCACCTTCATTATTACAATATTTGGATAAGAAGAAGAAAATTTTGAAATCTTGTTTAGACGCCTACTATCCAGCAGCTAAGCAAGATTTAAATGGTAGAGCTGTTCTTAAATTAGGCTACAAAGGTATTCTTTCACTCAAAATAAAGATTTTATCAAAAAATAAGGAAACTCATTCTGCATATAGTTCAATGATTCCAAATCCAGCAATAAGCTTGGTAAATTTAATAAACTTAATGTATTCAGAATATAAATTTAATATTACTTCATTAAAAAATCCCTATATTCCCTCCGAACAGGAAGAAAAGATAGTTAAAGATTTATTTAATCAAATCGATATTGAAAATATAAAACAAAAAGCAGGTATAACTCAGATACTTAAAGAGGATACAAAAGAAAGTTTAATGAATTATTTGTTTAATCCTACATTTAATATATCCACATTAAAATCAGGCTATTTGGAAGAAGGTACAAAAAACATAGTTCCAAATAATGCAGAATGTAATATAGATATAAGATTTGCACATGATATTTCTATTACTGAGCTCTATAGAGAAATTAAAATTTTTGTAGAAAATTATGCTAAACGCTCTAAATTAGATATTAAATTAACTAAAAAGATTGGTTATGAAGGTTCTCGGGTTTTAAAAGATTCAAACCTTGTTAGAAGTCTTATCAAGAGTTTTGAAAAACTAAATGCCCAAACAGAAATTTGGCCATTAAGCGCAGCAGCAGCTCCCCTAAGCAAAATTCAAAAAGAATTAGGATTAAATTTTATTGTTGGTGGTTTGGGTATTGGTGGTTTTGCACACTCTCCAAATGAATTTATTCAGATTGATTCAATATTAAACATGCGCCTTTCAAATTACTTTTTTTTAAAGAACTATACTCACAATAATTTAAAGGTGAATTTTTGAAAAATTTGGTAAACCTTTAAAATCTTTCTAAAACAAATTATTTTTAAAATAGAACTTTCTTAATATTAACAATTAACAAATCTAAAAATGAATCTATTTTAAATTTAAAATTTTTAAAATAGTTTGAAAAGAAATTAATTAATTTGGTGTACTGAAAATGGAAAGCGATGCTATGTATAAAGTCTGTCTATTCGGGGATGGTGGAGTGGGCAAGACGACTTTAATCAAGCGATATCTTACTGGTATTTTTAAGGGAAATTCTACCATAACTATAGGTGTTGATTTTCATGTTAAAAAATTAAAAATTGAAGGAAAAAAGGTATCACTCCAAATATGGGATTTTGCTGGAGAAGATCGCTTTAGATTTCTTTTACCTAGTTATGTAGTTGGAGCATCGGGTGGGATTTTTATGTATGATATCACACGATACTCAAGCTTGAAAAATTTTAAAGATTGGATTGAAATTTTCAAAAGAGGTTTCATTGGGGATAATAGGCAATTACCAGTCATAATGGTTGGAGGAAAATTAGATTTACAATATAAAAGGACAGTATCGACCAAAGAAGCGTATGATTTAGCAAGGAATTATAATTTATATGGATATATTGAATGCTCTTCAAAAGATGGACGTAACATTGAAGAAATCTTTATTGAAATTGCCAAAATAATGTTGCATAGATCAGGAATAATTTAATTCTCTTTTTCTGAATTCTTAGATTTATTTTAGCCTATTTAGATTTTAATTCTGCTCTGTTGATTAAATAAAGTAAATGAGAACCATACATATTTTTATTTGCGATAAATGATAATTCAGCCTTATTATCATTTCTATTTTTGTAGATAGTTTCAAAAATCAAAATATCCCGTCCCATATTTAGATCTTTTTTATAAGAGTAAATTGCTAGATTATCAGAATAATATTCAATCTTTTTATGGTGAGCTCGAGCTTTATTTATTTCTTGTTCTAATTCTTTTGCAAAATTTGTACAATTATCCTCTAGAACTAAATTGATTTCTCCAATTGTATTTAATTCTTCCAATTCTTCTATATTACATTTTTCCATATCAACAACCCCATAGAATTACTTTTTACTCGAATAATTAATAAAAAATCTAGAATTAAAAAAATAGGATTTTTAGACAATTACGTGAGGAGCGTACTATCCATTTTTTATTAAAGAATATAATCAGATATTTAATTAGTAAATATTTTATTTAATTCATCTAAAATGAGATCAGGTATTTGGTTGAGATTAACCTCATTTGAATCATCTAACTTTAATTGTTTAACTTCTTTCATTTGAGAAACTCCAGTTAACACTAACACTGTTTTAATGCCTGCTAAATTGCCTGCTAAAATATCTGTATCCAAGCGATCTCCAAAAATAGCAGCATTTTTAATCGGAACATTTTCCTCCTTCAGAATAAGTTCTATACCATAAGGTTGAGGCTTTCCAAAGATTTTTATAGGTTTAATCCCAGTACATGTTTCTAGAGCTTTTACCATAACACCAGCACCTGGTAAAAAACCACTAGCTACTGGTAATGTTGCGTCTGCGTTCGTAGCATAGAATTGAGCTTTGCCATCTAAAATACATTTTTGAGCTAATGCTAAATTTTTGTATTTAAAATCACGATCTAATCCTACGACCACAAAATCAACAGTCTTATACTCTGATTCCTCTTTTATAATTTCATGTCCGCAAGCTTTTAGTTCTTCTCTTAAGCCAATTTCACCTATCACAAAGATTTTAGCCTTTGTTTTTAGTTTAGAAATTTCTGATGCTGTAATTGAAGCACTGGTGTAGAAATCTCCAATTTCACTTGAGATTTTGAATTTTTTTAATCTATCAACATACATCTGCCTAGTTGCTGTAGAATTATTTGAATTGTAGACGATTTTTATTGAAAGTTCTTTTAATTGTTGGATAACTTCATCTACTCCTGGGAGTAATTTATCTCCCCTATAAATAACTCCATCTAAGTCAAAGATTGCTAATTCAATATCTTTAAGTTCTTCGATTATTTCACGCATATTTAAATTACCATCCTACAGGTAAACCTAATAGCAAAATAAAAAGTTGAATTCCTATTGGAATGAAAATTGGGTTCAAAATATTATCAGCAGTTACAGCAGGAAAATAATCAGTTAAAAAGAAGATTAATGCTCCAATTATGGCATAAATTGGACCAACAAAAATCAGACCAACTATGTATGCTACAACAACCCCAGCAATAAAACCCTCAACGGATTTTGTATCTTTACTTCTTAAAGTAATCTTATGCTTGCCGTACTTTCTACCTATTAGAGCGGCAGCCGCATCCGAGAAACACGCAATGAGTATACCCGCGAAAAAAGCACGAATATGCATAATTCCTGCCATATAAAGCATGTAAGAAAAAACAATTCCCGTCATAATATAAATTTGTGGACCCAAGGCATTTTTTTCCTTATTTCTCAGAATGGAACGACTAATGAAGTTTAGAAGTGAATATTCAGGACCTTTGAGGATTCGAAATAAATCAGATATAAGCGCAAATATTAAAGCTCCTAATAAGCCCATCATAGTGAGATCGATAACTGCCTGAAACTCCCCTATTATATAAGGAAAAAGAGAGACATCACCCCATAAAAGTTCATATGCGGGTTCAACTTGATTAATTAACATTATTACTCCATCGCTAATTAATTGAGTTAAAGGGAGTAAAAAGAAAAATCCAAAATAGCCTATAACGACAAGTATGCCCATTAAATGAAAACTCTTTCTTACCAATTCCATTTTAAATGGAATTTCTTCTTTATATGGATCCTCTATCATCATTTTTTCAACATATCTTCTCAAACCGGATTTTCTTTTCGATATATCCGCGCTATTGCTTGAATTTTTGACTTGTAAATCCATTTTATTCATTTTTAATTTAATAATCATAACAAAAACACCATTAATAAGGAGAACAATTCCTACCCACCATACCATGAATCCGTTATATGGATATGGGAAGAATCCCATATGAGAAGAATCTCTAAAAAAAAGATTATATAATCCAAAAATAATCAAACAAGAACCAGTAACAATCGTAGAAATTGCACCATATCGGTTTTTTGCTCTATGACCTCCGTATCCAATAAAAAACGTTAAAAAAGCAAAAATAAAGAGAATCAGGGATAATCCAATAGTGTATACAATACTAACAAGAGTCCAAAGATCCATAGTTACCAATTAAATAACTTATTGTTAATATCAGTTTAATTATTTTTATAATTAATAATCAAATAATTATTCTTTGGTTTCTAAAGATCCTTGTAATGAACCAATTAGAAACAGATTTCGTCAAAACTTTAAAAAAAGAAACAACAGATTCAGTTCCAATCTACTGTCCAGGATACCCAGAATTGGATTTCTTAAAAAGTTATCAAGATCTCTACAATATCGAAATTGATCCTACAAAGTTTATTCTTATTGAGAAGGATTATGATATAATTAAAAAAATGGGCTTTGATGCTATCTCTTTATGGGATTTCAGACGGGGAAAAGGAGGTTATCAAATAAATAAGCAAGTCAGGGTAGATGGTTGGGGAAGAATATATAAAAATGACTGGTATTTTTGGGATGGTGTTTTCAAAGATGAAAAAACAATCGATAATTGGGAACACCTAAAACTTCCATCTAAGGAAAGCTTAAGACTTTTAGAAAAATTTTTACCTAAATTAAAACATGAATTAAGCATTGCTTTATCCTTGCCTGGATTATTTGAAAAAACATGGCAATCAATGGGTTTTATTTATTTCTCAAAATGTGTAAAAAAGAATAACTTATCTTTCATTCAAAAAGTGGTAGACTTTTTCTCAGATTATATAAAGAGCTTAATTTCAACTCTAGAACACATTGGAGTGGAATTATTTCTTGTTGCTGACGACTGTGGCTACAAAAATAATGAATTCATTCCAAAATCGATGTGGAAGAGATTGTTTTTTGAAAATTATTATGATATCGTTAATTCTATTCATAACCATAATAAATTAGTTATATTACACTCTGATGGCTATATATCTAATTTGATTGATACATTTATTGAAATTGGATTTGATGGAATTCAAAGTTTGGAGCCTTCTGCAGGAGTGAATATTTTTTCTCTTTTTAAGAGATTTATGAATAGAATATGTTTTATTGGCAACCTAGATATTTCATTTTTAGCCTTTGGAACTCCTGTTCAAATTAAAAATTATGTTATTAAATTATTATCAAAAGCAAAAGAAACTACAACACCTCTTATTGTTAGCCCTACTCAACAAATAAATGCAATTGCTAAACCTGAAAATATTAGAACTATGATTGAAACCGTAAAAAGTTACAATTTCTAGGTTCAAAATTTATAATTGACTTTAAAACCAATCTTTAATCTATACCAAACAGATTAAAATGCAAATTTAAGAAATACCTCATTAAGAAAAAGTACCTTTATCCAGATATTATACAAGTTAATAAACTAATAATAAAGAACATTTTTATATATAAAACGAATAAAAAAAAATAAATACCACAATCTACTTTAAATATAAATATGGTTTAAGATAATTATTATCTAATAAAATATCAACTTCTTTTAATATTAACCAAAAGTGAAGGAGAAATTGAGCCAAATGGATGCTAGTACCCCAGAAACACTTGATGACCTATTAAAAAAACTCCTTGCAGCTATTCCGGAAGTGAAAGCTGCAGCAATAGTTTCTGCTGAAGGGCTTCCAATTGCTTCAGCTCTTCCACGTGATGTTGATGAAACAAGAATCGCCGCAATGACCGCAGCTTTACTCTCCTTATCTGAAAGAGCTATTATAGAGATGAATAAAGGGGATTTTGATCAGCTGTACATAAAAGGCTCAGATGGCTATCTTTTAATCCTACAAGCTGGTCCCAATGCCGTATTAACGGTGTCTGCAGATAAGGATGTACGACTAGGCTTAATTTTATTAGACTGCAGGCGGACATGTGAAAAAATAGCTCAACTAATTTAAATGTAAAAAGCTATTTACTTTTTCGCCAAAATAGTAAGTGGAATGAATTTTAAATAGATCTTTTTAGTCTTATCTTGATGTTTGCAGAATTAATTATTACTTCTTTATCTTTCTTCAAGGCAAATTCATTTAATTTGTAAATGAAGGATATTAATTTATTATAGTTTAATTCCATTGTAGATATTTCAAATTTACTTACAAGACCAGAATTTCCTTCAAATACAAGAATAAAATAATTAATTTTAAAGCTTTTACCATAACGTCGAACTAACGGGAGATTTTCGGTTCTTTCATTAATTAGAATTTTATCAAATGTTTCCCAATTGATTTGAAAAAAAGGCTTATTAGGGAATTGAAGCCTAATTTCCTCTTCTGTAATTGTAAGAGTTCTTACTTTTGTGGCGCCTCGCGTGTATTTTATAATTATATTTAAAATAAAGAAGAAACCCCCCCAAAACATTAAAGGGATTAAGATATAAAATAAAGGGGACATATTAGGCATTAAAAATATTCCTATAGTTATTAATATCCAAAACGTTAATGCGATCGCTAGTATAAACGTAATCCAAAAAGCACCAATCTCTAAATCTTCTTTAATTTCAAACTTTTCCTTACGGTTGTTAAGGGATTCTGCAATGGGAATTTTAGCGCTTCTTAAAGTTTCTTCGCTACGTCGCTTCCAATATAGAAGTGCACCTGCATATACACAGCCAGCACTTATAAGTAAGGAAAAAAAACCAAAGCCTGGGGTAAAAAATTCCCAAAAATTGGTGTCTTGAAGTGCGGGAGGCATTAACGCTCCAATTGTGTTATTTATCATTGTAGTCCAAAATAATAATATCCCCACTAATAAGGATGCAATAAATATCCAAATAATTAAAATGCGTTTTTCTAACCTCTCTTTCCTCTTTATGGAGCGAGCAGAAAAAATAGGAAGCAAAAAGGAACTGATTATTACAATCCATGAACATACAATTGAAGAAATGTATATCAACGTATTAATACTAAAGGTGTCTGGAAAAATACCGGATTGTGTACCCCATAGTGTCATAGACCCGTCTATTATGTAAGAATCATTATCAGGTATTTTAAAAACTGCAACAGGAAATGGAAGCCCTATCAAGGGGAGAAGAAAAGCAATTATCTGAAACATCCAATAATATTTAATTATGAGTCTCAAAATTTCCACCTTTGTTGCTTGGGCTTTTAATCAAATCCAAAACCAAATAAATTCGAGAAGATTCATTTAATAACTAGGAAATTATTAATTAAAAATATTTGATTTTTGAAAATCTTAAAATTGATTCTCTTATTGTAGGAAAACCAAAAATTATTAATTTTATGCTACATTTAAAATTTCAATTATACTTCATCTATTTAACTGGTGTATAGTCATTTTCAAACTTTTTCAAATTCAAGGGAAAATTGAGATTCCACCGTTTTTATTTGACCAACCGAAGGATGTTTCTGCCCGTATAATTCTATCTGAGGATTATGAGGGGATTATTACTAGAGATTATGGATTTATAATTGCAATAGTCGACGTTGTTGACGTGGGCCCTGGAATAATAATTCCTGGGAATGCAAACACATTTCATGAGGTTGAATTTACAATCCTTTCTTTTAAACCGGTGATATCTGAAGTAGTGGAAGGAGAGGTAGTAGAAATTGTCGATTTCGGATCTTTTATAAGGTTAGGACCACTTGATGGATTGGTTCATGTTTCACAGATATGTGATGATTATATATCATATGAACAAGTAGGCAATCGATTTATAGGGAAAGAAACAGGAAAAATACTTGAAGTAAATGATATTGTGCGTGCTAAAATCATAGCAGTATCATTAGGAACTGGAAGGAGTGGAAAATTGGGTTTAACTATGAGACAAAAATTTTTAGGAAAAGAAGAGTGGATCGAACAAGATATTGAGGATGAGTATACAGAAAAGGAAGAAAAAGTAACTGCTAGTAAAAAAGAGAATAAAAAATAAAGAAAATGAGGTGAATTACATATTTCAAAAGACCGAGCATGTAAAAACTGTCATTTAATAACTAAAAATGAACAAATTTGCCCTAAATGTAAAACCCATAGTCTAAGTGATGATTTTACAGGAGAAGTTATAATAATAAAACCTCAAGAGTCAAAATTTGCAGAATATTTGAAGATTCATTTTCCTGGAAAGTATGCTTTAAGAGTCCGTTAAAAAACAATCTATTCCTTTAGCATAGTCGATAAAAATTTTTTAACTGTTTTTTGAATTCTTCTATTTACATCAACCATAACAATACCTTCTGGAATGGGATTTTTAGAATCTGTTATGGGAGGTTGTCCGTAAAACACTAAGCTTTTTAAATTTTGAATAAGAGGGAAAGTCATAACTAGAGGAAGTACTAATAAATCTTCTTCTCCTTCGATTATTTTTAATAAAATTCTTTTATTCGACATTATTATTTGTTTTAATAAAGTAAAACTTTCCATAGGTATTGTACCTTTTGGATTCTTAAATTCTATTATTTCCTCAAAATATTCTTCATTTTTTATTTTAATTTGATTTCTCTGAGTTTTCTCGTCAACAATGCATAACTTAATAAACTCTCTTAAAAATTGATTTATAAGAAAATCATTAGTGACAATATCCCCAACAAGATATACATTAATTTCAAAACCAGAATTTAATAACTCTTTTATTAAATTCTCTACCTTAGGAATTGTTTCTGACCTAGTCCCTGCAATTAATTTTCCTAAAGGCTGGGTAAATTTATGCCTCGCTTTTTCGGGGATTTTAAGATTTTCATGCATTTCCTTATCTTCAATTTTATTTTTAGTTATGTTTAGTACTAATAAAGTTAACCATAAGAATATACTGCTTATGAAAATAATAGAAAAAACTCCTGCTAAAACATTTTTCAGCCAGAAAAAGCTTAACATAGTAATTATCAATATTATTACTTCATTCCATAATAAAATCTTAATTTTCCAGTTAAAAGCATTAATTTGTGCTATAGCCTATTCAAAAAAACCAAAATTTTAATTCTTATCGTGCTTTGATCTTAAATAACTTAGAAACATCTTTAAATTAACTGATTGATTCAGAATTAAACTACTTAAAAGGTTCATTATGCCGCTAAATATTGAAATTTTAGAAGAGAAGAAAAATCCGTTGATAAAGAGGATTGAATTAAGATTTAAAATCGATCATTTTGCTGAAGGAACTCCGAATAGGTTAGAAATAAAAAAGAAAATTGCTAAAATGAGCAAAGTAAATGAAAAATTAACTATAATCAGTGATATTAAGACACAATTTGGTTCCGCTCACGATATAGGTACTGCTCATATATATGAAAACGCAGATGAATTACAATATTTTGAACCCTTTCATATCCAAGCAAGGAATCTAGAAAAAGAAAAAAGAACAGAAATCTATAAATTGAAAAAGAGGAAAGAACCTTATAAACATCTTTTTGATTATAAATAAGTAAATATTTTTGAAATTGAAGGAAAAATGACGAATATATCAAATTTATATAAAATTGAAGGAGATAAATTAGTTAGAACCCATCGCACATGTCCAAAGTGTGGACCTGCCTATTTTCTCGCGGACCACTATGATAGATGATGAGATTAAACTCATTATCCATAAAAGATCATCTTGTGGGAAATGTGGCTATACAATATTTAAAAGAAAGGGAACTAAAGGAGCAAAAAGAGTAGCCACAAAAAGAACTCCAAGAAGACGGATGAAATCAAAGTAATTTATTTGAGCTTAATCTATTTTTTTTCTTGAATTCTCGCTAATAAACAAAATTGGCGAATATAATGAAATCTAATAAAATAGCCCTTGGTATAGAATCAACTGCGCATACATGGGGTGTTGGACTCGTTGATTTTACAGGAAAGGTCCTAAGTCTAGTAAATGATGTATTTATACCTAAAAAAGGAGGGCTTCATCCTGCTTTGGTTAGGGAGCAGCATTTGAATAATTTCATGGAAGTTATTAATAAAGCTCTTACTCAAGCTAAATGTTCAATTAAAGATATTAATTTATTAGCTTTTAGTCAAAGTCCTGGTTTAGGACCTGTCTTAAAAATAGGAGCACTTGTAGCACGTATGCTGGGTCAACTTTTAAAAATCCCTATAATTGGAGTAAACCATTGTATTGCCCATATAGAAATAGGAAGATTAGTGTGTAATATTGATGATCCTCTCTCTCTTTATGTGTCTGGTGGAAATACCATTGTAAGTGCCTATGAATCTGGAAGATATCAAATATTTGGAGAGACATTAGATATTCCTATAGGTAATTTACTGGATTCATTTGCCAGAGAAGCAGAAATCTCTCATCCCGGTGGTCCCAAAATAGAAAAGTTGGCTAAAAAATCAAATAAATATCTTCCTTTACCTTATATAGTTAAAGGAATGGATCTATCATTTTCAGGACTTTTTACGTCAGCTAAAAAATTATTAGAATCTGAAAAATATGAAAAAGAATATAATTTATGTGATATTGCTTATTCTCTTCAAGAGACTGCATTTGCAATGCTTACTGAAGTTACAGAAAGAGCCCTTGCCCATACAGAAAAGACAGAAGTTTTATTAACTGGAGGGGTTGCAGCAAATAAAAGATTACAAGAAATGATTAATTCTATTAGCGATGAACACAATGCAAAGTTCGAAGTTGTACCCCTAAAATACGCAGGGGATAATGGTGCAATGATTGCATGGACAGGGATATTAAGGTATAAGAGTAAAGGAGAATTTTGCCTCGCAGAAACACTTATAAATCCAAAAGAAAGAATGGATAATATTACCATTCCTTGGAGAAGCTAGGTGATATATTAGGAATGACTAAAAATATCACAAAGGAAAAATTGATTCATAAAGGTGCGGAAGCAAGTTTAATTTATGGTCACTGGTTTGGTAAAGAAGTTATCTTCAAACACAGGATTACTAAGAATTATAGAATTGACCAGCTTGATAAAAAAATTCGTACAATAAGAACATTAAATGAGGCTCGAGCCCTTATAAAGGTAAAAGAATATAAAATTAATACACCACAAGTATATGAGATTGATACAGAAAACTCTATAATAATTATGAAATATATCTCTGGTTCTAAGCTAAAAAATTTGATTAAAACTCTAAGCATTTCTAAAAAAAAAGAAATTTTCACTAAATTGGGTCGAATTATCGCAATTTTACATATTAATGGACATATTCATGGTGATATTACCACAAGTAATATAATATTAACATCAAGCGAAGATATTTTCATTATTGATTTTGGACTTCATGATTATTCGGATTCTATCGAAGATAAAAGTGTCGATTTACATCTCTTAAAAAGAGTATTAATTTCCTCACATGGAGATGATTTTAAATTATGTTTTAATGCTTTTCTTGAGGGTTATGAATTAGAGTATAGAGATAGAGGAAGTAATATTTATAATGATATTATAAAAAATATCTCTATTATAGAAACTAGAGGTCGATATGTAAAAAAAGAAAATCGATTATGATAGTAAAACATTTTCAATTTAAATATATAAATACCCTAATAATCGTTCATATTCTAATTAAATTTATCAAAACAATTTACTAATGATATAGAATGCTTTAAATACTTTAAATAGGGAAAGATAATTTTATAAACAAGTTTTACTTATAATTTATTATCAAAAAGTTGGAATAAGTTAAGGATAACGATTATTTTTGTTATCATTTTTCCTCCTAAGATAGATCCCGGCTATTATTTCAAAAAAATAACAGGACAGGAGTAAGGAGAATTGTCAGATAAAAAGAAAAAGAAAAAACCATCAATGCAAAATATTACTATCAATATTCCTGAATGTTATGATAAAAATATTCAAAAATTAATAGCGATGAAGATTGTGCCAAGTCGCTCTGAAGCAATTAGAACTGCATTACGAGAATTTTTACACAATGAATATAAGAACTTAAAACTTCTTGGCTATTTTGATGAGTGAAGTTTAAAAAAAAGCAACTTTATCGTCTTTTTCTTATTTTTCTAGCTTCCCTTTCTACTTCTCTTAAAACTACAATATCATTTTCTCGTACAGGACCCTTAACATTCCTCGTTAAAATACGATTCTTGTCTGGCCCCTCTAAAATTCTTACTTTAATTTGACTAATTTCGCCAGTTAATCCAGTTCTACCAACAATTTGGATAACCTCTGCAGGAATAGATGAATCCTCAAAGTGAGATGCTTTTGATTTATCTAACTTGGCCAACTTCTTTCCACCAACTTACTTCTTTAAATCTTCTAGTTTCTTAATTACAGTATCTAAAACATTGTCATTGCCTGTTCCTAGATTTTCTATAGCGATAGCAGATGCTCCTACATTAATTCTAACTGTATTTCCTAATTCTTTTTTTGAAGATAAATATGCATAAGGTATTAATTTTTCTTCACATAGTAATGGTACATGAAAAAGTATCTCTGGAGGGCTTACATCTTCAGCCATCACTACAATCTTAGCATTATTTCTTTCAATAGATTTAGTCACTTCATTCATTCCTTTTCGTATTTTAGAATCTCGAGATTCTGCTATTGTACTTAATGCATTCTTTAATTCGTTCTTTAAATTATCAGGAACTTTAAATTTTACATAACTCATATTGTTCTCCTTCAAATATATAATTTTTAATATATTATCATAAATCATCGATTTGTAATGAGATCAAAAATAATGGATATAAAAAAAATTTTTGCTTAATTTGGCTTTTTTATCCTCAATTTCCGAAAAATTTTTTTAATTTTCAATATTTTATCATTTGTAAATAATTTAAAATGTGAATAAACTATGATTATTCCAATCCGTTGTTTTAGCTGTGGTAAATTAATCGCACATGTTTATAAACCATATTTAGAACTTATAGAGAAAGGGGAAAGTTCAGAAAGCGCATTTAAACAGCTTGGAATTGAGAGATTCTGCTGCCGTAGAATGATCGTGGGCCACGTGGATCTAATTGATGATTTACTTAAATTTTCACGACTCCAATAAGAAAAGAAACTTTTCGATATATAGAGTTAAAAATATAAATTTACAAAAACAAATTCATCTAAGGAAAATCTATTTCCACCTTTAAATAGATGAAAAGCCCAAAAGGATACATTCTTATAATTTCTCTTTTGTTGTTGTCTAATTTTAATTTAAAACAACTAATTTTATCCTCAAATTACTCTGATAGTATAGATATAGATTTAGAAAATGAAGATTCATGGTCAGTATTAATAAAACCAAATGAATCACCAGCCTTTCCTATTTTAAAGACAATAAATGATAGTTTTTACATAGGCTATAGTATATATTCTTCTGATATCGCTTATGTAGCTAAATATGACGAATCAGGTACAAATTTATGGGAAAATAGATTAACTGATGTGGATTTACTTGATTTCAATTTCGATTCAAAATCTAATCTTTATGTGCTTGCTAAATTGATTGATAGGAATTATATTCTATTGAAATTTAATATTTTAAGGGAATTACTATGGTCTAAAATATTGGATTCAGGTTATGAGATATATTCTTTTAAAGTGGATTTAAATGATTCTATATATATTTCTGGGACTAATTACACTAATCCAAAGGCATTTCTCTTAAAATTTAACCCTTCTGGGAATTTAGTATGGAATAAAACGTTAGATGCTTATAATAAGACAAATTTCGCAAAGATAGAGATAGATTCTAATAATTGTGTCTATCTTTGTGGCTCTCGATATCTTTTTAAATATAATAGTTCCGGTTCAATGATATGGTATAAACAATTGGATATAACTGCTAGATTCTACGGTTTAAAAGTATATTCTGATGAGAATATTATTGTAAATGGATATACAGAACTACCAGATCATAAATATGATTTATGGCTTTTAAAGCTTAATAGCTTAGGAAATATAACTTATCAAACTAATTTTTTGAATAATACAGGACATAATTCGCTTCAAAATTTTCAAATATTTTTTTTCGATAATATATACATCTATACAGACATCCCTTTAATTAGGGAGGGAAATTACATAATTTATTCTGAACAATTTTTACTAAAATTCGATCCTAATTTAAGCTTTTGTTGGAATTTTTCGCTAGCTGATTATAATGTTAGGTGGGGTGCCTATGTCACTCCATTATCTCTTGATATAGGAGTCACGTCTCACCAAGATATTTGTATTATTTATAATACTTATAGAGAAAGCGGAGATATTGGAGTATTAAAGTTAAATAGTTCTGGACAAATAATTACGAACTACTTTTGGGGTGGATCTTATTACGATTATATTAACGCTATTGCTATTGATTCTCAAGATAATTTCTATATGTTATGCACATGTGAGTATGTAACTGATTGGAATATTCATGAAGATAGAATTGTTTTTGTAAAAAATCCCAAACCTAATGGGAAACCTCCTCCGTATCAGCAAATTGATTATCGTGATATTTACATCTTTTCATTTCTGGGAATTACGAGTATTATTTCGATTATTGCGATAATTTTTATTTTAAGAGTAAGTAAAAGTAGGAATAGCGAAAGCCAATAATCCAAGTAGAAATGAAACAAAATTTGCCACTGTCGTATATTGTAAAATATGTTTAGAGGTCATAGATTCCATTAAAATTTTATTAAATTCAATTCGAAAAAGCAACCATTCAATTATTATTACTAAAATCTCTATTGCCAAAACATAAAACCAAAAGTAAGAGGATAAATAAATATATATGATATAAGCCAAGATTTGAGTGAGAGGAAAGGTCACCAAATTTACTTTAACACAAGTTGAAAATAATCTTTTATTACGAGGTCTCTTTACCACACCCTGCTTAAAGATTTTATATTCAATAGTGGTACCAATAAAGAACATATTTGTTAAAATAATTGTACGTATTATAGGATCTTCTGAAGGATATGGAACAATAGGATCAGCATACCCTTCTATAATAAACAGGCTGAAAAATAAACAAATATTATAAAAAATATAAAGATAATTTCGCTTTTTCACATATTTAAGAGGGGATAGAAAACTTAAAATTTTTTGGGTTAATTTAAGTTTTCAAAATAAGGTCTTATTGACTGTTTATATTACTGCTTCCCATAATATACGGTCCAGCGTGTTTTACGTGGATTTTTCTTATAAAGCAACATAGCTTTGCGACATTTTTGCGTACAAAAATTAAGAATAGTTCCATCTTTTTTCACAAACATATGTCCTCTTCCGATAGGGATATCCCATCCACAAAATGAGCACTTTTTTACTTTAACCATTCATTCTTCATCTCAAAACTAGTTGAAATACCTAATCCTCTTTTTTAGCTTTAAATAGTTCAGCTTCACCATACTTGACCACATTAAGATTAATCAGCGTCATATCGAAAGTTATTTCATTTCCTCGTACTGTTTTTCTTCTCTTCTGCCCTTTTCTTTTAGGCTTATAGCCCGTTCCACGTTTAGAAACTAAAATCTTTTTCTTAACAGGTCCATGGACATCTCTTCTCATTGGAAATCCACTTGAATCTGAACCGCCAGTGATTTTAAATTCATAATTTGGAAATCCTACTAGACCTCCCTTAATAGTATCGCCAATTTTCATGCCTTCAAATCTGAATTTTTTCTCATCAATCTCAATTAGTTTAGTCAATCCTTTACCGGGACCTGTATTCCCACCAGAAATATTTAGTTTATATATCCTTTTCTCTGAGCTCATGTTTATCAAACTTTTAAAGAGAGAACTACTATGAAAAATCTCCTAAAACTTAAAAATTTTATTGATTTCATAAGCTTTACAATTTCTCTGGCAAAAAGTCAAAAACAAAAAAATTTATTATGAAGATCATTACCTATAAAAATATAGAATAGTTAGGATTTGGTTAAATGCAAATTTTTGAAGTCCTTGAAGTACGAGAATATCCCTATTTTTTGACAGTGGAGGTTACTGAAGGAGAAACGGTAAGAGATACATTAAATGATTACAATAGCCATAAAGTTTACTTACTCGTAGATCATGATACTAAGAAAATTCTAATATATAATGGTCCAAATAGTTCTTTAAAGTTACAAATATTTGGGGGAATACTTGCAAGTATGCTTCGTAAGCAACTTAGATTGTTTTATCGAATATATTCCTTAAATATATACTCTAGAGAAGACCTTGAATTTCAAGAAATTTTAGATAAACCATTGGGAGAAGGAAGGGCTAGATCAATTGACAAAAGTGATTTTCCAGATCCTAAAACAATTTCAACTACTGGAGATCTTGTCATTCATAATCCTCGGTTGAAAAAAGTAATTGAAACCATAAATGAATATCCCTTGCCTGAGAATTATAAACGAATTTTTGCGATTATTGGTGGAATTTTATACTCAGAAGAAGATATAACGGAATTATTCTTAAAAGAAGAAAAGGTAAAAAAAGAATTTGTAAAAATGGGGCGGTTAAACAATGGATTTACTTTTTTTAATGATCGTAACTATTCTATCCGCGTTATTGTTAAAGATCGCGCAATACAAGGTATTGAGCTCTTTACTCCAGATTATGAAAAATATGACAGTATAAAATTGAAAGTTCCAGTAATTCCTGAGGAAAAATTTAGTAGACCTGGAAAAATTGAATCATTAATAGAATCTTTCAATATTCCAGATAAAATTCCGGATGAGGAGAAATTAAATCAGGGTAGTAACTTAGATCAAAGTAAAAATAATTAACCAGTTTGATATGATTTTATTAATTAATCCTAAAACTACTAAATCTACAGAGTCCCAGAGTGAATATTTTAGGGAACCAAGTTTAGGTATACTATACTTAGCAGCAGTATTAGATCAGAATAATCTAGATGTAGATATTTTAGATTTAGAACAATTTTCTGATTTGAAAGGATCTAACTTAGAAGAATTAATAATCGAAAAAATTCAAAATTATGAAATAATAGGGATAACTTCACTGACAAATACCTTTACTTTGGCACTTAAAATTACTAATATTGTTAAGCAATATGATGATCGAAAGTATGTTATATTAGGAGGGCCTCATGTTTCATTCCTTTATGAGGAAATTTTACAATCCCAAAATAACATTGATTTTATTTGTATTGGTGAATCTGAAAATTCATTCCTACATTTAGTAGAGATATTAAGAGCAATTATAAATACTAGGGGGAAAAATCGAAATTATGAATCCTATTTACAAAAAATTAAAGGAATAGCTTTTATCAATTCTGAAGGAAAACTAATTTTTACGGGCAATCCTAAACTTATTGATCTTGAAACTATTCCTTTACCTGCACGCCATAAATTAGAACATATTCAACATTATTATAGAGTAGCCAATGTTATTATTAACCGAGGATGCCCATTCCAGTGTTCATTTTGCTCCAGACAAAATTTATTTAGACAAGTTAGGATTAGAAGTATAGGTTCAATTCTTTCTGAAATCAGGGATATTATGTCATTCCAAAATTATTATTACATTAACTTCTATGATAATATCAATATTGATAAGGATTTCTTCAAGAAATTTTGTACTATGTTCATTGAAAATAATATTAAAATTCCTTGGGGTTGTGAATTAAGAGTAGATAATATAACTGAAGAAGATGCTCGGCTGTTAAAAACTGCTGGATGCGAATTAATTGCAACAGGGATAGAATCAGCTAGCATTGAAGTTTTAAAGAAAAACTTTAAGTATCAGGATCCAAAAGAAGTAATAGAAGGTATTATTAATTTAAAAAAGTATCAGATTCCAATTCAGGCTTATTTTGTGCTTGGTTTACCAGGGGAAACTGAGGAAACTTTTTATAAAACGATTGATTTCATTAAAAGGTTACCTTTCGATAAGAATGATACAATTAACTATTTTGTAGCAACTCCATATCCCGGCTCTCGATTATGGGAAGAACAACAAATATTCAACATAAATATTATTGAAAATGATTTTACTAAATATGACTGTCAACATGTTATTTTTGAAACTGAGGATCTTAATCTTAATACGCTCCAAAAATTATTAAAAACTGCTAAAGAAATTGAAAACTATAATCTAAAAGCTAGTAACAATTAATTGTATTTTAAGTAATGTCTATTATTATTAAGTTTCTTTAAATTCACCTATAAGGCATACAATAAGGAAACGTTCGATGAAATAATGAAAAAGCCGTTCTTTCTTTACCTTCATTGATTAACTTTCTAACATTTTTTAGATTTTCCTTTTGTTGGATTAATACAGTAGGTTTAATACCCCTAACTTCTTGATCTCTGGGATATGGAACTGTCCTATGGAAATTTGAAAATGCCTTAATCTCATTTCCTTCTCTTATCAATTTCAGTAGGTTTACTAAATTATTTTTTTGGTTACGAATTAAATCTGGTCTATTGTCCCTTCCTTCTTGTTCTTTAATTAATTTACTTAGAAATTCTATAATATCCTTTCCATTTTTCTCTTTGAAGTTTCTAAAATCTTTATAACAAAGATCTAAATAATTACCCTCTCTCGGGTCTTTAGGATCTTTTTCCATCGATAGTACAAAATTTTTAGCGATTACTTTACTCATTATCGTTCACCCATTTATTACTTCATTTATTATTATTAAAATCTTATCTTTATATTCAAAACAATTTTCATATTTATAATTAACTAAAATCGTACAATTTCCAGTATCTAAAATTAGATTGCCAATATTATTTTTCAGAGGAATAATTAGATAATTTTAATAAGAGAGAATTAACTCTAATTTAATGTGGATATTGTATTATTTATATTATCCATAACATACAATAAAATATTAAGAAAACAAACACTGTGTTTTGGTATGGCAAAACCGGAATATTATATTGGAGAGGCGCTCATTGGTGAAGCTCCTGATCTTGCCCATATTGACTTGATTATTGGCTCCAAAGATGGACCTGTTGGAGTTTCTTTTGCAAACGCGCTTAGTTCTCCTTCTGTAGGACATGGTGGACTTTTAGCATGCATTAGACCAAATCTATTATCTAAACCAATAAGTTTAGTTATTCCAAAAGTCACAGTCTCTAAAATGGCAGAGGCTAATAAGATATTTGGTCCAGCTCAAGCTGCTGTGGCAAAAGCAATTGCTGATTCTGTTGAAGAAAATCTTATACCAATGAATAAACTTGATGAATGGGTGTTAATTGTAAGTGTATTTATTCATCCTGAAGCGACTGATTACCGAAAAATCTATCAGTATAATTATGGCGCTACTAAATTAGCAATTCAAAGAGCATTAAAAAATTATCCTCCAATAGAAAAAATCTTTTATGATAAAGATCGAGCAAAACACCCTGTGGCTGGAATAAGGGTTCCTAGATTATGGCGTCCTCCCTACATACAGGTAGCGCTAGATCATCCAGCTTTAGAACACCAAATGAGAGTAGTTAAACAATTACCTAAAAGTGATAGAATTCTTTTAGAAGTTGGAACACCATTTTTGAAGAAATATGGCATGGAATCAATTAAGAAAATTCGTGAACTTGCTCCGCAGAAATTTATTGTCGCTGACCTGAAAACTCTTGATGTGGGTAAATTAGAAGTCGATTTTGCATTCGATGCAACTGCAGATGCTGTAGTTGCTAGTGGACTAGCATCTTCTTCTTCACTTGATAAATTCATATTAGAGGCTCAACGTCTTGGAATTTATGGATTTGTTGATACTATGGAAGTTGATGATCCTATTGGGAAATTAAGTAGTTTAAAACAAACTCCAGATGTAGTAATCTTACATAGAGCTATTGACGTTGAGCAAGCTACAGGAACTCAATCTCCAGACGCAGCACAAAAAGCTAGATGGGCTTTAGTACCAAAAATTAAGGAACTATACAAAGATAGAAAATTAGCTTCAGGTAGAGATCGGGTATTAGTTGCTGTTGCAGGAGGAATTGAGCCAAAAACTGCGAAATACGCCCTCGGACAAGGTGCAGATATTCTAATAGTAGGAAGATACATAGCTTCCAGTAAAGATATCAAGAATGCGATGAGAAACTTTATTAATATATTACCAGGCTATTCTGATATTGATTTAAAAAGAATTCACACTGAAGACGATGATGCCTCTGTGAAGAAACCTACATGGAATTAAAATTTTTTTAATCCTAGTTTTTTACCTAACACTCTATTAAACCTGATTTTTTATTATTATTGTTACTATTATTTTTTACCTTGATTTAAATCAAAATAATCATTTATTAGGGTATAAAATCGTTTTAATACCTCCTCCCCTCGTTTAGTTGTTTGATACTTTTTCATATCACCATCATTTAAGGGAGCAAAAATGTTTAAGTATATAAGGGTAAATCGTGGCTAGGGACCTATAATCATTATTTCTATTAATTTTCTACTTTTAATAACTAACTTATACAAAAAAATAAAAAATAGAGGAAAAAAACGAGATTTATTTAATCGGGCGGGAATTCGCTTGAAAAATCGGACCGATGAACTGGGAGTACAGTACGCTGTACTGCATTTGATTAGAGACAATAGTTATCATTTCACTTTCTTTATCAGTTGCTGGACCCAATATTACCTCTTCGGCATCTCGTGTGACAGCAAAAAATTCTCCAGCACCACTTAATTGTCTGAATTGTATATTTCCAAGAGCCATCATCTTTCTTATTATATCTCCATATTGATTCATATCAAAATGACTAGTAAGTAAAAATCTTGCTGCTTTTTTCTGGTATGCAAATTCACTTATTACTTGCAAAACTTCTGGGATGACATAGGGCATGACAATAATAATTGAAGATTTTGTCCTAAAAACAGCATCCTTAATTGCAGCAACCATAGCATCTTTTCCAAATACTGGCCACGTGGTTATTTCTGCTAATTCAGGAATTGAAGCAGAGCTATTGAAAATATCTCTTAATTTTCCTTCATTACTTTCAGCTAATTCTGTTGCATCATCAATAGAATTCATAAACTGTAAGGTAAAATCTGCTATTGCATCCTTAATGTTTTGCGTTGTATCTCGCGTTGTGTTTGACAAACTACTTTGAAGAGTTTTAGCATTTTGCTCATATTTTGATTTATGGTCTGTGAGCATTTCACTTAACATTCTATCAAGATCTGCCGATTCATCACCCCATAAACTAATTTCAGAAGTTATTTTTTCAGATGAATCTCTTTTACCACCAATAAATTTATCATCAACATCTCGAATCCAATTTTCTTTTATTTGCTTAACTTCTGTATCAAATCCAGTATAATGTTTTAATGCATCTTCTTTATGTCTATTGATAGCCTCATCATATTGTCTTTCATGTTGTTTTAATGTATTTTCTAAAGAATCTTTCAATTTTATATTCGTATCTGAGCAATCCTTTACTCCACTTGTTAGGGTATTATCAATTTCACCTGCCATATCCGCCGCTAAAGTTTCTAATTGAACATTAATTGTTTCTTGCGCTTTCTGATCAAGATCAGTTGTCTCGGTAACAACATTATCATTCTCTTTAGTCATTGTGTCTGTTATATCACTCTTTAGAGTATCTGTAGTATCTCTTGTATCTTTAATGTAATCTTCACTTACTTTTGTGAAATCATCTTTCATTGGTTCTGTATAAGTTAAAATGTTTTGGATTGTTGTTTCATGTCGTGCTTTATATTTTTTCTTTTTTCCCATCCAGAAGAAACCTTTTTTAGCCATGTCTGCTGAAAAATCCGTGAATCGATTTGCATGCTCTAAGAGATTATCAATTAGAGTTAATGTCATACTCTTAAATTCATTGGTTTGGTCAGTTAAAATTCGTTGTCTTTCATCCACTGTTGCCTTTAGGTTTGTAGATAATGTATCTGTTGTGTTCTTTAAATGATTAAGATGTTCTTTTAAGAGGCGCGAAATTCTCTCTTTCAAATCAGTAATAATTTTATCCATTCTTTCTAAATATTTTTCAAGAATTTGTTCCATTCTTGGTTTTAAATCACTTGCAATGGTTTTATGTCTCTCTACATGATCATCTAAATCCTTTTTTAATTCTTTTTCAAGATCCTCAACTCGTTTTGAAAAATCACTTAATAAATCCGAAATAAGGCTTGTTAAATTATCTTTTGTTCTATTGATTGCAGTCTCATTTTCCTTTATTTTATTATCGCTAATATTTTTTACATCTGAATTTAATGTATCAATAATCTTATGAAGATTTTCCTCTAAGGTTTTAGAGGTGTCTGTGAATCGATTTCTTGCGCTATTAATCCGTTCTCGTTTATTGTTGTTTTTTGTGTCAGAATCCTCAAAAAAAGCCTTAATTTGGTTATCAACGGCAGTAACAACCTCATCTATACTTTTATCTTGAATTACTTCAAGTTTTTCAAATCGTTTTGCTTGGTCGGCTAGTATATTATCTTTAATTTTAGCGATTTCACCTCTAAAAACCTCAGATTCACCAATATATAATTCAAAGAAGGGTTCAAGAGGGATAAATCGGTCTACAATCCCAGTTACTTTTTTAAGAAATCCTTTTTCAACTAACCATTCAGTAATTTGTAAAACAGATTCAAAGGTAAAAGTTTCATGTTCTTCAATTAATGTTAAATAAACCTCCGAAGCAGTAGCTCTTGGTACTCTTAAATAAACCAAATATACAAGGATTTGCTCTTCAGTAAATCCGTAGCGAGTAAAAATTCCTTTTGTAATTTCTTTTAGAGACATAAGCTTTTCTCCAATTTTCAAATTTAGTATATAATAAAAATATAATTACTTTTTATAAAAAATGAATTCCTTTTCAATAATTTTATTATTTTTTAAAGTGTATAATATTTATTTCTAAATTATAATATTAAAACTTAAGTTTTGACTTCCTAAAATTTTTAGCCGTTTTCTGAAACCATCAAATTTTCATTAATCTACACTTTAATGGGAAAGATTATTCCTCAATGCTTTTTATACTAAGTTCTTTTGTAATATTTAAAATAAATCAGATGAAAAAAATGAAAAAATTAAGTAAAATAGTTCTAAGCACAATTGTTTTGATGATGCTCTTTTCTGCATTTAGTTCATTTAATGTTGTTGCTGTTGAGTCACCAGACCAAATTATAGATACAAATGATCCATATGTTAATGATTATTCACTTAAGGCACAAAATAGAACAATGTTTCGATTCCAACACCAAACTCAATTAACATTCCACGCTAATGTAGCCCTACAGTTAAATATAGATTGTGACTTTGTTCGAATAGGCACCAAAGATTTTATGGTAGAAATTGAAGGAAATCAAGATCTTCAGATGAATATGATTTGTACACGAGAAGAAATTCAACTAGGTCTACAGATGGGGAATACTTATCGTATAAGAAATCGTAATACTTACCGATATGAAGAAGGCTTCTGTGTTTATATGCAATGCAATGGTACTTTTTTACAAGCACGATTAAGAATTCAAGCTAATAATGAAAACAGAGTAGGAGCATGGGCCTATTATGATGAAGCAACGAGTGAATGGGTTTCAGTTCCAACAACTGTTGAAGATGGATATCTAACCGCAACTGTTGATCATTTCTCATATTGGACGATATTAATCCCCGACAATACACTATACGTAATTATAGGTGTTAGTGGAGCTGTAGTAGCCGGTGTTGTAGTTGTTGCTATCATTTATTATAAAAAAAGAAAATAGAATATTATAGGTATATTTTAAAATAATTTTTTTTTAATTTTAATAAAAATTACTAATAAAACATAAAATTGAGCTTAATTGTTTTTTTGGAATATTAAAAAGAGGAAGACTCGCATCTTTAGTATTTTAATCTTATCAGTTATCATACTGCAATTCACATTCTTCATATATCAAGTTTCCGCAAGAACGGAAATTATTCCTGGTTTTTCTACAGAAGATCAAATCTATCCAAATGAAACAGTTATTTATAAATTCCCTAATAATATTGTTTTAGGAGTTTCTACTGACACTTTTATACATATTAGGATCAATTATGAGAATAGAATAGCAAATCGCGAGATTTTTTTAATAGTTAATAATAGTTTCCCAATTTCATTAAATATCACCAGTAAAATTAATATGGGAGGATTTAACTTATCAAAACAACCTGAAACTCCTGGAAGAGGAGGTTTTCAATTTCAATACAGATATAACTGTATTTACCAAGTGAAATCTAATGTGACCATCGAAAATGTCACATTCCATAGCAAAAAAAACACTTTTTATGGTTTCAGTCCAAATAGTCAATATTCCATGGTTATATTTGAACCATCCCAAGATTCTTGGCAATTTGTAGAAACATTTGATAAATTTAATGAGTCTAGCTCTGAATATTATTTAGAAAGTTCTCTCTCAAATCTTGAAGCTGGGACTGATTATTATATTACATTTTTTGAGCTAAGCGAAGTTTTTGATAGTTGGTTTTGGGTAATTTTGATAATTATTTTTGCTGTGGCATTTGGATCAATCATAATTCTAATTTCAAAAAAAGATTATTTCCATTATCTAAGAACAAGACAAACTCCAATAGAAAAAGGAGCACACCGATTAACTTTAGAAGAAGTATTAGAAAATGAGAATAGAAATAAAATTATAGATTTAATACTTGAACAGCCAGGAATACACTTTAATGAGCTTTTAAGGCAAACAGGACTTGCTGCTGGAAATTTAGTATGGCATCTAGACATCTTAGAAACATATAAAATAATAGGTAAAAAAAGAATTAGTAAATTTATAGCTTACTTCCCATATTATCAAAAAAATCCTATTTCAAATTTAGATATTGAATTAAGCAAGAGTAAATTAACTTTAAAAATCTTGGAAATGATAGAAAATGAACCTGGTCTCTGGAGTAATCTGATTACTAAACGATTTAAGGTAGATCATAAAACTATTCAATATCATGTTAATAAATTAAAAGAACTCGAGTTAATCAATTTTAAAAAGGATGGAAGAAAGAAGAAAATATATCCAAACCTCGATTCGGAATACTTTAATAAAGTCTAATCTTTTTTTGCTTTAAATGTTAATATTCAATTTCTTACTTCTATTACTAGATAGCAATTTTTAATTAATTACTAAATAATTAAATCTTATAAAATAAAATAATTTTACTTGAGGAAAATTGATTGATCCTGAAAAATTTTTGCACTTCCTAAAAAATAGAAGAACTATTCGTAATTTTCAAGGAAAAATGATTTCAGATAAGGAAATTAAAATGATATTGGAAGCAGGTAGGTGGGCTCCTAGCGCTTCGAATAGACAACCTTGGGAATTTATTGTAGTCAAGAACGAAAAAAAGAAGCAAGAATTAGCAAAGGTAGCTACATATGGTAAATTTTTGGGAAAGGCTCCTCTGATTATAGCTATTGTAGGAAAAAAAAATCAAAATCCAAAATGGTATATTCAAGACACCTCTTTAGTATCGATGAATATGATGTTGATGGCTTGGGCTTTAGGAATAGGTACTTGTTGGATTGGTTCAATGGATCGTGAGAAAGCGAAAGAAATTCTTGAACTTGGGAAAAATGATTTTGTACTAACTGTCTTACCAATGGGTTATATTGAAGGTGAAATTCCAAAACCTAAAAATAGAAAATCCTTAGAAAAAATCGCTAAGGAAATTTAAAGATAACTCTCTTTAAATCGTTATTGTTAGATCTTCAATTGTTTCTGGAGCTTTAGTTAATTTTTGATACCCCTCTTGAGTAATTAACACTGTATCGGAGTGGCGGAACCCTCCTAATCCTGGAATATATATTCCTGGTTCGATACTAATTATCATATTTGGTTCAAGTTTTCGATCATATCCTTCAGCGATATATGGAGCTTCGTGTCCAGTTATTCCAAAACCATGACCAGTACGATGAATTATGTAATCAGCATAACCCTTTTCGAATATAAATTTTCTTACTTTTTTATCAATTTCACTCATAACGCTACCTGGTTTTAAAAGATGATAAGCCAAAGCTCTTGAACTAATCATAACTTCAAATGGTTCTTTTGCTTTTTCTGGAACATGTCCTAAGAAAAAAGTGCGTTCCAGCTCAACACCATAACCATCAACTTGGGCTTGGACTATAGAAACATGGGGCCCTCCTTCTTCCATCTCGGTAAATATATGAGGAACTAAATGTGGGTCATGAGAAATTGAAGGTGGCCAAACTGCAGCTGTTGTTTGTGTAGCTCTAAAATTAGCATTAGGAATATCTTGTACAATCTTTGAAGTCATAGCATTTGTGACTTCTTTATAAAGAGCAAATTCAAGAACTTTTGGTCGACATTTCTTAAGTAAAACTCTATGTCCTTTATTAACAATTTTACATGCGTGAATTGTTCTCCCTATTTCATAATCTGTTTTAATGATTCGTACCTCTTCAATAAGATCTATTATGATTTTTTTACCAGGAGTTTTGTCTACTATACCCATCGGCATCATAGATTCAATTCCTACAGTAGCATCTTTATTGATTAATTTCTGGTAGAAATCAAACCAATTCTTACCCTCACGAGCAGGAAATTCATAATAAATTATAAAATCAAGCTCTAATATTGCTCGTTGTTCAAAATGTCCTTTTTCTAAAAGAGGAATCAACATTTGAGGAAACCCTTCTTTTGGAATAATTAAAATAAAGGGTCTTTCATGAACATAAAAAGCAAAATTAGTTAAATAATAGATATTAACTGGATCGAAAGAAATATAATAATCTAAATTTTCTCTTTCCATTAAAATTCTTACTTTTTCTAATCGACTAATTAATTCTTTTTTGTTTGGAGGGGAAGTGATTGCTTTATAATTAACTTTCATTTCTTATTTCTCCCTCTTATTTTTTTACAAACTTTTTAAGTCTTTTTCTAACATCATCAGATTGTCCAGTAGTAATCATTGCAATAGATTCGCGAGCTAAAACGGATTCAATATTTAAATCTTGATTTTCATTAATGAGCGACTTTGTATATCTTAAAGCTAATTGATCTTTAGATATAATCATATTAGCAGTTTTCTTCAAAATTCTGTCTAAACTTGCAAGTGGACAGAGCTGATTAACTAAGCCTATATTCAATGCTTCTTCAGCAGTAATTTCTTTACCCAAAATCATTAATTCTTTGGCCCGTGTTTCTCCAATAATTCGCGGTAACAATTTAGTAGAAGCATTTGAAAAGAAAAGACCAATTCCAACTTCAGGAAGCATAATCCTTGTATCTGAAGCAGCTATTCTTATATCACACGCAAGAGTATGCTCAAATCCTCCACCTATAACCCAACCATGATATCCAACAATTATAATGCCGGAATGTGCCATCATAGCTCTTGTTAAAATTTGCCATGATTCCAGAAATTCAACAGCTTCGCCTAATCTATTTTTAGTCGTTAATAATTCATATCCATATTTTAAATCAGCTCCAACTGTAAAATGCTTACCATTAGCTGCATAAATTACACATACATCTTCATTTTTCGCACTTAATTTAAAAGATTCAATTAAATTTTTAAGAACATTCAAATCAATAGCATTTCGTTGGTCTGGTTTATTCAAGGTTATTCTACCTATATCACCCTCTTTTTCATATAATACAATATCTTCCAAAATCAATTTCTCCTCAATATTTTTTTAATTTTAATAATAATTTGAATTGTTCAATATATTTCGGAATAAAAATTTTATTATCCTTTTTTAAAAAGGGTTTAAAGTAAAGGCTCTTAATTAATACTAAAATGAAGCGGGTATAAAAAAATGGTATTAGAAAAATTAGAACCAAAAATTGTATGGTATATTTTTGAAGAAATAATTGCTAAAACACCGCGTCGTTCTAAAAAGGAAGATAAAATTAGAAATAAGATTAAATCTTGGTTGATTGAGCAAGCAGAACTAAAAAGACTCGAAATTAATATTTCTGAAGATACGGTAGGTAATATTTTAATTAAAAAACCGGCTACAAACGGGATGGAATCAGTACCTCCCCTTCTTCTTCAAGCTCATTTAGATATGGTTTGTGAAACAGATAGACCAGAGGGATATAACTTTGATGAAAGTGGAATTCCCCTAAGAATACAAGATAATGGTGAGTGGATTGATGCTGATGGAACCACTTTGGGAGCAGATGATGGAATAGGGGTGGCATTAGCATTAGCAATTTTAATAGATAATAAAAAAGTCACCTCGCATGGACCCATTGAAGTGCTCTTTACTGTTAATGAAGAAGATGGGTTTACTGGAGCTACAAATCTGGATGTTAAAACACTTGATATTAAAAGTAACTACATGATAAATTTAGACAGTGGTCCAATTGGAGAAATTACAATTGGTTCCGTTTGTGGAAGGAGAACGTATTTTAGAAAAGAATTTGAATGGTTAAAACAAGATACTTTGAAAAATCTACTATTCTTTGAATTAACTATTGATGGTTTATTAGGAGGACATTCTGGAGGCGATATTCATTTACCTAGGGCAAATGCTAATAAATTAATCAGTAGAATTTTATCAAATATAAGCCAACATATTGAATTCTATTTATGCAGATGGAATGGAGGTACAGTATCTAATGTCATTACTAGAAATGCTGAAATAAAATTTGCTATAAATTCAAAAGATAAAGCGTTTTTTGAAAATTTGATTCAAGATGAATTAACAATAATATATGATTATTATAAAGCTTCAAGAGTAGGATTTCCAATACTAGAACCTCATATAAATATTACTTGTAAAAAAGGAAAACCAGAAAGATTTCTATCAGCTGAGGATACAAAACTTATCATTTCCACTACAAGCCTTTTTCCACAAGGAGTCTTAAGATATTCACCATTCTATGAAAACTTTCCTGAATCATCTAATAATTTTGCGATAGTCTGGACAAAAGATAATAGAATTATTATACGACTTTATCCTCGAAGTATTATTCGATCTGAATTGAATTCATTTGTACAATCTATGGTTCAACTGGGGGAACTAGGAGGTTGGCAGATGGAATTACGTGATATATTACCAGAATGGACGCCCCAACCTGAATCAAAATTTCTTAAATATGCCAAAGAACAATATGAATCAATTTTACAAAGACCTGTTAAATCTAGTATTGTTCATGGAGGTTTAGAAACAGGAAGAATAAGCCAAAAGATTCCTGGAATTCAAATGATTTCAATTGGTCCTACTGTTGACGGTGAACACACGCCTAATGAAAAATTAAAAATTGTGGATGTTGGAATAATTTATGAAATACTAATCAAGATTTTACTAAACTTTTCAAAGCTAAAAAATTAGACTAGCTAACAAAATCAAAATTTAAGTATCTTCTAATTGAATAATTTTACTAACTTTTTCTTTTATTTCTGCGTGTTTCTCCGGGGATATTTTACAATCTGTGATTTTCCAAAACCTATATTTATGATTCAGATATGCAGGACATTCTACTCTTATATTTTTTGGACACTCTGCGAATTGCCAACATTGAAAAATTTTTTCTTCCGGTGTTAACATTAAAGAAATTATGAGCAAACTCCCTGAATCAGTTTCGATTAATGAAGGAATTCCAAGTAAAGTTGATAGATTAGCTAAAGAAAAAGATTAAATTTTTTTCTTTTTTTTATAGTTGTCAAATTTTTTAACTCAGAATAAATCCATTATCTTTTGGAGAAATGAGTTTTTGAATCAAAAATTTGTCAAAATGCTTTTGAATCATTATTAATTCGGCTACAATCTCATAATCCTTAAACTCACTATAATACTTATATATCTGGTTTTTACCCTTGAAATCATTTACAATTATTGGTTTAATCTCTGAAAATTGAGATAAAAGCCGATCATCTCGTTTATAGATTATTGACTTATACTTTTTTAATTCTTCTTTTATCTTCTGTTTACCCTCAATAATCCCTCTATGACCTGTAGCAACAATATCTATATTTAATTGTAAAAGCTTTTCAATAGATTTTTCGAAATCAAGCAAATCCGAATCAATTCCGGCATAAAATACAAAATTAGTCAAATCTATATCTGCTAAAAATGCTAATTTTGAATTCAACTCATAAAAAGAGCAATGTCCTGCCGTATGTCCTGGAGTATGAATAACTTTTAAATTTAAATGATCTCCTATCTTAATAACCTGATTATCTTCAAAAGTTTTTTGAATTTTAGTATTTTTTAATCTAAGACCTTCTTCTAACCAAGCAAACGTCTCAACAGCAGGGGTATTCAAAATACCATAATATTCATTGAATTTATCAACGTTTTCAATCAAATATTTATCATTTAAATGTACTAAGAAGTTCGCATCGGGAAGTATTCTATTTCCAGAAGTATGATCTTCATGCCAATGCGATAATAATACATTATTTATCTGGAACTTTCTTTTTAATTTTCTTAACAATCTAGTTGAGATACCGGTATCAATTATAAAATCTTCAATAAGTAGAGAGTGAGAATAGGGATATTTACCATTTCTTGCTCCCTCAATGAAATATATTTCTGGAAACTCAGCTGAAATTAAGTGAATAAAGTCGTCCATATTTATTTTAATTTAGGATAAATTTATAATGGAAAAGACAGTAAAAATCTTAAATATTTGCAAGTGTTTATAAAGTCTTTTATACAAATCTGAAAAAAATCTTGGTCTTTTTATTCTTTTTTAAATAAATTATTGTTGGATTGATTATAATTAATTTTCTCAAGTTAAAGATGTATTATAATTGCCCGAACTGTTCCAGTATGAAAAAACCCAAAATTATTAAATATTTTCCACCAATTATCGTAAAATGCATGGATTGTGAGTATGAAAATTTAGAGCAAAAATTCGTACAAAAAGGCAAAATTCACCAAGTGGTTATGCATTAAATAAAGAGGGTTTTTTGTAATTATTTATTTTTTTCTAATTTTTTCTAAAGCAGAATTAAATATTTAACTTGAGACACATAGCAACTACTTTTTATCGTTAATAAAGAACATCTTTCTTTTCGAGTGCACTTTTTTAAAATGGTTTCTGTATTTTTCAATTTCATCATGAATTTCTTCTAATTCATTGTTTTCCAACATTTTATTAAAAATATTTAGTGTTGACAAGTATAATTTAGGCACAAATGTATCAATTTGAGAAAGTTGATAAGCTAAATCTAATATAGATGAGTAACCTATTTTTAAATTAATTTCTCTATTTTTAATTTTCTGAATAATCTCCTCTTCAAGTTTTTTTCTCGAAAGATTACTCCAAATTAGTTCATAAACAAAATAATTCACAGCTTGCACAGCTTCTGTTAAAAGAGCAGTACCAGTAGCAATTGCTATACTACGTGTTAAAGCATATGCCGTTATGGTTCCTAAGACTAAAGTAATTCCCCTATAAATCAAACTTTTAATTAAAGTAGTTTTCCATTCGATATCTCGAGGTTTCATAGAACTATACCATTTAACAATTATAAAGCAAATTTTAACTATAGTATCAATATTCCTTTTGATATTTAAATATATATAAAAAAAGTCTTGTTTTAAATACTTTAATGACTTTTAGCGATGTTACATTCCTCAACTTATTCATTTTTCATTACTTTAACGCATAATAGCAGCGTTTAGGTGAATATAACTTCTCTTCTTCTCTTAATTCCTTTATAATTTTTGAGACCTCTTTAGATTCTATTCCTAATTCTTTTGCAATATCTCCAGGTCTTAATGGTTTATCAAGGGTTTTGAAAACTTCTATAACTTTATCTTTATCTGTCACAATAAATCACAAATGCAAATATGAAGCAAAGGTATTAAATATATATTTCCATTAATTTTAAAACTTTTAATGGCTTTCCTTGTAGCCTCAAAACCTAATTTCATTAAAGATTTAAGGAATGCAGTAATGCATTTAAAATATTATGAATAAAGATGATATAAATAAAATTGAAAAAATTATATCTGATAGAGAAGAAGCTCATAACTTTTTATTAACCAAGAAATCAAAAGTTTACAAAGCATTTTTAGAATTAGAAAAAAATACATACTTGGATAAATCATTAACTAAAATGCAAAAAGAACTCATTGCAATCGGTATCTCCATAATAATTAATTGCGAATCTTGTATAGAATGGCATATTAAAGAAGCTCTAAAATCAGGGGCAAATGGAGAACAAATTATTGAGGCAGTAGAAGTTGCAATTGAAATGGGAGGAGGTCCCGCGACAGTATCGAGTAGATTTGCTTTTAAAGTTCTTGAATATTACTCTTAATAAACCACATCTTTAAATAGAGATAACCCATTAATAACTTCTAGCGATATAAACAGTACAGGATGCTGGTTTACCACATATTAAACATGTTGCAAATTCGTGCTTTTCCTCATCGACTCTTTTACCTCGAACAAAACCTCCTATTTCCTTTTCAACCAGCTCCGCACACTGATAAGCATCCATATTGATTGAACAAAACCCACAACACACGATTTTTCCATTATTAATCGCTTCTATAGCAGCATCTTTCTCATATACACATTCAACTTGGGACTCGAATTCAATTAAAGATTTCTTTTTAACTTCTTTTGTATAATTTCCAGCAATTTCATCAATTCTATTTATTAATTGGTGTTCTTTTATCTGAAACTTTTTGCCATCATGTCTTTTTACAATAGTTACTTGTTGTTTTTCTATGTCCTTTGGTCCAATTTCAATTCTAATAGGTACACCTTTCAGTTCCCAATAATAATATTTATTTCCGACTGACTCTTTTGAATCATCAATTTTAACAATATACTTATCTTTGAAGAGATTGTATATTTCCTTTGATTTGTCCAGCACCATTTTTTCTTTACCCTTATAAATTATGGGTATAACAATAATTTGAATTGGTGCCAAATCAAATGGTAAAACTAAGCCTTTATCATCACCCAAGTATGCGATCATGGCTCCATAGTTTCTACTTTGAGCAGGGCCATAACAAGTCTGATAACCATATTTCTCCTCCCCATCTGTGTCTACAAATTTTACATTAAAAGGTTTTGCAAAATTTTGTCCTAATAAATGGGTTGAAGGTAGCTGTAGAACCTTTCCGGAACCCATCAATGCATCAGCAGCGTAAGTATGAATGGCTCCGGGGAATTTATCCCATTCTGGTCTCTGAAAAAAGATGATAGGAATACAGCATTCATCTTGAAGAATTTGATAAGTTGTTTCCATGTCCTCTTTAACTTGCTCCATTGCGCCTTCCATAGTAGCAAATACATTGTGGGATTCAATCCAGTGAAATTCTCTTGCTCTAAAGAACGGTCTCGTCATTTTTCCCTCATATCTCCAAACTTGGCATGATAAATATCTCTTAAATGGAAGATCTTTATAACTTCTTATCCATAAAGCATACATCTTATAAAGGGCAGTCTCACTTGTGGGACGCAATGCCAAGCGTTCTGGTAATTTACCAGAACTCCCAGCTTCGGTAACCCAAAATACTTCAGGAGCAAAACCCTCAACATGCTGAGCTTCTAATAGAAAATTTGATTCAGGAATAAGAGAAGGCATGGTTAAAGGGAAATGACCCTTTTTATCTAGCAAATCTTCTGTTTTTTTATACATTTTTCTTATTGTGAGTGTTGCCCATTCTCTGTATACGACAAAACCCTTAATATTATATCTAATATCAGCTAATTCCGCTTTATTGATTAATTCTGTGTACCAACCAGAAAAATCTTCTTCTTTTGAAACTGTTATCCCTGTTATAGGGGTATCCTTCCTCATTTTTACCATAGGAAATCATTTTAAAAAATATTTTAAAAGATAAATATTTTATGAGTTAAATTCTAAAATAATGTTAATAGCTTAGAATCTTTTCACATTTAATTAATCATTATCCAATAACAATTTAGCATCAGTTAAAATAAACCCAGATTGGATAAAAACCTTAAATTTTTTTGACTCTAAAAATTTTTTCAGTTCATTTTCTACTTTTTCAGCTTTCGCTTCATCTATTCCTCCAGAATATGCGATTACCGATTTTACAGTTTCTAACAAATCTCTATCACCTTTGCGGGGAGAGGTGATAGTAATTAATTTTGCCCCAGCAATTTGACCAATTTTTTTTAGCTCTTGTTCTAAAGGACCAATTGAAAAAAATTCTCGGCTTTTCCTTTCAATTTTTTCTGCCAAGATCTTTTCTAAATTGTCTCTTGTCTTTTTATCATAAAAAGCTGTTAATTCTTGAGAACAAATTTGTTTGTATTTACCTGAAATTAATTTGTCCTTTTCTTGTATAAACTTTATTAGGTTATCATAATACATTTCATCTATATTCTGGAAAGTCTCTACATTCTTTACAAAATCGGTTAAATAATCAATTAAATCAAAATAAAATTTTAATTCAGACTTAATTTGTAATTTATCATTAATCTCTTTTATTTCAGGGTAATATTTCTTCAATATTTCATTAATCTGCTTGTTACAGGCAGCACATAATTTAGCGATCATATCTACCCTGCTAATTGACTTCTTACGTACCTGTTCTAATACATCATTATCTAATTTTGATAAATTCTCAAATATTTCAGTAATTTTTGCTCTATATTTTTTTTCAATATAAGACATTCCTAAGAAGAAAATAGAGTAGACATTTAAAACATTATATATTTGAAAAAAGTTATGAAATCTTCAAGGAAATTAAAGGTGATTGGATATAACTTTTCCAGAAAATTAATATTTCCTACTAACGAACTTTTATCTCCTTTCTAAAAACCAAAAAAAGTACCCACAGTCATAACTGTACCACTTATGAGAGAAACCGTAAAATTGTCGTTTAAATTGAAAGAAAACAATTCAACTAAAGGTGCTGTAATACCTCCAATTACTAATATTTGCCATGGAATATTTAAAGTAGTATATATGACGAACCCTACAATCAATACACAACCGAAATATGCTATTGTTCCCTCAAGCGTCTTATTAAAAATCCTGTGCCTTCCAAAGGCTAGACCGAAAAGTTTTGAAAAGATATCGCCGAAAATCAAGAATGTTAGAGAGATTATTGCAATATTCTTCTCAAAAAGAAGTATAGATATAAATGCAGCAACTAAAAATAAGGTCATAGATGAAAATTTTTTTTCCTCATGCTTTCTAAACAAAGCTTTCACTTTGGTTGTTAATACCACATTTGTCTGACGATGTATAAATCTTATGATGTCAAGAAAGATAAAACATAAACCTACTATTCCTATTATAAAAAGAGCTAATGTTTGTGAATAGTAAACGTAAAATAAGATGAATAGTACAGCAAATGGTCTTGTAGCGGTTCGCCACCAATGAGCTTTAAAATTTTCATCTTTAATAGTCATTTTTTTCTTAATTATTATGTTATAAAGTTGTATAGAAACGATATATGTAAGGATTATGGTTAAGTAGATAGTATATTGGACTTCAGGGTAATAAACGAAAAGAGCATAAGCAAGTACAGGAATAACAGTAATCCCTACAAGCTCTCCAGTTTTGGTTACATATCCAAAAATAGCAACAATTATAAAGAGAAATAACAAGATGAAGAAAATTTCTAGGCCATGTGAAAAATAGCCAACAAGGTAATATAATAAAATTCCTGTGGAGGTGGCTACTCCTTGTCCTCCTCTGAACCTTAGATAAAATGGGAATATATGTCCGAGGATTGCAGCAAACCCACTAATCTGTATGAAGAAGTATTCTGCTCCAATCACTGTCGCAATTAACATTGATAATAATCCTTTAAGAGTATCATAAAAAGCTGTTGGGATTGCATATGAAAGTCCCAATGTTTTATATACATTTGAAGTACCAGCATTCCGTGTTCCTACCTCTCTTATATCTATATTTTTCAATCTACCGAATATATATCCTGGATTAATTGTACCAATAAGATACCCTATACATATACTTAAAATATTTGATAGTATAATTATACCATTCACAAAATCACCGATCAATGATAATTGTTTATTCTTTATAAATGTAATTAGGTATGCCTAACTCTTGAAGAATTTAACATCAATAATATTTACAAAATATTGCTTCAGGAAAATTAAATAATCTTAATAAATAATTTATTTTGTTAGTTTTAGCTAAATTATGAACCAAAAATTGTAATTACTGTCATAACGGCACCACTTAATATAGGCACAGTGAAATTATCGTCAACACCTATCGGTAAAAATTCAGTAATTGTAGCGGTAATTCCTCCCCATAAAAGCAAAATTAAAGGAAAATTGAAGGATGCAAACATTATATATCCACAGATTAAAACACAGCCAAAAAACGATAACGATCCTTCAACAGTTTTATGGAAAAGCTTATGTCTTCCAAAGGCAAGTCCAAAAACCTTACCAAACATGTCACAGAACGTTAAATAAATTATCGCAATAATAGCAATAATCATTTCAAATAAAAGAATAGTAACAAAAAATCCAATTAAAAAGATTGTCATAGTTGAAAATTTTTTTTTCTCATCTTTCCTAAAAATTTTTTTTATTTTCTCGGTTAAGAGTACATTTGCCTGTCGATGAAGGAATCTTATGAGATCTAAAGCTATAAAACATAATCCTACAATCCCTATAACAATAAGAGCCATTTCCTTTGAATAATAAATATAAAAAACAAGAAATAGCAAGGCAACTGGTCGTATGATAACCCGCCACCAATGGGATTTGAAAGTTTCATCTTCAATTCTCAACTTTTTATCCTTTATAATATGAAAAATACAAAATGAAAAAATGTAGGCAAGAATGATCCAAAAAAACAGATTATATTGAACATTTGGATAAAATACAAAGACTGTATACCCAATTAGAGGGAGAATTATTGCTCCTAATATCTTTCCTGTTCTAGACACATATACAAAAATCGCGATAATTAATGCCATATAGAAAAAAAAGAAAAACATTTCAAAACCAACTAATAAATAGTTTGTCATGTACATAATTAAAATTCCAGTCGCACAAGCTAGTCCCCGCCCGCCTTTAAAGCGGATATAAAATGGAAATACATGCCCAGTAATTGCTGCCAATCCACTTAAGTGAGCAAAAAAGTAATCCGCACCTAATAAAAAAGCTAAAAAAATTACCCCAACCCCTTTTAATGTGTCAAAAATTGCAGTTGGAATTGCATAGACTTTTCCTAAAGTACGAAATGTATTCATCGTCCCAGCAATTCCAGTACCCTGCTCTCTAATATCAATCTTTTTAATTGCTCTAACTAAAATATAAGCAGGTAAAATTGAACCAATCAAATATCCAATAATTGGGCTCAATATATTAATAAAAGTCGTATATGGTTCCATAAAAAAATCATTTTTAGCCTTATTTTATTATAAAAAATATTTTGTCATCTTTCTTAATAAATTTTCAGAAATGCAACCTTTTAAGAACCTTAAATTAACTAAGAAAAGTCAAATAATATTATAAATAAAAAATATTAAAAAAAAGAAAAAAATCAATCAGTTAGTTCAAATTTAATTAATCCTAAAAAAGATTAGCCAATTATCCTAATTTGCTTTTTATCTGTTTAGATCTAGATCTTAAAGTAACTTCGGTGACTTTAGCAATTTCAGACACTTCTGCTTGGGTTTTACGACAATTACTTGCCTTAGCAGCCATATAAATAACACTCGCTGCTAACCCCTTTGGATCTTTACCAGTACGTAATAATCCATTTTTAGATGCCTCTGCCAGCATATTAATTGCTTTCTTTTGGACTTCCATAGGTAATCCTAAATCGTTACCGAATCGAAATACTAGTTGTTCAGCTGTGATGGGCTTATATCGTAGATTTAATTCTGGCAAAACTTCCTTAACAATCATTCCTAAGCTTCTATGGACAGTTCTTCGTGGAGTCATTGAAGAATCGCATACCTCTTCCAATAATCTTGGAAATTCATGTACTCGGATCGCAGCGTATAGTGCAGCAGCGATAAAACCATCAATTGATCGACCCATTGTTAACTTCTTCTTAGCAACAACTGAATAAATCTTCCAAGCGGTTTCTTTGATATACTCCGGGATATTCATCTTAGAAGTAAGCATCTTCAATTTTGGCTTTGCTTCCCAGAAATTTCTTTCAATACTAGAGATTAATGAATTCTGAATTTTAGAAAGTCTTGAGAATAATGTTTTACCCTTTGCATTGATTAGTCTACCCTTACTATCAATTTTGGTATTAGGGAGCATAGTTCGAGGGCCGAATTCTCTCCATCTTGGCTCAGTTCTTCTTCGTTTGTTGACTTCTTCAACAGTATAAGCACGTCTTTCATTTCCCACGAGATTTCTACTTTGGATCATTCCACAACTTAAACAAACGATATCTCCATCTTTGGATTCTATACACGGATTGTCGCAACATTGATCAGAACAACTTTCCTCATCTGAACTAACGGTTCTTTCTGAATAGTGCCGAAGCCTATCTTTATAACTCATATTTTTTCACTCTTTTTAGTTGTTTTTATCGTCAAAATTTATCGTTTACCGAAAATTTGATCGTTTTGGTTAATTTTTTTTGTTTGTTCCAATAAAATAATGTAAAACTTATGTACTTAAATTTTACAATTTTAAATTATAAATGATATATTTTTTTGAATAGTAATATCCCATATATAAATTTATCTAAAATATTATTAAGATAGTCATATATTTAAAGATATTTTTGTAAAAATTATTTTGTCGTGGGGCAACAAGCCCATCTAACACTTGATTAAAACAAAAATAGTTATAAAATATAGGTAACATCTTGATCGTTATTTTTTTTTAAGAATAGGGATGATTTGGGGTCCATGTGGTAAAATTAGTATTCTAGCATTAGGACCATGTTTAATTAAGGACATTCGGATTGCATCTTCTATAGATTCAGCGTATTTTAAGCCAATATTACCTAATTCATCTTTATTTATTGTAGAGATAACATATACTTCAGCTTTCATCATAATCCTTGTTAGAATTTGAATTTCCCATATATCAATCATAGTTATTTCTTTAGATAATGTTTTTCGATAAATTTCTTCTGGTTTTTTTTTAGAAAAAAGTAGCTCTTTAAATTTATCATGACCAACGCCAATACCGTCAATACATTCATTTACAGAAATTATAGTCCCTCCCTTTTTAACAGCAATTTCTCCAATTCCCATACTCTTTACTCCTTGGTATAAATTAAGATCCAACGGGTAACCTCCATTTCCGCATATTACTATATCATAGGGGTCATCAATCTCTTTAAATATATACTTTAATTGGTAATCAACCAATTTTTTATACACTTCTTCTAAATCACCAGCTGCAACTTGAGTAATTTTATGCTCCTCGTTAATGCAAACATTAATTACAAAATCTACACCCGATAACTTAGCAATTTCTGTAGAGTTTTTTGCCATTGGATTATTTTCATATATTCCAAACCGTGAATAAGGAGAATCGATATTTTCGACAGAATGATTAGCTTGAATTGTTAATACTCCAGAAATTCCTGGTACTATGGATTTCCTGCCGCCAGAAAATCCAAAAAAGAAGTGAGGCTCAACATAACCTGTTAAAATCTTTAGATCGCTCTCATAATAGTATTTATTAATATATATTGGTACCTGATCTTCAGTATCCCCTAAATAAATAAGGCAATCATTATCTCTCGCGTTATGGTTAACATATTTAATTCTATTTAAAAGATCTTTTCCAATTATTCTTTTTAATTCATTATCATAAGTTGCTCGATGAAGTCCAGTGGCAATTAATATTACAATTTGATTATCTTTTATACCATATTCATTTAATTCATCCAAAAGGGCTTCAAGAATGATACGCGAAGGAATTGGTCTTGTAGCGTCAGATACTACAATACAAATTTGATTTAACCTTTTCTTTTGATATATGATTTCATTTAAAGGAAGGGTACCTATAGGATTTTTAATCCAATTTTTAATGACATTTTTCGGATTTTCAATTACATCTTGCTTTAAGGGGCGAATTATTGTTGTATTCCAAATCGGATTAAGAGAAAATTCTAAGCCTGTTTTGCCATAATCAAATTTCACATTTCTCACCCGATGATATAATTGACTCTTTTATTATAGTGTGCTGAAATCTTCCCCCCGATACCCCCAAGATCTCAATATCTTTTCAGCATCAGAAATGATATTGTCTATAAAACTTTTTAAAGGAATAATTTTATTAATATGACCTGCTGCTGGACTCCAAATACTTTTATCTTTTAATTGAAAATGGAAAATTTTTTTATAATATTCTAGGTCAAAAATGTCTTGTTTAATTAACTTCCTTTTGTAGCTCTGTGGAACTCCACATTCTTCCGTAGCCATGATCGCTGTTCCAAAACATACAGCATCAGCTCCCATTGCTAAAGCAGCAAGAAAGCCACGTGCATCACCGATTCCTCCAGCAGCAATAATAGGAATTTTTAACAGCCTTTTAGCCATAGTAATATTAACTAAAGTAGTATTTTGGAGGGGATTTTTAAAACCAGTACCTTCTAAACCTACTAATGTTACAGCATCAACTCCTAATTTTTCAGCAGATAAAGCATGTTTAATTGTAGTGCATTTATGGAACCAATTACATCCTGCATCCTTAATAATTTTCCCTATTATCGGTGCTTGATATGCTGATGTTGTGAATATTTTAACTCCATTATCTAATGCAATATCAACAAAATCCATATAAGTTTGTTCTGTTTTTGGTTTTGAGATCCTTTTTGCTGTTTCTGGGGGCATTATAGAAAAGTTTATACCAAATGGTTTAGTTGTTAAATTTTTCATAATTTGCAATTCTTCGTAAAACGCATCATTTGTATTGAAGTTTAAAGCGGTGATGATACCCAAACCTCCAGAATTAGAAAATTCAGCTGCAAACCTCGCCCTCCCTACTCCAGCAAAAGCTCCCATAATCACAGGATATTTTATTCCAGTCAGCTGAGTGATTTTAGTTTTCCATCTCATGATTAACTATTCCTTTATTCAAAAAAATTTGGAAAAAAATGCAATTTTAAAGTTGTATTAATTTTATATTATTAAAAGTAGATATATTTTCTTATAGGAAAAAGCTAACATTTTGTTAATTTTTATCAAAATTTAACTAGTTAAAATAAATTTTAGGGGATAACTTTGACAAAAATAATTAAGGATTTTTGGGTGCTCACATCTACTGGGGTTACATTATATTCTAGAATGATGAATACAGAGAAGCTTAATCCCCAATTATTTGGCGCTTTGATGTCTGCTTTAAATACATTTGCAGAAAAACTTTCTGATGGAGGAATATCTAATTTTGAAATGAAAAATATGAGATTTGTAGTTGTAAGAAGAAGAGATTACCTGTTCGTCGGTACAGCTCTTAATAAAATTAAAGAGAAAAAAGTAGTTGAAGAATTAAAAGTAATTAGTGATAAATTTTTTGAACTGTATCCCTCGGATGTTTTGTTAAATTGGGATGGTGATATAAATTATTTTTCTAGTTTTGGGCAATTTATAGAGAATTCTTTAGAAAAACCAATTGACAAGTTAAAGGAAGCATTTTGGTCTTAAAATTAATTTTTAATTCTGAAGATATCAAAAATTATTTACTATAACCATAAAAAATTTAAGATTAATAGTATATTTCTTACATGAATTAATTAAAATAATTCCAACCGGATTTATTTATGACAAAGAACGACAATATTGATGAAAAAACCTTAAAAAAAGGAAAATTTATTCGAGATTTTGAAGAAGAATTCAATAATAAGAGAATAAGCCCACTTTCTTCAAATACTTTTAGTAATGTTATTAAAAATTTATCTACTCCTCGTTTTCTTGGATCTTATCATCTTAAAGAAGCAATCAATCCTAAATTCAAATCAGTTGAAAAACTATTAAAAGGAGATATTCAATTTAAATATTTAAAATCTCTAAGAAATGTTGTATTTAATCCAATTACAATAGCTCTTATTATTATTGCTTTAGCCTTCAATTTATTTTGGTTATTTACAATTTTATTTTAAAAGAGATATATAAAGATCGCAATCTTCCTTTTCTTTAAATCAACAATTATATATTTCTAAATAAATTTTAAAGAAATCTTACTATTTATAACATAGATCTCTTGATTTATTTTTCATATTAAGTGGGGTATTATTATTGATATTTGACGTTATCGTAATTGGTGGCGGAGTAATTGGTTGCTGTATAGCACGTACTTTATCTAAATATGATTTAAACATTTGCTTAATAGAGAAAGAAGCAGATATTGCAAATGGTACAACAAAAGCTAATTCTGGGGTTGTTCATGCAGGATATGGGGCTCCAAGGGAACATACTAGGCGACAGTTTTGTATAAAAGGTAATAAACTCTATACTCAAGCAGCAGAAGAATTAAATTTTCCTTTTCAGAGGATAGGTTCTTTTGTCGTAGCTGTAGAGGATAATCAAATAAAATTTCTTGAAGAGGAACGGAAACGGGGAATAGAAGATGGTATTCCGGGATTAGAATTAATATTAGATAAAGAAAGAATTAAATACATGGAACCAAATCTTACTGATGACGTCATTGGTGTGCTTCATGCCCCCACAGCAGGGATTGTAAGCCCTTATGAAATGACTTTTGCTCTTGCTGAAAATGCTGCTCTTAATGGAGTTAAATTCTTTCTAAATGCAAAAGTAAAAAAAATCACACATCAAGATTATCTTTTTAAATTAAAAACTAAAGCCGGTGAATTTCAAGGCCGAAATGTAATAAATGCGGCAGGGCTTTACGCTGCTAAAATCTCAAAAATGGTTGGTTTAGATTATTTTGAATTAATGCCAAGAAAAGGGGAATATATTTTATTTGATAGAAATGCGATGCATCTAAATAAAGTTCTATTTCCTATTCCTACTAAGGTATCCAAGGGGATTCTAGTATGCCCTACTATCCATGGCAATACATTTGTTGGACCTAATGCTCAAAATATCACAGATAAGAAAGATATTTCAACCACCGAAGCAGGATTAAAAGAAATTATTGAGGGTGGTAGACAATTAGTACCTAATTTACCATTACGAGCTTCAATAAAAAATTTTGCTGGACTGAGAGCTGTACCTGATACATATGACTTTATTATTGATAATACAGATGTTTATGGATTTATCAATGTAGCTGGTATATTATCACCTGGTTTAACTTCATGTTATGCAATAGTTGAGAGAGTAGAAGAATATCTTGAACTATTGGGAGTAGAGTTAAAACCTAAAGATGATTATAATCCTATACGACCAAAACCAGAAAGATTTAAAGACTTTTCTAAAGAACAATTAGATGAAAAAATTAAAGAGGATCCCGCATGGGCTAGAATAATTTGTCGATGTGAAATGATTCCAGAAAAAGAAATTATCGATGCAATTCATAATCCTGTGGGAGCTAAAACAGTTGATGGAGTAAAATTTCGTTGTAGACCCGGTATGGGGCGGTGTGGAGGAGGATTTTGCCGTCCACGAGTCATTGAAATATTATCTCGCGAATTAGGCATAACATATCAAGAAGTAACTAAACGAGGAGAAGATACTTATTTTTTAATCGGTAAAACTAAAGATATTCAGTTGAGAAATAGTGAAGAGGTGATTAAAGAATGAATAAATACAAAGTCGATGTGGCCGTGATTGGTTCGGGAGCAGCGGGGTTAGCTTCTGCAATTGAAGTTAAAAAGACAGAATTAAGTGTTTTAATAATAGAAAGAGATCATGAGTTAGGTGGAATTACCCTACAATGCATTCATAATGGATTTGGATTAAAAGAATTTGAAGAAGAATTAACTGGTCCGGAATATATTCAGAGATTTATTAATGAAGTTAAAGAATTAAAAATCCCTTATCTTTTAGATACTATGGTATTTGAAGTCAGTAAGGATAAACATATCTATGCTGTTAATAAGCAAGAAGGTCTTATTGACGTAGAAGCAAAAGCAATCATTTTAGCCATGGGCTGTAGGGAAAGAACAAGAGGAGCTATTAATATCCCTGGTTTTAGACCTTCTGGAATATATACTGCCGGCCAAGCTCAAAGATTCGTAAATATTGAAGGTTATTTGCCAGGAAATACATTTGTTATCTTAGGAAGTGGAGATATCGGAATGATAATGGCACGTAGATTAACATGGGAAGGTTGCAAAGTAAAAGCTGTCGTAGAGATTTTACCCTATGTGAGTGGCTTATTGAGAAACCAAGTACAGTGTTTAGAAGATTATGAAATACCCCTCATTACAAACTATACAGTTACTAAAATCCATGGCAGAGATAGAATTAAAGGAGTTACCATATCAAAAGTTGATAGAAATTTTGATCGTATTGTCGGTTCTGAAAAATTTATTGAATGTGACACGTTACTTTTGTCAGTTGGTTTAATACCGGAAAATGAATTGACCTTACAAGCAGGAGCCGAACTTTCTAAAAATGGTGGTCCTGTAGTTGATAATAATTTAGAAACTTCTGTTGAAGGAATTTTTGCTTGCGGAAATGTATTACAAGTCCATGATTTAGTTGATTTAGTTACAGCAGAAGCGAAGCGCGCAGGAAAAAATGCGGCTGAATATATTAAAAACATATTTAATAAGGAAATTAGAACCCGTGAAACGATTAAATTAATCTCTGGAGATAATGTTAATTATGTTAAACCTGATTTAATTAATAAGAATGACTTATTAAATGATATAATTTTCACTTTTAGGGTAAATTATCCAGATAGAAGAGTCCTAATACAATTTAAAGATGAAAAAAATAACATTATCTATAAAAGAAAGAAAATTTATGTTATACCAAGTGAGATGGTCGAATTAAGTATAAACTTGGAAAAACAAGGTATAAAACCTGATTGTAAAACAATAACAATCGAAGTAATTCCTCGTCCAGAGGTATTAATAGAGGAGGATTAATAAAAGGTGGTAAGCTATGTCAGAACTTAGTACAATAAAAATAATTCGTTGCATTGTATGTCCAACCGGTTGTGAGATAAAAGTTAAGAAAGGGGCTAATGAAAAAGTTACATTTGAAGGGTATACTTGCGAGCGGGGACTTGAATACGCTCAGCAAGAGTTTTATGAACCAAAAAGAATTCTTACTACAACCATGAGAATCGAAAATGGGTTATTACCCTTAATTCCGGTACGAACGGATAAAGCTATTCTTAAAGAAAAATTGAAAGATGTCTTAGCAGAAATTGCGGTAATGAAATTAAAAGCCCCAATTAAAATGGGAGATATATTAATTGAAAATGTCCTTGGATTAGGAGCTAATATTATAGCAAGTCGGGATTTAATTAAATTAGATTAAATTCATTTATTATTCTCTTAAAATAAAAAAACTTTTGAAACTACAAAAATTCTTTAAATTGAATTGGATAAAACTTTGCTTTACTAGTTTTTTTTATAATGACAGAGATGGATCAAATATATAGAGTTCATAAAGATTTATATATTGGAGCATATTGGCCCAGATTAAATTTTAAAAAATTTAAGGAAATTGGAATCACTGCAATAGTTAATTTAATGGAAGAAAACCTCTATGATCCAACACCTCAAGGATTTGCTTATTTACATAAAGGATTCCCTGATGATTGGTATCCTCCTCATACATTTCTTAAAGAAATAATTGAATTCATAGATAAGCATATAAAAAACGGAAAAGTTTTAGTCCATTGTGCTATGGGAGTTTCAAGAAGCGGTGGAATAATTGTGGCATGGCTTTTAAAACAAAATCCCAAATGGAATTGGGCTGATGCGATAAATTATGTTTGGCAATCGAGATTGATTTACCCTGCTATTGAAATTAAGGAATCGATCTTAGATTATTTTGAATCAATAGAAGGACGAAGGAGAGATGTTTAAGCATTAAAATTTAACTTTTTCATTTACAAAGATTTTTAAAATGAATCTTAGATCTATTATTAAATTACTTTTTGATAAGAGTTAAAAATGAGGAGATAATAATATGTCTGAATTTGAAGAAAAAGTGTTATCCATACTTGAAAAAATCAATGATAAATTGGATAAACTTCTTAAATCAAAACCAAGTTCAACTGTAGAAGTAAAAGCAGCAGGAACAGGTACAGTTAAACCATCTGCCATAGTTGAAAAACAAGAGGAAGAGGAAAAGGCATTAAAAAAACCTCCAGTAGAAGGAAGAAGAATATGTCCTGATTGTGGAGGAACTGACTTTAGAACGGAAGAAGATCGCTCTCAAGTATTGCATCAGATGGGAGGAATAAAAATTTATGCAAAGCAATATATATGTAAGAAATGTGGAAAAGTTGTTTAATTCTTTTCTTTTACTTTAAATTTTTTTAGATAATCAAGCACCTTGTTCATCTAATGACATTCAATTTTCTGTTATTTTTGCTTTTTCTTTTTAAATGGATCTTTAAATTGCATTTTGTATAAATGATTATATAGACCATTTAATTTAACTAAATCTTGATGTGACCCCTCTTCAACTATTTTTCCCTTATCTAAAACAATAATTCGGTCTGAATTGATTATTGTAGATAATCTATGTGCTATCGATATGCTTGTTCGTCCTTTTAATAAAGTTTCTAAAGCTTGTTGTATTAGAAGTTCACTGTATGGGTCTATAGATGAGGTTGCTTCATCAAAGATTAGAATAGGCGGATTCCCTATTAGAGCTCTTGCAAATGCAATCAATTGTCTTTGCCCTTCAGATAGTTTACTACCCCTTTCTCCTACGATTGTATTATAACCTCTCTCAAGATTTACTATAAATTCATGAGCATTTACTTTTTTTGCAGTTTCTACGATCTGTTCTTCAGTGGCTTTTAAATTTCCGTATCTTATATTTTCCATGATGCTACCAGAAAATAAAAAATTTTCTTGGAGGACTATTCCCATCATATTTCTTAAACTTTTAAGATTTATGTCCTTTAAATTTATATTATCAACATTTATTTCTCCCTCTGTTGGATCATAAAATCGAGACAGCAATTTAACAAAGGTACTCTTACCTGCACCTGTATAACCAACTAGTGCTAACCTTTCTTTTGCTTTTATCTTTAAATTGATATTTTCTAATACTGGAACATTTTTCTCATATGAAAAATCCACATTTTTGTATTCAATTATTCCATTTACTTTTTTTAATATGACAGCATCTTGTATTTCTTTTATTGACGGTTCCTCATCTAATAAACCAATGATTCTAGCTCCAGCTGCAACTGAATTTTGCAAAAGTGTTAAAAAATTAATTAATGATAATAAAGGCTCAAAGAACATAAAAATATAAAAAATGAATGCTAATAAAGTGCCCTGTGATAGTGATCCTTCTCGAATTAAAAAGCCGGCAGTGAAAAACACAACACTAATTCCTAAAGTTATGATTAATAGACTAATTCCGGGGATAAATGCAAGTAACTTTGCGGCTTTCATAGTGGTTCGTTTTTCTAGTTCTGTGTTGTTTTTAAATTCGCTATAATTTTGCTCCTCGACAGCAAAGGATTGAATTGTTCTCATTCCCATAATAGACTCATCTAAATTGCTGGTTACGTCAGCAACTCTTTCTCTTAAATCCTTAAAGTATTTTCTAGCTTTTTTTAAAAGAATAATTCCCAATCCAAAAATTACAGGTACAATCAAAAATATTACTAGTGTTAAACCAGGACTTAATATGATCATAAAAAGTAAAGCTCCAAGTACTAAAAAGAGATTACTTAGAGAAATTAATAATCCTGATTGTATTAATTGTTGGATAGTATTTACATCACCTGTGAGATAATTGATCTTTTTTCCTGTTGTACGGTTGGGAGTTTCGTGATAATCTAGACCTAATTTTTGAAATTTAATAAAAAGTTCTGCTCTTAAATTGAACATTGTAATTGTTGCTAATTTTTGTATAATATAACTTTGAGCTATCCTTATGAGAACTCCAGAAATTGTCAAAACAAAAAAAATAATCCCAAGACTAATAACTATATCAATATTACCTTCAGTTGCACCTATTCCACCACCCAAACCATCATCCACCAATGACTTAAATACTAAGGGAGTAAACCAATTAAACGCTATGTTCAAAATGATAAATATGGTAAGAGGGAAGAACAGTTTTCTATTTTTTTTTCCAATATACCGAATTAATCTCCCTAATATTTTTAAAGTCCCTTTAATATCTCTCTGTTCCTTACGTTCTTCATCTTTTTCTTTTTTTTCTCTCGACATTATGCTCGCTCCTCGACTTTTAATGTTAAATATAAATTTCTATAAATCCCTTTTTGACTCATTAATTCTTCATGGGTGCCTAATTGGGCAATTTCTCCGTTATTTAAAATTAAAATTCGATCAGCATTCCTCACACTTGATAATCTCTGAGTAATAAGAAAGGTTGTAGATTCTTTGAAAATTTCTTTGAAATTTTTTTGGATTCTATATTCAGTATCAACATCAACACTACTAGTAGCATCATCTAGAATCAAGATTTTGGGTTTAATAGCTAAAGCTCTAGCAATTGAGATTCTTTGCTTTTGACCCCCTGATAGAGTTGTACCTCTTTCACTTACCTTAGTTTCATACTTTTCGGGTAAATTTTCTTCAATAAATTGCTCAATGTCAGCAAATTTTGCTGCATTTTTTATATCTTCATTCTGTATAGATTTATTACCAAACGCAATGTTTTCTTTAATTGAACAGGAAAATAAGAATCTTTCTTGTGAAACAAAACCGATTTGTTTTCTAAGAGATTTGAAGCTAACATCCTTCACATTAATACCATCTATAAGAACTTCCCCCCTAGATACATCATAAAACCTAGGAATTAATTTAACCAATGCTGACTTTCCAGAGCCGGTTGCTCCTAATATTGCTATATTTTCTCCGGGTTTAATTTTCAAATTTATATTTTTTAATACAAAGTCTTTCTTAATTTCAGTAAAATTAAAAAATACATTTCTAAATTCAACTTCTCCTTTAATAGGGGGCATTTCAATAGCATCTTCTTTTTCTTTAACAATGATCTTTGAATTTAAAATATGAACCACTCTATCAGACGTTTCTGATATTTGGGGCATATTTCCAAAAAATCTTGAGATAAAGTACAAAGGTTCTATTGAAAAATTCAAAACCATTACAAATGCGAATAAATCTCCAAAAGTGATATCATTATTCAGTACAAATAATCCTCCAAGAAGTATCACAATAAGAAAAGCAATATTATCAGTTAGTCGAATTATTGGATCAAAAGTTGATTGTAGTTTTATAATGTCCATTGAATCTTTATAGTATTTCTTATTATATTGTGAAAATTTATTAATTTCATAAGATTCTCTTCCAAAAGATTTCACAACAGTAATTCCTTGAACATTCTCTTGAATACTATTAGTCAACTCTGCATAAGTTTCCCTTGACTTTTTAAAGACGGGCCTAAATTTCTTTCTGAAAATAAGTAATACATAAAATAAAACAGGTGACACAATTGTAACAAAGAAAGCTAATTCAATATCAATTATAAAAAGAATTGCAAAGCTAAATGAAAAAGTAAAGAGTTGTCTTATGAAAAGTTGAAGTGTATTTCCCAAAAATTCCTTGAGTAAATTTACATCGCTTGTTGTTCGAGATATAAGTTCTCCAGTCTTATGTTTATCTAACCACCCCCAAGACATTTGCTGTATCGTAGAAAAAAGGTCATTTCTTAAATTATAAATTACATTTGCTCCCATCCATCTATTAATATAAATCCTTATTCCATTAATGATGCCCACAAGAGATTGAATAATAACTATAGTAAAAAATATAGGAAAAACACTTTCAATAAGAATACTCGGATTTACTAAGATATCCATTGCAGGTCCTAGAAATAAAGGAAATGTAAGATATAAGATCGATTGAACTACTCCTAAAATAGCGATAAAGAAGAAGAGCTTTTTAAATTCCCAAAGGTAGGAAAGTATTTGCTTTACTGATGATTTATATCTATGAGTAAGAAATCTATTTCTACGTTCTAAGAATTCAATTTTTTTTCTCATATTGGATAAGATTTAATTTGAAAGTTTTAATCAGTAATTAATAATTGGTTATATTTTTAATTCCATTAAAATTAAATCCTATAAGCATTCGAAGAAATTAGTTTCCTCACCAAATTTTGGCTTTAGAGATGAAATCTATTCCAACAATAAGGGTGAAAAGATGGCTCAAATATCTAAAAACTTTCAGTTTAAATAAATTCACCACTAGAAAAATACCATATTCCGCACAAATCGAGGTTACTCTAAGATGTAATGCAAGTTGTCCTTTTTGCTCATTCCATGCTTTACCTAAGCCTATAGTTATTAATGAAATGAATACAAATCAAATAAAATCAATAATTGATCAAATTGCAGAGTTGGGAGTTAATATCATATCTTTTACCGGAGGAGAACCGACCTTGAGAAAAGATCTGCCCGAACTCATCAGTTATACAGGAATTACACATGATTCTATTGTTGGAGTTGCAACAAATGGATATTTAATGCCGAAGTTATTCAAAAAAAACAGAGGATTAGAAGGATTGGATTATCTATTGATCTCACTCGATTATCCACAAGCAAAATTACATGATAAAAGAAGAGGAATTAAAGTTTTTAATAAAGCTATTGAAACTATAAACATTGCGAATAAAAGAGACATAAAAGTTATAATAAATACTGTTGTAATGAATGATAATATCCATCTACTTGAGAAAATATGTCAATTAGCAGAAAGATATGATGTGTCTATAGAGTTATATCCTTGCGAGGACATTGTTCGAGAATTTCATAATAAAAAATACTTTATAGAAAATATCGAAGAAATGCTCCCAAATATCTCATTATGGGCTAATTTAATTCGATCTTTGAGAGAAAGATATAAAAATATATTAACTGACCCATTTAGTATTAGTGTTATAGAAAAAGGAGGTTTTGGAGGTTATCCAAACTATAATCAACAATTTTTACGTTGTCATGTTTCAGAAGCCTACCTATTTGTTAGATGGGATGGTTTCATTGAATATCCATGTAAAATTCACCCTTTAAAAAGCTTTAATGTATTAAAGTATCCTTTATCACTAATCTATAATTTAAAAGAGGTAAGAGATATTATGCAATGTCGGGATGATTTTGAATTCTGTAATGGATGTTATTTTGGCTGTGCTATTGTAGCTAGCCTACCAGTTAAGTGGAAAGCACTCTATTCTAAATATATTCAAGGTTATTTAAATGGTAATTTATAATGATATAATCATTATCTAAATGAATTCTATATTAGAAAAAATCCAAACAAATTAAAAGAAAATTTGAGAAAATTTTAAAGTAAAAGAAGATTTTAAAGTAAAAGAACATTTGAGTGATGGAAATTTGACAAATGTAGGCATAATACTTCAAATAATGTTTATTTCTATAGGCATGGTAGCTTTAGGTTTAATCTTAAACAAATTTTTAGGAATTAATCTTCAATCTGCCAGAGAATTAAGAGATAAAGCACTAAACATTCAACAGCGAATGCGAACAGCCCAAGCTACAGGAAATGCTCAGGAAATGTTTGCATTGCAGCAAGAATCAACTGCTTTAATGAAACAGATGATGAAAAAACAACTTATCCCATCATGTATTAGATGTGTTGTATTTCTTGGAATTTTTGCTTTAATCGGAGTTTTTTATATGAATTATGCTTCAGGAATTTTACCATTTGCGATCCCTCTTCTTGGGGATGGCTGGATTGCTGTTTATTTTTTGTTTTCTATTGGATTTTCTCTTCTTGTATGGGGGGTAAAAAAATTATATAGAAGGTTAACAGGTAAAGTTGATGCAAGGAGTAAGATATCAAAGGAAATTTTGGAAGTATTATCACCTACATCTCAAGAAACAGCAAGTGGTTTTCAAATACCTTCCCCAACACCATCAGAAAGTGAGGAAACTGAAAAGCTTGATTCTTGGAAAGATCGCATTAAAAATAACTCATAATTGCGAATCACTAAATAAATTTGAATAATTAGCTATGAAATATTATAATTTACTATTTATTGGTATCATAATCGTATCGATCATTTTACTCATCTTGAGTTTATCCTTTGGGGTTTTTTTCCCTATTTTTCCATTTTTTATTATTTTACCTCTTTCTTGTGGGTTAAAAAGGAGATCTGAAGAAAATTCTGAGGAAGTTTCAGAACCATATGAAAATCTAAGTATTGGTGATATCAAATTAAGTGAAGATATACATAAAAAAGAATTAAAAAAGTGTCTAATATGTAATAACAAAATTTCTGAAGAAAATTTAAGATTCTGTCCCCATTGTGGTTCAAAAATATAAATTCAAAAGGGTTATAAAGATGGAAAGCAAAAATAATTTAAGAAGACAAATGATTTTATATTTCCTCTTTGCCGCGTGTATGATTATTCTTAATTACCTTATACAGAAAACTAATCAACTCTTGTTTGTGCCCTTAATATGCGGAAATTTTGGCTCTAATGAATTTATTCATGCTATTTATTGCTCAACCAATCCCTATAATATGCCTGAATTAATCGGTTCAATACTTGCTGTAGGAATAACCTATCTAATTAAATTCTTTTTAGATAAATATATCGTTTTTAAAAGAAGAGGCAGTAAGCTAAAGGAGACTTCAAAAGAATTTATGAAATATTTTTTCTTTGCAATTTTAACTACTATCGAAAATATTGGAATACAATTCCTTCTTACCAATTTTTTAAAAACTCCATTAGAAGTAAGTTTCATTATAGCTCTTGCTATTGGTTACTTTACTAAATTTTTCTTGGATAGAAAATATGTTTTTACACGTGATTATTCATCTTAATACTCCTTCTAGCAATATCTTATTTTGTGTAAATATTAGAAAAGTTGTAATTCAAAAGATATATTCTTTAAAAGATAATGAAATCAGCTTTAATCTACTCTATGATTTTCATAAATAGTACTATTAAATATTTATAATGAGTAGAAAAATTTAATAGACTAAAAATTGTTTTTTATATTATGCCAGATGAACGTGAACATCAAAAAGATGAAGATGAATCAATCACAGAAGCTCTTTCAAGTTTAGGGTGGGTTGAAGAACGGGAAGAAGGCGAAAAACCTGTTTCAGAGGAAGAAAATCTCAAGGAACAGTTAGATGAATTTATTGAACAAAATAGAAAACTTAATGATCAAGTAATAATATTATCAGAAAAATTGGATAGTAGTAAGAAAGATTATGAATTCCTATTTCAAGAAAAAGAAAAATTTCAGCAAATGGCTGAGCAAAATAATAATACTATTGAAAATTTACTTCAAACAATTGTACAAAAGGATGACAATATCAAGGAATTAGAAACAAAAGCAGAAGCGCTATCCCAATCGTCTAAGAGCGATTTAGAAATGAGCCAGGTCATAGAAGATAAAGATAAAGCGATTATAGAGCTACAAAAGCAGTTTGAAACCCAGAAACAACAAATTGAAGAATTAGAGTTTTCAAATAATGAAAAAATCCAAATTGTACAAAATCAAAAGGATGAAATAGACAAATTTGATAAGATCATCCAAGAGCAAACCAAAAAAATTAAATCCTTAACAAATGAAATAGATCAGTTAAGGTCTGAACAAACTGCAAATCAAGGATTAGTTGAGAGATTAAACGAAAAAGATAGTAAAATCAAAGAATTAATGGAACAAATTCAATATTTGGAGAAAGATACCGTTCAAAAATCCAAATTTGAAAAAATTCAATTACTTGTAGAAAAAAAGGATGAGATAATAACTGAAAAAGAAAAAGCTATCTTTGAAATGCAAAATACACAGGAAACCAATAATAAAAAAATAAAGGAGTTACAACAACAGGTAGAAACCTTTAGTTTAGTGAAAAAAGATCTTGAGAAAAAAGAAGAAAGAATAAAAGAATTAGTATTAGAGATTGAAAAGTTAACTCAGAAAAATAAAACAAATGAAGAATTTATGAATCGCATGGAAAAACAGTTAGAGGAATCCCAAGAAAAATCTGGCAATATTACCGGAAAATTTGAATTGGAAATGGCCAATTTACGTAATATTATCGACGATCAAACTAATGAAATCAAAGAATTAAAGAAACAAGAAGAAACTAATAAAAATAAACTCTATGAAGCTGAACAAATTGAGGATAGGATTTTAGGAGAAATGCAAAAAGTAAAAGATTCAAAATTAAAATTAGAATCCGAAATAGAGAAGAAAGATGATGAGATAGTTGACTTAAAGAAAAAAATTAAATTGATGCGAAGAGACCTAAAAAAGTCTTAATGATTTATTTTATACAACTTAATGATAAAAATTTAAAAAAAGATTAAAATAAAATTTAATTTTATAAACCTATTTCTCGCGCCACTCTATTCCGCATTGGCCGCAACGGTATTTTTTTCCATACATACGAGGATAATCCAAAATTATATTTCCTTTATCAATACTCTCGTGAATCAACATCTTGTCTTCATTACCACATTTAGGACACTTTCGACGTCCTTCTGTTTTCTCAATTGTTAATAAATCATCTGCAGAACCTGGGATCCCTGGTGCAGCACCAGAAGGACTTGATGCCTTTAGTTCAGCTATATCTGCCTTTATATCTTCGGGTGTTACCTCTTTTACTTCCGATTTTAATTCTGGCATTATAGCTGCAGCTCGCTTATCAGCTTCGGTTTCTGGCTCTAATTCAGATTCAGCCCTTAATTGCACCGCATCAGATTCTTTATAATTTTCCCCTCGCTCTAACGCTGCATAGAATTCCGCATCATCACCTTCTTCAAAAATTGTTTCATTCTGGAGTCCTGAGCGTTCAGCATCAATTTGTCTTGCCCATTGACCTGATTTTACTTTTTCCTTAACATTACATTGAGCACCCTGCCAGATGTATACTTTATTGCCCAAATCAGCTAAAAAACAATCTTCAGTATCTAATGAATCTTTATTAAATGGTACTTGAACCATTTTCATTGCATTGATCCCTTCAAATTCTTCTGAGGATACTCGATATAAGACATTAATATGTTCAGAAAATCCTGCCCAATCACCAGTTACTACATCCTTTAAAAGAGTTTTAGCTACATTTCTTACCACAACTTTCATTGATCCCAATGTATTAACTGTTTTAAGGAAATCTCCGGATTCCATTCCTTCGTCAATAGTAATAATCTTAGCAGCACCACCTCTCATTTGATCTAGTTTTCGTGCTTGAGCTGCACCTGCAGTTTTCTCATCAACAGAACATTTGCTCCCTATCCAGACATAAATAGTTTTTTCATCATCTAAAAGATAAACATCTCCAGTGGAAAAAACAGGATTTTTGATTTCAACAAGTTCTCCTTTATTTATTAAATAAAGTTTCATTTTAATTTTTCACTTTATTTTTTTCTAAAATAATTTATATATCTTATAAAAGAAAGAGTATATAAAATCACGCATTTAATCAATTTGATATAAATAGAAGTAATATGGAAACAATATTAAGAATTAATTAAAATCATTTAAAGCAAGATTTATCCGATTAATTATTTCCGGAATTTGATTAATGTCAATTGAACAATAAGCAATTCTAATACCATTTATATTTTCATTTATGTTTTCAATAGGAATTACTCCTACTTTATATTTCCTTAGCATATGATCCGCAAATGTAGTAGCTTTAATTTTATTGGGATTTAGATTTATAAATACAAAAAAGCCTCCACCATTTGGGTCAACAGAAATATTTGGATTCTTTATTTTCTTGAGCTCTGAATTTATCTTTTCGAACCTTAGTTCAAGTAGATCTTGTATTGAACTTCTAGTTTTAATTATGTTATCCATACCTTTTTCCTTAAAAATTTTAGTTGTAACTGCTTGGTAAAAGTGATTGCAATTTGAAATTGAACTTCTATTAAAACCTGATAGTTTATTATCAATTTCGCTCTTTAATATCTCCAGCTCCTTATCATTATTTACCCATTTTGGTTTTAAACCAATTGTAACAAAACCTATTCGCCCTCCATATAATAGAAGTTCTTTTGTAATACCATCTAATTTAATAGGTATAATATTTTCATCAAGTTGCTGAATATCGTAAAATAGTGAGCGATTTACTACATTTTTGCTGAAAATATAAGGTTCATAAGCATCATCTATAAGAATCACTAAGGGTTGATTAATTTCTTTTTGAGTTTCTTTTAAAATTTCAATTAATCCTGCATTTTCTTCCCATGTTGGGATGTATCCTGTTGGATTATTTGGGAATCCAAAAATTAATATGATTTTATTTTGGGTTTCTAATACTTTGTAAATTGCTTCTTTTAAGCCTTCTAAGTTTAATTTATCATCAATAAAAAAATCAAATGATTGTATATGAGCACCTAAAAATTTCGAAAAAATATTATCATAATTTCCCCACCTTTTATTTGGACATATTATACTTTCTGAAGGGTTTAATAGCATCGCAGAACTCATAAAGATTGCATTTGTTATACCAGCAGTAATTATTGGCAGAGAAATATATTTATCAAGCTTTAGTAATTTCTCTTTTTCTGTATCTATTTTAAATAGGGATTTTTTCATTATCCATTGTTTCCATATTGTACGTAATTCCTGTAATCCTGAAATTGAAGCATAAGGTACTAGATCACTTGTATCAAGATTATTAAAATAATCATTAATATACTCTAAATAACATGGAACCCACCTAACAGAATTACCGCCCAGAAAATCTTTTTCATAAGCATATGCTGCCCCTATAGTTCCTATATATTCAGCTTCTTTCTTAGCTCTCCCTGCCCAATAAAAGATACCTTCAGGTAAATTTATTCGCCTTCCCCGATCCGATAAAACCTCATATAAGGGTGTTTTTTTCAAGATATCAAATTTCATGTTGATTTCACTCTTTTCATTTTTTTTAATTAAAATCGTTGATAAAATAAATATTTAAGTATCGGTAGCTTATTTAAAATCTATGAGCAACCAGAACAATTCTGATGAGTTATCTAAAAGTAACAATAAATTTGATATTATAGAGAGTCCTAAAAAAAATGAAAGTATCCTACTTAAAGGATGGAATAACTTTGTTAACGGAATAAAAGATGGATTTAATAAATTTCAAAAATCAATAGAAGAGCAATCAAAAAAGAATGTAGAGTTATGGAATAAGAACAAAGAGAAAATAGATAATTTTTTTAAGCAAACTAAAGAAAATGTAGACAATACAATAAAGGATTGGACATCTGAAATTGAGAAATTGCGAACTGAAAACAAGGAAGTATGGGAGAAAAATAAAGAACAGATAGATACATTCTTAACTAATACTGTCCAAGAATGGAATTCTAACTTTCAAAATTGGGTAGATGACTTAAAAACTAAACAAATTGAGACGAAACAGCAGTGGGAAGCACGGACAAAAAGGATCAGAGAAGATATAAAAGATTGGCAAGAAGAAACACGGAAGAAATGGGAAGAAGGTGTTAAAGCTTGGCGAAAAGAGTTAATAAAAGGTTCTTATTTGTTTTTAGTGTTTATGATTCCAATATTGATCGTAGTGTTTGTAATTGTAGCACTCATTAACTGGGCGATACCTGACTAATTTGGTATAGGCTATGTTATTTTAAGGATTAATATTACATACTAAAAAAGGATAAATTTATTCATAACTTTATAATATGTAATTAATACAACCTTTTTTTATTCATGTGGGATATTTTAATATTTTCTTTTATAGTTGCATTAACAGGTGCTTTATCACCGGGACCCTTATTGACTTTTACAATATATAAATCATTGAACCAAAAAAGGGGATATCTCGCGGGAGTATACATTGTATTGGGGCATGCTACAATTGAATTTGCATTGATAATGGCACTTCTTGCTGGAGCTTCAATCTTTTTTCAAAATGTTGTTTTTCTAATTATTGTGGGTATAATTGGGGGAATTTTTTTAGTTATTTTCGGGATTTTAGTAATACGCGATGTTTTAAAGACAAAGGTTGATGCAAATTTAGATATTGATGAGGAAAAAATAAAAGGTTTTAAAGGAAATAGTTTCTTAGGAGGTATGATCGTTTCGCTTTCTAATCCCTACTGGAGCTTTTGGTGGGCGGTTATTGGACTTGGATTCATGATTAACTTTAACATTTCGTTTGCAAACCCTATAGGAATTCTATTATTTTTTATAGGTCATGAATTAGGTGATATTATTTGGTATTTACCTATTTCAGCTTTTGTATATTTTGGAGGTAAGGCTTTAAATTATAAAATTTATAAATATATTTTAATCGTATGTGGCGGGTTTATGATTGTTTTTGGTATCTACTTAATGGTTAATATTCTTATCTCCCCACCATGATTTCACTGTAATTTAAAAAATTAATTTCATGTTTTTATAATAATATGAAATATCCTAGTATCACATAAATATAATAACTTCATGGAAATTGATTTTAAGTAGTAGTAGTATAAATTTCGAAATTTATAGTGATGGGATAAAAGTTCCTAGCTTCACTTTATTGTAGATTTATAAAAATTTAAGAAATTTGTTATTATAAGAAAAGTGAAATATAAGAATTAATAGTTGAGGTTGAACAATGACTGTGAGTGAAAAACAAATGGTAAAATGTCCTGTTTGTGATAACAAGTTTGTTCCAAGGACATTTTATCCTGAAGATGCGATTTTTTCTACTCCTGATGGAAAAAAGCTTTCAGGTTTTAATGGTTATATTAATAATGGTGTAAAACCACCTGAGGCAATCATTAGTACCTGGAAGACTTATTGCCCAAGTTGTAATTATGTCTTGAGTTTTGTTAAAGAAATAGTAAGAAAGGAAAAGATTCAAGATAATTTAGTTTCATCAAAAGATATACAAACTAAATATAACAGCTATTACTTTGGCTTCCCATTTGGGGATTATGGTCATTATTTAAAAAAGATTTCTAGGAACGTAGAAGATGAAATAGAATCCGCTATGAAAGAGCTAAATATGGAAGTTTGGGAGAATTTATATAGTATAAATGATAATTTTAAGTTTCTAGTTCGATTTTTTGCCAACCTCGAGAATTATTGTGATACAACCCTTGATACAAAAAATATAAAAAATTTAGCTACTAAAATTAAGAAATTAAAAATATCAAAAGAAATGGAATCAGATTTACTGCAATTGAACAACATTAAAGATGCAATTGTACATGGAGATTATGAATTAACTTCAGAGGAAGAGGAACAAATAAGTACTATTTTAGTTAGATTTATTCTCTATTTGATTAATAAACATATTAAACCTTTAATCAATAATGATCAATTAGAAAATGGGTATGAATTTATTGACTTGAAAGATGTAAAAGCTGAGATCAAAAGTTTTCTCAGTAGTTATCTCTATACTAAATTTAATAACGAACCAAAAGCAAGAGGCCAAATTCGGAACTTTTTAGAAGAAATCTTTGATAAACGCAAGTTTAATTAAATGCGGGTTGTTTTGGTATAGAAATATAGTTAGTTCTTTCGATTACTATATAATTAAAATTCTTCAAATTTAGTGGTCTTTAATTATAAATCTTTAAATTCAATCATGAATAAAATTCTTAACTGATTTTTTATGAGAAATACCATCATTAATTATGAAAATCATTCTTTTTTAATGAAAAAACTATTAACTATATGTCCTGTATGTAAGAAACCTAT
>JBHLOI010000111.1:0-6592 GCA_048940645.1 Promethearchaeota archaeon | reverse complement strand
TTTTAGTTTCTTCAAAACCCCTTCTTAATGACTTTACAATAATTTTTTTACCGACTGGAATACTTAGGATTGTAGGATCTTCTTCAATTATCCTTATTCCTTCATCAGTATAATCCAATTGCATCATTAAGTTTTCTCGGGCGTTTTCTTTATTATTAAAAGCTAATCTGCATAGATCACCATAATCATTAACATTTTCTTTTACAGCTAAAAATTTAATAGCTTCTTTTACATAATTAATGAAAGTTTTCTTAGCAATTCCTACTAATCTTTCATAATTTTTATGATTTTTTTTGCATTGATGTGTGGTTTGATCTGCTTTAAGATATTCAGGAAAATTCTCTTCTATTATTTCATTGAAAAATTCCTTTGAGCTTTTGTTAAATATTAATTCCTTTGCAGCCTCTAAAGTAACTTTTATCTGTTTTAATGTGCCAGATCTAGCATCATTTTGAGTCCAATAATCATAAAAAGTTTTCACTACCGGTTTAACAATAAAATTAAGTAAACCGGCATCTAATTCAGTGTCAATTAATTTTCTTCCTAATTCAAATGATTTCTCCATTTGTTCTATCATACGTGCTTCAAGAATGTGATAATTGCGTTCCAGATAATGCAATGTTGAATCTCTCGATTAAATTAAAATTTTGTTAAAAACAACCTTTATATAATAAATATAATAGTTGAATAAAGGAAGAAATTAATTTAATAATTTATAATAATAATAATAATTTTAAAGATTTGTTAAGTTATTTTTTTAATAATTAACTATTACGAAATTTGGAGCATTTGATTAAAATTCATGAGGTATTAAGATTCAATGCGTTATATTTTTAAAGTCTTAGTATTAGGGAATCCAGAATTTACTCCTTTTTATATCTCTAATGCTTTTATTGAAGGTGGTGAAGATAAAGAATCATATTTTGTATGGTACAAGGAACTTAATGTTTTTGAAGATGTTTGTGATTTAGAAGTTGATGTTATATCTGATATGATAAATACAAATTTTGATGAGCTTCTTCCTGAAATTGATGGAATCATCTACTTTTTAAATCCCTCAAGTGAAGAAGAACTGGAATTTTTTGATCTCGTTCTTCCCGTCATCAATTCAATTAAACGAGATATCCCTACAATTATTATGTACTATGACCCTGATGGGATAATTCCTATTTCTGTAAATGAATTATTAGAAAATCTCTGGGTAAATCACCCTCAGTTAGAAGCTTTTGTTAACATTCCCCCTCGTTTTTTCCACGAACCCCTTCAATGTTTATGTCTAGCAATGATTACAGGGGATACACCATTAAATATTGAAAATGCTTGGATGCGCTTTCCAATTTTCATCTTATTAGCAAATTTACAATTTAAACGTCAACAATACTTTTATACTGCTCAAGCAATTCGAAAGGCAGCTATGATTGCAGATATTTTTAATAAAGCAGAATTTTATGTAATAAGTGAACAGGCAGCTTTACTCTATTCTAAAATAAATTTATATCTAGAAGCTTCAAAAATCCTACAAAAAATCGATAAAAAAAAATCTGAAAATTTTAAGAAACTATATGCTGAGTCTATAATATCAGAAGGAAATAAACTATTTAATAAAAAAAAGTATGATTTAGCTGCAAGACAATATTTAGCAGCAGCTCAATGGGCAGCTATAGAATTAAAGGATAGGCATTTGAGAAATGAATCCTTCAGATTAGCAATTAATTCTTGGATTTCCGCCTGTAAAGTTGAAAATGCTTTCAAAATTTTTACTGCTTTACCTCATGAGGGTGTTCTTATCATTCTTAAAGAAGTTGTTGATAAAATTTTAGCTGCAGCTGATTTCTTAGTTAAAAGCAAAAAGTATATATTGGCAAAAGATCAATTATATAAAGCAATAACCCTCTATCAAAGGGAAGGTCTTTTTGAAGATTTAGAAAAGTTTACTAATAAACAGGTTGAGGTATTAACTAAGCTTTTAGAGGTGCAAATTAAAAATAAGGATAATTATTCTGCAAAATATACTTATGATGAAATTGAGAACCTCTGGGAATCATATAACGTAAAAAGGGGTAACTTAGATAAACTATTGGAAGATTTAATCGAATTATTCTTAAATGAATTGAATTTCGCTATGGCAACCGATTTAATGAATAAAATAACTTCCCTATCAACCAAAAAAAAATTAACAAAAATTAGAGATAAAATTGAGGAAGAGGCTAAAGAATTAAGGAAAAAGGAGATAGAAGAGAATATAGAAAAAGGTGTCGAGGTATTAAGTGAATTTATCCAAGAAGAATTACAATTAATTGCAAATATTAATGAACAGATAATCAAAGAGGCAAATATATTAATTGAAAATAATGAGTTTATTAGAGCAGCTGACCGAATAAAAAATCAAGCAAATTTTCTAAGAAGTATTGGAAAAGAAGATATTCAAGATGAAATATTGTCAAAATCCTTAGATGTCCTAATAATTGGTAAAAATTTCACTCAATTCTTTCCAATTTATACAGAATTATCTGAAACGATGAAAAAGAAGTATTTAATTGATAAATTTCAACTTTATCTTAAGGTATTAAAGGAAGTAATATTAGAGAAAGAATATGGGGAAATTGAAGGAGTTCTTGAAAACTCAAATAAGATTTATAGAGATCAAATGCTTTATGAACAAGCTCAAGAGATAAGTGAAGAGTATGTTAAAGCAATAAAAGAACAAGCAATAAAAATTGTAGATAGTGAAAGTAATTTACTAGGAGTTGAAAAAGCTTTAGTTTTAATAAAAAAAGCTTCGGATATTTCTTATGCTTATTTAGAAAACATTAAAATTGATTTCAATGAATTATATAGAAAAATTACTGAAATATATATTAACATTAAAGCCTTTTCACCAGCCCATGCAATTATAGATAGGATAGATAATAGCATGCTTAAAGCTGAATTGCATAAAAAAGTAACAAAATTAGAAGCAGAAAAAAGCGAATCTGAAGCAGAAAAAGCCAGAGAACTCTTTAAAGAAGGAACATTAATAGAAAGGCTTTCACTTATTAAGAAAAAAGCCAGAGAAGCATTTCAAGACCGAGAAAGAGACCTAAGACAGCGAAAAGGTCTAAAGAGAGCCTATTTTGAGCATGTTTTATATTCTTTAGAAATTCAAGATTATAAAAAAGCAATTAAACAGTATGAAGAAATTGTCAAACACTTAATTAAAATCAAGCAATATAACTTAGCAGGAGTTTCATTGGCTTTACTAGCTCTTATTTTAATTAAAGAAAATAGAGTGGACGAAATTAAAACATTATTAAAAAATACTAAAAAGGAATTTTCTAGTTTAAGTAAACCACTTTCGGAGACTTTTGCGATAACATTGATTGAATATATTTTAGACATTGAAAAACTCAAAGATGAAGCAAAACTTAAGAATTCAATAGCATTTATGGAAAATTTACCTTTATTTGAACAAGAAATTGATCTTCTATACACCTATTTAGGAAAGGAATTTAAAAAAGATGAACCATTGAAAGGTATCTCAAAAGAATTAGAAGTACAAGAATTAAAAGAAAAAATGAATCATTTGGCTAATAACATTCAAAAAGATAAGCAAGATATTGCTAAAAGAAAATTAATGAGAAATCAATATTGGAGGCATGCATTAGAGGATTTATCAAATAAAAAATACCAAATAGCTTCCACAGATTATATTGATACTATTCCTCCATTAATGGTAAAAAACTTTTATAAACAAGCTGCAGTAAGCTTAATAATAGGATCATTGCTAATGATTAAAGCAAAAGATATCAATTCATCGAAAACAATTTTTTATGATAATTTAAGTAAATTAGAAAAATACAAATCACAAATTGAAGAGTTACCAGAGATCAAACTAATGCGAGAATTCTTTTTCGTAATGGAACATGACTTTAGGGATTTAATAAAAATAGGTCTAGAAAATCTTGTAGATAGGTTAGTTTTATTTCAACCTGAAATTGATTATTTACAACGTTTACTTCCGGAAGAGGTTATTAAAGAAGAAATAGTAGAACCTATAACACGAAAAGATGTTGGTAAAAAAAATATATTATTAGTAGAAATTGAGCAAAATTTCGCTAATTTGCGTCAAAAAATGGGTGATGTTAGAAGAGAAAAAGAAGATGTCTTAAGAAAACGTACTGCTATGAGAAGAAGATATTATAAAGATATTATTACTACCTTACAGGAAGAAAATTTCAAATTAGCTGGAGAACAATATTATCATTTAGGAATTTCAATCTCTAAAAGAAAAGATTTTAGCATAAGTTCATTAGTAATCCTTCTCCATGGATTAGCCCTTCTAAAAGTCAAAGAACCTATAAAAAGTATCAGAATTAATGTAAAGCAATTCCTGGATTCTCTTGGATTGAATAAAAGATTAGTAGAAGATACATTTTATATACGATGCATTAATTTTATCCTAGATGTAATAGAAAATAAATTAGATAGATTTTTACCTCAAATTAATGAAATGTTAGAAATTCTACCGCTATTTGACGAAGAGAATAAGCTAAAAAAGATAGAACTCTAATTTATTATGAGATATTGGCATACTTCATTAAGTCTTTCACTCTCATTCTTAATGTAACTTCAGTTACACGAGCTAATTTACTTATCTCTTTTTGAGTTCTATTTTCGTTACATATTTTAGATCCAATATATATTGCTGCTGCTGCTATTCCTTTTGGATCCTTTCCAGCAGAATTAAAGCCATGTATTTTCGCATTTTCAATGATTTTTACAGCCGTATTTCTACATTGCATAGATAACTTTAATTCATCATTAAATTTGTCTACGTATCTATCAGGAGTAAAATGTTGAACTTTTAAATTTAAATTTGGTAAAACCTCCATTATAATTAACCTATAACTTTTAATAACTTTTTTCTTTGGAATTTGGGCAACTTTCGTAATTTCTTCTACAGTTCTTGGAATTCCATGGACTCTTAAAGCACAAAATATGGAAGCCGATAGAAGTGTATCAATACTCCTTCCCATTGTCAATTTCTTTTTAACAGTTTGAGTATAGATCCTGAGAGCATCTTCTGCCACTGTGTCAGGAATTCCTAATCTTTTTTGTAATCTTTGCAGGTTTGGTAAAGCTATCCATAAATTTCTTTCATAACTTGTAGTGAGAGATCTATGAATTTTTGCTAACCTGTTGAATTTTGATTTATATTTTGGGCTTAGTAGTGTCCCTCTCGCATCACGACTTCCTCGAATGATTGTTCTTGGCCCAATAGGACTATAAACCCGCTCATTACTTTTTCTTTTCTGAATTTCCTCTTGAGTAAATGCTCTCCGAGGAGAATCATCAAGAATCCTACTGTATACATATCCGCAATTTAAGCATACATTGAATCCATCTTCTTCACTGATTTTAGGGGAATCACAACAACGTTCCTCATCCTCTTTAAAAAAGTTGTCTTCTTCAAATTTTGATGGCATATATAATGATAATACTAATGCTGTTATTGGAGTTTTTTATTCTTTGTATGGTATTTAAAATAAATCGTATATTTAAATGTTAATTAATTTAAATCGGTAGTGAAGATTTAAATCTTAAATTATTTAACTATTATCATAAACGATAAATAGATAATAATAAAAAGTTGTCAAGATTAATAATATGTAAAAATAAGAGCAAGCAAGACTATGTCGACAGATATTTCAAATATTATTAATATTTTTTCAAAATTTCTGGACCATAAAGCGGTTAAAGTAGGTAAAATAGAAACTATTGATGATATTAAACAATTACCAATTCAATCTTTCAAATTTATTAATAAAGAAGTTTCTGAATTTTTAAATGAAGTTTTAGAGGTTTCAAATTTAGAAGAAATATCAAAAATCGATAGAGAAGATCTATTCGAAGCTGTAAGGAAGAAACATATTGGAGATCAACTAGAAATTAACAAAAAAATTGAAACCCTTAAACAAACTTATCCTGATTTAGAGAAAAACTTAAAAAAAGCCATTACAATCAGTTCGATAGTAATTAATGTAAAAGATCAAGAAGAAATTTTTGAAAAAAAAGCCCAAAAAGTAATTATAATAGGTCTAGATGATGCAGGAAAAACAGCAATATTATCTAAATATGGTGGGAAATTAGGAATAACTGAATTAGCTAATCTGAAACCAACTAAAGGAGTACACCGTCATTCTATTAAAACCGATGAATCTGAACTCGATATTTTTGTATGGGATATGGGAGGCCAAAAAATTTACCGAAACAAATATTTCAAGAATCCAGAACATTATTTTCTTCAAATAGATTTACTAATTTATGTGATTGATGTCCAAAATTCAGAAAGATTTGCAGAATCATTCGAATATTTTGAACAAATATTACAAATATTGGAAACTTTGGAGGAAAATCCTTTTATTGTTATTTATATACATAAAGTTGACCCAGATATAAAAAATGAACCAGAAATCTTACTAAGTATAGAATTATTGAAAGATAATATTAATATGTTATTAAATCAATATGGCTTTGATTATGAAGCTTACCTAACTTCCATTTATTCCTTAATTTCAAATGAACCTCAATTCTCAAAATATATTAAAGAAGT
>JBHLOI010000044.1:0-29183 GCA_048940645.1 Promethearchaeota archaeon | reverse complement strand
TCATTAGGATCCACCGTCAAAAAAAATATCGAGAAAGCAGAAATCATTATAGAAATCCTTATTACCATTGAAATTGCAAATGAAAAACCTTTTTTTTCTATAAATAATGTGTTTAAAATTATAATAATTAAATAGAGAAATGAAAGTCCTCGAATACTCTTTATCCACTGTTTAAACAACTTGCCTATTAGAATTAGAGGAATTAAAGTTAAAAAAACCAAAAATAATGGTATAATTTCTGTAAATAATAAAGAGTTTATAGTATAAATTATAGCAAGTAATAATTTGGTTCGTGGATCTAATTTATGTAGAAAACTTTGTTTTTTTAAAAATTTAAATGCATTGAGAAATTCTAATGACATTTAATTGCTATCCTCATCTTGTATTATTTGTTTTATATAGCAACTGAGAAAATTAATCATATCAGACTCTCTATAAATTTCTTCTGGAATGTCAAAACCAATATTCTTTAATTCATCTTTTAATAGATATACCTGAGGCATTATTAATGATGATTCCTTGAGCAGAATTTTATTTGATAACACATCTTTCGTTGGACCATCGGCAATAATTTTCCCTTGGGCCATTAAGACAGTTCTAGGTACATATTCCATAGTGAATTCAACATTATGGGTGACTATTACTATTGTTTTATTTTTAGTTAATTCATTGTTAATTAAATCAATAAAAAACTTGATCTCCTTAGCATCTTGTCCTAGGGTTGGTTCATCAAATACTAAAATTATTGGATCTCTACATATTATTGAGGCAATTGCTAATTTCTTTGATTCACCTCCAGATAAATTTAAAGGTGAACGGTCTCGATATTTTGAGAGGTTAAACTTTTCAAGAAAGGTATCAATATTTACTGTTATTTCTTCCTTATTTAATCCGAGATTTTTTAATGAAAATTTAAGTTCATCCTCAATAGTATTAGAAAATAATTGATGCATAGGGTTTTGAAATATAATTCCTACTCTTTTAGAGAGGGTAGCAACACTTTTAAGGGAAATATCTTTACCTTCAAGATAAATTACACCTTTTGATGGTCTTAATAAACCATTCAATGTTCTTATAAGTGTTGTTTTTCCTGCTCCATTTTGTCCCATAATCGCTAGAAATTCTCCTTTATCTACATTTAAGGAGATATTTTTTAAAGCGTGAGTTCCATTCGGATAAAAAAAATTAACATTTTTCATCGTTATTATTGGGAAAGTAATTATGGTCACCGTCAATTATTATTTTAAATTTTTTAAAGTTTCAATCGCTTCAGTAATAGAAACAGGAATATTCTTTTGAATTAAGTTTTCACTCTTTAAAGATTTGAATATAGAATAGATACGGGGCTTATTTATTTTTAATTTCTCAAAATCTTTACCATTTATGATGTCTTCTTTTTTATTATGTGCTATAATTTCCCCTTCTTTCATTAATATAATTTCATCAACAAGAGGAAGGACTAAATCCATCCTGTGCTCACTTATTATGACTGTAATTTCATTTTCTTCTTGAATCTTCTTTAGGAGCATAATGATTTTTTGAGCAAATAATGGATCTAAATTAGCCGTAGGTTCATCTAAGACAATAATTTTAGGATCTAATACCAAAATCGACGCGATAGCAACTCTTTGTTGTTCTCCTCCGCTAATCTCAAACGGTGCTTTTTCAATAATTCTTTCAATTTCTGTTAATCTTATAACATACTCCAATTTTTTTTTAATAACTTCTCTTTCCATTCCCAGATTTTCCATTCCAAAAGCAATTTCGTGCTCTACATTCATTGCGATTAATTGATTTTCAGGATTTTGAAAGACTATACCCACTTCAGTAGATAAATCTGCTATAGGAGTTTTTGTAGTATCTTTTCCTGCTATTTCTACAAATCCTTTATAATATCCTGCGTAAAATTGAGGTATTAATCCATTCATACATCTAATTAAAGAAGTTTTTCCCGAACCTGTTTCACCAGCTAATAAAATAAATTTATTTTGATCTATCTTTAAATTAATATTATTTAGAGCATATTCTTCATTTCCTTTATAGCGAAAATAGAAGTCCTCAAACTTAATTAAACACATAATAGGAATGTAATGAAACTTCTTTTTGATTTATTAAGAACATTAGATAATTAAAACTTTTTTTATTTTATCGATTACTTTCTTTAGTACAACTTCTAAATCTAGATAGCAATTCAAAGAAGCAGCTCCATCATGTCCACCAGCACTACCTTCACTAATTTCACTTAGAATTTTACCTAAATGTAATCCAGTTTTAAGACACACTTCTTTTTTAGCTCTTGTACTAATAAGAGTTTCTTTCTTTTTCTGTGAACAAACTATACCTATATCAAATCCTATATTTATTAGCATTGATGCTACTGAACCACTGAAACTACTTACATGTGTTATTCCAAGGAGCCAGTCTTCGATTCTTAATAATTCCACCCTCTGTAAGCCTTTTATTTTAGCAATTCTTTCAGAAATATCTGATTCTGAATTTAGCAAGGGCAATATCTCTTGGAAAGAAATTTCATCTTTGATTAAATTAGATATATTATGGATAGTTTGATTATTTCCATATTTAAAAAATCCAGAATCAGTTAAAATTGCACTCGCTAGTAATACTTTATAAGGACGGGGAATTCTTATTTTAAATCTTCTAAAAAGTTCAACAATAATTTCTGCTGTCGAGGAATAATTCTCAAAAATTATATTTAAAGATTTTAAATTACCATTATATTCAATATTTAAATTAAAATGATGATCAATAAAGATAAAAGGAATATTAGAGTCGATTATTTTAAAGCCTTTAATAAATTTAACTTGATCTAAATTATTTGTGTCAACTATAATTATAATGTCAAAATTTGAAACATTGATATTATTAAGAGATTTAAAATTGAAATTAGGGAATTTGTTTTTAAATTTGTATAAGAAACTCTTTATAAGCTTGGAGAATTCAGAAAAATAAAGTGATATTTCTTGGTTTTTAAAAAGATTTCTAAAAAAAAACTGTAAGACGATTGAAGTCGCAAATCCATCGAGATCAGCTGGATAATGTGTAATAATTAAGATATTTTTACCTTTTAAATGGTTTATAAAAGATTTAATCCTAGATTGAAACATTGATAATTATTTCTTTTTATTTATATTGAAGATCTGCTTGAAGAGATTTCTGTAATGTCTCGAAGCTTTTTCGCATTCTTTCTGTTTTTTGTTCGAGGGTCTTTGATCTCATTTCAAGTGTTGTTTTATCCGATTTTTTCTCATCTAACAATTTATTTCTATCAGCTTTTACAAGAATCCCTCCAATATTTTTATAAACAGTAGTTTCAGAAGTAACTTTTGTTAGTTCTTCTATTGCAAGTTCCGTCTCCCTTAAGGAGGTGTCGATTTGAATTTTTTGTTGAGTTAAAAATTCTAAATTTTGACCTAAAGCAGTTAATTCTTGAATTTTCTTTTTTGTCTCCTCTGGAAGATTATCAAGATTAAGTGTCATTTTCAATATCACTTAGGTTTTTAAAATGTAAAAATGAAGATAATAATATGAAATTTACGAAATATCCAATATGATTTCAATTAATTATGGGCAATCCTTAAACTATTATCGATAATCTTACCAAATCCTATGATTTCATTGATTGTAGCTCTAAAAGCAGTAATATCTTTGCTTTCAATGTTAAATATTAAAGAATTATCTTTTTTTTCCATTGATATTTTTGATCTTTTTGATTTTCTTTCATCTAATTCTGGTAAGAATGAGTTATAAGAAATTTCACATAAATGGGAATTTTTAAAATTAAATTCTATAGTTGATTTAATAGTAAAATAATTAATATTGCTCATTATTCTTCAGTTGCTTCTAATTCTCGCTGTTTCCTCTTTGCAATCCTAAAGGATTCAGCTCCTCTAGGTGTTTGTGCAAAATATGCTCCTCCAGTAAATCGAGCTCCACATTTTCTACAATACCATATTCCTGTTGAGACCCTTCGAGTAGAACCTTTTGTCTCGCAACGTGGACATTTAAGTTTTTTACTTTTTTGAAGTTCCATTATTAATCTCCACTTTTTCCGGACATTCGAACCATAACGGGCCCCAAAAGTCGCAGATATTCCAGTTTTTTTAGTTCTTCCCATCGTAAGCACAAACAATTTTTAATTTTTAGTGTTTAAATAAAAAATTCTATTGACTATAAATTTTTCTAATTTTAACAATAAAGCTAAATAGAGGAGACCTTAAAGCTGAAATATTCTAGTGCTATTTAATGATGATCCATGGAATAAGTCAATCTTGGTGCTATCATTTGGAACTTCTGGATTAGATGGAATTTAAGAAGGTTACGGTACATTTGAAACTCTTAGGAGGAAAAAAATATAAATTAAAAACATAAAATAAAATAAAATTAGAAAAAATAGAAGAAATTATTCAATACTCGCTTTATATTGCCAAAGATTTAGATTATTTCTTAATTCATTACCTAATTCCATCGCTTTTTTGTTTAACATTTGTATATCATCAATTGAAAATGTAGCAGGTCCACTTTTTTGAATTGAAGTAATTTTATCCTTGGTGACTGAAATTGAAATTCTTCCATCACAAATTAATTCTTCTGGTAAACTAGGATCTATAAAGATTATATCACCAATTTTTCCAAACGTTAAAACAATTGGAAGTTCTTTTACAATGGTTTCTCCAGTTATATAGCCACCAGTCCATTCAACATGATCATTCACCCATTTACCTTCAGGAATATGACTTGAAATTAAAGTTGTTAATGCACTTATACCCCCCGCATCAATTAAATTTCCTGAATAATTAATTACATATATATCAACAAAAAGAATATATACAGCTTCATTCTCTTTTATACATAATTTCTTCGTTTGGATACAATCTGCATGTCTTATTCCTCTATCTACTACACGAGCAAGTTCAATAGACTGTTCATCGGGAGGACCTCTTTCAAACAATGGTGAAGCTAAAGGTAATAATTCTGCCATTACTGTACAAACTCCTTCATCCGGAACATCTGGAAATGGTTCGCCAACTTCATACTTTAATCCAGTTATTACTCTTGTATCTCCTAGACATACATCAGCAGAACCTTCTGCAGAAGCAACAAGATTATGTTTTATTTTCCATTCTCGATAATCCCATAAGCCTCTACCATCAATTCTCTCTTCATTTTTTAAATTATTAATGATATAATTTCTTTCAATTTTAGAAATTACTCTTCTTATATTCATCATTGTTTAACTTGACCTCCATCATATTTTTCTTGTATAGTAATGTATTTACTCTTTAATGCGTTCAATTGCATTTCATAAATTTCTTTTAATGCATCCTTTGCCAAATTAAGGAAACTATCGAGCTCATTTAGATCCATATCACCATCAAACTGTAATAAAGAGATTTCTTCATTAAACCAAGTTATTGCACATGGTAAATCAGCCTCTCCTGCTTTATCCTCGACGCCCGATAAATCAACTACTAATTTTCCATCAATTTTCCCTACTGCTACTGATGTTACTAAACTTTTCATTGGAATCCCTGCATCTGCTAAAGCTAATGCAGCAACAGTAGTACTCGCACATCTCGTACCTCCATCAGCATCAATAACATCAATAAACACCTCAAAGCTAGTTCCTGGGTAAAGTTCAAGAAAGAGAACAGGTTCTAGGCAATCAGTTATTATCATAGATATTTCTTTTTCTCGACGACCAGGGGCAGGGCGTTTTCTTTCAAAAACAGAAAAAGTAGACATTCGATAGAATACCCTTAAAATACCTTTATCCGGTTTAGCTAAATGATGCGGATGAACCTCTCTAGGGCCATATACTGCCGCAAAAATTTTATTATTTCCCCATTCTAAATAAGCAGATCCATCAGCATTATTAATTACACCAACTTCCAGTTTAATTGGTCTTAATTCTTTAAGATCTCGACCATCTAATCTTTTACCATCTTCTCTAAATAGTTTTTCTGGATATTCATCTTTTATTAATAAAGTCATTTAATTTATACCTCTTTTTTTTTTCTCATTTTCAATATATTCTGACATCCTGTCTGTCAGTCCCACAGTATGAGCTTCCTTTTCAATTTTTTTTATTGCATCAATTAATAGTTTTTCATGAGCAAGATCCTCTCCTTTTAACCAAATGCGCCCATTTTGTGTAACAAAAATATGACACTTAGTCAAATTTTTTAATAATTTAATCATTGAACCACTTCGCCCTATCACACGTGGAATTTTGGGGGTATCTATTGATATAACAATCCCATTTGATCTTTTTCCCAAATATTTACCAACTGTAGTTAATTCAGGCATATTTAGACGATCAGCAGAAATAATTTTTGTAATTAAAATATCTCCAATTGAATATTTTTCTGTCGAATTATCTCCAATATCCCTCTCAGAGCCTCTATGTTTAATCTTACTCCTCTTAAATGTATTTTTAGGTTTTAAAATTGCAAAATCTTTTGCGTTGATATCACATTTATATTTCACTGGGTTTTTATCTACAATAAGAGCTATTACTTTATCTCCAGGTCGCGGTGTATAAAAACCTCTAAGAGGAATAACATTTATATAATTCTTCGTAATTTTCTTTAACCCAATATTTAAAGAAATGATTTTATTTTTCTCCTCATTTAAAATTGTGCCTCTTCCAGGAAGGAAATTTTCTATATCTTCTGTTAAGATTTCTCCTGGTACAACCAGATCTCTTGTAAGCTCTTCATCTTCAAAATCTTCGAATTCGTCTGAATCGAGTTCATCATTTTCCATTTTTATTTTTCACTTTTATTTTGTTGTTTCTATAACTTACCTAACCAATAAAAAAATAACATAAACAAAAATTAGCAAAAAGTTTAAGGAGGTTAGGATTTTAATAATTTAGTTTGAACTCTTCCATGAGTTAACTTATTTAATTTATCTATTAATTCCATTTGTAATCCTGCAGGTAAGTTCACAACTGAAACCCAAGAGCCATCCGATTGCCACTCTTCCTTCTTAATATGAGCTAATTGAGCAACGATATTATAACCTTTTGCTGTAAATGCTGAGGGAATTTTTATTGCCATTTCCACTTGTTCCATTCTAATTGGTATTATAGCTCTTATGCTCTTAACCACGTCATCAACTTGTTCCTCAGCATTTTTCATCAAATCAATTTTAACTTTAGCCTCTTCAATTGCTTTTTCAATTCTTTGATAAGGATGTGGCTTTTTATTTTGAGGATTTATTGCATTTTTTGTAATAATCGCGATTATTTTTTTTAATTTCTTTTCTTTTTCTTCTTCTCTTTGAGTTTTAGTCCATTGTATATCTCCTTCTAATAAAACGTGACATGCTATAGTTCTTCCATCTGTGGTGTTAAAAATTACTTCCATATCACCATCAGTAGCTTTTTTTCCACGCCTTAAATCCTCAAATACAGTAAAACTTTCAAAAATCAAATCTATTGAAATTTTAGGGTTATTCAAGATCTCTTCAATAGTTAAACGAGACTTTTCGCTTCCTTCTTTAAAGCGTTTACTAATTTCATCTCGTATTATTTTTTTAGCTTCCCATGCTTGATGGGGGTCTAATAACATCTCAAACACTCTGCCCTCTTTTTCAATACGCCCCACAATGTAATCTCCTAAGTCTATTCTTGCTCTATCTATCATATAATAATAACAACCCTTCTAGATGTCGAAAAACCTGCTATTTCGTCTTTTTCCCTTTATATTATCCTTCAATTATAAGATAAATGTTATTGGGGTAACCCTGAACTTTTTAAAATATCTTTAAGAACTTTGTAATTTATTTAATAATTCTTCCCTTTCTTCCAAATTCAATAATTTAAATTTTTTTTCATCTTTTAATATATAGGCTACATCACATGTGTTTTTATTTAAATTATCACCCATTAATTCTTTTAGAGTTCTTAAAGGTAATAATTTCAAATCCTCATCATTAATATCTTCTTTATAATGTTCTTCAAGGTAAGCTCTTGCTTCAGACGCTCCTGAACCAATTGCAAAAGCTTTATATCCCCACATAGCTCCACTTGGGTCTGTTAGATACAAGGAAGCTTTTCCATCGGAATCAATTCCAGCTATCAAGAGACTCACTCCAAAAGGTCTAACACCCGCATTTTGAGTAAATAATTGTAGATATTCACAAATATTTAAAGTAGAATCCTTCACTGAGATTATTTCATCATAATTTAAAAGATTTACTTGAGCTTGTACTCTAGCTCTATCTACCAAAACACGAGCATCTGCTGTAAGTCCAGCAATAGCTACTCCAATGTGATTATCAATTTTAAATATTTTTTCTGAGCCTAAGACTTCTTGTAACTCAGAACTTTTTTTTTCCACAGCAAATACAACAGATTGTTTATTTCTACAGACAATTGCGGTTGTACCCCTACGAACCGCTTCTATTGCATATTCCACTTGAAATAGACGCCCTTCAGGTGAGAATTGAGTTATTGCCATATCATACCCTCTTCCTGCTTGCTGGAACATGATGATCTCCTTTTATATTTTTTTATTAAGATTTATTTACATTATTTTTTTACTAATTAAATTGAAGTAATAAATAATTCAATTTATATTTTTTTTTAATTTTTTAAAAAAAAGACAATACTTATTCAATATGCTATGATTTAGATAATTTTAAAAGAGAAAATATTTTAACTCCATGCAACTTTGTTAATGAAAATTGACCATTCTATTAAGATCATTCCCTCATCTCTAGTGTGGGCAACAAGATATTCTCCTTCTTTTGTAATTGACCCAACAATATTCCCTTTACCACCAGTGACATTTTTCGCTGCTAATTGAATTTCATCATTTTTTAAAATTGCAAACCTGTAATTCTGAAATATAAGAGCGGGTTCTTTTTCTTTCCATGCAGTAAGAATTCCTTTGGCTTCTTCATTTGTTAAAGGAAAATTTTCAGATTTAAAGAGTATATCACCACCAGGGCTTAACAAGAAGACTTCTTCAGTTCCTTCATATTCCCTTAAAGCTGTAACTAAACCATAAAACCTTTGCTCATCCATAACTTATATCAAATTTAATAATTTTTATTATAGTGTAATTTAACATAAATTATTTAAATTTAAATCTTATTAGAACCAAAATTTGGATTGTTTTTCTAAGTAAAATATTTTATATTCAATTTATTATGCAATTTATCTCAATTAAAATCTAAAATATTGTTATCATTCATGGTCAAAAAACTAGTACTTAATGATAAAATCTATAATATTACATCAAAAGAAAGAAGAAAAAATATATTTTTAAGGTATTTGAAATATTTAAATGTGAAAACACAGGGTTTTTCAAACACAAAAGTGAAAATAAAGAAGTTAAGAAGCTTTGACAATAGATTTGAAGTAGAAATATTTGGCCCAGAAGAATTATTCATTTATAACTTATTAAAAAAAGAATTTGGAACAATTTATCAATTTGATCAAGTGTCAGTTGGCAATATCTATAAAGGATTTATGGTAGATGTGGGGAAGGTTGGATTCGGAATTTTTGTGGATTGTGGGATTTTTAATCCCAAAATCGACGTTTTAATTAACCTTCATACTTTTAGAGAACAATTATGTAATAGTAAAGAAAAATCTTTAAAAGAAATTATAAAAACTTTTGATTTCATTAATAATTTTCCATTATACATTGAAATCACGCATGTTGAAAGAGACAAAAAACAAATTCAAGGTAAAATAAGTTATAAAACCTTAAATTTCTATAAAAAGATTTTAAATGAGAATATTGAAGCTGTTTTTGTAAGTGGTGAAACTAAAGGGCAAGTTAAAAAAGCTTTGATAAGAAAAGGTCATCTTCGTGATATTGTATCAATAGATAGATACGGATTTTTAGAAAATATAATAATTTTAAAAGATAATACTTCGGCTCCTGGTATTATTGCTGATATTGGGAAAAATTTAAAAAATTGCAAATTAAGCGCTATACGACCAAAAAATATTAAAAAATTAATAAATAATTAAAAAAGAATGGTGGGCCCGCGGAGGATTGAACTCCGGACCTTCGCGGTGTAAGCGCGACGTCATAACCACTAGACCACGGGCCCATATTTTCCTATATTTAGACGCTCAGGGTGGGATTCGAACCCACGGGTCCATCGGACACCGGTTTAGCAGACCGGCGCTTTAGGCACGTAATTTACGCTCTACCAAGCTAAGCGACCTGAGCAAAGTTTTCTTAAAAGAAAATTTATCTATATTTTGTATATAAAAATTCAAAATTTTAATATTTTTTCTTTAAAATAAGATTCTGTATTTAATAAATTAGAAAAAAAAAGTAGTTTAATTGTATGTTATCTTTTTCGATAATTTCGTATTTTATTTTCTGCGTACCACCAAATTACACCTAAAGGAATACAGTATCCCCAATTAATTAACAAATATAAAAAGCATATCCCAAGATTAGAAGGATTAATTCCAAGAATGCTAGCGCAATAATGATCCCCATATATAGAAAAAACTATCGCGAAATAAAGAATTTGGGTTAAGAGGATGTGATAGGTCGATTTACCGATAACAGAAATAGCTTTTATAAACAAATTATCACTTTTTTTAGGTAAAACTTTCATCAATATTAGAAATAGAAATGCAGAGTAAGGAAATACGAATAAATTATAATCTCCTCGTATGAATGAAAAACTAAAGCCAAAAAATTGATATCCTATAAGATAAAGGAGGCTTAATGAAAACAAAATCCACATGAATAGGTTTTGTTTGGCGAATATATTATGGTTTTTAGAAAACCACATTCCTAATCCAATGGCAGAAAGCATGAATAATGGACTCGTCGCAACCCACATATATGTATGCAAATAATTATAATATGCTTCCCAAGTTGGAAATGGAACTATATGAGTTGGCATATAAATATAGAAGAAAAATAATAACTGAATTGCTATTTCAATTGTAAAGCAGATTATCAAAGTAATTATACGCCAATATATTTTCCCTGAAAAGCCTTTATAAAGTAAAGGCAGGAGCAAAATAGATGCGAAAAGTACGGGTAGAAACCAGTTCCCAGGGCCCCAAAAAGGTAAAATACCAATAAAAAGATGCCCATAATCCCATTGAGGCTGAAATTGAGTTAAAGCATCCAAACCATCAATAATTAAACCAATTAAAGTTGAGACAAGATATAAGATTAAAAATGGAAATATATAACGCCAAAACTTTCGCTTAAAGTAGGGCCAAGAATAGAGCTCCTTTAACTTATATTGGCCCTTTTGCCTAAATGAATATCCTACATTGAATCCCAATATAACCAAAAACACAGGTATAGATATACGTTCCCACAAAGCAACAGCCCAATAATCCTTATATACCATATAACCGTGGTACATCCATGGAAACGTGTGATCAAAAATTACTAAAAATATCATCATAGCTTTGACAATATCGACCTGGAGAAAATGTTCTTTTTTTGCTTCGAAGCTCTCGATTTCAGTTTTTATTATTGAAATTTCGTCCATATTTTTACGCCTTGTTAATTATATTAGTGTTATAATTACAAGTAAAAAAATTATAGAATCAAAAATTAGGAAACTTTTTAAATTTACCATTAATCGCTGATTAAAATTAAAAACTATAAAAAATAAAGATTTTTTCAATCTTGTCTATTCAGAGATTATCTCAAAAACCATCTTCTCTATAATTGGTTTTTTAGTATATCTCTTATCATAATACCAGCCAACTAAATGTGCCTCTTGTCCCTTATCTGGAACAGCGGGTATAACAATTATCATGACTCCATTTGATAAATACTTCAGAATTCTCTTGTCGATGGCATGAAGCTTTTCCGATCCTGTAGGATGGACATGTGCTTGCCATACAATATCGACACCAAGCTCTTGTTTGAATTTTCGCATATTATAAATTTTTGATTTTTTATAACGCATCCAACTTCTTGGTTTTACATGAACTTTAGTTTTACGTAGATCCGTATTAACTATAAACTTGCTTACAATACCAAAATTTTCTTTTCTATCAGCAAATATCCAAAAGTGTATAATAAAAGGATATTCTTCAGCGGCTTTTTGAGTAATCTCATCAAAAATTCGCTGTGGTATTAGATATCTAAAATCTTTGGCACCACTCATTTTAACACCATCTTATTTATGGTTAAATGTATTATAAAATTTATATTTTTCCCTAAATAACGCCTAAGCTCTCCATCGTTAAAGAGAAGAATAAAAAAAGATTTATTATATTAAATATAATCTATTTTAATACTAAAAGTCTAATTAGGTTAAAAAGATATCTATCATCCTTAATACGCAGACGTAGCCTAGCTGGTAAGACGCCGGCCTTGAGCAGTATCTTTTTCAAGTAAGCCGGTGCGCGTAAGCGCTCGGGGGTTCGAGTCCCTCCGTCTGCGTTTAATTTAGATTGGTATTTTATCTTTAACTGATAAAGGGCTATTGGCGCAGACAGGTAGCGCAACCGGCTCTTAAGTGGAAAACACAATTCCTCGGAAGAAACCGGCAGGTCGGGGGTTCGAATCCCTCATAGCCCGCTCTACTTTATATCATTGATATTAGCAGGATTTTCTATTTAAAAATTAAATTAAAATTTGTTATAAATAGTGAAAAATAACTTCAAAATCAGAAAAATCAAATGGTTTTAGAATAAAACCATCTGCCATAGTTTCTTCCATATGTTTTTGAACCTCAGAGGCAGGAATAGCAGTTAAAAGAAATATCGGGATATTTTTTAATTTACCATCAGATTTAATCATTTTACAAATTTCATAACCACTATAATCTGGTAAGATAATGTCCAATAAGATTAATTTTGGGATATTATTCCTTAATTCTTCGATTCCTTTAGTACCACTTACTACTCCCTGACAACTATATCCTTTACTTTCAAAGTAACTTGTTAATAATCTTATTGTTGCTAAATCATCTTCAATAAGTAAGATATCATATTGGGTAGTTTCGGTTTTTATATTGTCTAGAATATTTATGATTCGGTTTTCAAGGAGAATTGACTGATCAAAGATGTTCTGAATGGTTGTTAATATACTTTCATCTAATTCACTTTGATAATTTTCTAATAATAATTGTGAAAAGCCTTTTATTGTTGTTAATGGTTCTTTTAATGCATGAGATAGATTTGTAAGAGCTTCATTATCCAGTTTATTCAATCCATTACTTAAAATACTAGATTTTTCTTGTATAAAATAATCAACAGAATCACGAATAAGTTTTGAGATGGTATTATATGTTTCTTTATTATGATTGATAAACTTTTGCCAACCGTCTTTAGTGTCTTCAGAAACATAAAGAGAAATTCTTTCTTTATCTCGATCATAAATTTTTTCCCCTTTCAACCATCTTTTAAAGGCTTCTGTTACGTTACCACGCCAAACGGCATATTTATCTGTCTCTTTTTGATATTGTGCCATAAGTTTCTTTACTTTTTGACTCTCTATATCAAGATTTTCAATTTCTTCATCTGTCATTAAAGGAACATTATCATTTTCCTTATTTTTATGATTATTCTCTTTTAGTTCCTGTTCAGACAAAATTATCACTATTTATCAATTTGTGATATTTATGTAAAAAATTGCTTTACATATAATACTGATTAACAGATAAAAATTAGTTTTTTACCAAATTTATGTTTTTTCATTTTTAGTTATAAAAATAAAATATGGGTGATATTAATTATAATGACTATCTATTAGTAAGAAGGATAGGAGAAATACTTTATCTAGCTCGTAATATCTCGAAAATTACTCCAAAATCAGAAAAGTTAAAAGGTTTTAAAATATATCCATCGGCATTTGTTTCTTTTAAATGTTTCTCAACTTCTGAGCCAGAAATCGCTGTTAAAAAGAAAGTAGGAATTTTTCTAAATTCCTTGTCTGATTTAATAGTTTTACAAATATCATAACCACTTAAATCAGGGAGAATTATATCTAATAAAATTACTTTTGGTTGTGCTCTACCTAATTCTTCCAAACCTTTTGAACCGCTTACAACACCCTTACAAATATATCCTTTACTATCAAAATAACTTGTGATTAATCGAATTGTAGCTAAATCATCTTCAATTAGTAAGATGTCATATTCATGATTTTGAATTTTGATATTATCTAAAAAACTAATTATTCTATTCTCGAGAAGATTACTTTGCTCTAATATATTTTTGAGCTTATCTTGTACGTCTTCACTTAACTTTTCCTTATAACTTTCATTTTCAAATAAAAATTGAGAATATCCTTTTATTGATGTAAGGGGCTCTTTTAACGCATGAGAGATATTCGAGATTGTGTGTTGATTTAATTTTGAGAGTTCACTCCTTCCTTTCTCTGAATCCTCGATAAAAGATTTTACACCCTGTCTTATAAGTTCGGAAAAAGTGGGAAATTCTTCTTTGTTTTGATTAATAAAATCTTGCCATTCATTTTTTGTTTCTTCTGATACATAAAGAGATATGCGTTCTTTTTCACGAGTATAAATTTTTTCTCCTCTTAACCATTTTTTAAATGCTTCTGTAACATTACTTCGCCAAACAGCATGTTTTTCTGTTTGTTGTTCATATAAATGTATTAATTTTTTTCCTAATTCACTCTCTAAATCGATATTTTCTTTCTCATCCTCTGAAAGTGAACTTCTAATATCGTTTGGTTCTTTATCATTCATATCTTTTTCTAATTTATCTAAATCTCTCTCTTTACCCTTTTCCCTGTTATCAGACTTATGTGGTGCCTTAGTGATTTATAATTCACCTTTATAGCGAAAATTTTGACCAAAAATAATTTTTACCACTAAACTATTTCTAGCAACACATTAGTAAAACTACATTTATTTAATATTTTCTGAAAAAAAAAATTTTATAAAAAAACGACAAAATCGAAGAATTCGTGTGAACAAAAAGAAATTATGGTAAAATTAAGATCCTCTATTGTATGTAAAATAACAGTTAGCAAAAGTCATTTTACTATTTTTTCTGCATTTTATTAATACCTAAATAATACTATAATTTATTATAACGATAAATCTCAATTTGTTGTAAAAAATACAATTAAAAAGCTTTGTTTATAAATTTTCAGTTACTACCATAACATTTAAATATAAAAACATCTAGATTTGATCATAACAAAACAATTTTGTGTGTGTAAAAATAATTATTTGTTATCAAAGTCCTATGAAAAAAGCGACAAAAAATTTTTTTATGGATAATTAAGGGGTATGGTTGAGGTTTTAATAATATGGTTGTAGAAATAGATATTGTTTCTAATACTTGCCCTGAATGTGGAGGGGCTACCATTATTAGTCAAGAAAGAGGAGAAACTGTTTGTAAGCAATGTGGGTTAGTGGTTGGAGAAAGGGGTTTAGATATAAATCACAGTGGGATTCGGGCATATTCAAAGCATGAGAAAGATAAAAAGGAGAGAACGGGATCACCAATGTCAATTTTAATGCCTGATATTGGTTTAAGTACTGTAATCGATAGAACAAAGATTAAAAATCCAGATTTAAGGAGAGCAGCAAAATGGAACACACATCTATCTTGGGAAAAGCGAAATATGCTTATGGCTATTACTGAATTAAAGAGAATTGGAGGAAATTTAAATTTTCCAGAGAGAGTAAAAAAATCAGCAGTTCGGTTATATAAGGAGGTATTTAAAAGGCAATTATTAAGGGGGAGATCTATTAATGGTATGGTTGCTGCTTGTGCTTACTATGCATGTAAGGATGAGAGAGTGCCAATAACCCTTCAGGAAATATTGGATGAAGCTTCAATAAGCGATAATATCGTAAAAAAATGTTATAAAATTTTAGTAAGGGAATTGAATTTAAAAATTTCCCACATAGACCCTGTATCATTAATACCCCGTTATTCTGCTGATTTAAATTTAGGAATTGAGGTTGAAAAAGAGGCAATGCGTGTATTACAGAATTACATCAATAAGAGATCAATATCAGGTAAAGATCCAAAAGGTTTATGCGCTGGTTCTCTGTATTTAGTTTCAAAGCTTAGAAATGTTAAAGTAAGTCAAAAAGATATTTCTCGAATAATTGGTGTTACAGAGGTAACATTACGTTCGAGATATAAAGAATTGTTAAAAAATATAACCTTTAATTTTAAGGGTCAATAAGATTTCTGGGTTATTTTCTATAACCCGTTCTTCTTGCTGCTATTTGTCCAACTTTCCTTCCTGGAGGAGCATTTCTAGAAGTTGTAGTTGGTTTATGAGGTGATTGCTTAGCGCCTCCACCATAAGGATGAGAGCATGCGTTCATAGTGACTCCGCGAACGATAGGCCATTTTTTAGCTTTTGATCTTATATAATGGAATTTATTACCAGCCTTTAAAAATGGTTTATCTGTTCTTCCTCCTCCCGCGACAACTCCAACGGTGCATAAACAATTTTCATTGAACCATTTTATTTTCTTCGATCGGAATAATAACTGAACCTTTCCTTTTGATCTGTTTTTTAGAATAGCCGCAACTCCAGATGCTCTGGCAAATTTACCTCCATCCTGAGGAGTTCCCTCGATGTTAAATACAAGTGTGCCTATAGGAATTTTCTTAAGTGGAAAAATATTTCCAACTGATACATCTTGACCATAGCCTGTCTTAGATTGGATGAATTCTTCACCTTCAAACACTCCTTCTGGGGGCAACCAAAGTCCTTTTTCACCATCATCGTATTGAATCTTTGCAACTGGAGCACCCCTACCAGGTGAATGAATTAATTCTATTAGTTTGAATTTGAATGATTTTTCCTTCTCTTTGAATGGACGATATTTAATAGCTCCTACATGTCGATGACTTGGAGAGCGTGCCCATAAATTTCCATGTCCTTTTCTTTGTGCTAGTATTCGTTTTCCCATATTATTCACTGATAATAGTAAATTACTTTTTTGGAATTAATGAAAGTTTAAATTTTTTATTGTTTTTCTCATTTTATAAATATTTTTAGGTTAAAATTGTAAATGAAGTTTATAACTTTCCTTTTTCTAATAATTCATCAATGTTATAATTAAATGCAATTGGAATTTCTCTCTCTATAAATTCACCAGCTATATTATGAAGTAATAATTCTTTAATTTGTTCTTTATCATTAGTTTGTCCTAAGATCCAACCTAATTTTACGTAAGCGACTTCAGGTAGAAGATTCTTTCCAGGAATTACACCTAAATTTTGTAATTCTCTCCCAGTGGAATATACATCCATGCCAACAAAACCATGTAACGTCTGAGTTGTCATCAAGATGGTTAACCCCTCTTGAATCGCTCTTTCAATTGATTTATAAATAGTAGTACTCACGTGGCCTAATCCAGTCCCAGCAAATACAATTCCTTTATATCCATTATCGATATAAAAATCAATTAATTCATCCTCAACGCCGGGATATGAATAGATTATGGCGATTTTCTTTTCAAATTTCGTGAGAGCTCTTGTTTCTAGCTTATCTTTCTTTTTATAATCTTTTTTAAACATTTTAATTTGTCTATTTCGAACCATCCCTAATGGGATATCGTTTATAGTTCGAAAAGTATCTCTGACAGATGAATGCATTTTTCTTACGAGGGTTCCCCTATGAATTAAACCATAATCATGTGAGGGTGATCCTAACATTGTTACGACAACTTCTGCTATATCAGATGTAGCAACAGTAGCAGCGTTTATTAGATTCAGAGCAGCGTCAGAAGAGGGACGATCAGAACTCCTTTGACTGCCTACTAGAACCACTGGAATTGATAGGTCCTTTAACATGAACGATAATGCGGCACTTGTGATAGACATCGTATCTGTTCCATGTCCAATGATAACCCCTTCTATTCCCGAATTTGCGGCTTGCTCGACTTTATCTGCTAACTTTTGCCAGTATTCTGGTTTCATATTTTCAGATAATATTTCAAATACTAATTCACATTCAAGATTACATATTTCTGCTAATTCTGGGACAGAACTGAATAGCTCACCTGGAGTAAATGATGGTATAACTGCTCCAGTAGTATAATCTAATCTCGAAGCAACCGTTCCACCTGTACCAAGTAATTTAACTCTTGGTAATAGGTCGTTTTTAGGAAAAGTTTTTTCTGGGATTTTGTACTTTGCTTCTCTTTTCCCGATTTTTGCTATTTCAGTAATTTCATTAATATTAATTCCGATATTATAATTATTTTCAAGTTTTATTTCTATTAGATTTGGAGCAGAATGTTCATATCGAGGTAATAATATTCCTTCTAATTTGGTTTTTTTTGTTTTTAACTCAATAATATCCCAGATGTTAATTTTGTGTTTTTTAAGAAATTCCTTTGCTTTTCCTTTATAACCTTTTAATTGGTCTTGCATTTATTTTAGCTCCTTTAACTTATTTTCTAATTGATTCTTTAATTCTTTAGAGACTGTAGAACCATCTATTTTACCTCTAACTTCCTTCATGATTTCTCCCATTAATGGTCCTAATGCTCTCATTTCCCTTTCTTTTATTATTTTAATATTTTTTTCAAGTATTTTTCGAATAATCTTCGCTAATTCTACAGTTGAAATGCTTTCAATATCAAGTTTTTCTTTTATTTGCTTTATTGATAAGTTAGGAAAATCCGCTTTAGTAGCCATAATTTCTTCAATAGCTTCTCTGACAATATTTTTATCCTTTAATTCTTGAAAGAGTTCCATATAATCTTGATCGGAAATTATTGCTATATCTTTTCCCTCACGACTTAATGCGGTGGTAGTTTCTAAAAGTGTTGTAAAAATTATTGTAGGATTTTCAGGATAGATTTTTATTAATTTTTCAAATAAGGCTAAATTGCCATCAAAAATTAATTCTTTTATCATACGTTCCTCAGTATTATATTTTTTAGAATAATTTTTAATGACTTCCCAGGGGTATTTGGGTAAAGTATCTTTAATTTCTTCGATTTCACTGGTTGTATTAATTATTGCTTTAGAATCTGTATCTGGATATAATCTCGCTCCACCATGTAACTCCCTTAAAAATTCTGTCCTTCCGTCTTCAAGAGCTCTTCTTGTCTCTGGGGGCACGCCTTTAAAAGCACTTTTAACCCTTTTGATAATTACTTTTATTGCTTTATTTACATTTTTTTCTATACCCAAAACTAATATAAAGCAATCATTTGGGTTAGATTTTAAAAACTTCCTTAACTTTTCAGTTTCTTCTTTAGGAATATCATAATTTTCAAGCTTCTCATCTGAATGTATAATTCCTTTTAATCCAGTAAGAATTTTTACCTTGCCACTTACTTCTGTTCCAAACCTATAGTCTTTTATTAATTCTTTTCCGAAAATTCCTTTAAATCCCTTGAAATTAATCCCGTATAATTTTTTTCCAGATTTTAATCCTTGTGAAATGAAATTTGATTTTGAATTTTTCATTTTTCCGGATAAATCTATAAAATCTTCAGTAATATTATCCGAACTTATATTTCTTTTAGCTAATTCGTTTTTAATTTCAATTAATTTAATTTGACGAGAAATTTCATTATTAATCAATATTGGTATCCAGCTTAATTTTTGGACTCCTTTTATTTCAATTCTTGTACCAGATTTAATACTAACGTTAACATCTTGACGAATAGAACCTATAACTTTCTTTACTTTGGTTGACCAGAATAATAATCCTATCCTTTCAGCACATTCTTTACATTCATCAGGATGAGATATATCTGGTTTAGTAGTGACTTCTATCAAAGGAATTCCTAATCTATCTACTCGAAAGTAATTAGTTTTATTTTCAGTTTTAATCTTCCTAGCCGCTTCCTCCTCCAGACTTAATATATCTATTCGAATCTTTTTTCCACTTTCTAAAGTTATATAGCCATCAGTTCCGAGAATCATAGTTCTCTGAAATCCACTTGGAACACTTCCATCCAGATAATTTTTTCTACATACATGCATCTCTTCAATAATATTAGCATTTAGAAGTAAGGCAATTTGTAAAGCAATTCTTCGAGCTTCCTCATTACATGAAAAAGGAGGTGTATCGTCCAATTCATAAGTACAAATAACATCATTATATCCCTCATAAACTATATCCATTCCTTTTTCATATTCTGTTAGCATAGCTTTATCAAATGTGCCCATCTCTCCCAACACAGGTCTCATGTATCTTTTAATTGTAAAATCTGGTTCCCTTGTACCTTGAAGTACCGTGGGACATCTACAAAATAATTTTTTTTCAGTATCTAATTGTTGATGGATTTCTAAACCACATTTTAACCCTAAGCTTTCATAATCAAAATGTTCCATTTTAATTCAAAATCTTAAAACTGATTTTAATAATATTATAATGAATTGTGGATAAAATATGTAATTAAGTAAGGTTCTTTAAAATTTCCAAATAGTTCTATTAAGAAGTAATAATCTCCTCTAATTTGTATATTCCTTTTAGTTGAGTTATTTTTGAATATTTTGAAAGGAGATTTAGTAGAGATTGTAGTTCTTCACGATTTTTTTCTGATGATAATCTAAATCTAAAACTTAAATCTTTTTCGCTCTCTATATCTATCCAATGCAATCTTTCAAAGAATTTCAGAAGATCTAATGAAATGTCAGTTGGATCCCCGAAGTTCATTATTTCACTAGATATTAATTCTAACCATCGTTTCTGCGTATCATTATTATTAAAATTAATATATATCCCTTTATCTTCAGCCAATTTCATCCATAAATAGAAGTCTTTATCATTTATGATTTGTCTATAATTTATTAAACGATTCATATTATCATTTATTAGCTTAATCCGCTCTTTTTTAGCTAAATCTTTCCTAAAGATTAAATCAGTACTATCAAGGTTAAATCTACAATATAGATCCTTATCTGAATAAATAACTTCAGTGATTTTTGCTCCTATTATCCCAAATACAGCAGCATTTAATTTACAATTTTCCCAGAATAAATTTTTATAGTTTCCAATGAATTCAAATATAGCTTTTGGATATCTTGAATCTCCTTTAGTAATAAGTTCTATCCGTATTTCTTTTGCTATATTATTTTCTATAAAAAAATTTTTCAATATTTGAAATTTTTCTATGAGTTTATTGTAATCATTGGGTTCTATTCCTTCAAGATATAAATTCCTCACACCAAATAGAAAGCTTGTTAACCTTTTAAAATTCAAATGAGTATATCTATGTGTTCTAACCATATCTTCATGAAAAGGAATTACACCTCTGAAAGTGATGCGGTCAAAGAAGTTTTTAGTTCTACTATCTACAAATCTTTCAAGATCATCAAGTGTTTTACCATGTTCAAGGATTTCCATATTCTTTTCCATAATATAATTATAAAAAGAGGAGACACTACCAAATCTAGAATCTTTGGGACTTTTTTTCCTATTCACATTTATATATCTTTCAATCCACTCTTTTAACGCGGGTGAAATTGATATTGTTTGTTGAGCTGTTCTTTTATTAGATAAAAATTTTTTTGATGTCATAACAATCTTTTCGTAGATTCTTATTATATATAAAATTATTAAAAGATGTATCAGTTTTAAATATATTTTAAAGAATTTAATTCATTTTTATATTTGGAAATACATTTTAATCATTTTGTTGAAGATTGTTTTATTTGAGTTATTAAATCCGATTATTAAAAAATATTAGATTATAAGAAATATCCTCCAAATTTAAGTAAGATTTTAATCCCAATCGTTAATCTTTTTAAAATGTATTTCTAAAATATACTGTAAGTCGATAATCTTAATGAACAAGAAAAATAAGATGATTTAATTAAACTTTTTATATATCATATTAATTTATATATGAAGTTGAAGTAATAAAGTTTAGTCGAAAATTTGGTAAAAATTTTTTAGATGGGAGACTCCTGTCCATAAGGCTTAACTAAAAGAACCAAGGAAAAGGGCGAAATCTGGCAATTTTTTCTTTCAACTTTATTTTTAATCCATAATGAGTAGATAATTTAGATTAAAAGTAACTATTTTAGAGTTTTTGAAACGTAAGGGCCGTTTAATTTATATCCTAAATTGTAAAACCAATCTCTTGCTCCAATTCCGCTTATAACTGCCACTTTTTTGGCGTTAAATTCTTGAAAGGCAATTTTTTCAGCATTTTGCATTAATAGTTTTCCAAATCCGCGATGCTGAATTTGAGCATAACGGTTTGGTTTTAAATCTTTTGGGACTAATTCACCGACAACTTTAATTTCTCTGACTATCATTGTCTTTCCATCATTTAATTCAGGCCTGTGAGCAAATTTTGAAGGTTTTCTTAGTCTTAAATATCCTACTAGATAATTTTCTTCCTTATTTTCGTAAGATAAGAAGATTTCTTTACCTTGAGAGGCTTCATAATCAAATCTAGTTAATATAACATTATCATCTAGAGCTATTTTTCCCCTAGAAATTCCATATTCTCGACACCTAATACAGTTACATTTATAATTGAGTTCTACTAGTCTTTCTTGGATTAATTGTCTTAGGTTGCTTTTTTTACAACCTGCTTCTATTAAACGCGCAGGTATATCTCTCATAATTCTTTGAATTCGAACGTATTGAGGCAGTTTCTCTTTGACGTTAGCAATTAAATCAATTAATTTTTCATCTGAATATGGAGTATACTTTCCATTTTTCCACCAATTATATAATTCAGTACCCTTTATAACTAGACAGGGATATATTTTTAGCATATCAGGTCGAAAATCTGGATTAGAAAATAAAATATCGAAGGTTTGAATATCATTCAAATAATTAGAACCAGGTAAATTAGGCATTATATGAGCATTGACTTTTAAACCTGAATCTTTAGCTATCCTAATCGCTTCAGTGGTGTCTTTTATCGTGTGACCTCTATGTACTAATTCATATATTTCATTAAAGACTGTTTGTACTCCAATTTCAACTCTCGTAGTCCCAAAATTCAGCATCATATCCACTTGTTCTTCTTTACAGTAATCAGGTCTTGTTTCAATTGTTAAGCCTATTAATCTCCTTTTAGATTTTTCAGCTAATCTTTTTGCTTGGTTTAAAGTCTTGGTACTTGTATTAATTATTCCTTCATATGCACCCTTGATAAATTGTTTTTGATAATTTAAATTTGTAGATAAAAAAGTTCCTCCCATAATAATTAATTCAATTTTGTCAACAGCATGACCAATTGCTTCTAAATCTTGAATTCTACTTTGAACCTGTTTAAATGGATCATAATTATTATGAATAGATCTCATTGCTGCGGGTTCTTGACCCGTATATGATTGAGCAACTTTTTGATTAGGTTGTGAATCTTGACCTGGGCAATAAACACATGTACCGGGACAAGGAAGTGGTTTAGTCATAATTGCAATTACAGATACTCCTGAAATTGTTCTTGTTGTTCTTCTTTTTAGGATTTGAATAATAATTTTCTTTTCTTCAGGAGAAGCAAAATTTAGAACAGTAGCATTCTTAATAACCTTATTAAGTTTGTACTTTTTTCCAATTCTACCCTTAATATTAGTAATTTTTTGACGTGAAGTTTGAGGATTTTTAATTAGATATTTAATTATTTCTCTTGATACCTTTTCTAGCTTCCCAGACTCATTAAGCTGTTCAACCATGTAATTAATGTAGTTTTTTTTGAAGGATAAATTTTTTGATTTTAAAAGCAATTATCTAATTTTCTGATTAAATAGTAATTTTTTTTCCAGTGAGATTTCTCTTAAATTTTCCAAAATCATCCATAACTTTTAATGTATTTATATTAAAAACTGGTCCATCTTTACAAACTAATAATCCTAAAGGGTCAACTGCACATAACCCGCAAATACCGCAACCACATCTCATAATTCTTTCTAAACTAACTTGTAATTCAATATTATATCTCTCACAAATCTGAAATATATTATAGAGCATCTTTTCAGGCCCACAAGAATATATAATCAAATTGGACAATTCAGATTTTGAATAGCTTTTAATTAGATTTTCGAATGCATCAGAAGCCATACCTTGTAATCCATAACTTCCATCATCAGTACAAAAAAAAATTTCTGAATATTCTTTATCAAAAGTCTTAAAATCATCTATAAAAAGCAGATCTTCTCCAATTTTAGCCCCTTCAATAATAATCGTTTTAAATTTTCTTTTACCCAGATCGGAAGCAAGATACTTCAAGGGAGCAATTCCGAATCCTCCACCAATTAAGATTGAGATTTTTGATTGATCTTTTGGAAATTCGAAAGAGTTGCCTAAAGGTCCTCTGACTCCTATAAAGTCTCCTAAGTTTAAACTATGAATAGCTTTTGTACATTCTCCTACATCTTTGACCGTTATTGTCCAATTTCCATCATCATCACAACCAGATAGAGACATTGGAACCTCATCAACGCCTGGAACCCAGACCATTACGAATTGTCCGGCTTTGGGGGGATGATAATTAAAAGAACTGATTTCTTTCAAATTGAATTGAAAAGTCTTTATACCTTCACATTCGTTTATTATTTTTTTAACTCTAACTGTTTTAATCGTGTTTTCAGTCAAAATCAGGTACCTCTTGAACTTTATATTGATGAGCTAAACCTACTATGTCTGATATTGAATAATAATCTTTTTCTTCTAAGTAATTAATGAGGTTATTATTAATTTTTGAGATTATATCAAAACCTTGGTATAATGATGTCCCAATTTGAACAGCTGATGCCCCAGCTAAGTAGAATTCGACAACATCTTTCCAGTCGTATATCCCTCCACATCCGATAATCGGAATTTTTAGTACTTTATAGAGGTCATAAACTTTTTTTATGGCAATTGGATGAATTGCTCTACCAGAAAGTCCTCCACTTCCATGTGATAATATAGGTCTTTTAACATTAACATCAATGATCATAGCTTCTAAAGTGTTAATAGCAACTACAGCATCAGCTCCAGCATTTTCAGATGCTAAACCTATTTCACAAATATCTGTAATATTTGGATTTAATTTAACGAATATAGGTATTTTGATCCTCTTTTTCAACTTAGTAATAACTGAATGAGTTAAATCTTTATTGAGTCCTATACAAGAGATTTCTGCATGTGGGCAAGAAATATTTAGCTCTAATGCATCAGCTCCAGCATTTTCTGCTTTTAAAGCAACTTCTAAATAAGAGTCAATATTATCTCCAAATACACTCACTATTAAAGGGAAATTGTGTTTTTTAATTTCTTTAATTTCAGAAACAAAATCATCAATTCCAGGATTTCCTAAACCAACGCTATTTAAAAATGTCCCAGGGTAAACTTCAATAATAGAAGGATTTTTATATCCTATTCTTGGTTTTGGACCTATTGATTTAGTAGTAACCGCTCCAGCACCAGAGTTAATTACTCTTTTCATGGTAGAACATGAAACACCTAAAATACCAGACGCCAAAATAATAGGAGATTTTAATTTCAAACCAGAAATATTAATTTCAAGCATTACTATTATAACTTAAGGAAATATTATTATTATTATTTAAGAAAATTTACAGCAGAAGAATATAATAAAAATGAAATGCTTTATAATAGATACTTTAATAGCTATATTCGCCACCGATGAAACTGGAACTATCTTAAATTTTATAAATTTTAATGATGATGATCAAAAAATTATTACTTTTTATCAATCACTAGATAAAGGATTTGTTTTAAAAGACTTTGAGACATTTATTCTTGACTTAAAAAACTCTGGATTTAATTATTTTATATTTGATAATAGAAAACTAGAAAGTTTTACTTCTCAAGATTTAAAGTTAGAAACTTCTTTGAATACTAACGCCCCCGAATTTAGAATTTTTCGTTTTAACTTAGCTCAAAATTTAAAGAAGATAGGTATTAAAATTTCTGAAGTGGATCTTCTTTCGAGAATTAAAACCCTTGAGGAAGAATTAGTTAAAAAGCAAGTGAGTATATTAGGTGCTCAAAATGACATAATAGTTATCCGTACTATTGATAGTATAGATACAATTAAAAAATCAATTAGTTTGTACTCCAGTCGACTGAGAGAATGGTATGGGTTACATTTTCCAGAATTAACCGATAAATTAATTGACGATAATATAGTAATTGCCGAATTAATTTACATTTTAGGTGATCGAAAAAATTTTACAATTGAGAAAATACAAAGTAATTTTGAATTCAAAGAGAAGCGTATTGAGTTGCTAGAAAAATTAGCTTCAAAATCTATGGGAGCAACAATTGAATTAGAAGTTGTTCAAAATTTTGCGGAACAAATATTAAAACTTGACCAATTTAGGAGCAAATTGGAAGAATATTTAGAAAATCTAATGATACAGACAGCACCTAATTTAAATGCTATAGTTGGTAGCTTAATTGGGGCTAAGTTAATTGCAAAAGCAGGTAGCTTAAAGAGATTAGCTTATATGCCGGCTTCTCGAATACAAATATTAGGAGCAGAAAAAGCGCTATATCGGTTTCTTAAAACTGGTGAAAAAAGACCTAAGCATGGTCTAATATATCAATGGAATTTAATAAGAGGTAGTAAAGCGTGGAATAGAGGTAAGATAGCTAGATTAATAGCTGGTAAAATTGGGATTGCAGCAAAAGTAGACTATTTCAAGGGTGATTTTGTTGCAGATTTGCTTTCAACTGAAATTGAAGAAAAAATCAATGAAATTGAAAGAAAGTATCCTAAAAAACCCAAAAATCAAGTTATAAAGACAAAAAGAAAGTTCAGATAGTTGACCGAGGAATCGATAAATTGAATAATATTGAAATTAGGGCTCATCCGAAATATTCAAATATCTTCATTTCCGGGCATCCTAGTAATTTGAAACTATATACTAAAAACCTAATTCCTGGTGAAAGAGTCTATGGAGAAAGATTGATTACATACAAAAATATAGAATATAGAGAATGGGATCCTTATAGAAGTAAATTAGCAGCTCTATTATTAGAAAATCCAAGTACTGATTTTTTAAAAAGTAATTTAAAATGTTTATATTTAGGCGCATCATCGGGAACTACAATTTCTCACCTTTCAGATATTGCATATGAAGGTATTATTTATGGAGTAGAAATGGCACATAGAAGCGTGAGACAACTTATCCAAAATATCTCAGATAGAAAAAATGTAATTCCAATAATAGGAGATGCCAATTTTCCAGAGCATTATGCAAAATCTATTTTTACTGAAATTAATTTAATATACCAGGATGTAGCACAACCAAATCAGGCAGAAATAGCTATTTCAAATTGCAAGTATTATTTGAAAGAAGAAGGGACATTAATATTAGCAATAAAGTCTCAATCGATTAATAGTGTACAAAAATCAGAAAAAATTTATACAAGAGAGAAGAGAATCGTTAAGAATGCAGGTTATGAAATAATTGAAAGTTTAAATATTCATAAATATGCTGCGAATCATATTATTTTAATAATTAAATAATTAATTAACCTTAATAATCAGTTATCTTCTTATTATATACTATTTCATCTAATAGTCTTCTTGTCGTATCCCATGTTTTCCTTGCAAAAAAGGGAGGTTCTTTATGATTTATGATCCACTCTTTTAAAAAATTAATTGTTTTTGTGTCAGAGGGATATCCTGAGCCAAAATCTCCATATCTCTTTTTTAAAGTTTCAATTAGGGTATCCCTAGTATCTTTAGCAATTATGGAACTAGCTGAAACTATTGGAAAAATGTCATCTGCTTTATGTTTAGAGATAATTTTTTTAGGAAAGTAGTTTAATAAAGTTTTTATTGAGGCTCCAAATCTCTCTTCTTTAACATCAGCAGCATCTAATATTACTACACTAGGTTTTAATTCATTAATTATATCAGCAAATTTAAGCACTTCAAGTCTATTTAGTGAAATCCTATGATCTTCTCTATTATCAATTTCTTTTGTATCAATTATTTTAATTTTATGAGAATGACAATTTTCTATAATGATATTTGCTAATTCATGTCTTTTTGTTGGAGAAAGCTTCTTAGAATCTTTAACTCCGATTTTTTGTAAAATATCTAATTTTTGTTTAGTAAAACAAACCCCACAAATAACCATTGGTCCTAAGACGGGGCCTGTCAGCATATAATTCGAATTGATTTATATTCTACCAGCCTCATCTATACCACATATTAGTTCAAAACTAAAGTTATGATTCTTGGATGAGTTCAATAAATTCCTCTTCATCATCAATTTCTTCCAAATCTTTTATTTTTACAATCGGTATTTTTTCTTTTTTTAGAGCTTCTGAGATTTTAACATCGTTATTAATGATGAACAGAGCATTTTTATGAAATAATTTAGTAAATGTTCTTAAACATCTGATATTCGGAGCATTTAATTTTTTTGACTCTTCAGATATTCCAGAGAAAATTGGATAAAAATCAGGTTTTTGTACTTTTTTGTTAATATCTGGATATAAAGATAGTTTGAAAGGAGTTGGTCCCCTTTTATACCAATATGAATAAATACCAATATCTTTAATAATTTCTTGAATATGGTGTTCGAAAGGTGATAAATCACTCTCTTCGATATTTTCTTTTTGTTCTAATTCAAATTTAAATGACCAGTCAAAAATGTTTATTCTTTTAAAGATATCACTACTATTTAAGATAGATGATATTTTTTCAGCAATTTTTTCAGAAGGTCGCATAGTTTCATTTTCATAGGAGTATACGGTTCTTTTGGCAACACCCAACTTCTCAGATAATTCTTTTCTGCTTATTATTTTTTTTTCCCTTATTTCTTTCATTAAATTTCCATCTAGAAATATTACTCCTCCCCCCCTCCTTGCTAGAAGGTGAGGATATATATTTCTTGTTAAAATATTTTCTAATGTATTGAATGATATAAATGGTAATCCCTCCCTAATATAAATTGCATTATCTTCTAATTTCTGATATCTATTCGTGATTCCAATTAGTAAGGGTTTGGATTTTAATAATAATGACAGTGATTTGATATCATTTATGATTTCTGAACTTATGTTATCAATATTTGGAAAAATTTTTACACTAAAAATAGAATTTTCTTTTTTCACTAAAATATCAAAACAAAAATTATTCTTTTTATTATAAAACTTATCTAATAATAATGTCTCAAAATCAGCCTTCTTTAATACCTCATCAATCTTTCTGAGTATTGTATCAGTCATTAAATCCCATTAGTTTAAAATTAAACTGATATAAAAATCTTTATGATTATTTAGATTATGTATTTGACATTA
>JBHLOI010000043.1:0-31005 GCA_048940645.1 Promethearchaeota archaeon | reverse complement strand
TTTATGGAGAGCACTTGCCATCATCTGTCCTTTCAATGATACTAGAGCACTATTTGACACTTCTGAATTTTTTTCTAATTCTAATAATATTTCTTGTATTTTTTCTTGTTTTGCACTCATTTTTTTCCCTCCTCATTAACTCTTTTTCTCATAAAATTCACATGTATCCTTCTCCTTCGCAGTTACATAGATATTTTTCTTCTCGCACCATATTAAACCATCAGAATTTTCAACTCCAGCATACTTACAATCTGATTGCGCCATGTTTTTCATCACTCCTAATTTATTCTAACTTTACAGTAAAAATTGATGTATTCTCTTCAGGTTTCCATTGACAAGATTCTATATAGCCGATTTTCCCTGTTTTTTCTGCAATTGTGCTATATAACATTGACATAAATGGACACGGAGGTATAAAATTTCGATCATTACCTCTAAAAACAGTTGTAGCCGAAGCAAAGATACATTCTCCAAGATCCATAACAAGCTTTTCATCGCTGAGTTCTAGAATATCAGCTCTTTGGCAGAATCCCATTTCTTTTACCTTCTTAGCAAAATTTTCAGTTATCGATTGAACATCATTACCTTCAATTACCATACCAGCATCTTTTAAAAGATTTTTTGCACTATTTTCAAACACATTTGCACATTCATTCCAAACTAATGGAATATTTAAACCCATGTTGATCATAGCTTTTCCCATTGCAACTAATGTTGCATTTGAAATATCTAACAATTGTTTATAATTTGGCATTATTTGTCATCTATTTAATCTGTTTTTTATATTTTTTATAATTTTATTCAATTTTTTTTAAGAATTTTTTTTAAATCATTATTTTTCTATACGAAAAAGTAATGAAATAATTTGTATATAAATTTTTTCATAAGGAAAAAAAGTTTTTAATAAAGATTATTATAAAATATGTTTATTACTCTACGGATTCGTTATAATTTAAAAGATTTTTATAATAATTCTCTTAAAAAAATAAATTTAAATAAAAAAATATATATTAATTTTACGGTAAAAGAAAAAGATTTTGAAATAAAATATTCTAAATATAATTTTTTTTATGAAAATATAGAAAAATAATAAAGATTTGTGAAATGTTAAATAATAAAATAAAAATTTTTATAACTGGATTTTTTAATTCGGGTAAAACAACTTTAATCCATACTCTTGATAATAAAGCAATTTCTGTGGAAAAAGAACTAAATATACCATTTGACAAAGATAAAACCCATACTACTACTGGTTTTGATTTAGCAAGATTGATTTGGGCAAGACCAAATTTAAATTTTGAGACGAACGGTTTAATAATGAGCAAAACTGAATATTTGAGAGATAAGGACGAATATTCTGGGTGGCATATTATGGATTTAGAATTAAAAGGGTGTCCTGGACAAATGCAATTTGCTTCAGTTAGAAAAATATTAGCAAAAGGGAGCGATGGTGTTATTTTATTAATAGATGGCTGTGATTTAGCTAATATTGGAAATGCATTAGTTATATTAGAGGAAACAAGAACAGGTTTAGGATATAATATTCCTATGAAAATTATTGCTAATAAATCTGATAGAGAAGATTACCATGACATCGAAATGATTAAAAATCTAGTAGGTGAAGTAGTATATAAAGGATCTGCTAAATGTAATATTGGAATAAAAGATGCTATTATTGCTGTCCTCAAAATTATTTTAAATGGAAATTCTGAAAAAATTATATCTAAAGATGAGGTGTCCGTTTTAGATGTATAATTTAACAGAAAAGAATATTAGTTATATTTTGAAAGCTTTTAGAGAACATACAGACATTACGAGCTCTTTCTTATTTACTGAAGATGGTTTTATAATAGCTGTAGATCAAGGTAATTTCAATGAAGACGATGATTATTTTCAATCTATAGGAGCTATCTGTGCTGGAGTAATTTCTTTAGCTGAAAATGGTCTTGATATAATAAAAAATCGCAATTTCGTAAAACAAATTAAGATTCAAGCTGGAAATCAACTAGATGATAATGGATTTATGATTATTCTTGAATCAATCAATAATGAAATTATGATTTCAGTAATATTTCCAATATATTTGAATTTAGCTATAATTCTATTTGAATTAAATCAAACAATTATTAAATTATCAAATTATTTCTCAACTCTGGAGAAAAGTAAAAATATCGAGAATAAGAGTAAATTGGTTTATTTATCGTAAATTTATAATTAAATCATTCAGTATAGACTTACCAAAAAAGGAAGTAAAAATTATGTAAATAATATCAATTAGTTTAATTAAATTAAAAGATTATCGTTTCAGATACACACTATTATCAAAAGGGATTCCTTAATGATATTAAAAACCCATGAAGAGAAAAATAAAAATCAAATTATTAATTTTGAGATTTTAAATGACTATTTAGGGCTTAATATACCTTATATTCGAAAAAAATCAGTATTAACTGTAGAAAAAAAAAAAGATCGATTATATCCATTAGCTTTATTAAATAGTTATTCTATAGATTTAAGAACTAACTATTGCTCAAAAGAACGCTACAAAAATATTTTAGATAAGAGCAAACTTTATTGGAATCTTTTGTTAAAAGATTATGAATTTAAAATATATCGAAAAGATGAATTACCCGCTAAATTATTAGAAAATTGTGAGGATTCAGAAGATTGGTATTATGGATATATGAGTAAGACTCATTATATTTTTAATGGATTCAATGAAATAATTGGTTGTTTGAATTTAATATTTTTATCGATATATAATGGAGTATATCTTTATTATTTAGATACTATCGAGATTAAAAAGAATTATAGAAGAAGAGGATTAGGCTCAAAATTATTTCAATTTATAATTGAACAAGAAATTGAGAGTTATAATGAATTTTATCTATTTTTATTAGTAGCGAATTGTGAGCAATATAAACTAAAATTCTTTAACACATTAGGATTTATTCCTGTAAAATTAAGGAAAACTAAAATTGGAACACATTGTATAATGAGTTATCCATTTGATGAAAATTCTGAAATTTTCTGTCGAAGAATGTTTGATTACTTTAATTGGAGAGAGGGAAAAAAAGAATTTATCTCTTCAGATTGTAAATTTGCTTACAATCCTAATCCAACTGGTCTCTATTGGTGTGCTAAGAAATGCATTTACGTGACTGGCTTGGAAAAGCAGAGTTGTAAGTTTTATCAGAAAGAAAAAGAAATATTTAATGAAAAAAAATTTCTAGATTTTAAAAAAATATTAAAATAACCTATAAGAATAAAAATAAATTAAATAGTGAGAATATGAGAAAAAAACAAAAAAGTCAGCAAGAGCAGAACTTAAGATCAATATTTGATTCCATATCTGATGAAATAATGATCTTAAATAAAGATTTTACAATAAAAGATGTGAACAAAACTGTTTGCTTAAAATATGGTGTTAATAAAGAGCAAATCATAGGAAATAAATGTTATAAAGTAACTCATAAGAGAAATAACGTCTGTAAATCACCAGAATGTGAATGTCCGGTTGAAGAGGTTTTAAAAACTGGAAAATTCAGTAATTCTATTCACAATCATCATATTTATGAGGACATAATATATTTAGAGATATTAGCCTATCCGATTAAGAATGAGAGAGGTAGTATAGAACAAATCGTTAAAATTGGAAGGGATATCACTAAACGAATGAAAATTGAACAAGAAATCAAGGAATCTGAAAAAGAATTGAATTTAATACTATCAAATACAAATGATTCAATTGTAGTTATTTCAAAAGATTTGAAAATTTTTTATATGAACAAAAAAGCAGAAAAAATGTTTGGAAGTTACCAAATTGGAAAAGAATGCTATAAAGTTTTAACAAATAATGAAGAGATATGCGAGCATTGTTCATTTAACAAATTATCAGATAATTATAATGCACATAAAAGATATGAATTAATTTATTTTAATTCAAGTAAGACTGAAAAAAAACATTTTGAATATAGTTGCACACCTATTCTAAATTTTAAGGGTCAACCAGCAGTAATTGATATAATAAGGGATGTATCTGAACGTAAAAAAGCAGAACTTATCTTGAAAGAATCAGAAAAACGATATCGGAGCGCTTATAATCGAGCTAATTTGTATAAGGATATTTTTACTCATGATATTAACAATATTTTACAATTTTTTTTGTCATTTATAGAGCTATTACCATTATATCAAAAAAAACCTACGAAAAGTGAACATGTAGAAAAATTGTTCGAGATTGCTAAAGAGCAAATTAAAAGAGCCGAGAATTTGATATCAAATGTTAGAACACTTTCTGAAATTGAAGATGATAAAAGTAATTTTACACCAATAGAAGTTTATGGCGTTTTAAGACAATCAATTGAATATATTATCAAAAGTTTCCAAGGAAAAAAAATTATCATACAAATAGAACCCCCAAATGAAACATTTTACATTAAAGCAAACAATCTCTTAATTGATTTATTTGAAAATATTTTATTGAATGCTATAAGACATAATGATAATTCTATAATTGAGATATCAATCAAAATATCAAGAGAACATAAAGATGGTAAAGAGTATCTTAAAATGGAATTTATTGATAATGGGAGAGGAATTCCAGATCAATTTAAGGAAATAGCTTTCAAACGAGGCCATAAAAATAAAAATAATTCAATTAGAAGTTTAGGAATAGGATTATCACTTGTAAAAAAGATAATAGAAAGCTATAATGGGAAAATCTGGGTCGAAAATAAAGTTAAGGATGATTATACTAAGGGTAGCAATTTTATCATTTTATTTGAAATGTTATATCCCGAAATATGTGATGGAACAAAAAATAATGCTAAAAAAGTCACAGTTTAATTTTTCAGGTGATATTTACATGGAATTTAATATAGAACAAGAAAATAAACTCATTAAAACTATTCTAGATTCTATATATGATGAAATAATGATTTTAGACAAAGATTTTACAATAAAAGGTGTGAATAAATCTTTTTGCTTAAAATATAGTGTTAATAGAGAGCAAATCATAGGAAATAAATGTTATAAAGTAACTCATGAAAGAAATAAAGTTTGCAAATCACCAGAATATAAATGCCCTGTTGAAGAGGTTTTAAAAACTGGGAAATTCAGTAATTCTATTCACAACCATTATGTTAATGAGAATATAATACATTTAGAGATACAAGCCTATCCAATTAAGAATGAGAGAGGTGATATAGAACAAATTGTTAAAATTGGAAGAGATATATCTGAATGGAAAAAAAAAGAAATTACTTTAAAAGAATCAGAAGAAAAATTTCGAAATTTGGTCGAAAATTTTCCATATTCAATAATTTTATTGGATTCTAGAAAACGAATATATGATTGTAATAGTTCTGCTGAGTTATATCTAAATAGAAATAAGAGTGGTTTAAAAGATATGTATTTATTTGATATTTTACAAATAAATGAAAAACAAATGGATTCTTTAGAAGAAATATTTCAAAATGTTCTTGATTTTGGTTTGAGTGAAATTAGAGAGTTTGAAATTATAAATAAAAATAATAGTAAATCTTGGTTAGAAGCATTTTTCTCTAATGTTGAAATTGGAGACAGCAAATTTGTACAAGTTATGTTTCAGGATATTACTGAAAGAATACTCGCAGAAAGAATCGTTAGAGAAGAAAATAAAAGACTTAAGGATTTCGATAACATAAAAAAAAGTATGACCACTAAAGCTTCAGAACAATTAAGAAATCCCCTGAATGTGTTGTCAAACGCTACTGATATCCTTTTAAATTCTTATAAGGATAAATTAGATTTGGATGCGATAAAACTCTTAGAATTGATTAAAAATGAGGGAGAAAAATCATTAGATTTAGTTGGAAAAATAGTAAACATTTCTAAAATAGAATCTGATAAATTAATATTAAACAAACAAATTGAAAGTTTAGTTGAGGTAATAATGGAATTACTTGATTCAGTAAATGATAAAGTACAGTTACAGAAGATAAAAACTAATAGAAAATTTTCTGAAGATTTATATTCTGAATTAGATAAGATAAGAATTAAACAGGTAATTAAAGAAATAATTTCCTATATAGGAAGGAATACTAATAATCAAAATATTTTAATTAATCTAAAAAAAGTGAATGATTTTGGAGAAATAGAGATAAGAGGTCAATTATGCCAATATAATGAAAATGATATATTTCAAGAACTTTCCTTTTCTAAACAAATTGTGGATTTACATAATGGTCAAATTCTTATAGACTCAGGAGATAATGAAAATTATTCTACATTTAAAATTCATTTACCATTAAAAGAATGGAGAGATGACCTAATCCATCTTTATATAATTTATAAGTCTGGGTTACCTTTATTTGATTGTACTTTTAATAAATTGGAAAGAAATAGTGATTCTTCTTTAATTTCTGGGGGAATAATTGGATTAATGACCATTTTAAAAGCAATTCTTAAGGGTGAAACTCAAATTAGATCAATAGATCATGGTGATCGAGTAATAATATTTAATTTAAATTATACAAAAGATGTCGTCTTTGTGCTGATTGTAAAAGAAAATATATTTATATTTGAAAGAAAATTGAAGGCATTAATTCAAGAATTTGATATAAATTATAAAGATCTTATCAATAATATAGAAGAAAGTTCTACTGATCTTGATAATTGGAAAGACTTAAGTTTTTTAGTTCAAAAATTTTTTGGAAAAATAAAATAATGTTTTTATCCTATATAGCTGACATTATAATTTTTATTCTTGTTATAGGTTTTAATAGACTACTTATCATAAATAATACTCGAATGAGATGATATTGTCCGCGATGTCGAATAAATTACCTAAAGGGCAAAAGTACTGTCCAATTTGTGGAAACGATGTATTTTAATAAAATTGTATAGCTAATAACCCAATTAATATTTTACTTATCCCCATATCTAAAATGTCACTCTGTGTAATTTGGTAATAAGTGGTTTTACAAAGATCTAAATAATAAGTTCAAGTTTAAATAAAAAAGATTATAAGGTTTTAAATTAAGTTGATATCCGAAAAGAGAATTGTTTGGCATGATTAGTCATTCCATATTTTAAATTCCTAATCAGAGGTTTCCCAACTTTTCTTGTTCCTTTAACTTCTTTTTTTCTAGTTTTTTCTTTTGTTTTTCTAACTTTTTTCGTTTTTTTGCTTCTTGTTTTGCTGCTTTTTCTTTTTGTTTTCTTTCTAGTTTCAGTCTTTTTAGTTCCTGTTTTTCTCTTTCAATTGCTTCTAGTTCTTGTTGTTCCTTTTCTATTCGTTCTCTCTCTAATCTTAGAACTTCTTGCTTCTCTCTTTCTATTTTTTCTAATTTTTCTTTTTCTAATTGTTCTTGGGCTAATCGTTCTTTTTCGATGCGAATTTGCTCCAGCCGCTCACGTTCTTTCCTCTCCTTCTCTAGCCTTTCTCTCTCTTTTCTTTCTCGCTCTAATCTTTCTAGCCTTTCTTTCTCTAGACGCGCTCTTTCTAGTCGTTCTTTTTCCAATCTTTCCCTTTCCGCAATCTCAAAAATCCATTCATCGATTTTTCGAGTTAAATCCCCTTTTTCTTTTTCTGATAATCCGAAGCCTGATTCTTTTTTAATGTAAATATTGGCATATTTACTCATTTCCCACACTTTTTTCTGGTGTAATGTGGTTGCGCTCACACCCATTTGTCGTGCACTTTCTCTCGCGATTTCAAAAGCTTGTCCAATAGATCGCATTTCATAATTTTCTTCGATTACTTTTTTTAAATAGAGAAGGATTTGGTTAATATCTGCTTTAGGCGGAGGAGGTAATGGTTTAAATTCGACAGTTTCAGATTTTAAAGTGTCCAATTTAAATGGCTCTAGTTCAATTTCTCGTATTTCCGGGGTTCTAAAATCGGAACTTGGAATTTCAATTTTTTCAGGAATAATGGGTTGTTCTACGATGCTAGGTGATACAAAAGGTTCTTTTGCTTTTCTTTTAAATTGTATTGGCCAACTGATAAATGAATAAAGGCGATCTTCGGCTGAAACGAACAATGACGCTTTCGATGTACTTGAGTCTCGCTGTGAAGAGATTGGTGGTAGATCCGATCTTAAAATTAAACCCGCTTGTTCTATTATCGAGAATAGATACATGGGATCAAATTCAAGATTAGAATAAATCATTTTCAAGGTTTTAATATTATCTTCAATAATGCTGAGATTTATTTGAGAGATGGTTCCCTCTAAAAGCGTATCTGCCGCGAAGGTTATCCCTTCTAATCCTGCTGTTGGATTGAGGTAAGATGAATCAGCGATAGCTCTCATTTTCTCAGAAACCAAAATTTGGTTATAAAAGTCCCAATGTGAACTTAGAATCTTATGGCCCTCACTTGAGATGGGATATGAATCCTCCTTACGTATTCGTTCCAGCATCTCTAAAAAGATATCTTTATGAGGTATGAACATATTTCGCATCAATGCACCCTTGATAAAGGTTAAGTGATCCTCTGATTTATAAGACAAATCAATAGGGACTTTTATCACTTTTTCTGCGATAATTACGTCGCGATCCTCTTCTAAAGTGATATTTGTTGAAGTAGCCATTAGATCATAAACAAAGTCTGATAACACTAATCCTGTGAGGATTCTATTATCGGTTATATACTTGCCGGATTCCAATTCAAATTTAAGGAAATAATACCCAAGGCCAAATAAGTAATGAAGAGTTCCTTTATTAGTTTCAATTGAATAATCATAACCACTAAAAAATATAACGCTGTCCGTCTCTATTTTTGAGACGGGATGATGGACATAGGTTCCTAATGAGGGATACCCTAATAAATCACTCCAACTTGGGATCATAAACAGCGAGTTATTGGGATATAATTTGCTTTCCATTTTCAATTTTTCAAATCTCTCTTTTTCGAGTCTTTCCCTTTCTAGTCTTTCCTTTTCGATTCTTTCTTTTTCAAGCCTTTCTTTTTCGAGGGCTTCTCTTTCAAGTAGTTCTTTTTCTAACCTTTCCTCTTCCGATTGATCTTCATCTATTTCCTCAAATCTCATAATATCAACTCTAAATGTAAATTTTTGTTAAAATTTTTTTATCGTATAACTGGTTTTTAATTCATAGTATAATAAAGTTCATCATATTATAGTTTTTGGATTTCTGGAGATTTAATTCTTTTTAAATTAAATAAATTTTAAAAAATAGGCAAACATTGGTTTACTATGAGTTTATATAAAGGTAGCGATCTTAAACCAGAGATTATAGCCAAGTTTGCCCATGGTTTAAGTTATGTATTAAAAACTGGCACCGACGTTGCTGTGGATTATACCATACTGGGAAAAGGTCGAGTGACATACAAAGAGAATTCATTTTTTACGGAAAATGAGAAGAAGTTACCCGTACCCTATAAAATTGGAGACAATATAATTCCAAGATATTTTATGGAACTCTATAGTATAGAAACTAAGGTAGATCTAGCAAGATATTTACGGATAATTTCTATCCTTGTGACTAATTTTACTGGCCCTGAGGAGCATGACCACTTAGGGAATCACATATCCCGATTAATATCAGCATTGTCTAAAAGTTCAAATGAAGAAAAGATGATGATGTTAGCGCTACTGGCTTATGAGCAATTAACTGGGAGTAGAGCCTATTTTCATGCTGTACTTGAAGAGAAAGATTATTATTCTTTTATTCGCGTATTAAATTCAACATATAATCTTTATAAGATCGTAGAACCCAGGAGTATTGATAAGAAAGAATATGCTATATTGATTTTAAAAGATATGCATGATAAAAGGTTAATTGAAATGCTTAGAAATGCAAAGAAGAGAGCGTTGCTTCTCAGACAACTCAAAGACAACAAAATCTATAAGATTGCATCAGAACAACAATTACTCCAACTTATCGAATTACCAGATAAACGGAAAGAGCTTGTGGATATAATTAATAGCTGGGTTAAAAATGCTATGGGAGGAGAATTGGATGGTTTAAAAAAAATGTTTTTGATCCTATATAAAGATCTTACAGATGAGAAGCTGCTCCAAAAGTTAAAGGATGAACAAAATAGAAAAGTTCTGCTTAATTATTTAAAAAGGTATGCTATTCATGACGTGGCTTCTGATAAAGAACTTTATTCATATATTAACCAAGATGATGCTCGTGCGATTCTTTTAAAAAAATTACAAGATTATTATGAAAAGGAGTATATACCTTACTAACCTTAAAAATTAGATAAATAGGATAGGCAATCAAATTGAAGCGTTCACACCTAACAAGTTTAATGGGAGCTCTGAGTCTTGGGTTAATCATTAGTTCGTTTATTTTAAGTCCAAATCCATCGAACATTGATCTTATTCCACTCGGAATATTTTTTTCAATATTGTTGATATCCGGCATTCTCGGTGCTTCTTTCGGAGTTCGAACCTCAAAATTATATAATCATTATAACATCTAATACCCCTTAACACTGCTTTTTTTTGCTTATTATGGAATTATCTCTTTAATGATAAGTTTAATTGTGATTAGTGTTGATATATCAATATTGGGCATAATTAGTGAGATATTATGGATTTCGAGCGCTGGGTTTGGGATTTTAGCGGCAATTGTGTATCGAAGCGATAAACAAAAGCACATGGTGGCTAGTTGTACACCACCAGTTATACATGAAACTGGAGAGATACAGAGATCAGAAACATAAAGACTTAAATAAGTGCTTAGGATATTATATATTGCTATAAATTTTGAAGATTTTAATAAAATTATTTAGAGAGGTGAAATGGAAATGATTTTTATGGTTATTCAATGGACACCATACAACAAAACAGAAGAATGGTTTGAGATTTTTAAAAAGGTGGCAGGTAAATTCCCAGATTATATAAAAAGATGGCACACTTTCGCAACTCCCGATGGAGACCGGGGAATAAAGGGTTATAATCTTATTATGGTGGAAAAAGGAAACGCAGATGAAGCACTCCTTGAAATTTCAAAGTTAATTGCCCCATTTTGGAAAATAGAAGGCTTTGCAATGAAAATTGAGCCCGTAATGGGTATGAAAGATGCAATTAAGGTACTAGGAAAAAGTTTGTAAACCCAAATATCAATCAAGTTTTAATAAAACAATATAAAAAATATTTTTTTTTCTAATATTTAAGTATAAGATGAAAATATCTTAATTTGAATTCCTTCTCTTTCTAAGAGTATCTTTAAGAATATGAGTTTCAATACGCCGTAAAGCAACTTTATCTTTTTTTGGGACGAGTTCATAAAGCTCTTCAAGATCTTCCAAGTCAAGAAGTTTAAGGAAATCATTTTTTAACAAATAACGATAAGAATCAAAATTTTCCTCTTTAAGATAGAGAATAGTTTCATCCTTGATGATTTTCTTTGCTTTAGTAATCCCCCTTTCAATCAATTCCTTGAGCAATGGATACCATAGTCTTCTTTTTTCCATCACGGTGAAATGCACGTTTCTTTCAAGCCAATCTTCGAAAATTACTTCTAATTCTTCGCTCGAAAATAAATTTAAGTACTGTTCATTTAAATAAAAAATTATTGTGTTGTGATTTTTTGAGGCTAAACGTGTAGCAATACTCTCCTTCAATCGAATAATAGCTTTTTTATCACCTAAGAACGCTAGCTTTTTTAATAATGGTATTGATAAACTGCTATGAAGAATTCTGAGATCATAATCATGTTCATACCATGCTTGAAGATTTGAACAATGTCCGATAAACTCAGAAACAGGATCGATTAAATCATGTTCTCTTTCATGATTCTTATCCATTTTATTATAGATTTCAAATGCTTCATCAATCGAATCAATTTGGTCAAATTTAGAAAAATCCTTATAAGTGAGATTTAGTAGAAGATATTTGCATTGATGGAAGGGTTTCTCATCTACATATATGACTGTTTGGCCCTTTATCAATTTTAAGCTAAGGTATTCATTAATCCTAAATTCTTTTTCTTCAGGAAGGTCCTCTAAATTTAGATTAGCTGTTCTGTCTCTGAATTCCTGTAAGAATCTATTATGAAATTGGGAAAAAACTTTAGTTTTTTTATAATGGGGTTTTTCACTGTTGCGAATATATCTCATATCAGGTAATTTTTCTTTTACTTCCATAGACTCTATATTAAAGGCATCAAGAAATTCTTGAATTTCATCTCCTTGATCAACAGATACTATTTTACAATGATGAAAATGAGAATCTGTCATTAATTCTCCTTGAATTTCTCGTGCTATTTTAGAGCTTATAAATCTTATTTTTACTGGAGATTTTGCTCCTTTCCAAATGAAAATCCTTCTTAAATCTTCTCTAACAAGGACTAGGACTTGTTCTGGTCTGAGATGATTTAGTAAATCTTTCTCGGGGAAATCTAACTTTTTATAGTTTCCAGTATCCTCCAATTCAAAGGCAAAAAAGGTTCTCAACTCACTCATGAATTTACAAAAGCGCTTTTATAACAAGTTCTTTCTTTTTTTCCTAGTAGAGTGCATTAATTTATGTTTTTCTTATTGATAATATAATAAAATTTATTTTGAATAAAACCTTGCTAAACTCTAAAGCAACCTAGAGAGAATTAAATATGAAACCGATTGGTTATGTTTCGTACATTAATGAAAGTTTATCATATTATAGTCTTTGGCTAAAGAAAATAATAAGAAGATATCTAATAAAATATTGATGATCAGCTATTTACTAGAGATTACATGCTTTATCTCATCAGTAGATATTTTGAAGTTGGGTAAATCTATTTGTATACGACTTCCACTAAATGGGCACTGCAACTAATACACGGATCATAGGCTCGTGCTATCTTCTCAAATTCGAGCTCAATTTTGTCAATCTGATTCTTTGCCAGAAGTGTATTACCGCTCATTCGAATGAACTCCTCAATATCATCGAGGAACATTGAGGTTGGTGTTATGATGTCGGCAGCGGAGATTAGGCCATCTTTGACCTTATAATGATGAATCAACGTTCCTCGCGGCGCTTCAACTACTCCTGTCCCAGAACCTGTTTGTTTTGTGGGCTTGGCAATTTTTGATTTGGCGTTGGTAAGGAGATCATCCACAATTTTTGGAATGCATTCCAGTGAATAGATCTGCTCTATTGCTTGGGCGTGATTGTTGAATAAGGGATTGAAATGCCATCTTTCATTAACAAACTTATCATAAGCCTCCTTCGCCTTGCCCTTGAGTCTATTACCTAGAAGTAAGACTCTTGCGAGAGCCCCAACGGTAAATGACTTTTCCTTGTATCGGCCTCGCTTAGCAAAACTATGACTGACAACTCGCTCCTTGATTATTGACCCATAATCCTCAACATCATGCTCTTGACCGTCAGAAGTGATGAGTATATCGCCATAATAATCATAATCGTCATGAGGAGGTTTACAGCAGAGGAATTGTGTTTCTCTTTCCATATGATCGGGAATCTCAAGTTCTGCAAGAAGGTTGATTGTCTCAATGGCAAACGGAAGCAACTCCAATGCTTTCTCTTTAATCTTGATAAGCTCTACTTTTGTGGGTAGCTTCCCGAATCCTCCAATGATCGGGTTTTCACCGTGGATCATGCGTCCACCTATCATCTGCATAATCTTGTTACCGAATTTTTTAAGTTGCAGAGCTTTTGTGACAATATCTCCATACTTATCGGTCATTGCAATAGCATTGTCATAACCCAGGAAGTCTGGTAATGCAAGGAAGTAGATATGTAAGCTGTGGCTCTCAATGATCTCGCCAAGTTGCATTAGTCGACGATACAATTTTGTTGCTGAATCGATCTCCACTCCTAGAGCTTTCTCCAGACCTCGAAGAGCCGCATATTTGTGAGAGAGATTGCAGATGGCGCAAATTCGAGGCACAATACTAATGTCTTCCTGTGGTGTCCTACCCACAACAAGCGTTTCAAAGAGTCTTGGTCCCTCAAGAATCCGGACTTCGACATTGCTGATTTTATCGCCTTCAATCTCTACCCTGATACCACCATGCCCCTCGACTCTGGCTAATGGTTCTATCCTGATCTCTTTCTGCTTTGGCATATCATTTACCTCCCTTTTCAATGAATTTGAGGATCTTATGGCCTCCATATCCTCTAATTAGCCTTAATATTTCTTCTCTTGACTTTCCGAAACTTTCTAAGAATTTAAGATGGTAGTCAAAGTTTCCATCCTCATTTGGGCCCCAGCAACCAACGCACGGGAGTCCATGATTGGGACAAGCTGATCCACATCCACCTGCCGTCAATGGACCGAAGCAGATTATCTTATCAAGCAGTAGGCATCGATTCTCATTGAGTTTGCACTCATGGCAAACGGGGTGAGGAAATGTTTCTGGAATCACGCCATGTATAAGTCTTGAGATCAGAGCGAAAGCTTGTGGGGAGCTGATTGGACAACCAGGGAGATAGTAATCTACCTCAACAATCGCATCAACAGGCTTGGCTTCAATTGGATCTGTAAAAAACTCGGCATCCCCATAGATATTATTCAATCGTTTCTCGAATCTACCATCTCCAGTGCACATTGCTTGCGGCCCCCCATTTACAGCACAATTACCTAAAGCTACTATAATTTTCGCTCTCTTTCTTATATTGTGAATATGCTCTCTCTGCTCTTCCGTACTAATACTACCTTCGATGAATGCAATATCGAGTTCCTCCTCAATTGGATTACTCGAAGCCATCACAAAAGAACGCATGTCTACTGAATTAAACAGGTTGAGAATTTCATCTTCGGTATGGATAAGGAGAAGCTGATCTCCTGCACATCCTGTGAAGCCATAGATACCCACTTTCGGCTTTGCTGAAGGTTTTCTAGTCTTACTAGCTTCTGTCACTTTAGATCAACTCCCTGAAGTGTAAGGTATCCCAGTATGTGAATACTGGCCCATCCATACAAGTATAAAGATGTTCAATGGCACAGTGTCCACATTTTCCAATTCCACATTTCATTCGTCTCTCAAGTGATAATTGAATCTGGTTCTTTGGTATCTTTAATTTCAGGATCTCATCGATTACAAACTTGTACATGACTGGAGGTCCCACCACAACAGCTGTAGTTTCACGCGGATCTATTTCTGGAAGATTTTTTAAAAGTTTCGTCACCACACCCACATTCTCGGTCCACTCTGAATTTGGATTATCTACAGTATACAAACACTCTATGTCATCACGTTTTTTCAATTGGAAGAATTCAGTTTTGAACAAGAACTCATAGGGTGTTCTTGTACCATATAGGAAGAATAATTGTTTGAACTGGTCTCTATTGTCCAAGGCGTAATACAGGATTGAACGAACGGGAATGACTCCGAGTCCACCAGCTACAATGATGAGGTCTCTATTAACCATCTGATCTAGTTTGAAGCCATTTCCATAAGGACCTCTGATATACACCACATCATTATCCTTCTTCTGGAAGAGAGCATCAGTCAGTTTTCCAACCTTCCTAACACCCAATTCTAGAATACCTGGGCGACTGGGTGTGGATGAAATCGAAAATGGTGACTCGCCAATACCAAGTATTGATAGCATTATAAACTGACCAGGATTATAAGAGAAAGACATTGCTTTTTTCATGTCTATATGCCGAATCTGGAAGAATCTGTGATCGGTTATAAGATCATAATGCCGAACTATCCTTGCAGCTTTTGGTTTGAATGGGTTCTCAACTGATTCAAGCACACTCATTTCTTAGGCATCTCCTTTGTAATTAGAGCATCTGAGACCGTCAGGACATTGATTTCAACTGGACATGTTTCCACACAACGTCCGCAGCCTACACAACCAGGGCGGCCATAGTTTTTTCCAAATGTTTTCAGTTTGTGCCCATACCAGAGTCTGAGTCTGTCTGCGCGGGATGCTCGAAAGTTATGCCCTCCTGCTACTAGACTGTAATCGACAAACATGCAACTGTCCCAGTATCTATCTCGGCGTCCTGTTGTTTCATTTGAGACATCAAATACATCAGTCACATTATAACAATTACATGTTGGGCAAACCATAGTACATTGACCACATGCTATGCATATCTTAGCGAATTCATTCCAGACCTCACTCTCATAGCTGAGTTCCATGATGTCAGGCATACTATCAAACTCAAAGCTCTTCTTGAACATTTTATTCCGTTTATACCGCCATTTTACATACCTCTGAAGATCATCATAAGTGACATTCTCATCAAAGAATTCTTCCCGCTCATAGATCATATCATGGCCTAGACTCGTACCAACCCAGACCAAATAATAGTCACCAAGATTAACAAAAAATAAGTCAAATCCCTCTTCCACAATATCCGTATCTGTTGAATAGCACAATGAATTCTCCGTGGGAAGACAGGAAAATCCCACTATAGCTGTATTCTGTCTTAATCCTGCATAGTATGGATCAACCGGATCTCGCATGAAAATATCATCAAGTATGAGAATGCTATGGATCTCACAGGGGTGGACTCCCAACACGACTCTCTTCTCAATCATGGAATAGTCTGGAGTAAAACCTTTTTCATTGAAATGCATCATTGTGAAATGCATTGGATGAAAGAGTTTCTTTATAGGAATCATCGGATGTTCATCAGTGACGACTAGATCTGAGATATTTCCAAGCCTATCGTAAGACAGCACGCCATTCTTGTATATTGGTCCATATAGACTTCCAAACTTATTCAGAGTCTCTAGAAACACATCAAGAAACTTTGATTGCATTTTCAATATGCGCATGTATAGCACATTAGATTATTTTTTTCAGAAACAACTTCTACTTTTAAGGATTCATTTAAGAAATTGCTATTGGTAAGTCTTATTCTATTATATATAAAAATAATGCTAATGTATTATAAGATTTTAAAGAATAAATTGTAAAATCTATAATTACTCAAGAAAAATTTTCTGATTAAATACTGATATCATTATATTTTTTGTTGAGCTACATTTAATACCTCTATAAATAGAAATAATGAAGGGTAGTTTTGACAGAAAAGTAAATCCTTAAATAAAGTAGAAATATAATTAGCAACAGCATCTAAAGATGAGTTAACAGAATTAGATTTCGTAATATGCTATGAAAATCCATAGTAACTAATTCAAATTATTTACCTCTTTTTTTATATTTGGAATAAATAAATTATTTTGAAATTAGGTGCGAATCGACCAATATTACATTTTAATGGAAAATTTTTTCAAATTCCAATTCTTCGTAAATTAAAGATGTGGTTAATTTTTTTAAAGAACAAGTTAATTATATTTTATAGATATATAAGTCGTATTTTATGAAATGATTTTCTAGCTAAGATTAGATTGGTTAATTTTGTTTTAGAGATGCTGAAATGAAACACTCCAGTGTAACAAGTTTATTGGGGACTCTGAGTCTTGAATTAATTATTTTTTCGTGTATTTTAAGCCCAGATCCAACGAATGATGTTCTTATTCCTCTCAGAATATTGTTTTCAATATTGTTAATATCAGGTATTCTTGGTGTTTATCTCGCGGTTCAAACTTCAAATGTTTACTATCATTACTATATTTACTATCCCTTAACGCGGTTTTTGTTTACTTACTATGGAATTATTTCTCTAGTGATAAGTCTAATTGCGATCTGTGTTGATGTGTCGATATTGGGGATAATTAGTGAGATATTATGGGTTTCAAGTGCTGTGCTTGGGATTGTAGCGGCAATTGTATATCGTGGTGATGAAGAAAAATACATAGCGGCCAGTTATTCCCCAGAAGTTAGAGATGAGACTAGAAAGATGTATGATACTACCTTTAAGATAGTTCTGTTTGGTGAACCAGAAGTAGCAAGAGCAAATTTAACTCAGAAATTCTTGACAAATCTATTTGTATCCGATTCAAAAATGACGATAGGTGTCGATTTTGAAGTTAAAACTGTAGATGTTGGGGGTAAGAAAGTTAAATTACAATTATGGGATTTTGGTGGAAAGGAAAGATTTAAATTTTTACTTCCAACTTACGTTCGAGGTGCTAAAGGAGGTCTTTTTATTTATGATGCGAATAAAGAATCTTCTATCAGGAGTATTGATGAGTGGTTAACAATTATTCGAAACGAGATTACACCAGATGTCGAATTCCCCATAATGGCTGTGGGGATTATCTCGGATATGGTTAATAATCAACAGATTTCTGCTGAAGAAGGCATCAAAATTGCAAAATCACGAGGGCTAGATGGTTTTATTGAATGCAGTGTTGAAACAGGGGAAAATATCGAAGAAACATTTGAAGCTCTAGCAAGATTAATCTTGGAAAGATCCAACGCATAATTAGTGCGTATTTTAAAAATTAAACAATTTTTTCAATTTAAAAACTGTTTCAGAATCAAATTTTCTAAATATGGAATAAGCAGTAATTGGTATAATACAACCACAATTGGAACATAAGAGTGATGAATTTCCCATGACACAAAACTTTTGCGTTCCATCAGGATAATAACTCTTTATTTCACCGGATTTAAACACACAATATGGTACAAATTCTTTTGACATATATGCTTCTAGCATTTTTTTGGAATAAAAAATAAAATCTCCATATTCACGCATAACTCTTAACACGGTTACAATTGTTTTTTTTAAGATATTTCCTTTCAATAAAAGGGGGTCGTTAGGATAACCAGTATACATTAAGAAAGCTAATCCAGAAGCACCATTCTCATAGGCAATTTTAACAATATCATTAATTTCATTATAATTTAAGGCCATGATGGTTGTTGCAACCACCGGATTGCTTACCTGAATAGTCCGTAAAACTTTGTCAAAAACCTTCACACCTCTTATCTTATTATGAGTTTCCTCAGTACCATCTATACTTACCCAGTATTTTGGTTGTTTATATCCATTAAATGGAGGCAATTTTATAACTCCATTTGAAACAACTTGAACTGAGGGGAAAATCTTAATCGCTTCTTTTATAACATCTATTCTTAAAGTAGGTTCTCCACCAGTTAAAACTGCTGTATTTGTTCCTAAATCTCTATGATATTTAAAAACTTTGGTCCATTCTTCCTGCGATAATTCTATTCTTTTATTTTTTAATTCCATGGATGATGCGGAAAAATAACAATGCTTACATTTTAAGTTACACTTCCAAGTTATATCATAATTCACATATAACGGAACTTTTATTATTCTTGATTGTAAGATTGATAATCCCATGGAAATAATTCTGATTAGATTATTTGCAGTAATGGGTTTCATTATGAATATTATTCTTGGATATGATTTATTATTAATCATAGATTAATGGAGAACAATTTCTATCTAGATTTTTCTGGGAAACCTTCTTTTTTAATTATTTATTTGACTAAATTGCTATATTTATTCCTTCCTTGGAAATTCTCTGTTAAGAGAAGGTTTTTATACTAAAATGTAAGTTTATTATTTACAAAATTGTATTAAAAATAATATATATAGTTTAAAGAGGTAATAAAAATTCCACTTGAGGATACGTTTAATGGAGCGAAAAATGCTTTTATTTTATTAGATGCTTTTATAGGTACGGTGGTAAAGGAAATTGGAGAGGAGAAAGCGTATAATATGATTGAAGAAACATGTCAAACCATGGGAGCTTTACAAGGTAAGATGTCAAGAAGCCAAGCAAGACGGGAAAAAATTAAAGAGATGAATCCAAAAAATGCTTCATTTTTAGCTTCAGGCGCTATTAAAGGATTTGGTATTGATACAGAGATTCTTAAAGAGAGTGAGGAGAAAGTTAGCATAAAAGTAGGGAAATGCCCTGTGTATGAAGCTGCCAAAATGATGGGATTAGACCCAGAACCATTTTGTCGGAGGAGTGCTATACCATTTATGAATAGTTTAGTTAAAGAATTAAGCCCTAATTTACAATATGAGCTTGAAAAATTCAGAACCGGACAAGATGATTTTTGCGAAGAATCAATTGCATTGATAAAGTAAAATAGATTTAATAAACTGAGTTTTTCTTTTTTTTTATTAATTTTGCTATTATCCTAGGTTTTTATATTAAAATCTGAGAAATTTCCTCTTCCTTGTCTCTGGGAATATTAAGTATTTTTTAAATTTAACTTTAAGGCGTTCTTGGGACATACCTAAACGCCACAGCCAATATATCCAAAACCATATTACATTTACATAAAAAAATCCGTATTTTTCATATCGTCTAGGTGATGTAAGCACCGTTGAATGTATATATATAAAACTTTTCTTTCCATACTTTCTTAATCGCCGCGAAAAATCAAAATCTTCACATATCCATAAAGATTGAAATCCTTTAATTTTTTCAAAAACAGATTTTCGGACAAAGATTGCATTATCTCCTGGAAATGTTCTTAGCAATCTCACAAGCCAGTTACCTATTCCTTGCCACCAGAAGTTGGCAAATTTAAGGAAAGATGATCGTTTAACCGTAGGATTCCAATTCCAATCTTTTTTAAAACCTCCTCCAATGGCGTTGGGATCTCTTAATCTATAAAGAATTCGTATTATTGCGCCTTCTGGTAAAATTGTATCAGCATGCAAAAATAGTAGAATCTCTCCCTTTGCGTGCATAGCACCTGCATTTAACTGAAGATATCTTCCGCTTGGTCCAATGATTACTTTATCTGCTAATTTTTGAGCTATTTCGAGAGTTCCGTCCGTGGATCCACCATCACTGATGATGATTTCAATAGGAATTGTTTTTCCAGAGGGAAGATGTGCCGCTAAGCGAGCTTTTTTAATGGTTAATTCAATATTTTCTGCTTCATTCAAGGTAATGATGATTATACTAACAATCATAATAACTTTTTATCGTTCTTTTTTGCTATTTTTCGCCTACGGGTTTGATCTTGCTCTTCTACGATGTATAGGTTTAATTCTTCTATGATCTTGGCAGTGTAATGAGGAAAATAAAACCCAATGGTTTTTTCTGAGTTTTTAAGTGCTCTAATATATGAAATTAAGGTGACTAAATCTTCTTCAATATCAATATCTCCATATGGAGGGAGGGAAATCAACGGAAATTTATTATCTCTACAGAAGTTTGCAAATTCAGATAATTCTAATCTACCACTGAATAAATGGTATTCTGAAAACCAACTTGGATTGAAATCTTTAGTAATTCCAATGAGATATATACCACCCCCAGTAGAAAGTCCGATAATTATAGGATTCTCATTAGTTTTTTTTACTAAGTATGCTAAAGCTAGGTTAATTATTTTAGGATCTAAAAATGGTAAATCAGCACCTAAAACAACTAACAAATCTATTTTCTTTTCAAAAGATTCCTTTACAATTGATCCAAATCGTTGATCAAAATTTGAACCGTTCTGGGGAATAAAGCCAATAGGTTTACTTAAATATCCATCACTTCTAACAGAATCAGCAATTTCATGTAATTTTCCGGCCTTCTCATTAGGAAAGTAACCAACTTGTATTGTATCAGCATTTGTTTTGGAAGCTATACTAATTGTGTCTTTGAGCATGGCTTCAGCAATTTTAGCTGAATCTAATTCAGTTAAACACGTATTTTGGGTTAATCGTGTTTTTACTAATCCTGGAATTGGAACCTTTGTAAAAATAACTAATGCAGATTTCATATTAAAAAACTAATTAAATAACTTTATTAAATAAAACTAAGGCTTTTTAGCAATCCACATACCTCTGCTTACCCATTTATTATGAACCGCTTTCTGCCAAGCCATTACTCCTTTCTCTGCTTCAACATATAACTCTTCTCCGAATCCTTCAATTATATTCTGTTTATTTGTGTTGAGAATTGAGATATAACTATCCATATGATTAGCAAAATCTTCTCCCAAGTCATTGTTTTCTATAAGTATCAGTCCAGCATCTTCAATAAGCTTAGCATATCCATCTAGAGTTTGCATATCAGGGAACACCATGAATTCCATCAGATAATCAGCATCAGTATCAGGAGCATCAATTGATCCCCAAATCCAATCTGTAAATGCTAGAACACCTCCAGATTTTAAAACTCTATTAGTTTCCTCTATAAGTCTTGGTTTGTCTCTAATGTAACACCAAGCATCTTGACCCCACACCACATCAAAAGTGTTTGCGTGAGCAGGTACATCTAAAGCGGATCCAAGCCTATATTCGATCTTATCCACATAAGGTTTTCCTAATGTTCTTTCTTTAGCTTCCTCGATCATTTCAGGAGTTATATCTAATCCAACGACTCTGGTTCCATATTTTTCTGCCAAATGTCTCGCTGGACCACCCAGAGCCGAACAAATATCTAATAAGTAGATATCCCTTTCTTTGTCAAGTCCAACTTTCTTTGCTAAAATGTCTGTCTGTTCTGCTCCTCCGACATGGATTTGTTCACCCATAAGCAGTTCCCAAAGCTTACCACCAGGACCTGCATAAACTTGGCTTACATCCCATACCGAAAAATCATACTTTTTTTTATTCATTCTCTATACTTTTGATTGATTATAATATAATAGATTTAAGGTTAACCAACACTATTCTTCCTTAATGAGATTGGGGGTGAATTGGTAACATTTGGGATCAGTTGCCAATATATCTCCTTCATAATAGTAAGCACTACTTCTACATCCAAAACAAAATGAATTATTAATACAATTTCCACAATTCCCTGGAAGTTTAGAAGGATCTCGAAAATCTAAAAAAAGAAGTCTTTTTTTATGTTTTTCAATTAACACGTCAAGTTTCTCATTGTTCACATTGCCAAATTCTTGGGTTCGAATAACTGAGCAAGGAGTAATCCAACCATCATAAGTTATACAAATTACCGTACCACAGTAAAACTTTGATACATCCATAGATCCACATGAAGGATCGTCGGGATAATTCATATTGTCCCTATAACTAAATGCATCCTCAATTTGACTAATATTAGGTTCCCAAGAAGTATTAGCATTACGGTATATGACAGGGTTAAATAAGGTTAAACAAGTCTTAATGCTAAACTCTTCTTGCATATATGAAATCATCCTTTTGGCATCCCCATCTGCTAAGGGAGATGTGTACGTAATGCAATTTACCATTGCTCCAGGATTTTTTCCTTCAGATAGAACATTTTTGATTCCATTTAGAATTAGTTGTATATTATTAGAATCCCCAGCACATCCTTCACCTCCATGTAAAATACTATATAGTTCTGGATTAAGAGTATCTAGATGTGTTGAGATAAAGCCTCCCTCAGTTACCTCAACTGCTTTTTTTGCTATCTTTGGATTTGCTAAAGGAATACCACTAGTCCAAATGTTATTGATTAATTGTAAGTTTGAAGCATATTTGCATAGTTCATACCAATCCTTTCTTAAGAAAGGATCTCCTCCCAACCAATCAATCATACAGACTCCTATTTTGGATGCTGCATCTAATAATTCTTTGATCTTTTCAGAATCCATTCCCTGTGGACTATCTGGTGTGCTTCCTGCATAACAATAATCACATAACTGAGTACATCTTAACGTGGATTCAATTTGAAGGATAAAGATTTTACCCTCGTCAAAATATTGCTTTTGAAGCTCAAATTCAGAAGCCATTCCCGCGTGTTTTAATGGAACATCCTCTCTTCTCATAGAAATATCGTTAATCTCCTTAATTATTTGATTTAAATTTTCAATTCATAAAAAAATTACCCGTAGACCAAACTTACCCAATCCATACCCACTGTAACACTTTGAATGGCTAAAGCAATTAAGGAAGCTCCCATTGTAATAATTACAACCCAAAAGCTTTTTCTTGGCCAAGGGTTATTTTGTATATTATATCCCATCTTGTATTGCTCCCATAGGATTACGGAAATTAGAACAAATAACCCAATATTAAAAGCCCAAGTAGCGAATTCAAGACTCTCCGGGGGTAAATTGATGAGATACCCTGCACCTTCACCATAACTATATAGTTGAGCTTCTAAAGGCAGTCTAACGATGAAGAACATTAAACCCATGTGTCCTACTAATATCCATGCAATTATTAATGTATGCATATTCAGCCAATTATTTCCTCTTTTACTTAAGTTTTTTTCAAAATATTTCTTTCTTTTAGTCTTTTCAACCACTACAATAATTATCCAAATCCCAAGTATTATTGAAGATATAATAGTACAAATTACAGTATTAAATGATCCGCTCGCTGTTATAGGTAACATGAAGGATTGGATCATCGAAATAGTTCTTGATAATGGAGTTTTATGATACCAGGCTAAACCCACATTCATTATAATAATAGCATATGCAATATTATGTGTCCATCTTGGGTCATTTATTGCATATTCAATAAACGATAACCACCAAACAAGATAAGCTACTCCCATGATAATTAAACCTAACCCTGGACCTACAAGTTTATTTTGTTTTGATGTTGTTGGTTTCGGTTTTTCTTCACTCATTATTACAATCACATTTGGAAAAAGTCTATTTTAAATTTTATATCCATTTTGTCTTATTTAAAATTTTTAATTTTAAACTATAGGTAATAAAAAGCAAATATTTGATTATATCAATCAAAATATCCTTTAAGATTACTTTCTTGACTTTTTTTAGTGTAAGGACAAGTTTCTATGCAAATATTACACCAAATTGAAGTATAATCCGAAAGTTTCCTCAGATTTGCTAAATTATAAGACAAGCATGCTTGCTTATTATAACCCTCTGAGCTTAATGCTTTAGCTGGGCACTTTGCAATACAAATTTCACATTCTTCGCAGTATTTACTCTCTTTAATAGGGTTTCCTGTCACCAATGGCGCTTCTGTAATGATTGCCCTTAACCTAACTTGAGAGCCAAATTTCATACTTATAAATAAGTTGTTCTTTCCTATAGGGCCTAGCCCAGCTAAAGCTGCTGAATCTTTCAAAAAAATTCCAGGGGTATAGGGCATAATCTTGGATTTATATGATTTTTTTAATAGAAAATCCTTTAAATAATGGGCTCGACTCTCCAGTATTGAATCTAAATAATGAAAGCTCTTACCAGTAGTTTGATCTTCGCTCCAAGCATCGAGTATAATGTCATATAAATATATTCCAATTACAATTACCGTACTTACGTCTTTCATGTAAGTTTCTGGCCTGTTCTCAAGTTTAAACCTTTCATATTCCTTAGGATTTGCAAAACCAATAATGTCAATACCCTTTTTACTTGAGAATTTAGTTAAATCCTCAGTTAGTTTTTGGTTTCTTTCCATTTTTCGTATCTTTTGTTTATAATAAATAAACAGAGTTTTTTTCAATATTTATTTCTGCTTTTTATTTACTATTAGAAATTTTAAAATAAAATTTTGCCTTGAGATGACGGAATATCAATCAAAACGTTATAAAAAAGCATATAATTTATTTATTTCCAAGTTTTATGATATTGGATTAAAGATTGGGTTAACCCCATCAGGGGAAAAAATACTACGAGCTAGTGTTTTTAACAGTTTGGCTCCATATATTAAAAGAAAAGATCGTATATTAGATCTATGCTGTGGAACTGGTACGCTTACAGTCTTAATCACAAGCTTGATTTATAGAGAATGTAAAATAATAGGAGTTGATTTATCATTTGGTCAGATCGCCAAGGCACAGAAAAAGAATAAATATCCCAATTTAAAATTTGCACTAATGGATGCTAATGAACTAAAATTTTCAAATGATTCTTTTAATCATGTCATAATTTCTGCAGCTTTGCATGAAATGGATAAGAATCAAAGACTCAACGTTCTTTCTGAAATCTATCGAATATTGAAAGGAGGAGGATTCTGTTTAATTTTTGAACATCATGAGCCTTCAAAAATTTCACTGCGAATTCTCTATAACTTCTATTTGGGTTTTATTGAAAAATTGACTTCCCATTCATTCGAAATGCAGAGAAATATATTGAAAGAATTAAAAAAATCTGGTTTTGAAATATTGAAACAAATTCCCATTAAAAAATTCCTAAGCTTTTTTCAGATAATCTTGTTGAAAAAATAAATATTCGCCAAAGAAATTATAATAAACACATTATAGCACCTAGCAAAAAAGCTTTATCTCTATAAAGCTCTATAGAGCTAACATTTTAAATAATTTTATGTTTTTTCATAAAAAGTCATCTATTAATGTTTGCTTTTGTCTCAAACTTTTAATGGTAAAATTCAAGGAATTAATTATTTGTTCAGCTTGGTCACTTGCGAGCTTTCTTGCTTCCTTTTTATCCTTAGCACTAATTTTAAATTTCCTATAAGGAAAAATATGGAATTTTATCTCAGCTATATACTCTGGCAAAAAGTTCACCAAAATTATTATAATAATGTTGAAGAATAAATCATTTTATATATTTATTTTAATTATGCTTTTCTAATAAGTTTCCATAAATACTTCCAATCTAATTTAGATTTACCTATATTAATTATTTTTTTCATATATACAGTCAACATTAAGATGGGCTAGATGTGAGAGCAAGGTTTAAAATAATTAAAGATAACTTTAAATTATTCATTAGAAAATTCCTCTAAGTTTAACTTTATTCATGAGGCAGAGCGATAACTAAGAGCATTATAAGGATGACACCAGTTAAGAATACCAATGCTTGAATAATTGATCTCTTTAAGTTCTTTTCTCTTAACAGTTCAGGCATGAGTTCTGTGCTTGCGATATATAAAAAACCTCCTCCAGAAAACGATAGAAAAAAGAAATTAAACAATTCTATTTGAGTTGACAAGATAAAAGCTAAAATGCCTCCAAGTATTGCAACCAACGCACTTCCAAAGTTAAATAAAAGAGCTTTCTTTTTTGAAAATCCTCCATATAAAAGGATTCCGAAATCTCCAATTTCCTGTGGTATTTCATGGAATAAAACAGCAAGAGTGACAATAAATCCATTCCCCAATCCACTTAAGAATGCGACCATTATAATGACGCCATCTAATAAATTGTGTAAACCATCACCTATTAAATTAAGAAGTGCGAAGCTTTTAATCTGTTTCCCTCTATCAACAATATTTTCGAAGCCTTCTGTGAGAGTGCCGTAACAGACTAATTTGTCATCCTTTTCGTGAGCATGTCCATGAAACCAATAAATAAAACGTTCTATAACAAAGAAGATTACAAATCCTAAAATAATTAATGCAAATAGAATACTTTCAGTAATACCCGCCCCTCCTGCATTTAACTCTTCAAGGTGGTGGACTGATTCAGGAATTAAATCAAATAATGCTGTAGCAAGAATTGTACCTGTAGCAAATGCCACAAGAATAAATAAGATCTTATCTAAAGTATTCTCTTTGACTGAAATCATAAATACACCTATTAAACTAAAAAGACTAATGATCAATATCATAATAAAACCTATTAAAGCTTCCAACTTAATCAAGACTCTTTGCTTTTTTAATGCTATATCATAGATAAGGATGGAATAAAAAGATTATTATGATTTCAAAGTTAAATTAATTAATATTGAATAATGCTTATCATAGATTAAAATAATTCTTTATAAAAATATAAGCTGATAGCTAATGGTATATAACGAGAAAATGGATTCAAAAGTAAACTCAGTAACACTTTTATCATTTGGTTTGGTCTTTAATTCTGTCATATAAAAAACAATTAAATTGAAGTAATAAAAAGTTATAATTATATTTTATAAAGATAAAGTTTACGCATGCTGATATTCCTGAGACATCTTGTGAAACTATAGAAGAAGGGTGGGATAATTATTATTGGGATCCACTTAATAAAATGTTAGAAAAATAAAAAAAATTCGAGATAGTTCTACAAGGTAAGATGTCAAAAAGCCAAGCAAGACGGGAAAAGATTAAAGAGATGAGTCCAAAAAACGCTTCCATTTTAGCTTCAGATGCTATTAAAGGTTTTGGTATTGAATCTGAGATTTTTAAAGAGACTGATGAAAAAATTAGTATTAAAGTAGGAAAATGTCCCGTGTATGAAGCTGCTAAAATGATGGGGTTAGACCCAGAACCATTTTGCTGGAGAAGTGCTATACCATTTATGAATAGTTTAGTTAAAGAATTAAGTCCTAATTTACAATATGAGCTCGAAAAATTCAGAACTGGACAAGATGATTTTTGTGAAGAGTCAATTGTATTGATAAAATAAAAAAGTAAAATAAAGTAATTATTGAATTTGTTTAATTTTATTTCTTTTTTTTTTTAAACTCGATTTTTTCATATTTATACCTATTACTAATATAACTACGCAGATGGAGCTACCAATTAGTATGGGAACTATTATTTGCTCTTTTAATACATTCGAGATTGTATTTCCATCACTAGCGAACCAATTGGGAGGTTCAAATTCTTCTTTATCAATAAAAATCCTGCTAATAGTCATTTCTGTTGATGTCATATAGCTTTCAGCCCAAAAACCACGCGGAAAAATCCCAAAATCATAATTCTCACGATGAGTTTCATTTAACCACAATGCCAATATTCCTCTCCATTCCTCGTCATTTAATCGTTGATAACTAGGTAGCGCAAACTCATAAAAGGAAAAAACTGGACCTACAACAGTAATTTCATCGCCTTCCCATCCTGGGACAATAGCAATTATCGGTTCTAAAAGACCTGTAGCCAAATGTAAGATATCTCCCGTATTTGTATCGGTATGAATATCAGCAACCAAAGACGTGCGGGAATTTGGAAACTTATCTGCATTTATGTATGCTACATCAAGCTTTCTAATTATTTCAGCTAGCCACCCTTCTACAAATGGACCCCCACAGCCACCCATTTGTTCATAGGTTGAATTAATAAACTGCTTCTCATCTTCTGTTAACTGTATGCCTTTTAATTCCTTAGAAGAAATTGCTTCAAGCATTGCCGTTGCTTCACTAAAATCATCTAATGCCCAAAGATAATAGTATTCATGAAGAGAGAAATTATATCCTATTGTCTCCAAAGGTAATAATGAATTTTTATAAAGCTGACTAAGATTTCGTAATGATTTGTAAAATTCTGGATATGGCTCAACGTAGCCAGTAGGAGTTGAGCATACAACTATGGTGATTGATTGCTTTGAGTAGAGGATTAGGTCATGTTTCAGTTGAGTCCATGAACCCATAATGGTGGTGAGTTTTTCATCGAGCCAAGCAAGTGAATTCATGAATTCAGGGAGGATAAGGCTTCCATTACACTCAGGTTGATTCACTGCAATGTCTTTTAATGATTCAACCCACTGCCAATGGGCAGTTTGTTTTTCTACTCCAGTAATGTTATTTAATTCCTCCTGCATCTCTAATATTCTTTCAAATAATCCTGGATATTTGCTAAATTCAGGTGCAAGAAGTTCAAAAGAGCGTTCTGATTCTAAACATGCTGCTGCAAAATCTAGACTAGTAGGTAAAAATCGATAAACATATGGATAAACAAAGTGATTAAGCGCATAGCTATCTAATGTTAATCGTTCACCAAAAAGCACGAATGTTTTGGGGGAACTAGAGGAACCAGCTCTAGCATCAATAATGTACGGGATTTTTGGCTTAGGTATCGTTGGATCATTTAAGACCATTTCTTGGACTTGAGATATCAGATTTTCATCAATATCTCCAATATACCAGAGATCACCTAAAAGATTTTTACAAATCGTATCAATAATAATTGGTGATATTGAATTAGTTTGTCCAACAATAACATCTAAAAATGATTTGAATATGCTCCAGATTTCTAGCCCTGTGATATCATTCTCGAAACATCTAATTTTTGTTTCTTTTAATAACCATGTAATTTCAATGGCAGATTTAATCAACTCAGTAGGAGGTGTCTGAAGGAATTTTACTCCATCATAATCATCAAAAAAGAAAGGAATCCTTGAAAGCCATTTAAATAGCCTAAAATACAGTTTCAATGTTTCCGAATGGGTATAATGACCTCTTGGTTTATATTGGCTAAAATCATCAATAAACCGTTCTGTTAATTCTGTTTTAAATTGGAAAATAGCAGTATCTAGTGAAATTTCATTCATAATGGCAGTAATAATCTTTTCTGAAGCGTATTTAATATCTGGAGGGATTTCTTCACTAGAAGTTGAGTTCGATAGTTCAGAGGCTACTATAAGATAAATTAGAGTATCATCCATTAAATGGTCATTATTATACTCTATTAATGCATTTAAAATGATATTATGTCCCAGTTCACTCAGAAGAGGATAGAAGATTTTTTCTTCGAGATCTTCAAGAGTGTGGTCGAAGATTAGATGCCATGTATGAAGTATTGTATCAGTTGTTATAAATATAGGCAAATCGTTTACCCAGTAAAACTTATAAGCATCTAGAATATCTTCTGTTCCCATCCGATTCAGAACTACGAACTTATTCTGGTTTAACAATTGCTTTTCTGAATTTGTTAACTCATAGACTTCATCTATTAATTCAAAATAGTCTATGTCATAAAGGTCGTTATTGTTAGAATTATTTGGTGAATATGGGACACTATTGACGACTATAGAAATAGAATTAAAAACAATTAAATAACTAAACAAGAAAGCGACTGGTATTAATCCTTTACGATTCATTATTTTTCATAAATAAGGATCCATCCGATATTTTAAAACATTACCGTGTTCAAATCTTTGAACAACTTAAACAAGGAAGTTAAAGTTCGAAGAAATGATTAATAAGTATCTGCAGGAAGGCTGGAAAGTTATAAACTGTGAATCAATTTATTTGGGTGGAGTAAGTCCAGAAACTGGTATCCATTACACTGGGTATTTAGTAAAAGATTAAGCAATAATATAATTCCACTTTTTTTTTATCTAATTAGATTGATTTATAAAAAATCATCTATTAATGTTTGTTTTTGTTTCAAACTTTTAATAGTATAACTTAGGGAATTAATTATTTGCTCAACTTGGTCACTAGCGAGCTTTCGTGCTTCATTTTTATTTTTAGCACTAAATTTAAATTTTCTATATGGAAAAATATGGAATTTTATCTCAGCTATATACTCTGGCAAAAAATTCACCATAATTATTATTATAATCTTGTTTAATTATAGTTTATTCTACATTAGCTAATGATTTTCTGACCAAAAAATTTAGCCATAAATTTAAAAATCAGCTAGTAAATAATATTAAGTATAAAGACA
>JBHLOI010000110.1:0-7200 GCA_048940645.1 Promethearchaeota archaeon | reverse complement strand
CCAATTGAGATGCCTAGTTCTTCATGAATTTCGCGATATGAAGTTTTAGCATTTTCTTGAAGAATACGTATGATACTTCTATCGATATCATCTAAATCTTTTTCTTTTTTCATTTTTAAACAATACCAAAAGGAGATTAAAAATATTATAAAACCAATATTATTTATTTTGAATAAAATTTAACGGTTGCGGTTTTTATTAAAAAAATTTCAATTATTTTTTATGGTTTCGGAGACTTTTTATAATGATCTCTAAATCATAAAATTATTTAATCACGCATAATTAAAAATTTCAGTAAAAAAAATTTTTTTTTAGTATAAAAATTAACAAAAACTTTTTAAGATGTATTGGAGATGTCAGTACCGATATTAATTTTGAAAGAGGGAACTGAGGAGACTAAAGAGAGAGAAGCCCGAATGCATAATATTAATGCTATGATGGCAATTACAGAAACTGTGCGCTCTACATTGGGTCCAAAAGGAATGAATAAGATGTTAGTGGATGGTATGGGAGATGTAACCATTACTAATGATGGAGCAGAAATATTAAAAAATCTTAATATTGAAAATGTTGCAGCCAATATGATGGTTAATATTGCAAAAGCTATTGATGAAAAAATAGGAGATGGAACTACTACAGCTGTAATTTTTTCTGCTACTTTATTAAATAATGCTTTAGAATTAATAGAGCAAGATGTGCATCCAAAACCAATTACACATGGTTATAAATTAGCAGTTGATAAGGCTCTCTCGATTTTAAACGAACTTGCAGATGAGGTATCTATTGATGATGAAAATAATCTCAAAAATATAGCTAAAACAGCTATGAATTCGAAGGATGTGGTAGGTTTGAAGGATTTTTTCGCGGATTTAGCTCTAAAAGCGATAAAACACATAAAAGATGAGGAAGGTGTAACTTTTCCAAAAGTTGGTAACGTAAAAATAGTAAAAGCACCTGGAAAATCCCTTCACGATTCAGAATTGATAAATGGAGTTTATATCCAGAAAGAAAAAGTCAATCCTGCTATGCCTGATGTAATTAAAAATGCAAAAATTGCGGTTATAAGAAGAAAGCTTGATGTAGTAAAAACTGAATTTGATGCTCAAATAAGAATTTCCAATCCTGCTGATATTCAGAAATTTTTAAACCAAGAGGAAAAAATATTAACAGATTACTTGAATATTTTTAAACGATTAGGAGTAAGCATTATTATTAACAGCCAAGATATTTCTGATAAATTTGGAGCTTATCTCGCAAGAGAGGGAATAGCAGCAATAAAAAATTTGGGCGAAGATGATTTAAAAGCAGTATTAAAAGCAACTGGAGCTAAAAGAATAGATGATTTACCTTCACTGACAGAAGAAGATTTAGGTTATGCTGAGACAATTAAATTTGAGAAGTTGGATAAAGATGATTATACAATACTAGCTGGTTGTAAGAATCCAAAATCCGTCTCAATCCTATTGAAAGGAGGTTTAGAAAAAATATTAAGTACCGCAGAAATAACCTTACATGATGTCTTATCAGTTATTGCTAAAACAATAGATACTCAAAAGATTGTAGCAGGTGGTGGAGCGATTTATATCGAATTAGCGAAAAAATTAAGAGACTATGCTAATGAAGTTAGTGGGAAAGAACAATTAGCTATTACAGCATTTGCCTTAGCTCTTGAAGAGATTCCTAAAACATTAATCAAAAATGCGGGTTTGGATGAGATTGAAAAGATGACCGAATTAAGAGCAGCGCATAAAACAGATAATGATAAATGGATTGGAATAGACACAATTTCAAATACTATAGAGGATAACTTTAAAAAAGGCATTATCGAACCTGCTGCATTAGTACAACATGTCTTAAAGTCTGGAAGTGAATTGGCAAATTTAATATTAAGAGTTGACAGAATTATTAGCGCTAAAGGGTCAAAACTTCCCGGATTAGATTAAATTTTATTTTTTTCCTTTTTTTAAATTAAAAATCTTTTAGAAATTTTTGGAGTTTAATAAAACTATCTTCATTAATTAGCTTCTTTAAATGAAATTATCATATATAAATAAATTCAAATATAATAAATTTAATCAATTTATTAAAATGGGTAAATCTTACCACACGAGAACAAAAAATCGTTCAATTTATAAAGCTTTTTAATCATCCTTCTTTTCTTTAAGCATATTCTAAGAAATGATTTAAAAATAATTTCAATAAATTAGTATGGATAATAATAAAACTTTTGAGAAATACTTAGAAAAAAGAATCATTACTAAAATTGATATTGAAAAACTTTATGCCTTAAACAATAATCATGTTTTGAGAATAATAAATGAATTCGTTGATTTGTGTAAACCAAGCAAGGTTACGGTTATTTCAGATTCAAAAGAAGATATCGAATACGTAAGACGTAATGCTATAAAGATTGGCGAAGAGAGTGAGTTAGCGTTAGAAGGACACACGGTCCACTACGACGGATTTTTTACTATGGTTAATCATGATCAAGCCAGAGATAAAGAAAATACACAAGTTTTAGTGTCTAAAGAACAACAAGGCATCTATCCTTGGATAAATACAATGGAACGAGAAAAGGGGTTAAAGGAAATCTTTGAGTTCATGGATGGAGTTATGAAAGGTCATGAATGTTTGGTTCGATTTTTTTGTCTAGGTCCAAAAAACTCTGAATTTTCTATATTAGCTCTTCAATTAACAGACAGTTTTTATGTTGGGCATTCCGAAGATTTACTCTATAGAGAAGGCTATGAACAATTTAAAAGATTGGATGGCTCTGATAATTTCTTTTATTTTATACATTCTTCAGGAGAATTGATGGGAAACCCTCCAGTTACAAAAAATCTTGAAAAACGACGAATTTATGTAGATTTAGAAGGTGGCAGAGTTTTATCATTAAATAATCAATATGCTGGTAATTCTCTCGGCCTTAAGAAGTTGGCATTAAGATTAGGGATATTTAAGGCAAATAATGAGGATTGGCTAACAGAACATTATTTTATTATGGGAATTCATCCAGAAGGTAAAGATCGAATAACATACGCCTGTGGTGCTTATCCAAGCGCATGTGGAAAGACTTCTACGGCAATGCTTCCAGGACAAACAATTGTAGGAGATGATATTGCTTACATTAGAAAATGGGATGATAAATACTGTCATGGAGTAAATATTGAACATGGGATTTTTGGCATTATCAAAGATGTTAACTTAAATGATGATCCGGTAATCTTTAAAGCACTTACTACTCCGAGAGAAACAATTTTCTCAAATGTATTGATTAAAAATGGGACTCCTTATTGGTTAGGTGATGGAAGAATACCTCAGGTAGAAGGCTTTAACTTTTCTGGAGAGTGGTATAAAGGTAAAAAAGATGAAAATGGAGTAGATATCCCTTTTGCGCATCCCAATGCTCGTTATACAATAAGGATTAGTGAACTTCTTAATGCTGATCCAATGTTAAATGAACCCAGTGGTGTTCCTATTCATTTAATTTTTTATGGAGGTCGTGATTCAGATACTATGCCTCCTGTTCTTGAAAGTTTTGATTGGGAGCATGGAGTTTTCCTTGGTGCTTCAATCGAATCTGAAACGACTTCAGCAACCATCGGACAAGAAGGCGTAAGAAAGATGCAACCTATGGCTAATTTAGATTTTTTAGTAGTTCCATTGGGAAAATATCTAGAAAATCATCAAAGATTTGGACAATCTTTAGATTTTCCACCTAAAGTATTTGCTACAAATTATTTTTTAAAAAATAAAGAAGGTAAATACCTTAATGGTATTCTTGATAAATTAATATGGGTTATGTGGGCAGAATTACGTGTTTACAGTGATGTTAGTGCAATTGAAACTCCAATCGGTTATATTCCAAAATTTGAAGATTTAGAATCATTATTTAAGAGATATCTTGATAAAATTTATACTAAGGATGATTATATAGAACAATTTTCGATAAGGGTGAAAAAATTAATAGAAAAACTTGATAGAGTAGAAGAAGTGTATAAAAAAGAGAAAGGAATGCCTAATTTCTTCTGGGATATTTTAAATGAACAAAGAGTAAAACTTAATGACATAAAAAAGGAAACAAAAGAAATACTTTCACCAATAGATTTATCCTAAATATTTTTTTAAATTTTTTACAAAATATTTATTTATTAATGTTGATAAAATTTTACTAAAAAAGTTAAGTGAATTATAATGGGTGCAGATGGAATAACATATACCACAGCAGAATTTAATACTATAATAACTATGTTAGGATGCTTATGTGCTACTGTTCAATTAATATCAGGATGGTATGCTGCATTTAAAAAGAAAAAGATAGGAATGCTAAAAACTAATGATATATTATTTCGTGCTCATAGAGCTTTTGGAGGTTTTGCTACTACATTATATTTTCTTGGTTTGTTTGCAGGATTAACAGGATTTATAGGTGCGCTCACATTTAATATTCCTCCCTTTGAAGGTGGAGATCTAAGTTTTATTATTCATGTTTGGCCGAGTTTTATTGTAATGATTGTAATTATTTGGAAAACTTATATATCATATTTTAAGAAGCCATCAATTTATAAGAAGGGTAAATGGTTAGGCATTGCAACGTTTATTGCCTGGGCTTTTACTTGGGTAAGTTCTGCATTTTCTTATTATCTAAGGACTTTACCTTCAAATCCTCAACATCCTCCTCCTACTTACTTATTACCTTACGAACTCTTATGGATACAAATATTTATACCATTCATAATAGGCTCAATTATTGGTTATCTCATAATACGATCAGCAAATATACTAGAGAAAAAAAAAGCAACTAAAACGGCAAAATGATTAAATTAAAAGCTTTAATCCCTCTTTTACCTTAAAAGTTCGATTAACTCGATCTATTTCAATAAATCTTTTGATTTCAAGATTATTTAAAAAATCTCTCATCTCAATTGTATTTTTCTTCAACTTTTCGGTTAAACCTTCAATATCATTTTCATATGTACGAAGAATCTCAATTAATGATGAATAATTTTCATATATCTGATTAACAAGTTGCTTTAAAACATCGTCAAGGTTCTCTCCAGTCCTAGTACTTGTAGGAAAAATTACTGTATCTTCTGGTAAATAATTTTGGGCTCGTACTACTTCAGCGTGTCTCGCTCCTGCGATATCTTGTTTGTTTGCTAAAAATATTAATGGTATATCTTGACTAATAGCTTTTCTTATAGAATTTAGAATTATAATTCCATCTTCATCTTTCTCAGGATGAGCAGCGTCGAAAATAAAAATCACTCCATCAGTTCCCCGTAAAACTACATCCCTCATCACATTAAATCTTAATAAACCAGGGGTTCCAAAAAGAAACACATCAAAACCATTTAATGTTACAGAACCTAAATCCATCCCTACAGTATATAATTTATTATCTCGTGCTTTCGCTTCAATGTTTAATGCATTCTCGTCAAAATATTTAATAAACGACGATTTTCCACATTGTAATGGTCCTGATACGACGATCTTCATTTTGTCGGACTTAACTTCTCTAATATAGTTTATTATTGTTTTATTAACTTTTTTTGTTTTATTATTTCGATTAATATATAGATAATATGAGTCTGTTAAAATTTATCATATAATTATTAATTTGTAATTTTGAAGGTATCCTTAACAAAAAATTGCTTAACTAATAACTTTTTTATTTTAAATATTTCTTAGATAATAAGGCTTGCGTTTAATGATAATTTGGGCAGCTTCCTAACTATTAGAAGGGATTAAAACTAAAGATTTAGATAGGATTAAATAAGAATATGGAATAATATTAAATTAGTTCAGGAAAAGCAAATGCTTTTTTTGCGGTCGAAATAAAATGGAAAGTTTTCCACATTTAGGTAATCCACCAGAATTCTGGGATTATTTTTGTCAAATATCTAGAATCCCAAGATGTACAAAAAATGAAACAGAAATGAGAGAGTTTGTAAAGAAAGAAGCTAAAAAGTTCGGATTTCCTGTGGAAATTGATCAAGTAAAAAACATCGTTGTAAAAATTCCATCAAAAGTACAAAACTCAAATAAACAATTAAATATAGTACTACAATGCCACTTGGATATGGTATGTAATAAGAATGAGGGTGTGCAGCACGATTTTTCGAAAGATCCATTAAAATTGAAACTCATAGAAGAAAATGAGGAAAAATGGTTAACTGCGGAAGGTACAACTCTGGGAGCAGATAACGGTGTTGGTATCGCGTATCAACTGTCAATAATGAAAAAAGTGTATAATGGAGAACTGAATTTTGCTCCTTTAGGATTAGATTTGTTATTTACCGTAGATGAGGAAGGGGAAGGCACAGGTATACTTCAATTAGATACTAATTTAATTAGTGGAGATTATTTAATAAATCTTGATGCAGAAGATGAGAATGAGATTTTAATAGGATCCGCTGGGCTTATCCATAATATAATTGAAATACAAATAAAAAGAAGATCTCTAAAAGGTATTGAAACTGAACTTATCCCGATTAAAATTGCCTTAGAAGGGTTAATAGGGGGACATTCAGGAGCGGATATTAATAAGGGGCGTGCTAATGCGATAAAACTTCTCTCACAGATATTATGGAAAATGAATAAAGAATTCAAGATTTATCTTAATTTTTTAAACGGAGGATCTCATCAAAATGCTATACCTAGAGAAGCTCAAACAGTAATTTATATTGAAAAGAGCAACTTTTCTAAATTGAATTTTTTTATCCAAAGTATTTTTACTTACATAAAGGATTCATTCGATGGAATTGAAAATAACATTAAAATTTCTATTCAAAAATTACCTGAGTATTCAGATTGTACTAGTCTTGAAGAAAACTTTCAGAATAAATTACTAAATTTTTTATATATTGTACCAGATGGACTGATTTCGATGCATCCAAAAATTAAAGACTTAGTTCAGACTTCTACTAATTTAGGAACACTAACTACAGAAGAAAATCGAATCCTTTTCCAATTATTACAAAGAAGTTCTTCTAAATATGAAAAATTTGTATTAAGTGATAATATTTTTAATCTTTTAAATATGATAGACTTGAAATATAACATCTTATTTAATTTAGATTATCCAAGTTGGACTCCAAATTTTAATTTAAAATTTTTAAATTTAGCGCGAGAGGTTTATCAGAAATTATTTAACATAGATGTTAAAGTCAACGCATCACACGGAACCTGTGAATGTAA
>JBHLOI010000042.1:26402-31506 GCA_048940645.1 Promethearchaeota archaeon | reverse complement strand
TTAGCAGAAAATGTGAAGGATGGATTATCTGTTTCACCCTCCCCATATTCAAGGATGCCATCGTGAGCCTTCATCCAGGCTTTTGTGTCCACGTCAGTGACAATCATTTGGACAGTTATATCCATGTCCTCTAGTTCTTCTTTTAAGTCCTCATTTTCCTCAGCAATTTGCTTGAATAGTTCGTACATTTTCAAGGCAAAGCTAATATCAGTCGCAGCGGCTCCTGCGTCTAATTTTTCCTTAACTTCATTAATTAATGCTTCATCAACCATTTTGGTTTTTCAACCTCTTTTGTGTGTTAACCCTTTTTAAACTTGAATTTTATGTTTTGAATTTTATTAAATATGGTGATTTTAATAATTCGTTTTAATTTAAAAAACTTTGAACTTTTAATGAACTTTTGGCAAAAAGTTTTAATTGATAATTTTCAATAGATTGGATAAAGTAGAGAATAAAAATTTAAATGGCGCCCACAGCGGGATTTTCTTCATGTATGGAAATCACACATCATTTTGAACCCGCGTCGCAGGAGTGACAGTCCCGAATGCTAGACCGGGCTACACTATGTGGGCTTAATTTATAATACTATATCAGAAGAAATAAAGAAAACTATAAAAATTTTATTCTCGTATTTTGCTGTTAGGTAGATTAATAAAAAAAGTTAATAAAGATGATGATTAATTTTTCTTAAAAAATTTGACAGTTTAATTATAGAAGAAACAAAAATATTTAGAGAAGAACAAATAAATAAGTGTTTAAAGATAATCAATTATAGGTATAAGAAATTTTGATTTAACGATAATATCTTTCATAGAATAATGGCTAATCACGATCCTATTAATTCCTTATTGGATATTTTAGAAAAAGATTCGTCTCAATTTGTTAGAGTATTAGATAGAATTATAAAGATGGGAGTAAAAATCTTTAATTCGACTGAAGAACTCCAAGAAGAATTGATAGGATTTGATGATATTTATCAAACATACATTATAGATATGGATTTCAATTACTGGCTCAAAATTACTAATGGGAAAATTGAATATAGAAGGGGAGTAAATCCAGATGCTCCATTTAAAATGAATTATACAAAGGATATGATAGTTAAGATTCTTAAAAGAGAAATTAGTGGAACTGATGCGTTTATGAGAGGAGAGATTAATGTCGAAGGAAGCCTAACTCAAGGTTTAAGGTATATAAAACTTTTTCGCACTTTTTTTAAATATTTACAAAATAGGAATAATTTTAGTAGTTAAAAGGTTATTATCATCGCTATATTATATCGTAATATATATAACGAATTTTTAAATGATCATAAGTTAAATGATATTACAATTCCCAATATTAAAATATAATCTGGAAGTTGACTTTAAGATATGACAACCGACACGAAAGTGCTTTATTCAATGTTGCATACACTTGAATTAGCTGATGATGCATTTAAAACTAACATTGATAAATTAATTAACATAGGTATTAAGATCGCTAATAAATCAAAAGATTTTCAGGATGAATTAAGATTATTTGGTGATATGCTTTTCCATCTTTATTTAAAAGATATCGATTTTAATATTTGGATTAATAATTCAGATGGAAGTTTAGCATATAATACTAGTTTTTATGAACCTGAATCTGAAAAAACGAGGACAATTCATTTTATACTTACTAAAGATATATTAAAAAAAATCTTTACTAAAGATTTGGATGCCGCAGAGGCTTACATGAAAGGTTTAATTGAATTTGAAGGAAAATCCTCGGATGCAATGATAGCTAAAAACCTAATAAAGACTTATTTTTATTATCTGGAACATTTATAATTATTTTATTTCTATTTATAAAAAAATTTTTTAGAGATAATAGATGATAATATTCATAGATTCCTAATTTTTAGGGCCTATAATCTAGTCTGGATTTCATTTTCCATTAAGGATTATTGACAGACAGGGTGCCCGGCTTCGGACTGGGATGTCGCAGGTTCAAATCCTGCTAGGCCCGCTCTTTTAATACTATTTTAGAATTTTAATATTTGTAATTACTAAAAATCGGTTAGAAATACGATTTAAATTTAGATTTGATTAAGAAAAAAAAAATTTAAGATTTGATGGTTTAAAATAGATTTCATCCTCTCCTAGTAGTATTAATAATTTCTAATAATCTATAAGGATTATACTTAAAAATTAAGCTGATCGATTAATCTATAAAAAAGATATGCAAAATGCGTGTAATTATCGTTTATAAATCATCAAGCTCTTTTTTATGGTTGGTGTTTCGCAAAAAAGGAGTATTAGTTAACAATTTTCGATTTGATACAGGCAAAGAATCAGTTTTTCTATCATATCCCGATTTTGAACCATATAGAAAACTTCTTCTTAAAGACAAAAAGAGTAAGAGGTAAACTTCGAAAAATAACTGTTGATTTTTAAAACAAAGTAGAGGAATAAAAACTAAAATCTCAATTTTGTTTCCAAATGATATTTAAATTTACTATTTAAATCATTTCCTAACAATAGTTCCTAAAATTGGTCAATTATAACTTCAAAATCAGAATAGTATTGGAGATTTAGCCTTTCTTCAGAAATATTAGAACTTGAATCAAAAAAATTATAATGATTTTCGATAGAATTTAATTGAAATTCTTTCATTTTTCTAAATTGGTTTACACAATGTTCTAAATTAATATCTATTATTTGTTCCATTCAAGTAGCCCTTGTTTCAGATTATTTTTATGATACGAATTTTTTATAACAAATGATGAAAAATAGGAAAATTATAGCTAATTAATTATCATTTAAATATACGATTTCCTATTATGTACGGGTGAAACAGAATTCTAATATTATTTAAATATTTAAATTCGATTAAAATTTTTTAACAATTAATAAAAGTAATTAACACAATTTTTTTGTTTTTTTGTACACAAATCTATATTATGAACACAAAAGTTTATAAATGTGGATATAATATTTATTTGTTAGCAAACAAGAAAAAATTATTAACACAATAATAAACCTTAAAAAATTATGATTGTTGTAGAAAGCTCCATTCCCGAAATAATTGAGAGTTATCATCCTCTGGAAATGTTGGGGTTAGGTATGGTATCTATAACAATGAGAAATCATAATTTAATTTTTCGCAAGGGGATTGGAACCCCTCTCCTAAATAAATTAATAAAAGTATATAAAAAACAGATCATTGAAAAGAAAGAAGGTAAAATTATCGAATTGGTCGGTAGTTTTACTGTTTATATTCACTTTTATAAAATAGAAAGAGAAATTGTTGCCATTTTCTATGTGAACGAAAAGGACAAATTAATAAAGTATGAGGGGTTATGTTCAATTTCTAATATATTATTGAGATGTTATTGCTCAAATGTTTCAGATTTAGAACTGAATCGTATTTGTAATAAAATAATTCCCTGTGTTAAAGGCATTTCTGCTCTATTTATTGTTTATACCTCTGGACATGCTTTATTTGCTAAAGTTAATAAAAACAAGAAATTCTTGGCAAAGAATTATATCCAAGTTAGCGGATTTATCTCAGCAATTTTAGCATTCTCGAAAGAAGTAATAGGAAAAGAATCAGGAGAAAGTCTACAAGCAATTAATTTTGAAAATGAAAAGTTTTTTATCCACTTAAGAGGGGATATTATCTTTGCATATCTTATTGACAAAAAAAATGAGCCTAAAAATCTTGAAAGATTCATACATTTAATCGCAGATGAATTTATAGAAAGATTTGATGATAACCTAAAAGATTTTCATGGTGATGTTACCCCTTTTAGTGAGTTCGAAAGAATTGTTGATAACTACTTATTAATTTAAAAGTATTTCATTTCCATAGTTCAAATTAAAATGATATACTTTAACCTATGCATAAATTTTATTGCTTAGATGTTATTTTAGCAAAAATATATAAGGTTCTGAGATATAAATTATATAGTTATGACGGTTTTAATAGATTTGGACTTAATTTTAAAGAATCTAATCAGTGAGTTAGGATCGTCAGTCTATTTTATTCTAATCTCCTCAGAAAATGGAGCTGTTATAAAGTCATACATAAATGAGGAGGAATTCAATAAAGCTTCAATATCACTGAATATATCACAACTTTATGAGCTGGCTGAAGAGACCGCTGAATCAATTGGCTTACACAATCCAGATTTTAATATTATTCACTCAGAAAATTATTATATATTATCAATTAAAATTCTTGAAAAACTAATAATACTTCTAACCGTAGACCAAATAAGAGTTAAAGAAGTGTTTAGGATAATTAATAGTTCGATAAATCCTTCATAACGAGCTTTCCCTTTTATTATAACGGGGAAGTAAAAAACTATACTTCTTTCCAAAGTTTTGGGTTTTGAAACTTTTTTAAATTAGAAAAAAGCTTTGACGCTCATTTTTATCAGTCATTTCATAGCGTTTAACTTTCTTAGCAGACCAGATACCCTCGACATACGATGTATTTGCTAAAGAATATACGAATCCAAGAACCTCTCCACCTTTTTTTCCATGCTTTTTCTAGGTGGATTATTTTTTGTTTATTTCTTAATCAATCATTCAAAAATTGGACTCTTGAAAAAATATATACTTTTGAACTTTTTATAAATCAAAACAATAATAAAAACTATAATGAAGTATTCTCAAAATCAATATAATCAGGGCTTTTCAATTTGCGCCTTAATAATCGCAGGAATATTTTTCTATTGGGGGATTAGTGCATTTCTCAATATAGTCTGGCATTTTGGCTTCAATTGGATGGGTTTTGTATGGTTTGGCCTTGGAACAGCAATTTTAGGCAGCCAAATAGCAGCATTAGTTAATAGAAGTAAATTAAGAAATATTGTATTACAGGAATCTCGCCACAATCCGAACATCTCTGTTGAGGATATTAGTGCTAATACTGGAATATCAGTTAGAGATGTAAGAGCGATAGTTTTAGATTTAAAGGCTGATGGAATGTTAAGAAGTCAATTATCATCTTCCACTGAAGAAGCTAAATCAATGGAAGTAGTTCCAAAATTGGAAAAAGAACCCATTTCTCGAGAAAAAAGTCGCTATTGTTCAAATTGTGGTACTCCAATTGAAAGTGAAAACGCAGCATT
>JBHLOI010000042.1:0-26302 GCA_048940645.1 Promethearchaeota archaeon | reverse complement strand
AAAGAACCCATTTCTCGAGAAAAAAGTCGCTATTGTTCAAATTGTGGTACTCCAATTGAAAGTGAAAACGCAGCATTTTGTGCCTATTGTGGCTCTAAGTTATAATTATTTTTCAAGTTTTTTTATTTATTACTTTAGAAATAATCTTTTTAAAGAGTTATGTATAATGGATTTACCTCAATTGAAACTATAATCAAACCTTCTCTTGGAGAAAAAAATGGTAAAAATCATTAATTTCATAAAAAAAGTTCAATACAAGAAGAATAAAAAATATTAGTTAAGGTTAGAATTATCTAACCTCAATTTTCTTTTTCTCTTTTTTCTTTGGCTCTTTCTTTGGAACTTTAACAGTTAATATCCCTTTGTCTAAGTTAGCGTCAATTTTTTCATCATCGATATTTTCTGGCAAATTAAATGCTCTATAATAACTTGCGGAACTATATTCCCTACGAACATATCCTTCTTTTTCTTCTTTTTGTTCCTGCTTTTGTTCACCCTTAATTTCTAAAAGACCATCACGAAAAGTTATTTCAATGTCTCCTTTGTCCAAACCAGGTAGTTCTGCGGATATAGCAAATTCATTTTCATTTTCAGTGATATTAGATAGTGGGGTTCTAAAGATTGGCGCTTCTTCCCATTTGACAGGTGCAAATCTTCTTCGCCTTCCAAAAGGCCAAAACCAATCATCAACATCTCTCCAGAGGCTATCAAACATTTTATCCATTTCCTGGAATAACGAGAATGGACTTTCTCTTCTTATTGCCAATTCGTGAGTTTTTTTCTCAGATTCTTCTTTTTCTTCCTTTTCTCCTTTTTTAACTTCAATTTTTTTATCATCTACCATTTATTTCACCTCATAACTATATTTAATTTTGATTTTAGAAATTTGGTAACGATGGCATTGTAAACCTTTAATTGACAATAATCACCATACATATTTAAATTTTATGATTGTCAAATATATATTTAAAATAATAGGAAAACGAGGAAAGTTGAATTTATATTTTATTTTGCTATTAATTTAATTTCTATCAGATGTTTTCCTAATATATCAGTCATGTTTTCAGGAATTATTAATTTTAGAACACTATTTTTAAAGTTTACAAATTTTAATTTATATATATCTTTTTTTTATGCGAAAGCTACGGGTTATACTAGACTTCCATGTTTGTAAATATCATTAAATATCTTTAAAATGAAAATATATAAAAAAAGAATTATAATTTAATTCTTATATGGAGCCTAGCTTCTTTTTATGCAACTCAGTTAGCTTTTTTCGATTTTCAGCCAATCTTTTCCCTTTAATTGGATAAAAGTATAAACCAATAAAGGAAAGTACTAAAACTATTGCAGGATATATGCCCATAAGTATTCTCAAACCCACAATAACATCAACTCCTGGATTTGGGGTATAGTTATACCAATCAGTTGATGTAAATACCAATCCTATAATAACGAAATTGAGAATCATTGATAACCTAATAAGGAAGTTAAGAACAGCATAGTAAATACCAGATCGTCGCACTCCATATGTGATTTCATCCTCATCGATTATTTCTGCAATACACTGATCATAAAAATATAACCCTCCCCCTAAACCGAATCCCATAAATATCATAAAAGTTAATGCCACTGGAAAAGTATTTGAAAAAGCAAAAAATAATACTGTTACTATCCATACAGCAGTTCCTATTAGCCCACTCATTCTCGCTCCTTTTTTTACTCTAATAAGTTCCCATAATGGCGTAGATAAAGCAGCAACAAGAAGATTAACCAATAAAAGTATCCCAATTAATTCAGTATCTAAAATACCCACTGCATGAGTAAAAAATAGTGGTGCTAATGTTGGTAGAATATTAATTACTAACCAGGTACCTAGAGCAGGAAGTAAAAACCATTGAAAGGATTTGTGCTTTAGTGTAAATTTTAGTGTTTTTATGAAGGGCATGGCAGCTTCTGCATCTTTTGAAATATGTTTGGGGTCCTTGACACCCCATTTCAATATTAGAAAGTAAAAAACCAGTATGATAATTGCTGCGACAACTCCAACAATTAGATATTGATTTAAGGTTTCAATATTCGGAAATAAATTCGCAAGATTCGTGATATCATCGATGATAAAGGTGGGGAATGCTAAAGCAAAGGCAGTAGCAACTAAAACAAAAATGATACGTATCCTACCAGTTGAACTACGTTCTCGCATATCAACAAACATTTCAGAAAAAAGAGCGTTATAATTCAAGTTAAATGAGGTATAGACAATATCAAAAAGGATGAGGATTATTATAAAGTAGATGAAAACCGATTGATTAACATTATAAGTAGACGGTGGTGTAAATAGTAGTATCATTAAAATTCCAAGTGGTATAGTAGCACCTATCATCCATGGAATCCTACGTCCCCATCTGCTTTTGGTTCTATCAGAAAGATAGCCGATTAAAGGGTCATTAATAGCATTCCATAACGCCCATAAAATAAAACCAAATGTCATTATGGGAGCAGGTATTCCCACAACAGCAAAATAAAAAGTAAAAATTAGAAAAGAAAAAGTGTTTAATGCCATATTATCTCCAACTTCACCGCATGCAAACGCAAGTCTCGTACCTAAAGACATTTTTCGAGTTTTTTCCTCATTCATATAATCAACTTTTTTTTTAAAATTTTTATCTATTAAAACAGATTGTTTTTTTAGTTTTAAAAATTAAAAACAAATGTGATTTACTATTTGTTAAACCACTTTAAAAAACTTTCTAAAATTAAATATTCGGCAATTACACTAAAATTAATAGAGGGGTGATTAAATGGAAAAGATGCTAGCAGCTATATTTCATGAAAAAAAGGATGGCGGTGGTGAAGTCAAGTTAGAAGAAATAAATGTACCAATAATTACGAAAAGTGATCAGATCCTTATTGAAATAAAAGCATGTGGTATCTGTGGTACTGATTTAAAGATTATTGAAGGTGGACATCCTGCTAATGATAATATTATTATGGGACATGAATTTGTGGGTGTAATCAGAGAAAGAGGTAAAGAGGTAAAAGATTTAGAAGTTGGTGATAATGTGGTAATTGATCCGAATGAAAGATGTGGTTATTGCATTAATTGTAGAAGAGGTTTTTCAAATTTATGCGATTATATGGCTTTAGGTACGACCTTTGGTATTTTTCAGAATGGTGGATTTGCAAAATATTGTGTTATACCTAGGACTGCAGCTTTTAAACTTCCTGATAATATTGACATGAATGCTGCTGCTTTAATAGAACCATTAGCTTGCGCTGTGCACTGTCATAATATAGCTGAGGTTAGAGAATCTGATAATGTAGTAATAATTGGGTCTGGACCTATGGGTTTGATTATAGAATCTGTAATTAGAAAACATCCAATAAAGAATTTAATTTGCATTGAATTAAATGACTGGCGTAGAGAAAAAGCTATGGATCTAGGTGCCGATTTTGTAATAAATCCTCAATCTCAAAATGTCCAAAATGAAATTATGAGAATCACTAATAAAAATGGAGCTGATGTTATTATCGACGCAGTTGGATTTTCTGAAACTTTCGAAATGGGTTTAAATATGTGGGCCCCAGGCGCTAGATTAGTATGTTTTGGACAAGATTATCGTGCTGAAGCTAAAATAAAACCTAACGATATTGTAAGATATCAAAGAAAAATTTTGGGCTCATATATCGGAAATGCTGAGGATTTTTTAGATGCTATTGAGTTAATTAATAATAAAGTTCTTGAAATTGAAAAATTAATAACCAAAACAATACCGCTGGAACAATTGATTACAACAGGTTTTCATCTAATGAAAGAGCGAAAATGTGTTAAAATAATCGTTAATCCTTAATCTAAATCTTGATCTAAATTTAAACTTTTTATTGAAACAATAATTATTAAAAAACAAGAAGTTAATATTTTAATAGTCTGAATTTTAATGTCTTATGATATTTCTGCTCTGAAAGTACTAATCAAAAAAATTTTTCCACCTAAAGAAAGCGTATATATAGTTGATTCTAGTGGTGATGGGATCGTGGATTCTATTGTTATAAGAGCATTAAATGTTTTTATGCCAATTGAAATCCCGGAAAAAATTGAGATCGGAGGATTTAATTCTGAAAATTTTGATCTCTATAATTTTGATTTATCTGAATACGGAAAGCTTTATCTCGATGATAATCCTATCCATATTTCGAAAAAAGATTTTGAAATTGAAAAATTAAAAGAACGCTTTTTAATATATCATAAAGGTGAAAAATTCAGAATAGATGATTTCATAAGTGGGAAATTAGCAGGAAGATTGATTGCGTTAGGAGATAGTATAAATATACATATAAAACTAGATAAAGATGCAATTAAAAAATTTTCAGAAGGAAAGCATAAACTTACAATTGAATCAGAATTAATACCAAAATTAGAATTTTATTTTGAATTAACTAAAAAGAATTTAAATAAAAAATTAGAAGATATTATTTCTTTCTGATTAAATAAAATTTTGGATTTTGGTCTTATTTCGCAACATTCAAATTTTTCTATTTATTAAAGGAGTTTTTATTTCTCAATCTAAAATATTTATTGAGGAGATGTAAAGTGGAAGTTATTGAAGAGAATATTCAAGCACAAAAGAGTGACTCAACTGAATTTATACAAATTATGATTAAATGTCCTGTATGCAAATTAAAAAAAAAGTTAAAACTTCCTAAATCAGTTATCAATTATACGAAACAGCTTACAACTATATCTATTCCAAAAGGTTTAGTATGTGAACATCATTTTCAAGCGTTTGTAGATAAAAATTTCATGGTACGCGGATATCAAAAAGTAGATTTTGAATATGCTTCTGAGTTAATTAAATCCAAAAAATTAAACCAGAAAGACGGTAATGGTAAAGATAAAGAATTTTCTGAGTATATAATCATTGAAGAAAATTACCTTGCATATAAACCAAAAGAAAATCAAATTATAATCGAAAGAAAGTATAAGGATAATGGCCTAAAGAAGTTAATCGAAGATAAAGCAAATTCAGTAGATATAAAAAGTACATTATTAAAAAAAAATACTAAAAAACATATTGGTAAGAAATCAAAAATGAATCTTGAAGATATTTACGATGAGTTTTGGGATTTTATAGACGAGAATAATAAAGATTTTCAAGAGTATATCCAGAATGATCACAGGCGTGAAAATTCAACAATCAATTTTTAAACTAATTATTTTTTTCTTAAAATTTATTATTGAAATACCAATATATCTCAAGTGTCAAAAGAACCGCATTTTTTCTTTATAAATTTCTGGCATCTTTTCCTTTTTAAGAACAAGCATAATATGAAAATTATATACAATGATTAAAAAGAAATTTAACTCTCAAAACTCCAAAAAAGATGTGAAAGAAAATATCCAAAATTCTAAATTTAGAAAGGTCAATATTCTCACTAACAAAATTGAACCTCCTAAGACAAAACCTGAATCCAAACCCATCAATAAAATCGAACAGCACGTACTTGAGCCAGATTACATACCCAAAAATAAAATTAGACCACCTAAACATCAGATTAATTACAAAACTAGAAACAAAATTGAACTCCCTAAGGTCAAACCAGATTACAAATCCATTAATAAAATCGAACGGCATACACTTGAGCCTGACTACACACCTAAAAATAAAATTAGACAACCTAAACTCCAGACCAATTACAAAACCAGAAACAAAATAATACTGGAACTCAAACCTGACAGTGAGAAAATAGAAGAAAAAAGTTATGGAAAAGACAAACCAATAAATTTTGTAAAGTTAAGAAATAGCAGTGAATTAGCTGAAATGGTATGCTTAGGTCTTGGAGATGGAAGTATCCCTAAAAATGAAAGCCGTTTTAGAGTTACATTAAATGAAACTGAAGAAATTCAATATACTAAACATGTTAAGAGTTTAATGCAAAAATTATTTAATAAAACGCCTAGTATTTACAAGCCAAAGAAGGCAAATGCCGTTAAATTAACAATTTCAAATAAAACAACTGTTAAAAAGTTAATTGATAAAGGACTAAAGTCAGGGGATAAAAAGGTAAACCAAGTATGTGTGCCTAAATGGATTAAAGATAATAAAAAATTTCAAAAAGATGGTTTAAGAGGATTAGTTGACACTGATGGCTCTATACATGTTCATAAATCTACTGGTCGAATTCGTGTTAAATTTAAAAATGCATCTTTACCACTTGTGAAGGATTTTAAAGAGATGTGCAAACTTAATGATGTAAAAACTAGCAAAATTTATCCAGTTCAAGGAAAAAACACTTATGAAATTGAAATAGAAACTAAAAAGGATGTATGTAGATTTTTATATAAAATTCAACCTAGGAAATGGAAATACCGAGCACAGATGTTAGGTTTGGTGCTAATTAGTATAAGTGACCCTCATAAAAGGAAAAAGATAGATGATGAAATTTTTAAACTCTATCCAGATAAGAAAGTTCATTATTCTGATGTATACAGAGATATATTAAAAAATTTATGTGTAATACAAGAATATGATGTAAGTAAAAAAGCAATTATCAAAAAAATTGAAGAGGCTCTAACTTATAATCTAAATTATACGGGACTTACGCGTGAGAAAATGAAAGAATTGAATATTTATGGTAATAGATTAGTAAACGATTTAAGAAATTATTTAAGTTAACTTTTAAGAAGTAATGAGTGCCAAGGGCGAGATTTGAATTCGCGATTCATCGCAAATTGCGATAAAATTCTCGCGATACCCAGATCTTCAGTCTGGTGCGTTCCTACCCAAAATGGAGGGTAAAACTCCCATGATTCCGGGCTACGCCACCTTGGCTTCTTTTAAAATTTTGGTTATCATAAATTGAAATACCAAAATTCGTAATTTAAAAAGTACAAAATATCATATAAAGTTTTTTAGAACATCTATTTTTTTAATATTGCTGCCCGCTTTTCTTTCAGAAGTTTTTCGCTAGCATATCTAAGGATTAAACGAGTAAATTTGTACTTATTTTTCATGAGATATTCATAGATTAATTCAGGTTCATATTTTGAGCATGTTTTAAGAAGCCAACCAATACCCTTCTCAATATAGTTTTCATTAGAAAATTCTACCATTTTTTCGGCAAGATTGAATACAAATTCCTTGTCAAATTTTTTTTTTACCATGACAATTTTAAGTAAAAGAACCATAGAACCCCTTTTTATCCATATATTTTTAGAATTAGCCCATTCATTAATGGTTCGCTTAGCTAATTCTTCATTTCCTTTTTTAGCTAAAAACGGACCTAAAACTCTTATACAAGAACTATCTAAAACGCTCCATGTATGGCAATTATCTAATAATTCATCATGAAAAAGTTTAATTGTATTTTGAGTAAAAAATTTTTTAAATCGATTCAGAAAAAGGAATCCAGCAAATTTTTCTTCCTCGATGTTAGATCTTATTAATTCTTTATAAATCTCAGTGGCATCACTGTAATTGCAGTTAAATTTATCTGAAACTGCTTTAACAATTTTATCAATTTTAGCAACTCTGGTGCCATATATTTCGTAATTATCATTATCAGGGTTTATTATTTTATACATTCGATTCATTTGTTCTTCTGTTAAATTAGATTTATTCTGTAATAATAACTTTCTTATTTCTTTAACGGCTTTTTGTATCATCGAAATTTCATAATCTCTTATTTTAATAAAATAATAAATGAAATATTAAATCGGATTAATTAATAAATCTTTCTAAAGTGGTTTTTTCGTGCGCCAATTTAAGCTTTTCTAAATAGGGTTTTACAAATTCAATGATTTCCTTTGAAAAATTTTTTAAATTAGATAACTCATCTTTTTTATAGACATCAATGATTGACGTATCAAGATTATTGAGGTTTAGTCCCGCCCATTTCATATTATTATTTGATTTTCCTAAAGTTATAGCGTCAATATACTCTTTATTTAGTAGTAGTTCAGATATTTTATAATTCCACTTTCTATAATCATTTGGAATCCAACGCTTAACACGAACAGATAGTTTATATTCTTGGCATAAGTTATATAACTTTAGATTTAATTTTCGAACATAATTTGCAGGAGGATATATTTGCCCTTTATATAGCTCCAAAAGTGGTTTGAGAATATAATTATATTTACTATTCTTTAATTTCTTGATAAAGAATTGAGCCTGAGCATCCCTCAAGGTTAATCCTGGAGCGAATAATACAAATTCTGCTCCAGCCTTTTTTGACTGCCTAATAACATCTTCTAGACTTGTGGTGTCATCCTCTAAAAAAGGAATAATGGGCATATAATATATGCCTACTTGAATTTCTGGAGCTTTTAGTTTGATAGTATGCAATGTTTTTAAACGCTCAGATGGGTTTGATGAATGTGGTTCTAAGAAATTGGCTAACTCTTCATTTACTGTAGAAATAGAGAACCCTACTGCACTCCAAGTCTCTTTGGCTATTTCTTTTAAAATATCAATATCTCTACCAACTAAATTTGATTTAGTCATAATATTTATAGGGAATCTATGCTTCGCAATGACTTGTAAAACTTTTCGGCTATGTTCAATCTTTTGTTCAATTGGTTGATAAGCATCATTCACACCACCTGGAGCAATAATATCACGTAAGAGGGTTCTAGCCCTTTTAAATCTCTGATCCAACTTTTTATCAAAATTAGTCTTTATAATAACTTCATTTTCAAAGTCTTCTAAATAATATCGCTGACTGCGAGCATCACAATAAATGCATGCGTGAGCACATCCAGAATATGTATTTAATGTATAGCGCGCCCAAAACCATGAATCTGGATATTTTAACTTGTTTAAAACGGATTTAAATTCTTTGTATCTATAGTTGACCATTATTATGTGTAATAATTTTGTATTTTCAGTAATTTAATTAATAATTTAAGATTATTGAAACGAAGTATTTTAAAAAGAATCATGATTGAAGGAAAAAACGCCCTTTTCATATAATTATTGAAGTGATTTAAATATGGAAATGGAAAAATATATTCTTAAGGGCGCTTTTTCAATACATTCATACAAATATGTATATATAATTCTTTTCTTTTTTTTTAATAATTTATGCCCATTTTTTATTAAAAATTAGAAATAATTTTAATAGATCTAATAATAAAACGAGAAAAAAGTAGAATTAATTATATAGTTGATATTATTAAGAAAATTTCATTTTGATAATTAATTAGTATGAATGGTAATATCGTGAAATCATCGTTTCACGTAATGTTTGCCTTAAATTTTTATTTAACATAGATAGAATTAGGATGCGTCGTCCGGGGATCGAACCCGGGTCACTGGCTTGGAAGGCCAGAATCCTACCGCTAGACTAACGACGCTTTGGTATGATCAAAAATAAAACATTTCTTATAACTTTACTGCTTTCTTGGATTTTATTTGATATCGTTAATTATTTCATAAAAACTAATAATTTTACCCACAACAATCCAAGCATCTAAAGAATATTGGGAAATAGAAATAATTCTATTACTAAGTTCTAAAATTTTTTTTGAAAAAGTGCCTTTTTGGAAACCACCTATTATAATAATATAATTTTTAGAAGTATCTTTTTGGAACATATCTAAATGATGTTCGATTAACTCTCCTCTTCTCGAAAACAGTAATACTTCTTTCTTTTTAATTAATTTTATTAATTCTCTGATGCTTTCTTTGAGTTCTTTAATTAAATAGGTATTATCGAATCGAATCTCACCATCTATTAGGAGCTTTGCAATTAGGCCTTTAAATCTGTTGTAATTTCGTGTGATTCTTATTTCAGAATTTAATTCAAAAATACGATTATTTACAGTATGAAAATAAATTTTTAGTTGCTTATTTTTATTTAGTGGAGAGCCTAATGCATTAAGTAGACAATTATGAAGAATATCAGGACGTCCTCTTTTTTCGAAATTATTTAATTTTACCATGGCAGAGTGGTGTAGGGCATTATCTAAAAGGTGGGATGAGTAATTCTTACTTCTGATATTTTTTTTTACAGAAGGATGATCTCTAATTTCTTTAGGAATGAGTTCTAATCCACACTCTACTATAATTAAGGTTAGAGCCATAATCCTAACATAAATCTATGTAAATTTTAAATTCTTTTAATTAAATTTTTTTTGTTTTAATATAATAGCGTGTAATTTTGTTACAATCCAAACATGTCATTGACACGTGAGTTGCGTTTCCAAGTGAATGTAATCTTACTCTACAGTTTAATCCTGGATAGAGAAAATTCTTACATTTATGACATATTCTTTTCTTCCAAATTGGAGGCATCTCAATTTTTGCCCTTTGAGCATATTTTCTTGCTAAAGAGATATATCGGTTCGCTAAATCTTTTTGATTGGGAAAAATTTCATGAGCCCGCATAAATAGAAAGTCGATCCTTGTTTTTGCAATTCGTTTAATAATTCCTTTATTAAATTTCTTTTTAGGCATAGTTTATTCATTTATTAGTACTTTTCAATTCTTTTTTATTAACCGGAAATTTCGATAATATAATCTGTTTCCCGCGCAAATCTAAAACACTTGAATTCGTTAATTTTGAAATTTTTTCTGATAAATCTGTGATATTTGATTTAGTTGCTACTGATCTCAATGCTTTAATTTTAATAATTTTATATCTTTTTAATAAACTAGCTACATGCGTAATAAAATCATTGGTAATACCATTTTTTCCCAAAATACAATGTGGTCTTGATAATAATACTCTTTTATATTCTTCTCGGTAATCCATTATCCCAAAATACTTAAAATACCAAAAAATTTTTAATTTATTTAATCTTTTTACATCTATTATAATATATTAAAGAACTATTGAATTAAAGATTAGCATGTCTATATACATCGTTGAACCGGCAAAACTCATTAAAACTATCGCAGATAAATTAAAGGAATACCCTGAAATTAACCCTCCAGAAGGAAGTCAATATTGGAAAACGGCTTTTTTTAAGGAATTAGCCCCTTTAGATTCAGAAAATTTTTGGTATATTCGTTGTGCTTCAATATTGCGAAAAGTAAGAAAGTTTGGACCTATAGGAGTTAATAGACTTAGAAAACATTATGGAGGTAAAAATAGAAAAGGCTCTGGATTAAATCATAGTGGAAGAGGAGCAGGAAAAATTATTAGAGTAGCTTTGCAGCAATTAGAGGATGCTAACTTACTAATGAAGAAAGAAAAAACGGGGAGAATTGTCTCGCCCGAAGGAATTAGCCTTTTAGAAAGAACTGCACATGGTATTTTGAGAAAATAGCAATTATAATTATAATCAGTTTTCTTTGGGGATTCTAATTGAGTGATGAAGAAGAACTAGAAATCATTAGAAAAAGAAAATTAGAAGAGTTAAAGCAACAAGCAATTCAACAACAATTAGTAGAACAACAACAAAAAGATTTTGAAAATAAAAAATATCAATTGATGAGGTTAATTTTGAGCCAAGAGGGAAGACAAAGGTTAGAAAATATAAGAATGGTAAAACCCCAATTTGCTGAACAAATAGAAATACAATTAATTCAATTATTTCAAGCAGGGCGATTAAAGGGAGCTACTCCATTGTCAGATGGTGCATTTAAAAAATTATTAACACAAATATCCTCCAGAGGAAAAAAAGAATTCAATATTAAAAAGTAAATGTTTGGTGAAGAACTATGGCGAGAAATAAAGACTTACCCTCGAAATTAAGAAGGGCTAAAAATTCGAAACAAAATAGGTCTGTCCCTAATTGGGTAATAAGAAGAACGAAGGGTCGTATAAGATATAGTCCATATTCTAGAAGAGAATGGCGAAATAGTCGTTTAAAGAGAGATTAAAAATGGCAAAAAAGAAAAGTAAAGAAGTTAGCTTAGATGATTTAGAAGAGGAACTCTCAGAAGATGAATTGGAAGAAATAGATCACGTATTAGAAGAAGATATTGAAGAAATTGAAGAATTTAGCTTAGACGAAATCGCTGAAGGAGAAGAAGTTAGTGAAGTTTTTGAAGAAGCGGTAGAAGAAATTGAAGAAGAAGCTCCCAAAGAAGAAATTATTGATGAAAGAATATATATAATACCTTTAGCAAAAGCAAGAAAAGGTCCACGCACAAAATGGGCTAACAAAAGTGTGAGATATCTCAAGGAATTTATGGAACGCCATTTTAAACCAGAATCTTTAATTATTTCACAAGAAGTCAATGAACAAATATGGTCACGCGGAATTCAAAAACCTCCAAGAAAGTTAAAAGTAAGAGCTACCAAAAATATTGATGGTTTAGTAGTAGTTTATCTCCAGAAGTAACTTTATTGGATTTATAAATTAATTAGAAAGCTTTTTCTTATAGTTTTTAAAAAATTAAAAAATTGTGTGAGTAGTACTCACGTTTACTAATCTCGGTAGTATAATACTTGAATTATATTTAGGTCCTACAAGTAATGTGTTATTAGCAATATTGAAATTTAAATAACTTTGAGCTAGTGGAGCGCCTGTATTTGGATTAATAGCAAAACGAGGGAAGTTTGAACTTGAAATTGCTATGCGTATTCTATGTCCTGGTGCAAAATAATAAGCACTTGACCAGCAATCTACCATCAATTCATACACATCAAGCTTATTGCCTGACATAAAAACATCATTAGTATAATTGTATCGACTCCTAACTGTTAAGGAACCATCAGTAACTAACATTGAACGGTTATCTGGGTATACATCTGTTAACTTTATTGTGAAATCTGTATCAGTACAGTTAGAAGATACAAATAGATGCCCCCAAATCCTTCCAACTGTTATCACTGGTTCGTTTAAAATAGATGTTTCGAATAACAATACATCACTCCTACTTTCAATACTCCGTTGGTCCATTGGTCCTGCTAAATCAAATGGTTGGTTTTGTCCTCCAAGATTTGGTACAGGATGGCGAGGATCAAATAGGTAAGAAAAATTTTTATTAGTTAGACCGGCTGATATATTACTTAATCCTCCATCTGCTGTGAAATACCATTCCTCGTTTATGTGATCAAGCGGCCAATCATATGTATAACGCCAATAATTCCACTTATCTGAGGTTTCTATTGTTGGACCCATTAAATAATAGGCAACTCTTGCACCATCCCAACTTGTTGGATTATCAAGTAAAGCTTCATCAAACACTTTGTGTTCCCAATTTAATATCAAATCAAAACCATTCGAATTATCTGGATATGTTAATTCTCCCTGTTTACCACCATAAATTGATCCGTGTGTCCATGGGCCCATAATTAATTTTTGATGTCCTTGAGCTCTTGGTTTTCCGTAATCATCATATCCTATGTACCCATCTATAGTTCCTTGAAGAAAATGATCATACCACCCTCCAACATGAATTCCATAAACTGAGATGTTAGAGTAATTTGGTCCGATAAGATTAGATAAGGAAGTGGAATTATACATTAATTCATCTTTAGGCATGTATTTAAAAATAGTTTCAAGTTGATACTGCCAGTTATTTGGTGATGTACTTTTTACCCATGTCTCAACTGATGACTTATGGTATGAACCTTGATAAATAGCGTGATCAAATAATTCAGGAGTTCCAAACCAAAGTTGTTGAGCCATCAGTCCTTCAGGGTCCATTCCAGCATAAAAGTATTGATTAATACAGAGTGCTGAAACTCCTGCACTGGCTATTCTTCCGTTAGACCATGATTGATCTAGTATCCAATTTATAGTATCAACACCATCATGATAAGATTCGATAAAAAGTAAAGATTTATCCCCTCCTTCAGAATCATGAGTTCCTCTTAAATCTTGTATAACTACATGATAATCTTGAATTAAATAAAAAGGGAGGTAAAGATCATCTGCCCACCCTGATTTCCCATATGGAGTTCTTACTAAAATAACGGGTTTTGGCCTACCAAAAGATCCAGGAGCAAAATATACATCTGTAGCTAAATCTATTCCATCTCGCATAGGAACCATATATGTTTTTTTATCTGGAACATGGTATATAGCAGTACTTCCAATTAAAAATATAGGTAGAATAATAAGAAAAATTAGACCTACGTATTGTAATTCTTTTGGAAGTTGATTTATCTTTCGATTTTTGTATTTCTGTAATAATAAAGAAAGAGAGAGAGATGAAATTTTTTTTCCATAATATAAAATCATAAAGACACTTAATCCTATTGCAGCTAAAGCATAATAATTCGGATTGATAAAAGTATACCAGATAATACCCATAATTGGTACTAATATGCTAATAAGAGTCCCTGTTATTTTTAATGAAGTAATATTCTTCTTTTCACTTAATGCTTTAAAGTAATTTCCAGCCATCATTAGAGAATAAAATGAAATAAATAGGGCAATAGGAAAGTATAGCATCCCTAATAAAATTAAAATTAATTGCTTTATACTGAAATAGAGGTTTTCATTTTTATTGAATAATTGTTCTCTTTTTGGAGGTTCATTATTGTAACCTTTAATGTAATTAAGAACATAACTGGAAATATATAATCCTCGACAAATTAGTAATAGCGGCAAATTAACAGTCAACATTTGTTCTAGACTTAAAATACCGTATGAGTCAAGAAAGTAAAAAAATGCGAGTATCCAATTAATCATGATTAATTATTAGATTGTCTATATTTATAAAGATTATTTATTAGAAAAAATATATTATAAGCAAAAGCCTTTTAGGAATTCTATGAAAAAATATTTATGGTTTGTAAGTTTATTTTACCAAACAGTATTTTATTTATTTCTTATAAATGTCAATTCTCAAGTATCAACTTTATGGAAAAAACTCTGTTGGAGTCTATCTTACTGTTAATAATTCATTTGGTCTCTATCCATCTACATTATTAAACTTTGCAATAAAAAAAATAAAAAGTACATTTAAAGAACCTTTTTTTCCGTTATCTATTAACAACTCAACTCTTTTAGGAGTGTATGTTGCTAGTAATAGGTATGGAATTATTGTACCAAATATTATAAGAGATGATGAGCTCAATACTTTGACCGATTATATTAAAACTATTAATAATAATTATCAAATCGGAGTAATTAAATCTATAGATAATGCTTATGGAAATTTAATTTTATGTAATGATAAGGGAGCTATTATTAGTTCTTTATTAAAGGATTTCAAACATGAAATTGAGAATATTTTGAATGTAGAAACCGAAATTTTTGAGTTTGCGCAAAATTATTTACCGGGATCTATTGGATTAGCAAACAATTGTGGTTGTGTTGTCCATCCACTAACTACTGACGAAGAAATAGAGTATATTTCTTCATTTTTAAAGATTGATGAAATAGATGTATCAACTGTTAATAGAGGGATTCCATATCTCTCCTCAGGAGCTATTGTGAACGATAATAGTGGTATTTTTGGATTAGCTTGCACTGGACCCGAAATGATGCGAATGACAGATATCTTAGGGCTTTAAGGCAATTTATTAAAATATTGTTGGAAATTTTCAGCTACTTTTTTATTTAATTGAAAGAGTATAATTTCATGAAGTTTAAAATTAAAAAGAAAAATTTAATATTTTTAAAATATTATCAACTTTAAGCTCGCTGATACAAGGATTTGAAATATCATGTCAGAGATAAAAATTTATCGCATTATTGGTACTTATTACAAGAATCATAAGAAATATTTATTTCGAAAAGAAGAACGCGCATTAAAAAGAGAAGACGCCTTAGAAAAAGCCTTAAGTCAAATAACGTCTATTGGTATTCTCAGGAGACAGATAAAGATTCAAGAGATAAAGGAAATATCTCCAGAAGAAGCTCAAGATTACCTCATTCGTGAATTATCGTAATAAATCTTTTATATTTATTTTTTTGCGGTTAATAAAAATGGAAAAAAATCAAAATCTTCAAAACCAATTATATCAACTAAGGATTCTTAGGGAACAATATGATATGTATCAAGGGCAATTAGAAATATTAAATGCCTCACTTGGAAATTATCTTAATACAAAATATACACTCAAAAATTTAAAAGATGGAGTCAAGGAGGAAGATGAAATTTTAATTCCTATTGGTGGTGTAGTAGGAGTTAAAGCCTCAATTCAAGATACAGAAAAGTTCTTATTATTTATCGGAAAAGATACTGTAATCGAGAAAAGCATTGATGAATCAATTGAATATATCGAGAAATTAATTCAAGAACATAACGAACAAATAAAATCCATCTCTGAAGTTGTTCAAAAATTGAATTTGACTATTCAAGGAATGTCTCAATCAATTCAGAATAGTTATTCAGAAAAACCAACTTAGGAAACCTACTTTTATTGAGAAAGTTTTTATTAACAAATCAGGTGAATCTATTTATGCTCGAAAAATTAAAGGATATATTTTCTAGTTTTGTAAAAAAAACGTTATCTGATGATAAGCTTGATAAAGCTTTGCATGAATTAAATTTACTTCTAATAAGTAATGATGTTGCGGCTGAAACTGCTGATGTGCTATGTAATAATATTAAAGATTCCTTAAGGGGTGAACAAATTGGGAGGTTATCATCAAAACAGAAGTATTTATTTGAAATTTTAAAAGGAGTAATTACTGATATTTTAACACCTGATCAAGAAATAAGTCTATTAGATGAAATAAAGAAAAAAAAAGCTAGTAAATTACCTTATATAATGGTCTTTCTTGGAGTCAATGGAACAGGGAAAACAACTACTATAGCAAAAATAGCACATTATTTAAAAAAAAATAATATTAGTTCTGTTGCTGCAGCTTCAGATACTTTTCGAGCGGCTGCTATAGAGCAATTAAGCTATCATATGGAAAGGGTTGGGATAAGAGTAATTAAGCATAGCTATAATTCAGATCCTGCAAGTGTTGCATACGATACAATTCAACATGCCACAGCAAAAAATATTGATGTAGTATTAGTTGATACTGCCGGTAGACAAGTTAGTAATAAAAATTTAATAATAGAGTTGCAAAAAATTGTTAGAATTGCTAAACCGGATTTAATTGTTTTTGTTGGTGATAGCCTTGCTGGTAATGATGCTTTAATTCAAGCTAAAGAATTTAAAAATAATGTTGGAATAGATGCAAACATTTTAACCAAACTTGATGCAGATGCTAAGGGAGGAGCTGCTTTATCAATTTCTTTCGAAACAAAAAAGCCAATACTATTTGTAGGAACAGGACAAAATTATGATGATTTAAAACCTTTTGATAAAAATTATTTCATTTCTAACATTCTTGAGTTGAATGAAAGCTAAGCGAAATAGTTCTTGATATTAGTTAACTTTTTTAAATATTTAGTTTTAATTTATTTGTGTCAAAACAATACCCAAAATATGATAAATACGAAAAATACGATAAAAAGAAAAAACCAAGTTTATATGAAAGGTTTGGAATTTTTTTTCGGAACACCAAGCGTATATTAAAAATTGCAAATAAACCTGGAAGAAAAGATTATTTTCTTGTTTTTAAGATATGTGCCATTGGAATGGTAATTCTAGGTGCTGTGTCTTACGTAATTCAATTAATTTTTACGATTGTAAATGATGCTTTAGGTATAGGGTCCCCTTAATAATAGAAATTTTTTACAACTAAGATTTTTTGTAACTAAGAAAAAAAGTTACTTATATAAATCAAATATTTTTTAAACTCTCTTAATAATCATGCAAGTAAAATTAAATCATCTTAAAGATCTTCATTTTAAAGTATCTGCTAGGAATTTCAAGAGTATTGATCTAGATGAACCTGAATCATTTCATGGAACAAATTTAGGACCAAGTCCAGTTGAATATTTGCTGATAGGAATAGGCGGGTGCTTGGGAAGTTCATTTATGTTTTGTTTAATAAAACATGGTATAGAAATTGAAAATTTAGAAATTATAGTAGATGGAAAGATACATCATAAACCTCCAACAATGAGATTAAAGTTAGTACAAGTTGATGTTAAGATTATGTATCTGTTAAAGAATCTATCTCAAGCTGAGCTAATTGAAAGATGTAGAAGTAAATTTATGAAACACTGTGTAGTCTCAGATACATTAATCAATGGGATTCCAATTAATGTTGAATTTCAAAAAACAGAAAAAAACACAAAAAAAAGTAAAAAATTTAATATTAGAAATAATAAACGATAATTTGTTCTGGAATGGTTAATTCTTCTTCTTTATTTTTACATGCTATGAATTTGATTTTCATATTCATTACCAGTGTTAGAAGACGTTTAGATAGAATTCCATCAATAATTATAAATTCAGTTTTGTTGTATTTTGATATCTCCTCAAATAATTCGCCTACAGTTAAATCAAATAATTTCTCAAGTTTATTATTAAATCCGATACTATGACCTGATGGAATTGTCTTTAATGCTTGTGCTATGATTGATTGATTTTTTACTTTAAGTTTTTTTAGTAGCTTACTTAGCTTTGTTTCTGTAACTTTTTTCTCTATAACAGAAGATGTTTCTCCTGATTTTTCTAAAGATTCTGTTGAAGATCTCTTATTCTGGAGAGACTTTATCATCTGTTTCCTGGTTAATTCTTCTACTTCATATCCATCAGGAGCACGAGCAATAAAGTCTACATTAATTAACTGCATTAACTCTTTTGTAATTAATTCTCCGCCTCTATCTCCATCGGAGAATATAGTTACGCTCTTCTTTTTTTTCGCTAAATCTATAACTGATTTAGGAATATGGGTTCCTTGGACGGCTACAGTATTTTTTATCCCTATTCTAAGTAGGTTTAGAACATCAGCTCGTCCCTCGACAATGATTAAATCATCATCAGTTTCAACTTCTGGTCCTGCTGGTAATCCTTCAGGACCCCATTTTATAATTTCACCAAGCTTAATATCTGTATCTATTTTTTCTTCAATTTCACTAGGTTCAAGAGATTTTTGATCCCATTGTTTTAATAATTCTGCTGCTCGTTCAATGATTTTTTTGCGCTTTCTTTCCCGTACATCTCTAATATCAATTAGACGGATTTTAGCTTCACAAGGTCCAACACGGGTAACAGTTTCAACAGTTGCCGCCAATAATGCAGTCTCCTTTCTAGTTAAAGAAGATGGAATTTTAATAATACCAATAGAAACCCCCTCCTTAGATTCGTTTTCTACTTCAATTCTTCCGATTCGTCCTGATTTTTGAAGATCTCTTAAATCGAGATCTAAAAGGAGACCCTCAGTTTAGCCGATTTAGCCGAAATGGCTTTAAAATTTACCTTTGACCAAATATGGCGCCAACTATATCGCTTTTTTCAACCACACCCTTAATTTCAAATTTTGTTTCAATAATATACTTTGTAGTAAAATCTACCTGATTATTAGTAATCTTGATCACTTCCGTATTACTTAATTAAAATTTAATTCATTATTTTTATGAGATAATTATAATCTTAAATGATTTCAAACATTTTAAATTGAAAATATGATTTCTAGTTCGTTTTATTTGTGTATTTTAATTTTAAATGCTTTTAAGTCATCAATAAATAGATGATCAATTTAAATAAATAATTCTTTCCATTTATTTTTTGCTGAATAAAGATGAGAACAAAATTGTTTGTAGCCATAACATCCCCATAGGATATTTATTTTTTAAAGAAAATATTTAATAGATATTGATGAGTCTTTATTGGAACAATATGCTATTAAGAAGGTTTTCAAATTTAAATAAAAAGAAAATCAAATTCAAATTGAGTACTAATATAGGGCGCTTTTATTTTTACTTTGAAAAAGAAAATAGTGAAATTTCTTCTATTAATGGTAAAATCATATTTTTCCCTAAATATGTCGAGATTGCTTAACAGTTATAATATAATTTGAAATGATTAAAATTCAAAAAATTATATTATTATAATAGAACTTAATTCTCTTCTATGTTTTAATTCATCTTAAGATTATCAAGCTAATACAATGATTGATAAAATAGTTGTGTTTGGAGGTAAAGGTGGGGTTGGAAAAAGCTCAATTAGTGCTGCAACAGCCATAAGACTTTCAGAATTACTTCCAACTAAAAAAATTCTATTAATTTCATTTGATATTGCTCATAATTTAACTGATATTTTTGGAGTTCCTATCAATAGTAAGATAACTCCTATTACGGATAATCTATGGGCAATTGAACCTGATCCAAATCTTTATGCTGAAAAATATACAAAGGAATTAGTGGAAAAAATGAAAACTCTTACAAAACAAATGCCTATCATTGGAAACTTACCTCAAATTGAGAGGTTTATTAATACTACATTCACAGCAGATTCTATCCCACTAGCTTTAAAAAATGCGATGTTTTTCCAAAAATTACTAGATGCAGAAGATATTGATACTCAAGAAATTCAATTTGATATCATCGTAGCAGATTTTCCTCCCACAGGAAATATGGTGGCTCTTTTCGAAATTCCTGAAGATCAAGTTAAAGTAGTCTTGAAATATTCTCTAAATTTTTATAATTCAGTTAAAAGCGCAATTAGAAATTTCTCTAAAATGTTTAGGCAGATAATTAAGCCTTTTGATGATGGAAGCTATGAAAAAAGAAGAGAACTAGGGAAAGAAATATTTAACATGGTTGTAGAACTTGAAAAGCGTGGAGAAAGAATAAGCGAATTAATTCATAATGTCGGATCCTTACGATTGGTCACTATCGCTGAAAGACCTAGTTTTGAAGAAATAAAAAGAGCGCGAGACTTAACTAAAAGATATATTTCTCTTAACGCTGTTCATATAAATATGTTAATCCCTGAAGTAAAGAAATGCGAATATTGTAAAAAGTTAAGAGCTAATCAATTAAAATTTACATCAGATATTAAAAATGAGTTTAAAAAATTAAGAATTTGGGAATCAAATCGCCTTATCGATGAACCAATTGGATTAGAGGGGATAAAAAAACTTGCCACGGAAGTGTATGGGAATATTACTGCAAATGAAATTTTGAATCCAAAACCATAGCTAAATGAAAATAAAAGAGTAATTCTAAAAAATAAGAAGAAACTTGAAAAATAAAAGGTTACCATTAATTTTTAACAGAAATTTCAATCTCACAGCAAGGATCTCCCAAAGGGATTTTCTTTTTATGTTTTAAAACAAACTCTTTTTCTGGAAAAGCTCCCTTTAACAAACCCCTAATACTTGCGAGTGTAACTTTGTGACAAGGAATTGCATCCTGAGGCCATACTTTCTGGACCATTCTCCAAACTTCACAATCTAAAACTCTGTGAACAATTTTGCTCTTATTAATAACCTCTATTTCTGAATTCATATTCATAAGGTTATGTTGGATCTTCATTAGTTTTGGCAGTGTTTGAGAGAAATCACCTTTCAAATTTGTTGTTGAAGCGATTTTCTTTCCCAACCTTTCAGAAAACATCTCCCATGCTCTTACATCTAATTCTGTCGCAGTCTCCAAACCAAGTCTTTCTACCGAAGCCATGAACCACGCACCATCCAACCTGAGGAAAGCATATCTCGTTAATTCCAATAATTCTTCTAATCTTAATTCTATATTTTCTTTCATATTTAACATAAAAATTTATAGTTTAATTTAATTTTTGATTTCTTTTCAATGTCATTTTAAGAAAAAGGTTAATTTAAATCTAAAGAGATTAAATAATATATGTCCAATTTTGTAGGTTTTAATTATTTAAGTGAGTATTACTATTATTATATTATTAAGGCGAGCTTTCAATAAAATAAACGTGATGACAATAAAATAAACGAAATTATTTAAGAAGGACATCACAGCTAGAGAGGAATTGTGCGAATTAGTTTGGAAAATGCCCTTATATAAAATCGCAGAAATTTTCGATACAACACCAGGCTATATTAAAAAATGGTGCACAGAATGGAATATACAAAGACTTGATCCAATATATTGGTCTGAACGTACAGTAGGTCGGAAAAAAATAAAATATAATTAAAGGAATTAAGTACCCTCTTCATATCCATGGATATAATTATATTGTTCTTCTGTTAAGGAATCAATCTTTACACCCATTGAGCTTAATTTAAGTAGTCCCACTTTGTTATCTATATCAACGGGCACATTTACCATTCCAGCTTTTAAAAAATCCTTATTTTTTACGATATATTCAGACATCAGAGACTGTAAACTAAATGACATATCCATAATTTCACTTGGATGACCTTCAGAAAGTACTAAATTAGCTAATCTACCCTTAGCAAGTAGATAGATCTTTTTACCACTTGGTAGAGTCAATTCTTCTACATGTTTTCGTATTGGCTTTATTTCTTTTGCATATTCATATAATTGTTTAGTTGGAATTTCAATATCGAAGTGTCCAAGGTTTCCAAGGATTACACCATCCTTAAGTTTATCAAACATTTCTTTAATTGGAGCTATGACATGTTTACACCCTGTAGCAGTAAGTATGATATCTGCTATTGGTAGAGCATCTTCTATAGGCATAACTTGATATCCAGCAAATTTGGCTTGGAGTGCTTTTATTGGATCAATTTCAGTGACGATAACATTAGCACCTAGTCCTCTAGCTCTTAGTGCCATGCCTGATGAGCAGTGCCCATAACCAGCAATCACACAAAATTTTCCAGCAAATAATATATGCATTCCATATATTGCTGAAATAACTCCTTGTCCTGTACCTAGCTCATTATCAAATTGATTTTTGCATCGCGCATCATTGACTGGGAATAGTGGTACTTTTAATACACCTTTTTTTTCCATAGCTCTAAAGCGTTTTACTCCCGTTGTAGTTTCCTCCTGACATGCAATTATGGTTCCATCTTCAATTAATTCAGGAAATTCTTCATGGGCTGTTACAATCATATCTGCTCCATCATCTATCAAAATATTTGGTTTTGCTTTCAAACATTGTCGTATACACCAGTAAAACTCTTCATCTGTATTTCCATGCCAAGCAAATACATTTATTCCCTCTTCAACTAAAGCTGCAGCTACATCATCCTGGGTTGATAGAGGATTGCTGCCACATAAATAAACCTCTGCCCCTCCTGCTTTAAGTGTGCGTGCGAGATTTCCAGTTTCTTTAGTAATATGTAGGCATCCTGCGATGACCACACCTTTCAACGGTTTTTCTTTTGAAAATCTTTCACGAATGATTTTAGCTGTTACTGGCATTTTTCTTTCAGCAATATATAATGCTTCTTTTCCCTTTTCAGTTAATGTTTCATCAGCAACTTTATAATTTACCATTTGATGTTCACTTTCAAAGTTTACTTTTAATAATTTTAATTAACTAATAAAGATATTTTTGGTTAAATGCAAGTATTTATATATTTAATTTGACATTTAATTAATAATATTCAAAGAAAATGCAAAATTGTAATATTATGATTAGTATTAAAGATCGAATGGAAGCCCAAAGCTTTATAAAGAATTTAAGAGGAAAAACCAAATTTGTTATATCAAAAAATTCACGTGCGATAGGACTCTCTAGGCAAACATATCAAAACAAGCTTGATAATTTGAGGGATCAAAAAATAATTACCAATTTTACAATTAATATTAATCCAAATATTCGCCCAAATAATTTGAAATATGTAATGATTGAAATAAAAACTAACCCTAAAGAACCTGAATTAGTCGAAGAACTCTTAGAAATCCCCCAATTAAGAATGTTAGATGGAATATTCGGAGATTTCTCTCTGTTTGCATTACTTATTTTTAGATCCCCCGAGGAATATTATCAGATATTGAATAACATTGATAATATTATGTCAAAATCTTATTTTAAGAAATATCAGATAATCGAAACTATTAAGGTGTTTAAAACAAATGGAATTAGCTTAAGAGACTCAAAAATCTCATTTAATCTTGGAAAAAACATCAATTTAAAAGAAATTGCTAAAAATTCTGCGAATATCAAGTATAACCCACTGAAATTTCCAGGCCTTATTATGAAGATAGAAGATCCGCATGCTACAATTTTGATTTTCTCAAATGGTAAAATAGTAATAACTGAATTTAGAAAAGAAATAGGAGTTGAGCAAATAATAGATAAAGTTGCCCAAGAGATAAGAGAAACAGGAATTCAACTAGAGAAGAAGATTAGTCAAAATTTTTATATTGATGAGATAGATTACCTTATTCTAAAAGTATTACAAGATGACCAAGGATTAAGACCAATTTCTACATATGAAATCAAAGATCTGCTAAATGAGAAGTATAGAATGACTTTAAAGTCTCTGAACAAAGACGATATTTCACAATCAACTATTCATAATAGAATTAAAAAGCTCGAACAACAAGGGGCTATCTTAAATTATACGGTAAATTTTTGTCCAAAAAAAATAGGCTTTAAAGGCAAATATCTCCTTCGTATTAAACCAAAAGATCCATCAAAATATAATGAACTTGCTCTTAGATTGGATATGCACAAAAATATTACTGACTTATTTCGAATAGGCGAACAATATGGATTATTTGCGATTGTTAGAGTGGAAAAGATTGAAGATTATGCCTTTTTTATCAAGGATTTATATAGCTCAGAAGAAATTGAAGATACATTCACGAGCTTTGTTTTAGATGAGTTGAAACCTTATACTAATTTTATCCTTTTCTGAAATTCATATGATTTTAAATTAGTTTTCCAGATATTTTTTAAAAAATTTAAAGAATATTAATTTATTTACTTTAGAATCATTTTTTTATTTGTATATTATGAATTATTTTTTTGAAATCTTAAATAAACGTATAGGTTATTCTAGGGTCGGGAGAATCAAATTATCGAAGGAACCTAAGAAATATGTAAAGACTCCTAACGTTATTCTCCCTATGCGAAATTTTCTAATGAAAGACGTTAACTTCTTAGAAGAGTTTGAAGACCATGAAATTTTTTTAATATCAAAAGAAGTTTTCTTAAAAATAGGTTTTTTACGCGATAAGTTTAAAAATACAACTTTTATTTTCACCCATACAGGTACGCTAGAAACATTTATAAAAATTCTAGAGAATAATGTTGATATCTTTTCAGAGGATAATATTATTCTTCTAATCCCTTTCAATATCCCAAACACAATTCTTAATGAAAATTTTGCTAAAAATGAAATCTTACATCATCTTAAATCAGTAAAGCAACTCTTAGCCCAATTTCCAAATCTTAATTTTGGGTTAAGTATTAAAATATTTGAACATCCACAATTCCTTGATCTATATAGTCCATTAATAAAAGAAAATAAAAATATTAAGTTATTAAATTTAATTGACTTTTTTACTACTAATACTAATTTTAGAAATGTTTTGGATTTAATTATCACTATTAAACAAAACTTTGATAATAATTTAGTATTAATGGCTTCAGGACGGGTTATACCTAAGTATTTTCCAATTTTAATTTACTTAGGTATCGATCTTATTGATAGTTCATATTTACTCTATTTAACTTCAGAGAATTTCTATGATACAATAGAATTTTTACTTCCAATTTCTAAAGTAAAGTATTTTCCTTGTTCATGTGTCGCATGTCAAACTAAATTAAAGAACTCCCAAAGCATGAAATCTTCAGATGAAATATATGAATATTTGTGTCTACATAATCTAATAGTAGCAAAAACCTATATGAATAAAATAAAACAATATTTAAGGACAGAAGATTTTCGAGCATTTGTAGAAAAGACATCATTTGACGATGTTCTAATCGTTTCAATTTTAAAAATATTAGATAGGCAATATTTTGATCTAATAAAGTATGAGACTCCAATAGCAGATTCTTACTCAACAGTTAAATGTTTTGGTCCATCTTCTTACTATAGACCAGACTTTCATCAATTTAGAGAAAGGTTAATAAAAAATTTTTCACCTGAACAGTGGACAAAATTAATTATAATTTTTCCTTGCTCTGCAAGAAAGCCATATTCAACATCAAAATCTCATAAGAAATTTCACAGTGTTTTAAGGAAATTTCCTGATTTCCCGGATTTTCAAGAAATTATTCTTACTTCTCCTCTTGGAGCTATACCAAGACAACTAGAAAATATCTATCCTATAAATTCATATGATATCTCTGTAACTGGATTTTGGGATAATGAAGAGATTGATTTAGCTTCTCAAATGTTGGTTGAACTACTTAAGAAGTATAATACAAAAATTCCGATTATATGTCATGTAAGTGATAAAGGATACAAGGAAATTGTTTTAAGAGCACAAAAACAACTGTCTAACAAATTTTTCTTTACAGAAGTCTACAAAAATCTTACAACTTCTGATTCAATGGAGTCACTAGAGAACCTCGTAAAGGATTTAAAAGACAGTTTTAATTTTGAGGAAAATGTACCGAAATCGAAGTATTATTCAAAATCATGGGTTCGAAAATTAGTTAAAATTGCTGATTATCAGTTTGGTTCTAATATTGG
>JBHLOI010000109.1:0-7528 GCA_048940645.1 Promethearchaeota archaeon | reverse complement strand
CTTTCTATATTCTTTTGGAATGTAGACTCTAATTAATCTACTGATTCTTAAAAAATTTAATAAGCATAATAAATAGATATCAGGGTCAAGATTATTAATAATAACATTACGAATTTGTTCCACTAATGATTTTTTTACTGCTGGTTGGATAAAGAAATATCCCCATCTTTTAAAAATCTTTAAAAAAGGTTCTTTTTCAAATTTCAAGACACCTTGACTTTCTAAGCGTTTTAAAGTTAGATCATATAATTTCATTTTTTGCTGGGATGAGAGAATTCGAATCCAATATCTTATTTTGTGGATCATCTTAGAACCTTTTAAAACGTTAAGAATATCATCTAAATATTCATCTCCCGTTGATTTTGCATCAATAACTTTTAACTTCTTTCTTTCAATTGCTAACTTTCCTCTAAAAATTAAATCCATTATCCACGCTCCTGCGAAACATTCATCTTTAGCAATACCTTGTCTGATGTAATGTTTACCTTTCGACTCATCAAGAGTTATTAATAAATAACTTTCACTAATCAACATTTTTAATTTAAAACCTACAACTCTTATTTTAGAATCTAAAATTTTTAAAAGATATCAATATACTAAATAAAAGTATTTTAATTTAAATATAAGGGTAAAATGAAGTGTTTGCGGCTTGATTTTTAGCTTTTGCTAAAAATTTGTGTAATTTAAATCCATAATGTTAATGCTTTTTGACACTTATAAACATCCAGGCTAAAAATGGTTTAATTTCTACGCTATGGATATTGATTCCGGATAAAATTTCCCTTATTTCTTCAGCAGTATAACCTGCCTGTAATGAGCCTAAAGGTTCATTAATTTCCTTCAATACTTTGGGTACAACAATTTTAGTAGCAAATTTCAATAATCCATAAAAAAATTTACGTGAATTTCTGCGAAAGTCAAAAACCACTAATAAACCATCTCCTTTTAAAATACGAATAAATTCCTTAAAAGCTATTTTTGGATTAGACCAATGATGTAGTGAAAGTGAACTAATAATAAAATCAATAGAATTATCTGAAAATGGCAAATTTTCTACATTTCCAATTTCAAATTTTATTCTTTCATTAAGTTCATTTTTAATGACTCTTTGTTTAGCTAATTCAAGGATTTCATCTGAAATGTCAATACCTATTAGATCTATACTATTATACTTTTGCGCTATTTCTACAATTAGATTTCCAGAGCCGCAACCTACATCAACCAATAAACCATTCAGAGTATATTTTTTCAATTCAGAGATTACCCTTTTTCGCAACAGTTTAAAGGGAAGAAAATTTGTCATTTTTTCAAATGCTTTAGCTACTTCTGCGCTATAAAGCCCTTCTATACTAGGTTTCCTTTCACTTCTTTTACGTGGTAAACCAAAAATTAGAATTAAAATAAAAATTATCCCAAAAATACATAAAAAGATAACCCAAAGATTCATATTTAAATAAAAATCGTTAAAGAATAAAAATTAATGGATTTGTTCCCAATTTTTAAAGAAAAGACTCTAAAGTTGATGATCGGAACTTTTTAGCTTTTTTTAATAACTCTTTAGCATTATCATAAGTTACTTGCTTAATGGCTTTATCAATAGTTAACCATTTAAAACCTTCATGTTCAAAACTTAAATTTACATCCTTAGTACGTGATTTAATTAAATAACAGCTCACTCTTTTATGAATTTTTTGTCCCCTAAATTTAAAATAATAATCATAAACTTCATTAAACCCATTTACAATATTAGCACTATCAATTCCAGTTTCCTCCTTTAATTCTCTCATAATGGTCTCTGTCTCCGTTTCACCAGGTTCAATATGCCCTTTTACAAACTCCCAATGTCCCAATCCATACTTAAGTAATAAATATTCATCTTCATAATATACGATAGCAGCAACAGATTTTTCTTCCTTTAAACTCATCAAACATAATAATTAATGACTTTATTTATTATATTTTCAATTTGATAAATTGAAGTTAACTTATTTTCAACTAAAATTTAGTTGTTATTGATCGAAAAACATTAAAAATTAATTAGAGAATACTTCAATTATGGAAAAACAAGTCAATTTGTTGGATTCTCTTAACGATAAAAAAAGAATTGAGATATTAAGAAAAAATTGGATGTCACACGATGCAAGATCTCAAATGGCAATAGTTCGAGAGTTTGGATGGGAAATAGGTAATAAGTTAAATAAAAAAATCATCGCAGAAATGGGCAAAGTTATGATGCATCGTTTTGTTAATGCCTTGAATTTTTCAAAGGTGAAAAATGTTCAAGATTTGCATGATGTGTGTTTAGCTGCTATGGAATTTTACTATCCTCGTCCATCTATGTCTTATGAATTTCAAAAGGTATCCGATGATGAACTTTTAGGTATTGTAAAACAATGTGCTGTTATAGAACAAGTTAAGAGAATTGGAATGGAGAATTTTTATGAATGCGGCTGTTTTGCTATGCGTTCAGGTTGGTATAAAGCATTAAATGTAGAAATAAAAGAGAAATGCCTCTCTTGTATGAAAGATGGAGATAGTAAATGTGAAATATCACTCAAAATTAAAAATTGGGGAATAAAAAAGTGAAAAGTTTGAAAATTCTTGATTTTGAAGACATTAAAGAAATTTTAATTAAAAATTGGATGAGTCATGATGGTATGTGGTTTTATCATTGCGCGAAAGAATGTGGTATTGATAAAACGAATAAAATTAATAGATCAGCAGTAAGATCAATGGCTAAAGTTGAAATTCATAGACTTAAAAAGGCTTTAGGCATAGAAAAAATCGAATCTTTTGAGGAGTTTAAGGATTTTCTCAAAAAAGTATTTTCAATCGTAAAAGCTAAATTTATGGATTTTAACTTTGAATTCCCTGATAAAAATGTATTAATTTTTACTATGAATAAATGTTTTGCTTATAATGGGATAAAAAGAATGGGTTATATTGAAAAGTACAATTGTGGGATATTTGAAAGACTAGAAGGTTGGTTTGATGAATTAGATGCTCAATATGAAACGACACCTCAAATTAATGGATGTATGATGAAGGAAAGAAATATATGTTATAGGAAATTCCTATTCCAATTTACAAATGAATAATTTTGAGTGAAAAATTATTTAATCTTCCACAGGTAAATTTTCAGATTAATAGAATCATTTTCTTTAAAAGTAATACCCTCTAATTCCAATAATTTCTTTTGAGTCTCATATCCTCCCCCATATGGTAAAGAAATGTACCCTTTACTGTTGATTACTCTATGCCATGGTAAATTATCCTTTTTAGTACAAGAATGTAATATCCAAGCTACTTGCCTGGCTGCTCGGGGGTTTCCGGCATAAGATGCAATCTGACCATAAGTTGCAACTCTCCCATAGGGTATTTGCTTAATCAGTTCTCTAACATTTTGAGAAAAGGAAATAGGCATTAGTATATCATATTATCCAATTAATGATCCTTAATATTTTTAAATAATTTATTAAAAAACTAATTATTTGATAAAAATAGTCTTACACTAAATCAAGGTAATTAATGTATAAACAGACAATAATAATCCAAAACAGAGGAATGTAGGAATTGCAAGATATTTAGCAACATTCTTATAATTTGTTTCGAAAAAGTTGGTGCTATATGCTACACATGGATGTATCGGTGTTATTATATAACCTAAGAAAATTGAGCAATATAAAAATATAAATTCCATCAATGGCATAGTATTAATGGTGAATTGAACTAAGTATATTGGCACCATAATCGTAAGTGGGACTAATATTCTTCCAGTAGCAAATCCCAATGAAAATCCAAAAAAAATGAATAGGATAAAGGATAAATTTAAACTACCAATCTCTGCTGCTACTCCTGACCTTCTAAAGATATCTAAAAACCAGAACATTGCTAAAATTAAGAGAGGAAATCTCCAAATTTTCATTTTTTTGGCTATCTTTTTAGTGCTTAGGATTCCCATATTTGCAAATTTTAAGGCTATCCCTAAACTTATAATCAATCCAATAAGCAAGAACAAATTATTTGGAAAAAGGTTATTAAAAAAAGTTCTTCCTAAGAAATCTATTAATGGGGCAATAATAATAGGAATCATGTTATGAAAAACTTTTTTTAAATCGCGCTCAGAAGGTTGCTCATTTGTTTTTAGGTTTTTTATTAATGTAAAATAACCAATAAAAACCATAATGATAAAGGGAGGTATTAAAGTAAGAAAAATTAAATAAAGCGAAATTCCAGTTACTTCACTGGAACTAGCAAATATCATTGCTGATGATATAGGATAAATTAAAATCAAAACATGTCGGAACCACACATTAATTGCGACCTTTTTATTAACATCTACTTCTTTATCGATTTGGTCTAGTATAGGAGCTGACATTAATGCTCCACCAGCAACAGGTAAAAGTCCAAAAAATGCAGGAACTACCATCATTGAGATTTTTTTTGATATATTCATTTTTTGAACCATTTCTAACATTAATCCAGATTCTTCCATAATCCCTCCCAATATAGGGATTATAGCCAATGCTATCGCTAAAAAAATTATTGAGATATTAGTAAATATTGAAATTAATGAAGCTATTATATCAATTTGAGTTAAAATAGCGAAAATGAGAGCTCCAATGCTTAAAACAATACTCAATTCATATTTTGAAAAGATTAAAATGAGCGCGAGGACTAATAAAAAACTTACCCAAGGTGGTATCACAACAAGATTAATTTATAATCCTTTAAAAACCACGTTTCTTAATCATTAAAAAGCATCTAAACCTGTTTGTACCTTTTTTTCTACTTCTAATTTTTCATCAGGTCTAAAAATGATATCTTGATCCGTTCTTGCTTTTTGATTTATAATCTCTAAATACTTGGGATTTCTTTCTATTGAAATACAATGGCGTCCTAACTCTCTACATGCTAATAGAGTACCTCCGCTCCCAGAAAAAATATCACCAACCCAATCTCCAGGATTTGATGAAATATTAATCATCTTCTTCATTAAAATTATTGGTAATTGGCACGGATGCCCTTTTATATGGTTAGGATCATTTCCTCTATTATATTTTGGCCAATACCATACATCTTTTTCATACTTAAAACCTTTTCTTTTGGTTTTAGGATTAGAATATTGGGGTTTAAAAGCATAATTTTTTTCATCTTTTACTAAAAACGGAATATGATAATGACTTGTAATATATTTTTTATTAGTAAAAACTCCCCATTCAAAAAACCAAATTATATGGTTTTTTAATATAAATTTTGTATTCTTAATAGCATTGAGTATAGCCCCTATATTGGTCCAACCGCTAACAATATACATAGACCCAGTTGGTTTAAGGGCTTTATAACATTTAGAAATCCATTCATATGAAAATTCCTCGTATTCACCTCCTTCGAATTTATCCTCATATAAAATAAATCCCTCTGCTCCATATTCATGGCAACTTTTGTTGAAATCAATACCAAAAGGAGGATCTGCAATAATCAAATCAAAAAAAGAATTGTACTCATCTAATATCTTTAAAACATCGTCGATGATTATTTTAAATTTAGAAACTATCTCTTTTGTATTCATTTCTCTAAAAAATATTCATTGATTCAATCAATTAAAGTTTATCATCTATCTTCTTTTCTGATTAACAATAATAAAATTCTTAAAGAGATAATAGAAATATTATTTATTTATAATCTTTTAACAGTCCAAATTCTTCTATTTTATTATATTTATTTCTTTTTGATAAGAAATGAATATAGATTTGAGATTGATCTAGATATGGATATAACTCGAATAATTCATTATCTCCTTTCCTAATTGCTTTGAGAACTAAAGGCATATGATATTTGAAAATTTTGTATCTTAATTTTGCCCATCCAAAAACAAAGCCTCCACTTACATGAACATAAATATGTAGTTCATATCGTTGTTCATTTTCTATCCACTCAGCTAAAACCTCATCTCTCATAAACCGAGTATATAAACTAGATATCTGTTCATCATCATATTCACAATCGATCGTCAGAAATAAATCTCCTGTTGCATCAGAATGGGTTAAGGTATATTTACGAGGAATAAATGCTTTTCCCGGTATAAATGAATCTCTACATGTTACATTTAGTTTATCTTCGTTTAATTCTGACATCTAGCATCATTTAATTTTATGCATTTAATTCAAATAAAACTTTTTCAAGTTCTTCTGCTTTATTACTACTGAATTCGCCTTGATCTCTCCATAAAATATCTCCTTCTCTGTTTATTAAAAAAAGAGAAATAGTTTTTTCAGTTGGAATATCTAATTTATTTCTAAATTTTCTTTTATTAATATACAGTGTTATTGTTCTTTCCCTTATTCTCTTATTTTGTATCCCAGCTCTCATTCCGCCATCAATCATAAATCTCATTACTTTATAGCCTATACTCAGAGTGGGAGTCTCGTAATACTCTAAATCAGGGTACTTTTTAGTTAAAGTATTTAAAAAAGTAGCCCATTGGTCCACTAGTATTTGATGCGAACGCCAGAAAGGAATTATAATAATATTATATTGACCATCTAAATCATATGGTATATTAAACTCTCTAAATTCTAAATTAGATCCTGAAACTTCTGGAAACTTAATTTTAAAACCTTTAAAGGGTGTTTTTCTAAAATTACTTTTATCGTTCATTATTTATCACTATTTAATAGATCAAAATGAAAGCACTTAAGGAGTTGCATAATGAAATATTAACTAATTGAAATAACGATAAAAGTTCAATAAGAGATGATCGAATGCCAACTATTTTTTAAAATTTAAAAAATTTTAAACAATGTTTTTTTAAACATTAATTTCAATTAATCTTTTCATAGTTTTTAAAATAAAAGCTCACTACCGATTTATAATTTTTATAGAATTATTTTAAGTATGAAATTCTCATTTTTTGAAATATGAACTCTACTGATAATGATTTAAAAAATGAATGGTTAATCCCAAAATCTGATATTTCTTTCGATTATCTAAGAAAATTCAATCGGAATATGTTTTTTTTGCATTTAATTCAGGGCCTACTGATGGTGATTTTCGGATTCTTACCCCAATTAGGCTTTTCGGCAGATATCTATACCTTTTATCAAAACTTTGATCCTGGACCCCCCCCTACTTTTGGGCCAGTTGTAGAAGTTTTTTTCACCTTCACTGCGTTAGGTGCACTTGTTGGAACCTTTCTATTATTATCTGCGCTTGCACATTTTCTGATCGCTTATCCGCTTAATAAAAAATATGTGAGAGATCTAAAAAGAGGGGTTAACAAAATACGTTGGTTTGAATATGCCTTTTCAAGCTCTGTTATGATTGTTTTAATTGCCTTGTTTTTTGGTGTCCTTGATTTTTGGTCGCTATTTATGATATTTGTTTCGAATTTTCTAATGAATATGTTCGGATTACTTATGGAGAATTATAACGTCTATACAAGAAAATTAAAAGAGAAGATTAATTGGACACCTTATTACTTAGGTGTGATCGCTGGAGCAGTACCATGGATCGTAATCACCGCATA
>JBHLOI010000108.1:0-7636 GCA_048940645.1 Promethearchaeota archaeon | reverse complement strand
AATGTTATAGCGATTCCTAAAGCATCTCAAGTAAAACATATAGAAGCTAATGCAGCAGCGGCAGAGATTAAATTATCAGAAGAGGAAATCAAACAATTTTATAATAAATAGAGAAGAGATTCTACTTTACTCTTTTTATCTTACTATAATTTTTATCTGCTTTTCTTTTTTCTTGAAGTATAGTTTTTCTTTTCGTGATAGTTTGATATAATTCTGTAAAATTTTCAGGTGGTATAGATTCAGATGGTTTTTTTACCAAATAACGAGCCGTATTAGGACAATTGGGGATACAAACTCCACATCCTATACAATAGCCAAGATCAGCTTCACTAATTCCTTTTTCATTGATCTTGTTTGCATCCATGGGACAATCAGTAATACAATTAGCACATCCCGAACATAAATCCTTGTCAATTTCTACAAAATAATTTGAATTTACATATTGGGCGGGATTTGCATATTTTTTAAGATTAGTGAGAAATACACAAGAACATCCACAGCAACAACATATTACAAATGGTTTCTGAGTATTAGTTGGACATATAACCATTCCCCTGTCTTGTGCCATTCGTAACACTTTTAACGCTTCGTCTTTTGTAATTTCACGGCCTTGTTTGAGAAAAATCCGTGGACTAACGCCTATTGAAATACAGGTTTCCTTAGGATGATCACAACCCTTTCCTTGAACATCTTTTGATTGTCTACATATGCAAGGGCTTAAATACAATGTTTTTTCAACATTATCTATTATAGTTTTAATCTCGTCAAAATTAGAAATATTATATTCCAAATTAACACTTTTCTCTATAGGAATGGTTCTCATTTGTAAAATTCCATTTTCTAACATTGCGGGTATGAACCCTTCATCCATGTATTGATCAATATCTTCAGAAAAGTCTTTAGTCAGTTTATCTATTTGGTAATCGTAAAACCCAACCATTAAGAAAGCGATAGAATAATAATTTGTTCCATCTCTTCTTCGAATCCAATTAATTGCACCCTTTTTAGCCATTCTTAGAAGTGCTCCAGAGAATTGTTCCAGTGTCCAACCTTTCTTTTTAAATGGTCGAAACATTGCCCTTGGTTCTTGAGGAATAATCTTCAAATTTAACGCAATTTCAGCTTCTTGAGGGGTAAATAGGTGTTTTAGAATCCTAAGCTCTACACCAGATTCCGTTTCAGGATAATCAATTGGAAGAGAATCCAAATATTTTTGAAGATTTCTATAGATGTCATCTTCACTCTCAAAACTCATAGAAGAAAATTATCTTTAATACTATAAAAATATTTTATAAAAAAAATTCGCTCAAAGTAAAAGTTGAGACAATTCGGTATGAATATTTAAAATATTGACTGATTTGTATAAGCTATAGTCAAGATTTATTTAATAAAAGCTACATTTAAATAATTTAAAAACCAAATCTAAACTTAATTAATCAATTAAAGTGTGACTAATATGAAATATGAAAAGAACCAATATTCAGAAGGCATAAGTATATGTGCACTAATTATCGCAGGAATTTTTTTATACTGGGGTATAAATGATGTATTAATAAGACCTCTTTCAGGTGAGGGGTTTCATTGGTTTGGAATAGTCTGGTTAGGAATTGCTCTAGCTATTATAATAGGCCAAATAGCTATTTGGGTTAATAGAAGCAAATTAAGGAATGCTGTATTATATGAATATGCTGACCATCCTACAGCAACTATAGAAGAAATTAGTAAAAGCACCGGAATTTCTCTGAAAGATGTCCAAGCAATTGTTTTAGATCTGAAATCTAAAGGTCTTATACGCGGAAAATTTTCATCATCTACAGGTGAAATGACTCATGCTGAAGTAGTGACAGGTGAGCAAAGTGAACCCTCAGAGGAAAAAGTAAGGTATTGTCCCACCTGTGGTACAGCTAAAGTGAAAGATGCAGCAGCTTTTTGCTCTTATTGTGGCACAAAATTCTAAAATTTAAATGACTGTGATTTTATGGAGGAAAAAATTAATGCATTTTATCAATTTATCCAAGGGCAAAAGATTGATATAAATCCGAAAACAACTGCCCTGATTGTTATTGATATGCAAAAGTACCAAGTAAAGAAAGATTATATTGCGTATAAAGCAATGAATAACATTACTCCCGGGATTTTGGATTATTTTGTAAAAGAAGTAGAATTAAAGGTCACTCCTAATTTACGAAATTTAATTGAATTTTGTCATGAAGTTGATATCCCAGTTATTTACACAAAATACTCAAGTTTCATGCCGGATGGAAGTGATTTTCCGAAAGCTGTTAAACTTGAAAATGATTTTACTAAAAAGGTTTTAGGAGAAGTAGCATTTCCTCATATATCTCATCCCAGTTCTGATATAATCGATGAGTTAAAACCTGAAGAGAGAGATTTCGTTCTTCAGAAAAACACAAGTGGCACTTTTGTTTCAACTAGACTCGATGGTTTCTTAAGAAATATGGAAATCGAAACTATTTTAGTATCGGGGGTTGTGACAAATTTTTGTATACACTCAACTGCTCGAGAAGCTAGTGACTACGGTTTTCAAGTCATCATTGTAGAAGATTGTTGTGCAGCTTGGACTCCAGAGATTCATAGAGCTACGCTAGAATCATTTGGATTAATGTATGGTTATGTGTCAACGCATGAAAAAGTTATAAGAAAAATCTCTAGAACATTGAAAAAGTCTCTATAAGAAATTTAGCTTAACAAGGTTTAAATGCGAAGGAGTTAAAATAAATTTATATCAATATTTAAAAAGTTGATCAACATTCCAACCATAGAAATTGTAAGCGGTTATAAAATACATTATATTGAAAAACTTCGGGAAGAAAACTCGTTTTAATTCAAAGAAACTTTTTCTTTTTTGATACAGGTTACGTTATTAAAATTCCTTGTAATCTTTACGGGTATTCTGCCGTTTCTCTTTTTTATGTTTTCTTAATTTGGTTTACTATTGCTTGAAATATATATTTTTTAAAAAAAAAAGGATTAAGAGTTAAAGTTCTTACATTTTATTATTCAGGTGGTTTTATTCCGAGTAATTCCATTGCCTCAACGGCTGTACGCCAAATTTCTATTTCATATTTAAATCCTTCGATATTATGGTACATAATTTGAACATTTTGGTAATGGTTTATGCTTTCTTCCAATTTCCCTCCTTTTACATCAAAAATTTCAATGGACATTATACCATTTTCATTTGCTCTTATAGCAGTAGCTAAAGATTTTCCTAAAGATCTATCAGGAGGATATTTTTTCAATTCTTCTACATATACTTTAGCAACTTCTTCTGATTTATGAGGGGGAAACCAAGTTTTTATTAACACGTATGGCATATTTCTTACCTCTCTTATTTTCAAATTTAATTGGATTTTGAAGTAAAGTAATAATTACTTACTTTTTATTTAAATATTACAATTTTGTAAGTCCTAGATCTAAATTTAGGCGGTTTTATTTCTTTTATTAAGAAATAGAAGAAAGATGGATCTCTTTGTAATGGGATTGGTATTATTTTCTTCATGGTTCACAGCTATTCCAATAATGATAAAAATTTAAAAATTGCAGGATTTATCTATATAATCGGACAATCTATAATGAACCTAAGCATGATTCCATTTTATCTTTCAATTTTGTGAATTTTGCTTTAAAATGAAATTAAAGAGGGAATTAAAAAAATTTCTTCTAGGTGCAAATTTTTATTCAAAAAACCTATTCACGGGTTGAGTAAAAGATCTTTCTGAAGTATATTCCTTACCTTAAAAAAAAAGCGAATATAATGATACAACCTGTAGCTACTGTAATAAAATAGTGAATTCCAAGAAAATAAAAAAATACACTTCTCCCAGTGTATTATTCAGTTCTCAAAGTTAGATAATGGACTTCTCCAGTCATTCTATCAACAAAGTATTTAGGATCTGAGGTTTTTCTGATAATTAATAAAGTTAATTCAATTAATGAATAAATTCCTAGAATAAGAAAACCAGGAAAAAACCATAAAAACGGTCGTGGAAAGGAAGAAGTAATAAAAAACCACAAAGCTATTAACGCTAATCCTAAGATAATTCCTCCAGAATGATCATTATATGGAACCACTCCTTTTTTATTGCATCTAGGGCAAACAACATTCAAAACCTCTGCTTTGAATTTAAGTTTACAAATTCTGCATTTATATTTCATTTTGATTTTCACTTCATTTAAGCTATCCAAAATTTATCTGATTCATTAAAATTTCGTCTTATATTTTACATGATTATCAGTTTTTATTTAAACTTTTAACTTTTAGATATTGTCTCTAATGTAGGATTTTAACATAGTTCTTCAATGGTCTTAATTTTGGTTTAGTAGGAGGTTTTAATGAGGTTGGTTCCTCACTTTCAATATATTTTAGCATTTCATGTATTATTTTGGCATAGGACTCAATAATATCAGACTGATGCTGGTTTGTCTCATCTGTAACATCATCTAAACTATTTTGAATTTTATCACAAATTTGTTCTAGCTTAGGCTTCAAACAATCAAACACTAAGTCATTAATGGCTTTCAATTTATAAGCGTCAAAAAAATGTAATTTATTATTGCCTGTATCAAATTACCGATCTATTTAAAAGAAAATTTAAATCGATATTGATTGTCTTTTCATAAAAATCCTTAAGTTAAAGACTAACTTAAGATATGTTATTTATATACATTTATGTCAAAGGGAGGAAATGTAAATTCCATATTCGATAATATTACAATATGCTTTCTTTATTGCTACCTATCTTTACAAAAGATCATATAAAATAAAATATATATCTGTATATTTTCCTATTTCATCATTAATATGTTATGCCATAAAATTTAAATATAAACATATCATAGGTTTTGTTTTGAAATACCATATTTATTAAAAAATTTTTATCTATCAAAATTAAGAGAAGAAATTAAATGAAAAAACTAAATAAAGTTAAAATTGGTTCTCTTGTTATTTTGCTAATAATTATTGGCTTGTCAATCATGCCTAATTTTGGTTTAAGTATTCCACAAGATCATTGGGGGAAACGCCGAAAGAATGTCATTTCTGGGAAGGAAATGTATAATTATGTTACTGATCTTACGAGTTTTGGTTGGCTTTTAGCTGGAACTCCTGAAATCTATCTAGCTGAAGAATATATTAAAGATAAATTTTTAGACTTTGGATTAGAAAATGTTCGTTTTGAACCTTATCAATTTCCTCCGCCTGTTATGTATGCTAAAGATTGGAAATTAACTATTAATCCGAGTTCTGAAAACAGAGAAATAGTCTCATATCCTATATATTATAAATCTACTGAAGAAGGAGGAATTGAAGCGGAGCTTGTGTATGTTGGTTATGGGACCACAGCAGAATTCCTTGCAAAAAAAGATGATGTTGTAGGAAATATTGTTTTAGTTGATAGTTTTAGACCTGCAGGTCCTTTATATTCAAATAATTGGTTGCAAGTAGCTCAAGTAGCAGTTAGTTTTGGAGCTAAAGGTGTGATAATTGCTCATGTACCTCTTGCTGAAGGGTGGGGAGGTAATGGACCAGTCGTAACCCAAGGGTTTCGGTTAAATAATCCTTCACCAATCCCTGGCTTGCAAGTAGGAATGCATGATGGAGCATATCTCAGAGATCTCTTAAGTAAAGGGGAAGTTACAGTTAATCTTTTTCTAGATGTTGAAGAAACAGTAGTAAATGATTATAATGTAGTGGGAGTTTTACCCGGCAAGTCAGACGATATAATTTTAGTTGGAGCACATTTAGATGCTTGCAGCTGGATTGGAACTGTAGGTGATGCTGGAGGAGTTGCTGTACTTTTAGGATTAGCGAAATTTTATGCCTCTCTGCCTATATCCGAGAGAGAAAAAACTATGATGTTTGTTATTTTTAGCTCTCATCATGTCTTTGATTCTCCAAACGCTTTTGCCCAAGCTCATCCAGATCTAATGCCACAGATAGCATGTTTTGTAAATCTTGACAATCCGGCTGCACCACGTGGGTATCAACAAGTAGATGGAAGGCTGATAGAAACCAATTCTATACGAGAAAAAAGAGCATTAATGGTTTCAAATAGGAATCCACTCCTTATCTCTATAACTGAGCAAGCCCTTAATGACTATGATTTAAAACCCTATCATACTTTTATATCATACATGGGAGTTGGTGGGGGTGCTTTCGTAGGAGGAGGGGTTCCAACTGTCAGTGTTATGACATATGGTGTATTTGCTCACCAATTATATGATACTCCAGAAACATTAGCCTACTTCCCAGATGAACTTAAGAAGACAGCTCTAGCACACAAACAAGTAATTGATGAAATTGATGTTATACCAAAGCAGGATCTCTTAGATGCCAATGGACCATCTAATCCACTTCCACCAGACAATACTCCTCCTGAAGCTCTCATCCCACCTTTACAATTACCTAAACATCCATTTGAAAGCGATAAAGTAACCATCTCTACGATATTTCTATGGGAATTAATTTTAGGGATGAAGTCAATAGAATTAGCTTATTCTACGGATAAAGCCACATGGATTTCCGTGCCAATGACTCCTTCTATGCCTTCATACGTACCCCAGCCACCACTCGCTGTACTTTATACTGCATATGAAAGATATACAGCAGAAATACCTCCATTTCCTGATGGGACAACAGTCTATTATAAAATTATAGCAGAAGATGGTTCGGGAAATGTTGGAATAGATGATAATAAAGGAAAATTATATCAATACACTGTAGGTGATTACAAGTCTCATGGGTCATTTTTCGATGGAAGTTTTGTGTATTGGGCACCCCCAGGTCCAGATGGAGTTAGAGGATTTACAGATGATCCACATCCGGTAAAAGTAGCCAAACAATTTAGTAATGTAAAGTATAAATATTTTGATAAAAACAAGGACGGTGAATTTACCTGGAATTCTGAAGATTATTTATTGCTTAACTTTCGGTTACTTTATATCGTCATTAATGACTTTACGCCAGGTTCTTCTCAATTAGGAACCTTTAGAACTTGGGATTTTTCCTTCGATCAAGCTTCATTAATAGAGGATGTTGAAATACTAAAATCAAAGGCAAGGGTTCTTTCCAAAGGGTCTCATATCGATGTCTGGTTGGAATGGAAAAATGAGGGATTAGGTCCATCGGGAGAAAACTCTGGTATGGTTTCATATGTAGACGGAACATTGAAAAAAGGTACGGTTCTTTCATATGAACTTTCGCTAAAGATTACTGACAATGGAAATTGGAGAGGAGGATTCTACCTTTATGATTGGGTTGATTTTCCTAGACCAATACACCCAGGTTATTTATGGATTGATATACCCTGCCCACCTTGAAATATTTATTTTACTCAAAAATTCTTATTTTTTTTTCTTAAGAATATTTTTTTTAATTCTTAAATTTGAGAAGATCATTTAATTTTTGTCTTATACTTTCATTTATTATTATATATTATTTAAACGATTAATTGATCCTTACCTTCTATGTATTTGCGCGTCTCATGTATTACATTGGCATAGAATTGAATATGCCAGAATGATGCTCTTTTGTTTCATCATGTAACATTTTCTAAACTGTTCTGAATCTTACTGCAAATATATTCCAACTTAGGCTTCAAACATTCAAACACTA
>JBHLOI010000041.1:0-33258 GCA_048940645.1 Promethearchaeota archaeon | reverse complement strand
TTATACTATAATTTCTCTTATCTTATGTGAATAGTATGTCAATAAAGATATAAGCGATTTCGCCATAATGTATAGATGCTATATATTTTATATAGAAAATGCCTGATGCTTAATTTGAAATTATTCCTTTTTAAAAAGTCTTTTATAGAAATGTTTTACAACAGTGTCTGTATTTACATATTTTTTTTCAACAAATCCTTGACCATAATCGTATTTTCCACCGCCTTTACCTTTTAAAAAATTAGTTTCCTCTTTTATAAAATTTCCCATATGAAAATCAGAATTTTTTGCAGCTTTTGAATCAATCATTCCTGTAATAGCTGTTCCTTTTTCATTTTCATTAAAAAATATAGTTATTACATTATCGGAATATTTTAAAACATTAGAGCTAATATTTTGAACTTCTTTTTGATCTAAATTGTTAAAGGTGGCACTTACTAACTTTGAGTTTCCAAAAGATCTAGCATTCTTAATTAGGCTTTCTATGTAATCTGTGCTTAAATACTTTTTAATTCGATTTAATTTTATCTTTGCTTCATTCCATTCAGAGTAAAATTTCTTAATTTTTGAAGGTATTTTTTCTTTCCTAACATTAAGAAGTCGCGATAATTCCGTTAGTATATCTCCTTCAAATTTATCTTTTGAAGTTAATTCTAGATCTTCTTTATTATATTTACCAGATTGTAGAGCCTTTTTTAACTTTTTCCATTTATCTATTAATTCATTTACCCTTTGTACGATATTAATTTGAGGAACTTGTAATATAGTTTCTAACTCCTTAATAGCATTAGCTTCAAGTTTCTCGAGTTCTTCAGTCGCATGTCCTGCGGTAAACGTTAATCTTACAATTCCATCTTGAATTTTTTGTGATTTGATAATTTTTATTTTTCCAGTTTCTGAAGTATTATTTAAATGGGTACCTCCGCATGCTTCCACGTCAATTCCTGGAACTTCTACTATCCTTAAATATTTCCCGGGAACGGCCCCACCTTGATAGATTGACATGCCATATTCATGTTCAGCTTCTGATCGTGGTATAAATGATAAATTTAAATCAATTTTTTTATCAACTATTTCATTAGCTTTATTTTCTATTTCTATAAGTTTGTCATCAGGAATCTGATTATAATGAGTAATATCTAAGTGAGAATTTTTGAGTGTTTTTTTTGCTCCAGCTTGATTCACATGTTCTCCCAATATTATTCGTGCTGCAGCATTGACGATATGAGTTGCTGTGTGATGTTGAGAGAGTTGAGTCCTCCATTCTTTTTCTACTTCTATTTTAACTATATCTCCTTCCTTGAATGTTGGGTCTTTTTCCATTACATGAACAACATAATTTCCTTGTTTAAAGACTTCTTTAAATGGTTCTCCATTAATTGTTCCAATATCATGTAATTGTCCTCCTGAAGTTGGATATGCTACAGATTGATCTAATATCACATACTTTTTAATAATTTTAAGCACTTTAGCCTCATTAGAGATTTCATTATAATCATAATAATAAAGAGATTTAGTCTCGGGAATTCCAGACAAATCTAATTCAATTTCCTTTTCAGTAGCATGGATTTGTTCCTGTTTTTCATGCCGCTCAACAACTAAACTATAGAAATCATCGGGAATTTTTATTGAAATTCCATACTTTTTTGCTGTCTCTTTGACTAACTCTGGATTAATTCCTTTAGAATCATATAATTCTATTAATTTTTCTGTTGATAATATTCCTTTCTTCAGTTCTTTATCTAAAATTCGTTTTGCTTCTTTTTTGTTCAAATAATACTTTTCTTTTTCGAAATCCAAGATTTCCTTAATTTCGTCTAAATGTGAGGAAACCTCTGGAAATAATTCTTTTAGTTCTAATGCATGCCAACTACAGACATCTGCGATATCTATATTCCATTGGAACTGATCAATAAAACTTATGGCACGTCTAAAAATAACTCTTAAATTATAGCCTCCGCCCACATTTGAAGGGAGTTTTCCGTCGTTAATAGCAAAAAGTAAAGTTCTTGCATGCTCAGCAACAGAATAAAGCGCTGTCATAGGCAAAATTTTATTTTTTAAATTATTTGCCTTAAGCCCTAATTCGTTAGCGACTTTTTGCCATGCAGCATCCATGTCCTTAACTTCATCAATATTTAAATAAGCAGAATATTTTGAAAATTCATTATATAAATCCAAGTCTAGCTTAATTTTAGTAATTTCTCTTAATTTATTAAGAACTAGAGGAAATATTGCCTCATACATATTTGGAGTCCCTTGAGAAAACCAAGATACTCTTTCTTGACCCATTCCCATATCTAGGACTTTAAGTTTTAGTTCTCGTGGTCCTTCTGGAGTTTGTTCATACATTGTGTATACTTGATTAAATAGTTCCACTCCTCGACTAAAGAACTCTAAAGAACACCCAAATGAACCACCGCCAGCCCATGAATCTTCATGAATAGTTATCTCTTCTTTAGCTAATCCGACACCTTCGTGGATAAAATAATGGATATCCATAAAGAGTTCTCCTTGATTCCATTCATCTGGTGGAACAAAGGTATGCTGACCAATCATCACGAATCCAGTGCAATGACTCCCTGTAACTCCCACATTTTCTATATCATTGAATCTTAAACAGAATTGGGGTATTATTAGCTTTTTAGCTGGAGCTTCAACTTCACCTGTAATTACATATGGTTGAAAAGCAGAAATTGAAGCTATCGTGAATTCAGATGTAGGATTCCACCTTGCTACACATGGATATCTATTAATGGGCTTATAACCTCTGGGTTCCAAGATTTCTACAATTTTATTCCATACTCCTATGAATGAAAGTTTAACCTGTGAAGGATTATCAACAACTACTTGAAAACCACCAGAACATGTAGGATCACCACATACTTCTCTTTCTTTAAGAACGGTCCAGAAAAAAGTACCACAAATATCACATTGCTTTCTTATATATCCTAATGCTCGAAGTTCCTCCGTAGGAAAAAAGTCATCTGGTTTTTTAGAAGCAATTTTTTTAAAGATAGTTTTTAATTGCTTATCAGTTTGAGCTTTTTTAAGTTCTTTCTGGTCCTTATCTGATAGCATCGTATTCAATAATGGTTTTTTCAATTTTAATTCATGTATTAAATGAATAAATATACATTCTCCAAAAACTTTTTGTTTAATTGAACTAAATCCTCAATTTTTATATTTGATATTATAGTAAAAATTTTTATAACAATTAATAATAACTTTTCTTACCATTAGTAAAAGAAAATGGTGAAATTCAGAATGGTTTACGTTATGAGTATAGTAAAATATCCTCCTCATATTGCTGAGGATACAGTAAAATTCTACGTTTCAGGTAAAGCTCCTGCATATCCCGAATTTGTGAAGCGTATTTATCAATGGGTAGTCGCAGATTACCATTATAAAATATATAACATCTATGAGATACCAAAAGAAAAGCTGTATGAGGGAATAAAGGGAATTGCTAAGCGGCTTTCCGCTTTTACGAGATTTGAAGGATATGTGTTTAAGATTCAGCCTTTAATTGAAGGTTCAGAAGCAATAGATATGATGAAATAATAAATTTTAATTCTTTTTTTTTATTATAATTTAAAATAGATTTTCTGGAATCACAGTTCTAAAACTTGTAATCTTGAATATCCATCTTTAATGAAATCATAATCAAGAAGTTCGATTTTTTCGGGTATTATTTTTAGAATCAATTTTCTCTTTCCTCGAACAATCTTTTGTGCTTTTTTGAAGTCTTCGTCTCCTTCTTTTAAAAAAATTAATTTTTTTCTTCCAGATGCTGTAATTTGCATTCCTTGGATTTTTCCTTCTGACATGGGTGTATAGATGCCAATACTAACTATTGGATTTTCTTTAATATTTTCAACTTTCTTTCCAGGAGTAGGTCCTACATAAATATGAAAATTATCAGTATTTTTTTCAATATAAAAATCCATTGGAGTTGCTCTTGGTACATTCTTCAAACAAGTACACAATACAAGAACCTTTCTTTTCTCTAAAAACCTTCGAATCTCCTTTCTCAATTCATATTCTGGCATTTTATTGCTCATAATAAATTCAACCATTTAATTTAAAGCAAGTAAATTATTAATTTATATTACAAGAAAATTGAGACACTTTTAAAAGTTTTTTAATGCTAATTGAAAAAAAGTTATAGGGCAGTAAAATTAGGTTGAGGAAAATCTGTTCCATCCAAAGAAGCTTGGGCATACGGAGATATAGGCCCTCGTCCTAAAGCCATTATTCTAACTTTTGATTTTAAGGAGGGATCTAAAGCGGTTCCAAATTTGAGTGAAGCTTCCTCAGGAATTTCATCTGTGATAGTAGCAATTATCTTATCGATTTTAGATAAGGATAACTTATGATCTCCTGATACAGAGACTATGCATTTATCAACTTGCATAGGATCAGGCTCTAATAACGGATTATGTAGCGCTAATTTTGCCTTTTTTATAAGATCTGATTCTTCTCCATAAGATTCTGTTATCCCAATCAAACCACTGGGAAGTTCCCCCTTTTTTTCAAAAATCTTTTTTACATCAGCATAATCAATATTTATCAGACCACAGTTATTAATTAGGTTGAGGATTTCGCGGATACACCTAATTAACACTTCATCCATTATTTTAAAACCGGTTAAGATTGGTATTCCTTTATTGAATCTTAAAAGGTTATCATTAGGTATTGGTATTAAACAATCAGTGTCGCTAATAATTTCCTTAAGTCCCGATTTTGCTCTATTCATTCTCTCCTTACCCTCAGATGTGAAAGGAATTGAACAAAATGTAACCACTGTTGCTTTATTCTTTTTCGCTTCTCTAGCAATAATAGGAGCTGCCCCCGTCCCAGTACCTCCACCTAAACCAAAAGCTAAAAAAACCACATCTGCTTTTAATATTTCAGAAATTCTTTCTATGTCTTCTTCGGCTGCTGCAGCTCCAATACTAGGATCATTTCCAGACCCTAAACCATTACATATTTCTTTACCTATTAGAAGTTTCTTATTCGCATTGGAATAATATAAGTCGTGAGCATCAGTATTTATATTTAGGGTTTCAACAAATTTACTTCCAATATCTTGCATTCTCGATACCGTGTTATTCCCAGCACCGCCAATCCCTATCACTAAACTTTTGATTTTTAATATTTTAAGTAAGTCTGATAAATATTTATCATCATCTAAATTGGAGGTCTGATTGAGTTTATTTTGACGAGCTATTTCTGTAAATCTTGATCTAACTGATATTCTTGATCTCGCAATTTCAGTTAAATCATATTCCTTATCACTCATTTAACTAACCAAGTCTAATTCATTAATATATAATATCAGTATTATATCAGAATAATATAAGAAAGTATTATTCTTGTATTATGGAAATAATACATCAACTCTTATATACCAGGGAAATTGATTTAGATAGAATTTAAGCATGATTACATTTTTAAACCTTTAGAGTAAATAAAAATTATTTCAAATTTTATGAAAGATATGGGCAATTAAAAGAGGACATAATAAATTTACAACTTTAAATTGATATCTTTTAAAGAAATTATAATTGTTAGAAGTTTTATTAAAATATTTCAATTTGTTCATGAGAATAATAGGACAAGTTATATAAGAATTAAATTTATAAGAATTAATTTTCATGTGCAAGATAATAAGGGGTTTTAATTAAAATGGAAATTGATTACAATAAAGACAGCAGTAGGTCACCTGTAGATAGCTCAGAAACTAAAGGATCACTTATAAAAGTTAGAGCTATTATAAGTTGTCCGACATGTGGGTATATTAAGAAATTCAGAAATCAATTTCCTAGAGAACAATTAGAGTTAATGACTGTTGCTGTAAAAGTTTTTGATTGGATGGTTTGCTCTAAATGTGGAGAACTACTTAACTTAAATTTAGAGTTTAATATATAGTAACTTATTATGGTTTTTTTCAAAAATTAGATTTTTAAAGATCAAATTTAATTTCTCCATATGATCCTCCTCCGCCAGGTGAATATTGGATTTCATTATTCCTAAAAGCATTTATAATAGAAGCAATATTTTTATTAAATTTTTCGATGTCTGTTATTGGTATATCGATTAAAATCGAAAATTCAGTGCCAAATTTTTCAATTAACCTATTGTATTCATTTAATACAGTTTTACTCTTAGTACTTTTAACCCCTCTAATAGATCGAATTATATCGATTAGAGGAATAGCGTTTATATATGGAGGGCGATGTTCTGGATGTTTTGGTTTCTTGTAGGAAGCAATCGTTTCAATTCTCTCACTCACGCCTAATCTAATTTTAAAATTTTTACCAGTTGCTTCCTTACAGCTAGGACAAATCATTTTTTCCTTTGCTACTTGTTTAATGTAATCTATTCTCGATTTTAATGGATTATTTGAGAAGAATAGAATAAAATTATCAGTTATGGTATATTGAGAAAAAATTTCTGAAATACCGCTTTTACCTTTTTTAAATAAAACCCTTCTCCTACATTTATTACAAAACATATTATAATATTTTCCAAGTTTAGGGTGTAATCCTACGTTGAGTGTTACTTTCCTCCCTTCTTTTCTTCTCAAGGCAAGTTCAATCTCATCAAAAGAGGGATTATCGATATCTAATTGATTGAATTCTCGGCCTAAAGAACGAGGATCTTGAGAATGAGCATCACTATTACTTAGAAATGTGACATTATTTAAAGATTCTAAACGATCAGCCAATTCTGTATTAGCAGATAATCCTAATTCCAGAAAAGTTACTTTTTTTACAGTATCTTGGTAGCAACTTTCTAATGTATTATATTTATTTTGGCGAAATATTGCTTTAAATGGAGTAAACGCATGAGCAGGTCCAATCAAACCGCCAGAGTCGGTTATTAAATCTACTAACTCCGCACCAAAAAGATTTACTCTTGGACGTCCTCCCCATTCATCAAGAATATTTTTAGAGTAAGGTTTCAGTTTATTTTGTATTTGTTTAACCGTATCAAAATTAGGAAAAAGCACCATTTGATGGACACTATCTCTATCTTCAATTTCAGTTTGTAGTATAAACGAGATATCCTTATAATAATATGCTCTATCATTGTTACGCTTTAGATTTTTTTCTAAATATTTAAGCCAGTCTGGTTGTAGGGCATCACCAGTACCCAAAATATGAAGCCCTTTCTTTTTACAGGTTTCTCTCATTGAATCTAAATTTAATGATTTAGAAACTGCAATAGAATGTGGTGAATGAATATGAAGATCACAATTAAACAAATCCATTGTAATTCAGTTAGTTTAATAAAATAAAAAAGTTAAGAAGACTAATGATTTGTTCATTTAAAACTCATTTCTCTGCATTTATTAGCTTTTTCATATAAATGTAATTTTTCATAACAAAAAGCTAAAGTTTCACAAAAATCTAAATTTTTTGGTTTCAATTTAAGAAGTTTTTCAAAATGTTGGATGGCTTTTTTGTAATCTCTTTTAATATCGCAATAAATTTCTCCTAACTTCATTCTCGTAGAAGTATTATTAGGATTTTTTAGTAAGGCTTTTTTATAATAATAAACTGCTTTATCGTAATCATGTAATGCATAATAACTATATCCCAAATTATCATATAATATAGGATCATCAGGTAAGATTTCTAAAGCTTCTTGAAAGCATTTTATGGCTTCTTTAAATTTTTCTTTTATGTTGTAGGATAGGCCTAAATCATTTAAAGCTTCAACACACAAAGGATCAATCTCTATTGCTCTTTTATAACAATTTATCGCTAAATCATAATTACCTAATTCATAATAAATGTCTGCTAATTCACACCACAAATCAGCATTATCAGAATCTAATTCTAATGCTTTTTCATAATAAAGGATAGTATTATCATAATCTCGTTGATCATAATAAATAATGGCGAGATTATTGTAAAGCAAAGGATCATCTGGATTAATTTTTAATGCTCTTTCATAACAATCAATAGCCATATCATATTGCTTATCTCCTCTATATATTAAAGCCATATTATTTAAAACATCAGTATTACTTGGGTCATATTCTAAAGCTTTTGTGTAATATTCTAATGCGTTAGTAAATTCTTCTTTATCTTCATAAGCAAAACCAATATTATAGTATACAGTAGCATCTTCAGGTTCCAACTCTAGAGCCTTCATATAATACTCAATCGCTTTATCTGATTCTCCTTTCATTGAAAGAGCTAAACCAATATTATTCCAAACTTCAGAAAAATAAGGATATATATCAATAGCTCTTTGATAACAATTAATTGCGTTATCAAAATCATTTTCATTATAATAGGCATCTCCTAAATTAATCCACGCATCAGGATCGTCTGAATCTAGCTCAGTTGCCTTAATATAACGTTCAATCATAGTTTTTATTTCTTAATTCTATAATTTATAATGAAAGATGCCTATTATTTTTTTATATTTTACTTGATTTTATTCTAAAATCATCATTTTATCTTGTTTCTGATCTGTTAATAATATTCTAAAATATTCTTTATTATTCCTAAAAATGACTTTTTCCAATTTTCCCTCAACAAGAACCTTTTCTCCTTTAATTGCATGTTCACAGAATCTTCCTCTGAAAGAAGTTACCATCATAATATCATCTAATTTAATCTTTTTTGAAATGTATTTATTATTGTAGACTTTTATGCCATCTATTTTATAGGAACAAGGTGTAAAGATAGCATTAGAATCATCAATGATTTCTGCTTTTAATTTTATTCTTCCCATATTTTTATATAAATAATCATAATAAGTTCCCTTCCAATCTTTAGGACTTTTTATATATCTTATAAAAAATTCAAATTCCTTATACATACCCTGATGGAGCTTCCTTCTCTCACTTTTTAAAAAATTTTCAAATGGAATTCTTGAACCTCCCACTCTCCATTCATAATGATTGTGGTATTCTTCTTTGGTATATTTTCTACAATATTGATCTTTTTCTAGGATAATAGGAAGCTTATTTTGGAAATTTCGGCTTATGTCTGTTCCATAAATAATCAAATCAATATCAGATTGATTTTTGCTTAATCCAACCATTTGAGAACCTGTTATACCGATTGAACCATGTGGGAGCATTGCCTTTTCGATAAATAATTCACATAGATCTTTAGAACATTTTTCAAGACGGTCAGGATTAAATTTTTGCGATAATTCTTTATAATATTCTCGTGGAGTATAAATTTTTTTAATATCCTCATTTTTGACACATTGTAGCTCTATATCAAATTCTTTAGAGAAAAATAAATATTTTGGGTGATGCTTTCTTAAAAAGGAGAACCGTTCTTGTAGATCGTAGATCTTTTTATACTTCTTTCCATTTTTGATTCGATCCCCATTTAGATGAGGATAAAAACGAATAAAACATATTTTTCTATCAGAAGGGTGATGAACCCCTTTCACGTCGAAAAAAAAATTATCACTTTTAGTTTCTATATAATCTCCTTCAATTCCTGTAGGAATTTTCATAAATCTCCCATTAACAATAATTAATATTTTGAAGGAGTTTTAGATTTGATTTTATATTTTGGTATCTCTTTGATTTTCCTTAATTCTCTCTCAAAATCTCTTTTTTCTCCAAGGAATCTCTCTTTATCTCTTTCTAACTTTTCTCTCTCTCTTCTAATAGCATTTTTTTCAGAGTCTATCATCGATTTCTCTTTTGCTAACTGCTTATAATCATTATTTAATCTTTTATGCTTATCTTCTAAATCACGGATTTTGCGTTCTAATGAATAATAAGTATCTTCCGCTTTAGGAACTTTCCTATTTAGCTCTTTTAATCTTGTTTCTTGTTGTCCTTTCTTTTTTTCCAAATTCTTTACATCATTTTCAACTTTGTCTCTAAATTTTTCTAAATCTTCTTTTTTTTTATCAATTTCACGAGCTTTAAGATTTAAATCCTTTTTTCTAATACGATTTTTATCTTTATCATCTTTTAATTTTCTCTTTTCATCATCAATTCGGTTTTTTTCATCAAAAATGTTTTTTCTTAGATCATTGATTTCTTTATTTAAATTATCCCTTTCTTTTGAAAGATGTTTGATTTCATTTCTCAAGTCCATTAATTCATTTTCTAATTTTTCAATTGTTCTCTCTAATGCATTTTCTCTTCTTTCCATTCCAGGTATTTTAGTTTTAATTTCTTTAACACGAATTTCTGCTCTTGCTTTTTCCTTTTCTAGATATTTTTTCTCGCTCTCTAGAGCGTCTTTTAGTCTATCAAGCTTTTCTTGATATTTATCTAGGTCAGCATTTTTTTGATCTAGCTCTCTTTCTTTTAACAGTAGATCATTTTTATGTTGCTTAATCCCATTTTTCATTCTTTCTAATTCATTTTTTAACTTTTCACGTTGGTTTAGAAGATTTTTAACTTCAAGTTCTTTCTCTTTTCTTTTTTTTTCAAGCTCTTTTATGTTTTCTTGATATCCTTCAAGCTTTTTAACAACCTTTTCCCAATCACTTTTCTCTCTGTTTAACTTAATCCTTTCTTCCTTTATCTTTTTAAGTAGTCTTGAATCCGGAATCATTTCGATTTCTTCTTCAGGCGTTTTTTCGCGAATTTGATACTTGGGAATAGGTTTATCATTCATGATATTTCTTTTATTCATTTAATTTCTTAATTAAATTATATTAATATTAACTCTAAAGTGTTTGCAATTTGAAATTAAGCTCTTTTTGTATTGCTTGTAGATTCTATTTATATATTATAACTTCCATTATTTTTATTAAGAAAATACAAAAAATAATTAAAAAACTCAATAAAATTAATAATTCTAATACTTTGGTGTTTATTTATGGATTTTGATGAAGAATTTGATGAAGAATTTGATGAAGAATTTGATGAAGATTTAGATGAAGAATTAGAAGAACCTTCCGCGAAAACTCCAGCGGAAGAGGTCAAAGCTAAAACTCCAGCGGAAGAGCTCAAAGCTAAAACTCCAGCAGTTAAAGCTGTATCGGCAGGCAAAAAGATTTCGGTTTATTTTATGTCAACTATAGGTCCTGGTGAAAAAAAGCAAAAATTACTCATAAACACAGGAAATAGTGTTGGAGATATTAAAGAGACTGTTGCGAATTTATTTGGTTTAGATCCTGCTGATTTTCATTTATCATCGGGTGGGATTACTATGGATGAGAGTTCAATGCTAAGCGAATATAACGTGAATGATGGTGAAGATATATTATTAATTCCGGCAAGTACTGCTGGTTAAAAAAATCCTTATCCTATTAGTTCTTCTTTTTTAAATTTTTTTCTTTTCTTGATGGAATCAGAGCAATTTCGTCGTCATCATCAATATCATAATCCTTTATTTGTGAATTTTCATGCAATAATATTCCTCCAGAGGATAAAAGAAAATCTTCTAAATTATAGTCAAATAATATTCCAATTCTTTCTTTAACACCAATTATTAGTTCTGTTGTATCAATTATAATGATTTTTGTTTTCTCACCGGGCTCAACTAATGATCTTACATAAACTCGTATCTGGTCTTCCTTTTCAATAAGATTTGTAGGAGGCTTATAGATTATTTCATCGTCAGTCTTATCCCTGTTTTTCAACATATTTTCGATTAAAATTTTTCTCTCTTGTTTATTAAAATACAACATTTCTCTGATAAACATTATTTTATCCATTTTTGATAATTCTAAAAGATTTATGTTATCTAATTCTTCCTGGCTAAACACAGAAAAAATATATTTATTAATTATTTTCATATTATCATATGATGCATTTGATTCAACATAATCTTTTATTGAAGGCATGGCATCAATATAATCATCGATGAGATCAATTGTTTTTTTTTTAATCGATTTTTGTTTTTTGATATATTTTTTCTCGCTTATTCTCTTATCCTCACTGCTTGAAGATTGAATAATTGTATAGATAGTACTGGTGGATAGTACTGAGACACTACCGATAACTAGAACGAGAAATAAAGGAATGCTTTCTATACGGAATAAGAAAAAAGCCATATAGATAATTATAAAAATAACGTAAAGAGTTATAATACTTAAAAATCTATGTTTTTTCTTCATGATTTTTTTATTAAATTATTATCTAAATTTCTAATATATAATTTAAAATTTAAATTCCATTGGAATGAATTTGAAGTTTTTATGTTCATACACCTTGAATTATTTCTCTAACTTTAGAATATTTCTCTGTATCTAATTTGAATTTAAATCTTTTTTTTTCTTTTTCTATTTTTATTAATTTCATTTTTTTTAAAACGTTTAAATATTTTTTAATTATATTATGATTCTTTTTTAAGCTAGTTGCTATTTCTGTAATTTTTAAGGCTTTATCTTCCTTTTTCATAAAATTAATTATTTCTTGAATAATAGCTAAATTTAAATAATAATAGAGCTCGTCAAGTTCTGGATTTGAATCATATTCAAAAATTATTTTTCGATTGTTAATTTTTTTTGATCTAACAAATCGAAATTTTTCCAAACAGGATAGATGCCATAAAGCTTGATTACTTCCAATATTTAGAGCATTCATTATTTCATTTATATTCGAAGGATTTTTCCTTATGTAATTAAAGATTTCATTCCTTACTGGATGTTCAATAATATTATTTTTCATCAATTTTGTTCCTGGAATTATCATTCTCTTTTTAATAAGATTTTTAATAGTAATTTCAATCCTAGCTTTATTGATAAAAGGATTTGATTTTACCCTATTATTAATAAATACAACAATGTTTTCTATTGAAAAGAATGGCTTTTTTTCTAAATATTCTTTTACTAATTCAAGAATAATAGATTCGACATCATTCGCAGAGTTCATAAGACTATACTTTTATATTGTTAAAATATTTCGATTTTGTAAATATATATTCTTTCTGCAACATTATTTTACACCTTATATAATTATTAGGCATTCATTCAATTTATAATATAATTTCTTAAGCATCCAAATAAGTTTCTTTTTATTTTTAGTAAAAACTAAAAAAACTTCAAATTCATTCCAATGGGTTTTATAATATCGTTTTAATGCGATTTTATTAAACTTAAAAAATAAAAAATTACAAAATAATAAAAAAGTCGTGAAATAAATGAGTTTTGAAGAAGATTTTGATGAGGAATTAGAACCTGTAAAATCTAAAACACCATCTACTAAAACTCCTTCAGCGGGAAAGAAATTGACTTTATACTTTACGTCAACCATTGGACCTGGTGAAAAGAAGGAAAAATTAACAGTAAATGATGCTAATCATGTAAGTGATATTAAGGAAACATTAGGAAATTTATATGGCCTTGATCCTAATGATTTTCATTTATCATCTGGTGGAGTTACAATGGATGAAAGTAGCCAATTAAAAGATTATAATATAAATGATGGCGATGATATACTTTTGATTCCTGCGAGTACTGCTGGGTAAACTTATATAATTTTCTTCATAAATTATAATATGAAGGCATTAAGCTCTTCATTTTTTTTTTTTTTTTTAATTATTATTAATGGTGATAATATTGGATAAAGATTCAGATTTCTTTGCAAAAGAATTGTCAGTAAAAGAGAGAGATTTATATGATCGCCAATTTCGTCTCGAAGGTTGGTCACAAAAATTAGTAAAAAACTCGAGAGTGTTAATTGTTGGTGTAGGGGGTTTAGGATGTGAAATAGCTAAGAATTTAGCTATGTTAGGGTTAGGTCAATTAGATCTTGTTGATTTAGATATAATTGAACATTCTAATTTGAATCGTCAAATTCTTTTCACAGATGCAAAGATAGGAGAACCTAAGGCAGTTGTTGCTGCTCGGAAACTAAAGGAAATAAACCCTAACATTATTATTAGAGGATATCATACCTCTCTAGAAAGATTAGATCCTGCATTATATCAAGCTGCTGACGTTGTAATTGGAGGTCTTGATTCAATGAATGCACGCTTGAACTTAAATGCTCAATGCATAAGATTTAGAAAACCACTCGTAGATGCAGGGGTATCCGGCTATCATGGTCATATTTACACAATCTTTCCGTATCAAAATGCTTGTTATGAGTGCAATCCGCTACCAGTAAGCGAAAGTGATGAAATGGCAGCGTGTACAGTTGTTGGAGTCCCCAGAAAAAGGATTCATTGTGTTTTTAAAGGAGATATGGCATTTAAGGAAAAGTTTGATCGAGAACCTAGTCCAAAAGATATAACTGATATAAAATTTATTCAAAAGGTTGCAAATGAATTGGTTAACAAACATAATTTTTTACCTGAATATACTACAGATGATATTATAAAAATCATTGATAGGCATGATCCTGGAATAATTACCATAAATGCGGTTATTTCTGCTTTACAATCACACGAAGCAGTAAAAATACTTCATTGGAAAAAAGGTCATGTAGGATTAGGAGAACCTATTAAAGATTATGTGATCTTTAATGCAATGACGATGAGATTATATCATATTGAAAAGCCAAGAAATCCAGAATGCTCTCAATGTGGCAAATCTGTTAGACGAGTGGCTATAAAAATGAGACCTCAATCACCTTGTATAAATATAATTAAGACATTAAAGAAAAATGGATTTGAATTAGAACATGATTTTGAGCCTGTTCTAACCTTATTGGATTTCAATGATATCAAAGTAATTGATTTAGAACAAACCACAATCGAAAACGGTTTAAGAAATTACGAATTTATTACAGTTGCAGGATTTAAAGGTGGAGAAATTTATGTAACCTTAAAATTAAATTGAAATTTTAGTTAAAAATATATTTTATAAAAGTTTAATGAAAAAAACATATATAAAAGAGAAAAATTTTATTATAAAAATAAAGAAAAACAAAAAGGGTTGAGAAAATGAGTATAAGAAGTAGTCGCGTTTCCCGTGATTTTGCTGGATTAAAAAAAATGCTTAAAGTTGGTACTATAGTTCAATTAAAACCGTTTGATTCTAAAAAGAAGAGCATTGATCATTTAGCTATCACAATTAAGGGGCCTAAAGGTACTGCTTTTGCAGGAGGACTTTTTAAACTAGAAATGAGATTCCCTGTTCAGTATCCTAAGCAACCACCTTTTGTAAGAATGCATACTCCGATTTGGCATCCAAATTTTTGGCCAAAACCAAGTGAATACAAAGGTCAGAGGAATATTTGTCTAGCATTAGTAGATCCTTCCTTAATTGGTAAAAAAGGTGGATGGAGTCCTTCAAAAACTGCTGTTACAGTAGTCCAAGCAATAATTGCTATGTTAAATACCCGAGGTAAATTTGTAAATCCAACAGATGTTTTTAATAAAAAAGCAGCAATAGAAATGATGAAAAATCCTAAATTTTTCGAGAAAAAAGTTAAAAATTTAGTAAAGAAGTACGCTAAGAATAAGTGGTGAAATTATAATGAATATAGACGAGAAAAATAGCAATTCAATCAAAGAAGCAATAAAACAAAAAATTAAAGAAAAAATTAAAAAAGAATTACTTGAAGAGATATATACCGAATTACAATTAGAAGAAGAATTAAGGGAAGAATTAACTTCCGAACTTATTGAAACCCAGCCATTAGGGCATTCAGAAAAAGTTAAAGTTAAACTTGAACCTATACCAATGGAACCAGTAATAACTTATGCTAATAATGATAGAGCTGAAGCACATATAGCTGTAACAATAAAAACTATCCTTAAGATAGCTAGTCATTCATTAAAATACGCTCATTCTAAAATTCGAAGACAGAAATGGGTTGAAGTGATAGGATTGCTCGCTGGAAAGTTTGATAATGCTAAAGGAGTTCTCCATGTGGAAGATGCCTATCCAATGGGACATGGTACAGCAGTTTATGCTGAAATAAAAGATTATAAAAATTATGTGAGAGCATTTAAAGATATAAAAAAACACAATCTATTTATTTGTGGTTGGTATCACTCCCATCCTTCATATGGATGCTTTATGTCTAAAGAAGATTTAGGAACTCAAGCAAGATATCAAAAATTATGGGATAAAGCAATTGCGCTAGTTATAGATCCGTATCAAATTGATGGCACTTCATTGGGATTTGAAATCTATCGTGCAAATTTTAAAACAAAGAAGTGGTTTTCAGTACCATTTGATATTAAAGGGTATTTAGATGTGAGAATGTTACCGGAGATTTTGGAATTTATGAATCCAATTATTGAAGGTAAACCTGCCTATTTAGAATATGATGAATAATATTTTTAGGTGAGAATTAAACCATGATTAAAAAGAAGGGTTTAGTGATAATTTTTATCGCTTTTTTGATAATCGGTATAATACATGGTTCTATCTCAATTTCATTAAATATTTTTTTAACATGGATATTTATTGGTTTATGGATAATTTTTACAGTAAAAATTTTTGAAAATATCAAGCAGCATCGCGAATTTAATTCACCACACAATACTGCTTTTTTTGTAATTATTCCTTTATTCATCGGAATTTTTTACTCTATTTGGGGATATTTTACAGGTATATTGGGTGAAAACCTTCTTGAAGGCTCAAATCTATATTTTAGTTGGTGGAGTCTCATTTTTGGATTTCCATTTATAATCTATGGTTCTTATTCTTTATATCGGTGTTTTAAGAAATATAATGTAATCTATTTTGGAACCAAATCAGTAAAAGCTAGGACATTAGGATATATTCTAACTTCCACAGTTATTCTTTTTATAATAATTTATTGGGTATTGTTTTATACTGTTATAGAATTTTATGATTCTCCTATAACCCCTCTTCATTTCTCTTTAAACCTAAATCTTTTATTATTATTCATTGCATCATTATCAATCTTTATTATCTTTGGATTAGCTAGTTCACATAGAACACTTCCAACATTAACTCGAGATTACATTGCTCAACGTACTAGAAGAATAAATTCATTAAATACTCCTACAATTCAAAGGCAAAGGGTGCGTACAACAACTAGAACTACCCCATCACCTTCAAGAAGAACAGTGACTCAAACAACAAGATCTAGATCTCAATTATCGAGAACAACACCTACTTCTCACAGGCAAAAAACTAGAACTACAAAAACTACTAGAACTAGAGCCGTAAAAACAACTTCAAAGGCTATAAATTTAGATAGATATAAACCAAGAGCATCATACCTATCAGAAGATGATTTTAAATGTATTTTTTGTTTTAAGCTGCCAAAACTCCCCAATGACAATGGCAGGGGGATAATCGTATGTCCAAATTGTAGATATCCAGCTCATGCTGATGAATTTAAAGATTGGCTAAAAACTTCAAATCTCTGTTCGCGATGTAGTACTCCCATTCCATCCAAATTTAAACGTAATCCTAGAATAATTAGTATAAAAAATTATCAAATTGTCTATAGACATTTTTTAAAGAAGAAAAGGTAATAAAGCCAAGATTTGTATCATGCTCATTTGCAGAGTTATTCTATTAATTTGATATTATTTCTTAAATCTCCAATAGTAGTCACTAATTCTGCATAAACATTATGCGGATGAATAGATTCAAAACTCTCAATTTTAAAGATAACTTTAAAATTATCCTCTAAATTTGGAAAATCTCTTATAATAAAATTCTTTGCCATTTCCCTAATTACATCTTCAGCAAATAATGGTTTTAAATGAGCACTTCTGACAAGTTTAGCTTCTTCTGGTCTTTTTAATACAGATTGCATTTTTCCGCTCATAGAATCTTCAATAATTTCGATAATATCTAACACATCAATCTTATGATTATTTAAATCCTTTATTTGCACTATTATAGTTCCATTCGATCTTTGATTATGTGAACTAAAAGGTAAAATGTTGAGAAGTTTTTGTACTGTATCATCAGGAATATTTATATCACTTCTATTTTTAATAATTTCTTCAGCATACTCTTGACTCATTTCCTTTGCACAAGGACAAACTGTCATTCCGATGGCGCTTGCTCCAATGAAGTAATTAAAATCAATCTTTTTCTGTTGGTTCTTCCAAGCTTTCACAAATGAAGTAATATTATATGCTTTTTGTATTGTTCGTTGCTTATCATCTTTTGCTTGGACTATAATTTTACCCTCTAATTTGACTTCAACTTTTTCTGTATATGAATGTTTTTGTAATAATTTTCGAGCAATCCTATCTCCTACTACTTCTACAGAGGGAGTTGGCTTGAATATTACTTCATTTATGATTTCCTCAATAGTTTCAGATGTTCGAGACATATGGATTCCTCTTTTGTGACTAGGTAATGAAATTAATGCTGAAATTTTAGGATAAAAAGAATATTTTTTATTTTCTTGAACAATATCTACTTTTTTTTCTACTCCTACAATTCCTACTTTATCTATAGGAATGTCTATTGTCGAAATTGAGTCTTGTAAATCCTTTCTAAACAGATTGATTAAAAATCACCGAAATTTATTTGCTTTTACCAATTCTAATAATTATTATTCAATTAAATTATTTTTTGAAATAATGTAAAAATAATTTTTTTCTTTATGTACAGTTCAGAAATTTTTAGCAATTATGGTTTAATTGGTGATAACTTAGAATTAAAAAAAGATATTAAAATTCTAATTAATGAAAATGGTAATTTTAAGAGTATTTCATATAAGAATGTAGGAGATACTATCCAACTTTCAGATAAAAGCTCAAATTTATTATTAGTACCCGGATTGATCAATTCTCATATTCATATTGGAGATAGTTTTGCTAAGGAACAAGGGTTTAATAAACCTTTAAAAGAAGTCGTCGCACCTCCAAATGGTATTAAGCATCTCCTATTAAATGAAACTCGAAAAGAAGTGATAATAGAAGGAATTAAAAAATCAATATTAGAAATATTATCAAATGGAATTACTTCTTTTATCGATTTTAGGGAAGGGGGAGTTGACGGACTAAAAATTTTAAATGAAGCTATAAAAAGAGAAAAAATCATTAATTCTTTAGTTCTAGGAAGATATAGAGAGAAAGACGAGATTAAAAAGATTTTCCAATTAGCAGATGGGATGGGTTTACCAAGTTATAAAAATATTAATCCAGAAGTTAAAAAAGCCCTAAGAAAATGTAAACAGATTTCTGGAAAAATTGTTGCTTGTCATGTTGCTGAGTTAGAAAGGGATAATGATTTAGTAAATCAAATTTTTAATGATAATATTGTCGATATATTTATTCATGGAACTCATTTTATTGAAAAAGATTTAAAACTTTTAGAACAAAAACAAAATTCCCTAATATTATGTCCACGTTGTAATGGATATTTTGGAGCTGGTTTTCCACCAATAAATAAAATTTTAAAATTAAAAATACCCTTAGCGATCGGAACAGATAATATAATGGCTAATAGTCCTGATTTATTTGAAGAATTGCGGTATTTATACCGGATCTTAAGAGTGATGGACAGGAACATAAAAATAACCGGCAAAGATTTGCTAAAGATGGTTACAATTAAAGCTGCTAAAATCTTTAATGTCGAAGGTCAGATTGGTTCGATATCAGAAGGGAAAAGTGCGAATTTCTTTATAATTGATTTAAATAATCCTAATTACTATACACCAAAATTAGATATTGATACGTTTTATGCATTAATCATTGGAAGAACTAATTCATTTAATATTAAAAAAACATATGTAAGGGGTAAACTTGTTCATGAAAAACGTTAAAAAACCTTATATTATTTTAAATGCAGCCATGACGATAGATGGGAAGATTTCCTCAAAAGAGGGGGATTCTGAAATATCAGATGAAAAGGATTGGAAAGATGTTCATAAACTCAGAACTCAAGTAGATGCGATTATGGTCGGAAAAAATACGATTTTAAAGGATAATCCTAAACTTCATATTAAATTTTATGAACATAATGGTTATTATCGTATTGTTGTAGACAGTAACTTATCTATTCCAATTGATTCACAGGTGATAACTTATAAGCCAGAAACTTATCCTACAGTAATATGTGCTACAGAAAATGTACCTCAAGAAAAAGTTAAACAATTTGAAGCTAGAAACATAAAAATAATGAGGAACGGAAAAGGTTTACATGTAGATCTTAAAAAGTCAATGTCAAATCTATATAATTTAGGGATTAAATCTATTCTTCTAGAAGGTGGAGGAAATCTAAATTGGAGTTTTATTAAGGAAGATTTAGTGGATGAAATAAGGCTAACTATAGCACCATGGGTTATAGGAGGAAAGGATTCCATTACATTAGCTGAAGGCGTGGGTTTTGATAAAATGGGCCAAGCTCAAAGGTTCAAACTCATCGATCTTAATCACCGAAAAAATTATGTCATTTTAAAGTATAAAAGATGGTAAAATGAGCAAAAATGTAGATTATTATAAAAATCTTTCAATAAGAAAACTAAAAGAAAAGGTAAGAGAGATAAAGTCTTCATTACCAAATGAGAGCCGACATATTATTACGTTTTCAAAAAACTTTACCTTATCTTTATCAAATTATTGCCAAAATGAATGTAAGTATTGTTTTTATAATTATAAAGTTCCTAAATTAGATGGCAAAGGTAATGTTATTCTTTTAGGTAATGAACAAATTATTAGACTAATTCAAAAAGCCGTAAAGTCAAATTGTAAGGAAGCCTTGTTGATGTCTGGAGAAAGGCCAGATAATTTCATCGAGGTTAAACGAGAATTAAAAAAGAGAAAACATGATGATTATGTACAGTTTATTATCTTTCTTTGTTCTTATCTTTTAGATTTTAAACTGTTACCTCATAGTAATATTGGAGTACTGACTTTTGAGGAATTGGAAAAACTAAAAAATTTCAATGCCAGTATGGGATTAATGTTGGAAAGCACTAGCTTAGAATTGTTTAAAAGAGGAAGAGTTCATGAGTTATCGCCAGGTAAATTACCAGAAAAAAGAATAGAACATATTAAGAATGCGGGAAAGTTAAAAATTCCGTTCACCACAGGTTTATTACTAGGCATTGGTGAAAAATTTGAGGATAGGATTAAAGATCTTAACTTAATCAAAGAAATTTATGAAGATTATGGTCATATTCAAGAAGTAATAATACAAAATTTTGTAGGAAAAGAAGGAATTCAATATCATCCAGAAAATCCTATATCTATTGAAGAAACTCTAAAAATAGCTGGTATTGCAAAACTTATATTAGGAAACGAGATTGCCATCCAAGTACCACCTAATTTAATACGAGGATATGAGAAAGAAGCAATCGAGTTGGGAATCAATGATTTTGGAGGTATATCTCCATTTACAATTGATTATATCAATCCTGATCATTTATGGCCTCAAATTAATAATTTAAAAAGTATTTGTAGTAACTTAGGTTATAAACTAAGAGAAAGATTTCCAATTTATGAAAAATATATACAAAAATCGGAATTCTGTCCAGTAAATATTAAAAAAATTATAGATAATATTAATTTAAATGGTACAGATTTATAGTCAAATTAGGCAAAAGATTAAATCAATATTGAAGAAGAGTCTCGAATCAGAAGAAATTACTTCTCAAGAAGCTTTAGAACTGCTTAAGGTGACTGGAAAAGAATTTAGAGCATTACAAGCTACGGCAGATGAAATTTGTTTCAAGAAAAAGCAGAATGTAGTCACATTTGTAATAAACAGGAATATAAATTTTACAAATATTTGCCAAAAAGGTTGTAAATTTTGTTCCTTCAGTGTTCCTATTACAAATAAAGAAGGATTTTTATTAACCATCGAGGAAGTAAGAAAGAAAGTTCAGCAAGCACATATTAACGGCTGTTCTGAAGTATGTATTCAAGGTGGTATACATCCTAAAATAAAATTTGATTTTTATCTAGATATTTTAAAAACTGTAAAAAAAGTAAATCCAGAGATTCATATCCACGCATTCTCACCTCAAGAAATATATTATATGGCTAAATTATCAGGCAATAGCATTGAAGATACTCTAAAAATTTTGAAAAAATCAGGTTTAGATTCAATACCTGGCACTGCTGCTGAAATTTTAGTTGATAAAATAAGAAAAATTATATGCCCAAATAAAGTAAGCACTGCCGAATGGATCAACATCATATCTATAGCTCATAACTTAGGAATCCCCACCACATCAACAATTATGTATGGACATATTGAAGAATTGGAAGATAGGATTAAGCACTTAGAAATTATAAGAAATATTCAGAAAGAAACCCATGGTTTTACTGAATTTGTGCCTTTACCCTTTGTTAAAGAAAGGCCAATGTTAGTTAAATTAAAAGATTTTCCATTACAAGCGAGCTATGGAATGGCAGACTTGAAATTGTTTTGTGTTGCAAGATTGTTTTTTAATAATTCTATTGATAATTTACAATGTTCGTGGGTAAAATTAGGACCAAAATTTGCACAAGTATCTCTTAATTATGGAGTCAATGATTTTTCAGGAACATTAATGGAAGAAAATATCTCTAAGAGTGCTGGTGCTGAATTTGGAGAATATTTATCACCAGATGAAATCATCAAAATCATAAAAAGTGCTGGGAAACGACCAGCTCAAAGAAATACGTTATATAATATCGTAAAATATTATTAATGTTAACTAATTTAATAATTTTCATGTGTTTGTAGATAGTTTAAAATATAACGTTGTGCAATTAAATCCGAGCTAACCTTACCTAAGACTTCGCCATCTTTAACTACCGGCATTGCAGATATTTGAAATTGTTCTAATTCTCGAATAATATCTAAAATTGTAAAATCAGGTGAAGCGCTAATTACCTCTTTCGTCATAATTTTTTCAAGCGAAACATCTTGTATGCCTTCAGCAGTAGATTTGGTAATATCCCAATCAGTCATAACTCCTACAAGCTTACTTTCAGAGAGTACAGCAACTATTCCACTATTTTTTTCAATCATTAATGATGCTGCTTCTTGAACACTCCTATTTACATCAATAGTAGGTATTGGAACCATAATATCTTTAGCTGTTCTTTCACTTTCTTTTGCTGTTAGACGTTGCAGACTTATCTTCTCTGCTGCAAAAAAAGGAAGTATATCTGGGTTTCTTGATAATATATCAACTAATTCAATCATATTACGGCTAATAACCTCTTTTCTATAACCCTCACCGGCTATTAAACGATTTTTTGATAATTCTTCAAATTCTTTAGCATAATTAGCTAACCAATTTTCAACAGCTTTACGGTTTCCAAGATATTCTTCAGGTATTTGGAGATGATCAGGAGTTTTTATTAAATGTTCCTGGGCAGCATAGATTACTCCCCCAGAATTTACTAAATAATCATTTGCTATCATAACTCCTTTTTCACGATATACAATTTGTTCCATCCGTATTCGAGCAGCTTTTCTATTTGGGTCAGGAGAATATGTATTTGCACCCTCAACTATTACTGCCCAATTTCCCATTCTTTCTACTAGCATTGAAGGCGTTTCAGTTGGCCATACTCCCAAATAATTAAATACAGGAGCTGCAGGAATTAAACAAAAACCATCTTCGAGTAATAAATTATTTGAATTTGTTGAGAATTTTGTAGGATGTTTATAACCTTCTGAAATAATATCACTCTGAAAATAGGAAGTTGTAACAAGACCCTCTTCTTTCCATAAATTATATAATTTTAATACTGGTAAACCCGATTCATTATATAAATATCCTTCTAAATCACTAATTCCTGTAATTTTAACTAGTGGAATTCTTTCTTTTAGTATACGTGCAGCATGAGCGCCAACGGCTCCAAAACCTTGAATTAAAATTGTGAGTTTTTCTAATTTTGGAATTTTCAAATTTGCGAATTGAGGTAGAACACGCAATCTAGGCATTATTTCCAACAATTTTTGTAATGCGGTCACTACACCTCCAGCAGCAGCTCCAAGTTCATCAATACGATTTCCACCCATATCTGCTGGTTTTGATACAGCACTATCTAGTCCATTTTCAATCGCAATTGTTTTCATATCAGAATCATTAGTTCCTACATCAGGTCCAGGTACATATATCTCTCTATAACGTTGGATTAAGCGTGCAAATCCTTTAATTGTCTCATCATGTTGTTCTTTTGAGAGCTTTCTCTCTGCGACTATGCCTGATTTTCCACCCCCATATGGAAGATTAGCTGCTGCATTTTTAAGGGTCATTCCACGAGCTAAATTATAAATATCTGATGGAGTGATATCTGGGAGCATTCGGATTCCTCCCATAGAAGGGCTTCCCATGGCAAGAGAATCTACAACCAAATATCCACCAATTTCTAATGTAGATTTTTCCTCCCACATACAACTAACTAATTTAGGACCAACCTTATCAGTAATAACTCCTAAACGTGAAAGAAGATGTACATCTAGATTACTAAATTCTAAATAGCACCTTCCATTCTCTTTTTTAAGTCGAGTTTTAAGGGTAGCTTCCGGAAGTCTTTCCTTGAGAAATATATCCATATTTTTTGGAATCATAATCTAAATCCATTTAAAGTATAGGTTTACTATAAGTATATGTTTACTAATATGAGTCTTTCTAATTTAAAACTGTCTGGTTTTAAATTTTAATGATTTAAATATAAATAGAAATTAATTTAGGTTTTAATAAATAAAAGTTATTTATGGCGATATCACCTAAAAAACTTTTATTAATAGGGATAGATCAAGCAATACCTTATCTTTTGAAAAAGTTTTATAATGAGGGTCTAATCCCTAACATTGGTGCTCTAATTGATGGTGGAGTGATGGCTGAAGCTTATTCATGCCCTCCTTGCGACACGCCTACTAATTGGACAACAATTGCTACTGGAGCCACTACAGCTATCCATGGAGCTACAAGTTTTTATATGCATATCCCAGGAGAACCTTTAGATTATGGATTAAAAATTCGATCAAGGACGTCATTATCTAAATACTGTAACGCAGAATACTTTTGGGATGTTGCTGATAAAAATAGACTAAAATCTTTTGTGTTAAATTATCCAGGAGGATGGCCCGGAAATTTAAAAAATGGCGGAATTAGTCTCTTAACTTGGCCTTTACCTGAATCGCTCCCTAGGGAGCTAACTTTAGCTTTCACCATGAAATACGCTAATGATGCCTCAATTAAATCTCTAAGAATAAAATTAGCTGAGGAAGTAGAAGAAGATATAAAGAGCTTATCTCCACACCTTCAAATTTCAATAGTAATAAAAAATAAAAATATTAGAGAGTTTCACCCTTTAAAAGCATATTTGATCGACACTGAAGGTTCTGGTTATAATTCTCTGGCGATTCAATTAAATAAGAGAAAAGTTTGGCATATCCTAAAAATTGATGAATGGAGTGAATGGATCTCGCGAGATATTTCTACTATTTATGGGATACTTCCTTGCCTTTTTAAATTAAAAATTAAAGACATATCACCTGATGGAAATAATTTACAGCTTCAATTTACTAATTTATATAATATAAAAGGCTGGACTAATCCTGAAATTTTAGGAGAAAGAATTATTCGAAATGCTATTATTTATAAACTCCCTAGGGTACAAAAAGTAGATTACATGATTTCAGGTAAGATACCAAAATTCTTATCATTAGCAAGAAAAGAAGCATTGACTCTCGCAAATACAATAAAATTTATGAAAAATTATATGGATTGGGATATTTGTTTTTTTCATATTCATATATTGGACAGTGTGAACCATATGACATTAGGATATCTATATGAAAAATCTCCATTATTTACAGAAAAAAAAGCTAAAAAAGCTCGACAGCATATTAAAACCGCCTATAAAATTATAGATGAGTTAACAAAGTTATTAATGGAGTCTTGTGTAGATAAGGAAACAATTGTAGTTCTTCTTTCCGATCATGGTGCTATGCCCTCATGGAGAGTTGCAAATCCTTTACCTACTCTAATTAGAAATAACTTATTAACTTATAAATTAGACGATAATAATAAAAACTACATTTTAGATTGGAAAAAAACAAAAGCATTTCCTTATTTAGAACCACCATATATATGGGTTAATCTAAAAGGAAGAGACCCACAGGGCATCGTAAATTCTAATGAGTATGAATCAGTTAGAGATGAAATAATTGAAGCTCTTTACCAATTAAAAGATCCAGATACAGGGAAAAATATTATTAATCTCGCACTTAAGAAGGAAGATGCTGAAGATTTGGGTCAAAATGGTGATAGAGTTGGGGACGTTATCTACTTTTTAAATCCGTCTTATCAATTATTCGACTACAGATTAGAAAAGTTAAACCCTGCTGAACAACCGGCAGATCTCTTAAAGAAACCAGAAGCTTACCCCGTTCAAGTAAATTGTGCTGCACATGCTTATTATCTTCCTAATGCTAAACTTGGTAATTATACTGTTAGTGCTCCATTAATTTTGAATGGTCCTGGCATAGAAAGTGGAATTAAATTAAATAAAATAGTTAATCTAATAGATGTTGCTCCAACCTTAGCCCATCTTCTCCAAATTCCAAAACCGGCGGAGTCTCAGGGAAGGATTATTGATGAAATATTATCTTAGTAGTTATTCATCTTGAATATAAGATTTACCCATAAGTAAGCAATTCTCTGCTTTATTTAACTCTCTTCCCAAGTAATTTATATGATATAAATTATCAGTTAGTTTAAATTGAATAATTTTTTTACTTAGAGACTCTGCATCATTTCCTATAAAAACTTGATCTAATTTACGTTCATTAGAATAAAATAATACATATATTTTCTTAGCATAATGGTTAATATATATCCTAAAATACCCTTTTTTATCAGGATAATAATCTAGATTTATTTCCTTTACCATAATAGCTTCCTCTTGATCAATTTTCGGTGTTTTTTGGGATTTCTTCTTTTTAGCTTTAAAAATACTAATTCCTAAATTTATCGGAGGCATCTTTTTATTTTTTGCTAAGTAATTGAGCTTAATACAATCTTTTAGCTCTCTTACACCTCCCATTAATTTAGTGCTATGCTCAACAGTGAAAACAACACCCATATCTAATTCAATTGCAATACTTGCCAAAAGCCCGTTAATACCAACAGAATCGATATCCATTAGTTCTACCACATTTGAAATTCCAAAGAACATCGGTAATTCGTATTTGGTGTAATTTTCTTTAGTCACTTTCTTTTTATATAAAAAGTAGGTTTCTAAAGAATTACAAATTCCTGGAGAAATAGGTGTTTCTAATAATGGATCAGCAATTAATTTCTGGAAGCCATGGTTATGAAGTTCATTAATCAATTCAAATAATATTTTCACTCTTGTTTCTGGTTCATTAGGGAAATAGGCTGCTTTAACGTTTGTGGGTAAAATTACTATAGGGATATCTTTAGGTAAACTCAAATAAGTTTTATAGTTTCCAGCATCAAGACTAAGAATCATATCAATGTCTTCATCAACTGCGGCAAAAATCTCATTTTTTTCCATTGAATCTATGCTAATTAAAATATTAAAATTTTTTCTGATAAGGTTAATAATTTCTTTAATTCTATTTGGATTAGGTTTATTCGAAACACAACCAAGATCTATAATATCAGCACCAGATTCTACATAGTGTTTTACTTTTTTAAGTATGTTTTTATCACTCCTCTCTGTACAGTTAACGATTTCAGCAATAACGGGGGGAGGTAAATTACGTCCTATTATCAGATCTGATTTTTTTTCATTAATGTAGAACGTGTGATGAGATATATTCTTTTTTGCGATCTCATATTGTTCTATAATGATTTCTTGATATTCTTTTTCACCAGAAATCTCAATAAGTTTATTAGCAGGAATTCTATTTGATAAATTAATACTTTGTAGGTTTTCAAAGACTACTGGTAAATCTGAGGCAAATTCAGGACCTTTTCGTACTTTGAGGGAATATTTCCTTTCTAATAAGGTACTATCCCATTGTACAAAACCAGGAAGTAAAATTAATTCATAATCAGAACTTGGGATTTCAGAGATGATTTGATCTACCATCTCCTCTGATAGAAATGCTGAAATTGAAATCTGAGCTTTATAAACTTCAATTTCTAAATTCTTGATAGGTTTTACTATTTTTTTTATTAGAGGATAACTATTCAAACCGGTAATGATTAGAATTTTAGGAATTTAAATCACTTAATAATTTTTTTTTATCAAATGGAATATAAATATCATCTAAAATTGAACCTGTCGCTTCTTTTATTTTTAAATTATCTATTATTGGTTTAAATCTTCCTCCTAACAATCCATTCGCTATGAAGGCAGCACCTTGGGCAGCATGTTTTGATAAGTGACTATATGATTTCATCAATTTCACAGGAGCAATATCATTTAGATTTACTAAAATCTTCTCTCTTAAATACTTTAAATCAGCTCCTCTCCCTGCTATAAGAATTTCCTTTATCTTCTGTTTTTCAGAGAATGAAGAAGAGATCGCATAAACTGCTTTCTTAACACTAGAAATGTATGCATTCAGGGCAATATTGGTTTGTTCATCTCTTTCAGCTAATAAGGCAATTTCTTTTATACTTAGATCTTCATATCCAGCAATATATGATACTCCACCCTTGTAAATATTCTTCTTTTGAATTGTTTTAATAAGATAAGCAAGTTCTCCATCAAGGCTACCACATGCTCTAAATCCCATAATATTGGATCCACCAATCCCATCAATTATTTGACCATTTTCTATTGCTAAAACTGCTGTAAAGCCGTACCCTATCTCGACCATAATAAAATTAGTTTTTTCAGGACCAATATTTAATCTTTCCATTTGATCCCTAATTCCTGTAACTGTGGAGCATAGCTTATCGGCTGTACCCATATCTACTTTATTGATCTTTCTATACCGTGGAATGGTGGGCAAATGTTTGACACCAGGAACAATTACTCCAGGAATTTTTTCAGACTTTATTAGGCGTAAGACTTCACCTAAACCTATTAATTTATTTTTATCTTCTTTATTAAATTTCAAAAGAGTAAAAAAAATATCTTTTTCAGTCAATTCATTGACCTTTTTGAGAGGAAGTCCAAATCCACTTGGAGCAACCATCAAATCAATATTTTCAATAGATTTAATGATAGAAATAGCTTTATTTGGTTCTTTTATTAATTCTCTTGAAGGAATAGAAGCGTCTAATATAATTTCATCGCTATCTAATCCAAAAAAATCCCAACTAAGTGAACCAGGATCTATGCCTACGACTTTCACATTGAGCTGAGATATAGATCTTCTCATTCTACTAAAATCAGATATTTTTGAAATTATCTATATATGAAAGTACAACAATTCTTTTTATATTTATTAGTTTAACACTATCGCTTAAGAAATTAAATACCTTAAAAGTTCTATAACTTAAAATTTAAATTAAATCTTAGAATTTTTAAAATTATAAATAAATATAATTAAAAATATAAATTTAGGGTGTAAAAAATTACTATTGTAAATGTATTTGTCTGTAAAATTTGTGGAGAAGCTTACATTGGGGAAAAGGCTCCAAGTCGTTGTCCGTTTTGTGGGGCTTATAAAAAGTATATGGTCAAAGCTAAAGATTATGATGACACAGGTGATTGGGATGTTGAACTTAATGATAAGGATCGAACTAATGCTGAAAGGGCTTTAGAAGTTGAGGTATCTAATACAATTTTCTATAAATGCGCAAGTAATAAGACTCCAAATCTCGAGGGTCAAAAATTATTTAAAATCTTAGCAAAAGTAGAAAATGAACATGCTTCTGTCTGGAAAAAAATACTTAAATTAGATAAATTGGAACTACCAAAATATGATGCATGTGCTTCTGAATATAAACCTAATCTTGAAGAATCACATTCTCGAGAAGAGAGAGCAATAAAATTTTATACTCAAGCTGCATCTGAATCTTCAAATCCTCGTGTGAAAGAGATTTTCGAAGCATTTGTAGAGGTAGAATCTGATCATCTTAATTTATCTGAACAGAGACTCAAATAAATTCTTTTTTTTTATTAACAAAATATTATTTTAGAAAGTTTTTTAGCTTAAGAATTTAGAGTAAATTATAGATTCTGTTTATTTTTAAAGTTGAATTAATTAATGAATGGAAATATTCAAGAACTTGGACTTAAAAAAGGTTATTTATATGAAATATTAGCTACTACCTTTTCAATTAAAAGAAATGAACTTATTCCGAATACGTCGTGTATGGGAATTAGAATAATTGACAATAATGAAATAAGCATTGAGCCTTATCCTAATACGAATACTTATAAAAACTTAAAACAAAATTCTCTGATTTGCATAAATTTTGTAGAAAATATATTTTTGTATGCATTAGCAGCACTGAAGGGACTACATCTCTCTGAAAAGTATAGAATTTTCCCTATAGAATATTATAATTATTATGACATTAAAAAGTCTAATAATTCAATAAGTAAAATTCCATATATTAATCAAGCGTGGGCAACAATCTTTTGCGAGATTAAAAAAGAATCACAGTATACTAGGAAAGATACTTTTGGAAAAATTAATCTTTCCAAATTTATATTAAATATTTTATCACTGGTAAAAATTAAAGAATCTTATAAACTCTTTAATAGAGCTGAAAATTTAACTTTAGAAACATTAATTTTGACCACAAGGTTGAAGATTGCCATTGAAAAACATAATAAAGATTTAATTACAGATTTTCGAAATAAAATCGAAGAAAATATTAAGAATGTAAGACGATTTGGTAAAAATCAAGATGCATTTAAAGCTATAGAACTTATAGAAGAATATATTTTTAAGTTAAAATCATCCATTTAAGTAATTTTTTCAATATACATTAATGGATATTCAAGTTTTTCTATCCACTCAACTTTCGCTAGGACTTTTACTGATTTATATTCAACTTCGATCGCTGCTTTAATTATTTTACCTGAGATTTCATCATATGCAAATTCAGTTGATTTATCTCCCATTATTTTATTTTTATCCAGTTTTATTTTAACACTCTTAACATATGGTTGGCAAGATATAGAAGCTTCGATTCCTCTCTCAATAGAATTAATAGTGTCTTTATTTGAGGATATAGGAAGCCCGGATAATATATGATAAAGTGCACCTAATTTGATTCCTATTTCAAAGCAAGCTCTTTCTCTTTCAGACAGATCAGAACAAAATAACTTTTCATGATTATTTATTGACATTAATCATCATCTAAATATTCAATTTTAGCTCCATAGTTGTTAGGTTTACAAATATATATATGTCCTCCTGTTCCTTTCAATCGTATTTGAACTTGTTTTAATAAATTATTAGCTTCAGATTCAGATTCAGTTATTCCTATTACGCTAGGCCCAAAAGATGACATACCATAAGCTTTCAATCCATATTCTTCGAAAAAATTCAATATACTTTTTACAATATTGTGTTGTAGACTAATTTCAATTTTTTTAAAACCAATATTCTGAATTCTTTTTATACCTTCCCCAAAACATTCTAAATCCTGTTTTATTATTCCAGGGATAACTTTCATTAAAATTTGATGAGAAACTTCATTTACTTCTTCTTTCGGAATTGGTGCATAGTTCTGAAATATACTTATCTCCTCATCGCCGTATGCTCCTTTTCCTATATTTGGGATAACAAGCACAAATCTCCAATGTTCTGGGATAGGATATCTAATAATTGTCAGAGCAGGATCAGCAGATTTTGAGGCTGAAGAGGGCAAAAAAGTTTCTTTTTCTTTTCCCTTTCCAAAATCATGCCCCGCATCTAAAATAAAGCCTCCCTTATCAAAACCGCGCCAACCGATTCCAGAAGTTCCCCCTCTTTCTACAATTTTAGTTAATTCTTTTATTGTTACTTGATTAAAATTTTTTAATAGAATAATAGCAATAGCAATTGCTAAAGATAATTGGGTCTTTGAACCTAAACCTACATGACTAGGATAATAACGTTTTAGATTGAAATGAAAATTTTTATTGCTAATATTAAATAGTTTAAATACTTTTGAGGCTTTTTCATTGATAACCTCTATTGATTCTCGATAATATTTATGGGCCTCTATTTTAAATTCTTTGGCATTATTAGTTGCTTCAAAGACAACATTAGGGCGATCTAACATTAGGCCAATTCCCCCATCTACTCTACCAGTGTATCCGTTTTCATCAATCAGTGAAAGGTGTATCCTACACGGAGCAGTTATTCTAATTTTCATGATTAAATATTTAAAATTTAGAACTATGAATTAGAATTTTCAAAATAATTTAAATATAGTATAATGATTAAGATTCAGTTAAGAATTATTTATCCTTAGAAAAAAGAAATTATATTACGCAGACAAATTATTATAAAAAAAGTAATCTTATATCATAATTAGTAGTTTTTATACCACATATCTATTAACAGATATGTCAAAGATCATTTGATTTCATTTATATTTGATTTTTATGCTTAAAGATTCCATTATATTAATAGGTGGTTTGAAATAGTAAAAATTTTTATCGTGGAAGATGATCTCTCATTAAGAAAACTCTATGAGAAAGCATTGAGTCTAAATGGTTATGATATAATTGGTTTAGCTAAAGATGGAGATGAAGCTGTTAAAATGTATGATAATTTTTCAGAGAAGCCAGATATTATCATTATGGATCATAGAATGCCTGTTAAAAATGGAATTGATGCATCTAAAGAAATTTTAGAAGACTCGAGTGAATATAAACCAAAAATAATTTTTGCTAGTGCTGACCAAACAATTAAGGAACTAGCTCTTTCTATTGGAGTAATAAGTTTTAAAGAGAAACCCTTTACCTTAAAAAGATTATTTAATAATATTGAAAAAGTAATTAATACAATTAATGTTTAATGTTTTTTTTCATAATATTGTTATTTTATGTTTTTTTTTTATTGAACTAAATTCTTAATGGGACATATTTGAATGTGAGGAAATTGAGTGATTTAGAAGGTTTAACTCGGAATTTATTAAAAAAGGGAAATACTGATGAAGAGATTATTAAAAGATTGATCCAAGAATATATTGATTTTAAAATTATCGATGAGGATTTAGCTTCTAAATATGCAAAAGCAATTTTAGAAGAATGTAAAAAAAGCGATCTGAAATCTGTAGAAGATCCTTTTATAAAGGAATTATTAGAAATAAACAGTTCTAATGTATCTGTGGGCAAGCAAGGTGTTGGTTGTCGTGGTGCAGGGGATTTTTTTGTTCATAAATTAATTGCAGAATTATCAGAAACCGAATATAAGGCATTTTTATCCCCAACTTCTTTAGATGATGCTGGTGCTGTTCGATTAAGTGATATTAGAGGATTTAAAAAGAATTTATTTGATGAGGGGAATTTAATAATTGTTTCGAAAATGGAAGGAATACACTCACGTCTGAGTGATTTTCCTTTTATATGTGGCTTCCATGTAACT
>JBHLOI010000107.1:0-7833 GCA_048940645.1 Promethearchaeota archaeon | reverse complement strand
TTCTTATGTTCGAAAACTTCTTTCTTTTATCCTTAGAAATTATTTATTGATAATCAAACATAAATCTATTTTTTGCTTAACAAATTATATTTATTAAAAAATTGCATATATTTTGGAATCTAAAATGTCTCGATACACTGGAAGTGAGATCATCACCAAATATTTAATAAAAGAAGGTATCAAATATGTTCTAGGAATCCCTGGACATGGAAATCTGCCTTTAGTTGATAGTTTCTTCAAAGACAAAGAAAAACTCACCTTAATTCAGCCAAAGCAAGAGATGTCAGCAGTTCATATGGCTGTAGGATACTATAGAATAACTCAAAAACCCCTTGTTGTTTTTACTTCAATTGGACCAGGAGCAATTAATACCGCTATTGGAGTTGCTGATGCTTACGTGGATAGTATGCCAGTTTTAGTTATTACAGGTGATACACACACACATATGCGAGGAAAAGGCGTACTTCAAGAAATTGAGCGCAAAAGAGACTCAGATATGCCTCGAATACTTGAACCAATAGTAAAGCGTAGTTATCAAGTTGATATTGTCGAACAAATCCCTTCAATAATCCAACGAGCGTTTAATCAAATGATGGTTGGTAGAAGGGGACCTGTGCATATTGATCTTCCAATGGATGCACAAGCGTCTGCTATTGATACAGAAATACCAGAACCATTAAATAGAAGGCCAATGGGAAAGATTTTAGGCGATCCAACTTTAATTAAAGAAGCAGTACAATTGTTAAAGGAATCTAAAAGGCCAGCCTTGTTTTTAGGGGGAGGTGCTATTACTTCCAATGCAACTGAAGAAATTAGAATATTAGCAGAAAAGATTGGAGCCGCTGTCGTTGTTACAATGATGGGAAAAGATGCTTTTCCAAATGATCATCCTCTTTTTTGTTGGAGTGCAGGAAGTAAAGGAACAACTGTAGGGCTTAAAATGACTTCTGAAGCTGATGTAATTCTTGCTATTGGGTGTAGGTTCGCAGATGAGACTGCTAGTTCTTATAAGGAGGGTGTGAGTTTTTCAATTCCGCCTACAAAATTAATACAAATTGATTTAGATCCACATGAAATTGGAAAAAACTACCCTATAACAGTTGGAATCTATGGAGATGCTAAGGCTTGTTTAAACCAGATTATAGAAGCCTTAGATTATGAGGGTTTTTCAAGAAATTATGAAAAATCCGATTATTATAAAGAGATACAACAAGAAAAGAAAATATGGTTTGACTTTCTTAATAAACATCGAGATGATTCAAAAATCCCAGTTATGATTTCCACAGTAATTAGGGAAATAAGAAAGTTCTTTGAAAGAGATGCTGTAATAGTTACAAGCTCTGGAAATGTCCAAGCTCAAATGCTTCAAGAGTTAGAATTTTATGAACCAAGAACATGCTTAACAGCGGGAGGATTTTCAACAATGGGATATTCAGTTCCCGCAGCAATAGGCGCTAAATTAGGCTCTATAGATATTGGAAAACCAGATCGTCAGGTTGTAGCCCTTGTTGGTGATGGAGATTTTATGATGACAATCTCGGAATTATCTGTTGCTGTACAACTAGGTTTAACCAATATATTCTTTATTGTATTAAATAATCATGGCTGGATAGCTATAAAAGATTTGCAGCAAGCTGCTTTTGGAGAAGATCGCGGATATGGGACCGCATTTGAAGATAAAGAAGGTAATAGCTACAGCCCCGACTTCATAAAAATAGGTGAGGCATTTGGTTGTTACACAGAAAAAGTATCTAAAAAAGATGAAATTATTCCTGCTTTAAAACGCGCTACTAGTTCCAACAAACCAGTCGTTATAGAAATTGAAGTACAGAGAGAATTCCCATTTACTGGCAGTCCCGCTGTTGGCTGGTGGGATGTTCCAATACCAGAATACTTAAAGGATCGAAGAAAAAAGTATGAGGGTGAAATTAAAGGGGAAAAACTTTAATCTTAGTACTCTTTTTTATTTCTTACTTTTCAATATTTTTACTTAATAACCATGACTGATTTTTCTAAATTATTTGAAGAGAAGGGGATAGATTATATCCAATTTCAGTTTACAACGATTCTTGGTGAGTTTAAAGAAGTTGAATTTCCTGTTAGAATCTGGGAGGATATGAGAGAAGGTACAGGTATTGATGGTTCAAGCTTAGGATTTCTAAAAACAGAGCAGAGTGATATGAAAATAGTACCGGATTTAAACACATTTGCGATAATTCCTTGGAATAATAGGATAGGGAGGTTTATTTGTGATATTACAGATAATAATGCTAATGCTCATGTAGCATGTCCACGCGGCATATTAAAAACTCAAATAAGTAAGGCAAAATCTTTAGGATATGAGTTTCTAACTCGACCAGAATTAGAATGGTATTTTTTAACACACGACTTAAAACCTGCTGATAATGGATCTTATATGGATATACCTCCCACTGATAAATTACATGAATTAAGACGTCAAATTTCTGATAGTATGATGGAAATGGGAATTGGAATTAAAACAATCCATCATGAGGTTGGTACTGGACAACATGAAATCGAATTTTTACCGTGTAGTGCTCTCTATCAAGCTGACAATGTTCAAACAGCAAAAATGATTGTAAAAACAGAGACTTTTTATGATGATTTAATTGCAACTTTTATGCCTAAACCAATTTCATCAGAAGCTGGGAATGGATTACATATTCATCAATATCTTGTTAAAGATGACAAGAATATTTTTTCTGATGAAGAAAAAGGTATTAGCGATTTACTTAGATATTATATTGGAGGAATACAAAAGCGCCTTGATTCTATTTCAGCTATTTTAAATCCTACTACAAATTCATATAAAAGACTTATACCTAACCATGAGGCTCCAGTTTATGATACATGGGGCATAGGCAATAGAACCGCTTTGATCAGAGTTCCTGGATATGAAAAATCAGCAAGAATAGAATATCGTGCCGGAGATGCTTCAATGAATATATATCTTGGGACTGCTCTTTTACTTGCGGCAGGCTTAGATGGTATTAAAAATAAAATTGAACCAAAGGATCCTATTAACAGAAGTATGGATAATTTAACAACAGAAGAAAGAGTAAAATTAGGAATAAGAGAATTACCTAGTAGTCTAGATCAATCTTTAACAGCTTTTCAAAAAAGTAATTTCATTGAAAAAGTTTTAGGAAAAGAATTAAAGAAATTATTTCTAAATTTAAAGCAAAAAGAACTCAAGGAATTTAGAAAGGCAAAAAATGACGGAAATGAAACAAGCTGGGAGCTGAAAAAATATCTATTGTGTTAATAGATTGAATATTTCTTATCTAATTTTTCCTTTAAAGCTTCTGGAAAATTAAATTTTTGAGAATAAAAATTAAATATAAAATTATCAATTTCTTTTTGTTGACTTTTAAAATTATAATTCAAATTTTTCATTTTATTTCTAATAATTATATCTACAAGACGTTCAACTTGCTCTTTTGTGTTTTTATCAGGTGGAATTATCGGTAATGCGTGAATCCCTGTAATTTGAATGCTACTAGTATTATTAATAATACCTTTAGCAAGGTAATTATATAAAGAACTATTCAACAGACCTAATAAGTAATGAATTGTCATTGTTTTATCTTTTTGTATAAAACCTATTGCTTTATTAGAATCCCAATAACACCCTTCTGGCATATATCGTGCTGCTAATCTCGCGCTAACTCCACTTATTACAATCCCCTCCTGTTCAAAAGGCGCATTTTTGGGAATATCATATACGGGGATTGAATCTTCATCCCAAATAAGACCTTCCATTATAGGTCTATAATATTGATCTGCTCCTCCTCTTTTTAAGTATGGTTTCCAGTTTTCCGAGTTCAACTCCTTTTTTGAGATTATTTTATATGTTTCGTCTAGGTTTTTACTATTCCTCCTTTTAAAAATATGCGCTAACGATGTCCCATCGACAGCTGCAATATATTTTTTATTATCATGCGTATGCATTCCAATAAATCCTTTAAGATAATTTTCTAATTTAGGAGATTTTTCGAATAAATCTATAATTTCCGGTTCTATATCTATGAAGAAGATATTAAATGGAAGGCTATAATACTTTTTTTGTTTTATACTATAAATATATTTTAATTTACTGTATTGGTCTTCATTTTCAAGGCGATTTACAACAATTATCACGTGGTTATCTCTAAGTACTTTATTTTTTTCTCCGGTACATTTTGTTAGTATGATTATAGCTGGACTTGTGCTAACTCCTTGTTTTGAAAATAAATCTTTAGGAGGGAGTAAAATTTCATCTATTAAACAGTTCTCTAAGATAAAGTTTCGAAGCTTTTTATGTGTGCTTAAAGTCAAAAATGAATCGCTAGTAATAAAGCCTAATTTACCACCTTCTTTTAATCTCCATATGCTATTTACAATAAACATTGAATAAGTTTCGTGCGCATTAATATCACCGTAAAGCTCTTTCAATTTCGATTTATTTTTCCGAACATAAGAACTTGCTTTATTTAAGTATGGGGGATTTCCAATTATAAAATCAAATTCATTAAACGAATCAGAATTTATCGTTAAAAGTGTATCTCTTACTTGAAAATGTATGCCTAACTGTTCATTATCCTTCTTATAACTTGGATTAATATCATAAGCATAGATTCGGTTTTGATCTACTCCTAACGTCAATAAAGCTCTAATAAAGACTCCAGGACCTACACATGGATCTAATATCTTTTGAGAAGAATTAATTATCCCTAGTCTCGATATTATGTAATTAACTGTTTTTAGAGGTGTTACAACCGAGCCTAATTCTTCTTTATTAAATTCCTTATACTTCAACAATTTTAAATCTAAAAAAGATTAATTAAATTTATTACCTCTGAATTCAAAAGAGGCTTAAGATATATTAAAACTTGTGTCATAATCTTTTAATATTATGATAATTATTTCACAAAGATCCTTCAATATCGAAGTATCTATTTTATCTATAGTATCATTAGCAGAATGAATGAACTTATAAGATTCCATATCTCCAATTCCAATTCCTCGAAATCCTCTTTTTTTCAAAAAGTAACCGTCAGAACGTGAACCTATATAAAATCGCTTAGAAATTATTTTAATATCAAGCTTTTTTAAATTATTTAAAAATTTTTGAAGGAGTGTTTGAACAGTCTTATTAATAGGTTTTCCAGGGAAGAAGTATACATTTTTGCCTATAGCATCGAAATTAAAGATGATTGTCTTATTTCGATCGAGTTCTTTAATGTTTTGATAAAAATGTCGAATTCCCATTGTTCCAGACTCTTCGGCTCCACTAAAAACAAAATATAAATTGAAATTATTTAGTCTAAACTCAGAATTTAGGTAATAGTTTAATAATTCTATAACACACGCAATACCAGACGCGTTATCTATTGCTCCTTTAGATTCATTCCCTGTTGTATTTAAAATGATTAATAATGTTGCTAAAATATTTATTGCTAAAGGTATGGCCCCAATAATAAAAAATAGTAGGAAGAATTGAATTAAAATATAATTTTTCAGAATTATAATAATTATTAATGTTATAGATGAAAAAACCCATGATCTGGCTGCCCTTATACGAGTTAGAATAGTTAATTTTTGACTCTTTGAATCTAAATGACAGAAAAAAAGAATATTTCTGTCTAAAATTTTGCTCTTTGGATTTTTATTTATTGGTTGAAAGGGTAAAATAACGAATAAATTTTGAGATATTGATTTTTTCCCCATTTTAATGCATTCCGGCTTTCTAATAAAAAGGAAGTGTATACATAAGATAACTAAACTAATTAAGTATAAAATTGGGAATACTATTGCTGTTAAATTTAAATAAAATGATAAAATTAGGAAACTAATTATTGATATTACTGCTTTGGGATAAAGATTGGCAAAATAGGTGCTAAATGTAAACTCTTGAATATTAGGTATTAAATTTAAACTCTTTACTTTTTCTAAAGCCAAATTGAATGCCTTTTTCTCAGCATCACTCCCAGATAACCTAGGAAATGAGAATAATTCTAAATTTTCCTTTATACGTTTTTCCTCAATCATTTTTATTAAATAATTATGTTTATTCTATGTATGCTCCATATTTAGCAGAACTTACAATCTTTCTATACATACTTAAATAGCCTTTTATAATTTTTGGTTCTGGTTGTTTCCAATTTTGTATTCTATCCTCTAATTCTTTCTCGGAAATTAATAAATTTAATTTACGATTTTTAATATCAATTTCAATAAGATCTCCTTCCTTGACTAAAGCTATTGGACCTCCTTCATAAGCTTCGGGGCATACATGACCGATACAAGGACCTCTAGTTGCTCCTGAAAAGCGACCATCTGTTATCATTGCAACTGAATCACCAAATCCCATACCAACTAATAATGCCGCCGGTATTGATAACTCTCTCATCCCTGGGGATCCTTTTGGGCCTTCATACCTTATAACTAAAATATCTCCCATTTCTACTTTATTTGTTAACAACGCTTCTCTAACATCTTCTTCATTATTAAAAACCTTAGCATTACCTTTATGGTAACACATTTTAGGATCCACAGCACTCTGCTTTACTATAGCCCCATCTGGTGCTAAACTCCCTTTTAATACTGCTATTCCCCCTTCATTTTCGATAGGATCATTTAAATTCCTGATAATATGATAGTCATCATACTCAATATTTTGAAGAGATTCTTTTAAAGACTCTCCTAAAACGTTTTTAGTTGTTAAATCCAAATATTTTGATAATTTTTTCATCAATACCCTTATCCCTCCTACCTCATGGAATTCTGAGAGATTATATTCTGAAGCAGGTTTAAATTTTGCTAACAGTAGAATCGATTTACTTAAATCATCAAAATCAAAATGATTTAAAGTTCCACCTATTTCATGGGACAAAGCACACATATGTAAAACCATATTCGTCGAGCCACCAAATGAGAGAGCAACTTTGCAAGCATTTTCAATTGATGAATGATTAATCAGATCTAATGCTTTAATTCCTTTTTCAACCAATTGCATAACGATTCTACCTGTTTCTTTACTTAATTCTTCCCGTTCTTCTCCAACAGCACTTAAAGTTGAACAACCTGGTAATGAAAGCCCCATAGCCTCGATTATACACGCCATGGTATTTGCTGTGCCCATCATATTACAAGCGCCTGGGGAACAACAAGTTTGAGATTCTATGAGGAAAAATTGTTCTTCAGTAATATCACCTACTTCAAATCTTCCAATGGCTTCTTTTATATCACAGGTGACAAACGTTTTACCTTTTAATGGTCCACCTTTGAAATGTTTTGGCTTCATTATTCCTCCTGTTAGAAAGATAGTGGGAATATTGCATCGAGCAGCAGCTAAAAGCATCCCTGGGATAATTTTATCACAAGAACATAACATTACCATTCCATCAAAGTTATACGCTTTTATTGTACATTCAATCGAAGCAGCAATTATATCTCTTGTAGGCAAAACATATTTAGAAAAATTTCCTGAATTCGCAATCCCATCGCAAGTAGCAATGGTATTGAATTCCATGGGAGTTCCACCTTTTTCTTTAATTCCATCTTTAACTAGTTCAGAAAGTTTCCGTAAATGGATATGACCTGGATTTATCTCATTCCAAGAGTTTACAACTGCAATTTTAGGCTTTAACAAATCTTCGTAAGTATAACCACACCCTAAATATAAAGCTCGTTCATAGGACTTATTTGGATTCAATTCTTTATCTATTTTCATTAAAAAAACTCATTTTAACATTTATAATTTTACTATTTTAATATTTCTTAAAAAGTTCATTCAAATAAAATTAGTTTATGCAATTTTAGAATCTAAGT
>JBHLOI010000106.1:0-7899 GCA_048940645.1 Promethearchaeota archaeon | reverse complement strand
TTTATTACTAAACCAAATACATTAAAATGACAATCTTCTAATCTATCCATTATCTCATTTACTTCTAATTTCTTCTCAGCAAATTCATAATCTAATTTCCTGAAACCATGTGGACCTCTAATCGGCATTAAAGCCATGGCATAAATTTTTTTTACGCCCACACTTTTCAATAATGCTTCTTTTTTTCTTTGATCAAAGTTAAAGTATTTTGACCATTCTAGTTGCTCCTGCATGATACTAAAATTCATAAATATATGATATGAAATAAATAAATGATATAAAGTTATAATATTGTTGACTTTTCCAAATTCGATAATTTTTTTAATGGAAACTTTTAATAAATTTTTAAGAGTATAAGATATTTTTTTAATATATCATTTGAAGATTTATATATATGAAGAAGATCATTTATTATAGAAATCAAATTAATAACATTACGAATTAAATATACACTTTAGACGAGAAGATTAAAAAAATCCATTACAAGAATGTTTAAAGGTAAAAAAGTAAAATGTATGACGCCACATTTAAGATCGTTATCTTTGGAGATGCAGGATGTGGAAAGACCACTCTAACTCAGAGATTTTTAACTAATCTATTCGTATCTGACTCTAAAATGACAATTGGAGTTGATTTTGAAGTTAAGAGCGTAGAGGTCGAAAGTAAAAAGGTAAAATTACAAATCTGGGATTTTGGTGGAGAAGAACGATTTAGATTTTTACTTCCTACTTATGTAAGAGGAGCGAAAGGTGGCTTATTCATGTATGATATAACAAACTACGCGTCTATTGCTCATATTGATGAATGGTTAACTGTTATACGAAAGGAGATTAAAGTAGAAGATGAATTTCCCATTATTGTCGTCGGTGGTAAAGCTGATCTTGCTTCCAATCGTGAGATAACTCCCAAAGAAGGAATAAAAATTGCTCAATCAAGGGGTACCGATGGATTTATTGAATGCTCAAGTAAAACTGGAGAGAATGTTGAGGAAACTTTTGAGGCATTAACAAGATTAATGATAAATAATTCAAATTTTTAGGATTCCATAAATTATTCCAAAAATTATTAATAGATAGACTCTCCCTTTTAGGAATCCAATTCACTAGACCCAATAGGAGTCTTTTCAATAGCTTTCGTTTCGGTTCTTCTATTTAATACCATAAGTTGAAATTCTATATCTTTCTTATATCTGTTTGCAAACTCTAAGAGCTGTTTAATCATGTCTTCCTCTTGGTGATCAACGCAAAAGTTAATCCCGCCGAAAAAAGGTATTTCTGAATATTTGTGCTTCAAAAATTCTAATAATTCATCAGGTAATACATCCGTTTTCCCTTTTATGGCCATTCCTAATGTTTCTTTAAGATTATCATACTTTTCATGTTTACCGAATTGGCATAATACACATTTATTTACCTTATTTCTAAGAGTATATAAAACTATCAAGCCAATTAAATATTTGAAATTACATAATACCTCTTCGTAATTACCATTAGTAATATATTCTTGCACTATTTTTTCTGCTATTGAGTAAATACTCGAAAAATAAATCGCTCTGAAAAAATAAACAGGATCAACACAAAAAATTCTAGTAAACCAAAACGGATTGATATTAGTTGGAGGATCTTCATAAAAGATATAGTAAACTAATCTCCCATCTCTTTCTTTGAATAAAGTAGATTCTTTTTTTAGCATATTTAAATAAGTTGAAATAGTAGATCTAGCGATCTCCTTAAAATACTTTTTATATTCTAATTCCACATCTCGAGTTGTAACCTTTCTCTTTCCATCAACATAAAATTTTAGCATTATTCCTAAAATGCGATTTTCATGAAGACGTCCAGTTTTTACTTGTTGTTCTTCAGATTCATCCTCTCTAATATTGTAAATATCAGAAAGCTCGGGAGCAAATTCTCGAATTAATTTATCCAAAACATATATGTTTAGTTCAGTAATTTTATGAGATCCTCCTATTTTATGGCTTTTAAAGATTTGGTTGTTAGAATATTAATAAAAATGGAAACTTTTAATAATTAACATTCTAATATACTAGAACTTTTAATTTATTTAACGAATCGATTATAATCTGGATTATTTTCAGATATAATATTTAATATTCGAATCTATTAAAAAATAATTAAAAATGAAAAAAATTTGAATAGAATAATTTATTCAGCTTCGCCATATTTTTCCTTATAAATTGGATCGTTTATTTGTAATATTCTACGCTGAACTTTTCCAAGGACACTTTTTGGGACTTCATTTATGAATTCAATAATTGCTGGAGCTTTCCAATGGGTCATGTTTTCCTTAGCCCATTCCTTTAATTCATCCTCAGTTATTTTACCTACATATTCAGGCCGAAGCTCTACCCATGCTTTAGTTATCTCTCCAACCTTTCCAGCTGGATCTGGCAATCCTGCAACAGCTGCTTCAGATACAGCTTCATTCTTCATTAACATTGACTCAACTTCTTTTGGAAATACTGAATGTCCCGCAACTTTTATTAGTTGTTTTTTTCGATCCCTGATTTCAATTGTTCCATCTTCATTCATAAAACCGATATCACCGGTTAATAACCATAATTTTCCATTATAATCTTTAATAGTTTCAACAGTTTCTTCTGGTTGGTTTAAATACTCGAACATTACTTGAGGACCATGACAACAAATTTCTCCAGTGTGGTCTTCTCCAAAACTACTATCATCTGGATTACCTAAACAAATTGGACCTGCATTAAAATCTTCTGATGGCCAGATACCCCACTCTGTACCTGGAAATGGCAAACCTATTGTACCAATTGGACTTTGACCAAACAAATTTCCCGCACTCACCACTGGACTTGCCTCTGAAAGTCCATATCCTTCGACAATTCTACCGCCTGTACTTTTCTCAAAAGCATCCCTCACAGGAGCATGTAAAGGACCTGCACCCGATACGCTTAACTTTAACTTTCCCATAAGATGGGGAAACTTCTCTAAATGAGGAAAATCAGCAATTCGTTTAAATAATATCTCTGCTCCAGCATATACTAAACCTTCTGGGGCAGGGAGCTCTTCGATATGTTCTAATAATTCCTCAGTCGGTGGTGGTGTAGGGAATAGCATTATCCAACCTCCAAACGCGATAGTAGTATTCATAACAACTGTGTGTCCAAAACTATGGAAAAATGGAAGAACTCCCATATTTCCAATACCAGGCTTTTCACCACCTAACCAATGCATGCATTGTTTTGCATTTGAAACACAATTAAAATGAGTTAGCACTGCTGCTTTGGGTAAACCTGTAGTCCCTCCTGTCATTATATAAGTTGCTGGATGTGTTTTAACATCGATATCTACTTTTGGTGCGCCTGGTTCTGTATTTAGCAAATCCATAAAATCATGAGCACCAGGAATATTCACTTTTCCTTTAGGGATCATTCCTAACATCTTACCTAATGTACGTTTAAAGCCTAGACCATGAGCTAAATCTGCAAGGTTTGTATAAATGAAAATCTCTAGATTAGATTTTTCTAATATCTCTCCTATATATGGCAAATTCTTCTTAATACGAGATTTACTTTTCTTATCAAAAAAAGCATCATAGGCAATTAATACCCTAGCTTTAGTTAGAGTCAATTGATGGAGAATCTCTAATGGTTTATAAGTTGGATTAATGCCGGTAGCAATCGCTCCTAATCTAACAGTTGCAAAATATCCAACTAAATATTGAATACAATTTCCCATAAGTAATGCAACGACATCCCCCTTTTTAATCCCTAGATTGTGTAAACCAGCAGCAAATTTCTCTACATATTCATGAAATTCCTTATAACTTACCCATGTCTCTAAAAACCAAATAAAGTGGTTATCAGCGTACTTTTTAACTTGTTCGTCTAAAAAATCATTTAGAGTTTCATCTTCGAATTCGACATTTTTGGGAACGCCTTCGGGCCACCATTTTTGAAACCATCGTTTATTCTCATTGATTTGGTACTTATCATCTTTTTTTATTGGCATCTTCTACACTTATTTATTATTAAAATTTTGATTATTTTAATGTAACATACTATTTTTACTTTCGGTATTCTTCCCATTAGGAATTGATCATAATTGTAACAATTTGGAATCTATGAAAAAATACGTCCTATTTATCAAGAATATAAATTTGATTTAGTCATGTTCACTATTTAATTAATGAAAGTCTAAAAATTAGTTAAAAAAAAAAATAAAAAAAAAGATAAAATTTAGATTTAAAATCGGGCGTCTTTACGCCTTTTGATTAAAATTGTTGCTACACCAACTAAACCAACACCTGCAACTAAAAGAATTATTGCCCAGAAACCTTTAGCCTCAAAAATCATGTATATACTGAAAGTAGGATCATGCCATATACCACTACCATCATTAAACTTAGGATAACAAACAGCATACACCAATACATTGAAAGTTACATTAATTGAAATATCAGTGGCGAAGGTTGTATACATTTCTCCAGATGGATCTTCAAACGTGTCGTGTCTTTCCATTTCATGATACCATAATGCAACCGGAATAGTAGCAGTACTTGCATCATATTGATTTCTGGCTGTATCATTACCAACTTCATAATAAGGTCCAGCAATGTCTACGAACTCTAATTGTTGTCCCACTTTACCATCAAGATAATCTCCAATCATGAGCTTATTTTCTGTTTCTATATAATCATCATCAGGGTTTAATCTAAATTCAGGTTCCTCAGGATCCTCCCCATAAGTTTCGACTTGTAATTGGAAGTGCAAAACAGTAGAAACATAAATGATTGATAAATCTAACTTATCAATATCATTAATAGCTTGAGGATTTACATTATCATTCCAAGGAGCAAAAAATTGATCCAATTTAACCGCACCATACAAAACGTTAACTTGAGTACCATCTCTAGCGGTAATTGTAGATTCTGGATTAGGATCAAACGTAAAACCGAAATATATATAATCTAGATGTTCCGGAGGTTGATTTAAATAGGTATCTAATTCAACTCCAAGAGGAACAGGAGTAATAGTTGCGTCCCAAAGGTTTAATCCCCATTTAATTTCCCCACTATCTACGTGAGGATCAATAAATTCAAAATCAGTAACTGAGTTTAATACAATCCTATGAGTTAATTCTGAACTGTAAGGTACATCAACCGGTCTACCATCAGCAGTAGTAGTATTATTTAATCTCTCATATTCTGCAGTGATGACACCATAAGGGGCGATTGTGTCGTTATATAAGAAGGCTCCAGCTAAATGGTGCGTAAATAAGAAAAATTCAATATTACATCCACCAAAAACATCTGCAATATTGATAGGGGCACCAATTCCTGTACCTCCCATACCAGCAAATCCTTCAAGAAGAGCAGCAACATTAATTTCTATATGAAAATTCTTAACCCATAATTGGATTAGATCAAAGGTAAATGTGGTCCACCTAGTCTCAATTGCAGGAATTATAGATTCGCTTGAAAATGTCCATTGCATTGAATAGTCATTCGAATTATTGGCCATCTCTGACCAATTTCCTAATATATGATTTGCCACTCCTCCGAAGTTAGCTTCGTTTAATTCTTGTTCATCACCATTACCAATAATGTTATCTCCAGAAACCATCCATCGTTTGGTTATACTAAAACCAGGCTGAGGGGTTATTGATAATTCTTGCCAACTAATTGGATTAAGCATAATTAATTCGTCTCCAGTAAATATATCATTGATGTGGATTAAAAACCATGTAATTAATGAAATCCCTTCCCTTATTAAATCTTCTAAATCTTGTAGTGTTGGAATTTCTTTTCCTTCTAAAACGGGCATTACTCTTTGGAAAAATCTAATTAATTTCGTAACTGCTTCAATAAAAGAACCATCATTATCCCAAATAACTAAAGTTACTGCTGCTCCAGCCTTTAAATTAAACGTATAGGTTCCATCCTTCACGACTTCACAATATGGATATCCATAAGTTCCAAAAAAAGCATTATAAGGTAAAGCATATTCTAAAGGAAGTAGATAATATTCTTTTTGGCTAGAAAAAGTTTTAGATTCACTCTTAAGAGCATCTTCAAGAGTAGCGTTTAATACATAGACTCCTGGTAACATCTGTGATTTACTGAAGTTTTTAATTCCTTCAAAAAAAAGGATTTCAAATACTCTTCCAATTAAATGACCCCCGTAACCTAAACCCCCAAATAATGATCCAAAACCTTGTTGAAATCCACCAATTATATCAGTTCCATCTCCAAATTGATCAAGCTTGAAGCCATCATCGTAAGGTGATCCAGCCACCATAACAGGTGTTGCAAATAGTGATGCGAAGAACAATGTAATAACCATTAAGGTCTTTCCATTTAATTTTTTCATTCTTTCACACACTAATTATTTTTATTAAATTAATTGATAGTTAAAATTATAAATAAAATACTGGTTTTTAATAATTTATATTCTAATTGAGTAGAAATTTGAAAAAACAGAAAACTTTAGCTTATAACTCTGTGCTAGTTTACTACATTATATCTTTTATTATTCTATTTAATATAAAAAATATTCAAGTTTGAGACTGAAGAGATATAACTCACCTCGTTTTCAATTTAAACTATTATTACTATCTCCTTTCTAAAATAAAAAGGAAATAGAATATGAAAAGCTATAAATTACTTTTTTACAATCACTCAACTTGATAAAAAGTATAAATTAACACAACAATATACAAGATTGCCGATATTAACAAACTCCAAATTCTTAAATTAAAAGAGAGCACAGAATCAGATGTAAATACTACATTTGACCCAATAAAAACTGCTGCTATTAAGTATCCAAATAAGTGGCTCTTGAATCCTTTGTATTTTGATTTTCCCCTAATAAAATTTACAATAGATATAAATATTATTATAGCAAATCCAACAATGTAAAAAAACTCGATGATTTCAAAATCATACAAATCTAAATATAAAAAAATCCCAAATAGAAATACTTCTAAAATTCTAACGTTCCAATATTTCTTTTGTTTAGTAGTATCAACAAAGATCTGTTCGTATTCACTTATTCCTGAATTTGAAAATAAAATAATTAAAGATCCAATGGCTAATGCTGTGAATAGAGAATATGAAATATCAAAAAGATAAGGAAGAATAGGCACCCAAATTTCATTCCATAAAAATATAGGTAACGCTAAATATTCGTGTATAATACTTATTGTACAAAAGATTGGTATTAAAGCGAAAAATCCCATCATAAATTTTGTAAGAAATGATATTTTTGTATCGTCCTCCCAACTTTCCTTCCTAAATGTAGTTAAACGCCACGCAAAACTAGCGAAACTTAAAACAGAAATAATGGGAGTTATTAATGGAAATACAAAGATAAAAAGAATATAAACTGCATTAATACCATAAAAGAACTTTAATCTTGACGGTACAACACCAATGATATCATCAAAAGAATCCATAGTATTTGCTAGACGATTAGCAAATAATATTAAAATAAATAACCAAGATACACTAAAAACTAAAGGACAGACTATCTTTATTATCCAGAAAGTTAAGGTTGGATCGTTCGAATACCATAAATTGAATTCTACAAATACATAAATTAAAAAAGTACTAATAGGGACTAAAATTACGGCCAACACTATGATTAAACGAGAAATTATAATCCCTTTAACTTGTTTTGACATAGTTTTAATCCAACCTTAAAATTTAGATTATGATATATATAGTGATATACTAATTTAAAATGTCCTTTTTAGAAAAGTATCTGTTTACTGGTTAAAAAATAAAAAATTATATTTAAAAATTATACGTCATCTATTTATCTTGGATCCACAGTTCGTACAGAAATCGACTCCGGGGGGTACTTTAGCTCCACAATTAGTGCAAAAATCAGTTCCATCTAACGTAGGTTCA
>JBHLOI010000040.1:0-33854 GCA_048940645.1 Promethearchaeota archaeon | reverse complement strand
TATAATCTATTTGAAAAGTCTTAGATTTGTTATTTAAATTTATTCTTTTTTGTCTAAGATAAATGAATGTATTATGGTTATATTAGAATTAAATATTTACAAATTTAGGAAAGTGAATTTTTAGCTAATAGAGAATGAAAACCTAAGAGCCCTTTAATGTAAATCTTAACAATTTATCTTTATCTTCCTGAGCATATTCTATACCAATTCTTTTTCCCAAAATTATTTTATTAGGATTAAAATTTTCCCCCCAAGTGAAAAATAGTATCGAATTAGAATCGCATGAATCTTTTCCATTAAATTCTGATTTTGTAATGTTTAAAGCCATACATAATTTAGCAGGACCATTAGTTAAGTTTTTGTAATTTTTACCGATTTTAGCTTTTCTATTCTTTTTCATAATTTCAATTCCATCAATAGGATATAGTTTTCTTATCAGAACCGCACAAGGCAGTCCTTCTGGTTCAGTAACTACATTTAAACAGTAATACATTCCATATATAAAGTAAATATATAACGTTCCCGGTTTCATATACATTGGTTTGGTTCTTTCTGTTTTTCTATAATTATAACTATGGCATGCCTTATCGCTTGGACCTAAATAAGCTTCTACTTCAACTATTTTTCCAATCATGTTTCCTCTTTTCGTCTTTCTCACTATATATTTACCTAATAATTCTTTAGCGACCTCTATTGTATGTCTGTTAAAAAATTCTCTGTTTAATCTTATCAATTCAATCAAAAATTATTGTTTAATCATATAAATAGAAGAATTAAAGGTTAATTCAAAAAAATTTTGAATTTAAAAATTAATATTTAAACAACATTTTTTAAAAGAAAGCGCTTTCTCATCATATGGTTTAATTGCTCTTCTATGTGAGCTAGATTTATGAGTTCAGCTATATTAGCTTTCATTCTCTTTAATCTTTCCCAATTCTCAGTTTGATTAACCAAATTATCCTGCTCTATTAATATTCTCCTAAGTAATAGGTTCAGACCATATATTTCGGCTATATCTTGAGCTTCATCTAAAAATCGTTGGCTCTGTTTTAAATTTAATGTCAATAGCTCCAATTTAGCTCGCAATAAGTACGTTTCGGCAAGAAACGAGTAAGAGTTTTGGCTTTTAGCAATATCATGTAGTTGAGTTGTATATAGCTGTATTTCGTCGAGTACTTTAAGATCATTGGTCTTATCTAGCTTAGCTAAGAGTAAATCAGTTAAGTTAAGCAGAGTTATTATTTTTACTTCGTTATCTGCCACCTTATCGTCTAATGATTCTTTTAGTATCTCTTCAGCTTTCGCTCGACTACTAATAAGAGGGCTCAATTTTAGTAATCTAGCCATATTTACGCGATAACATAAATTTAGATATTTATTATTTTCTTGGTCGCTGATTTCCTTCATTTCTTTTAAATATTTTTCCGCCTCCTTAAGATCGCTCTTATAAAGTGATAAAGACATTAATTCATCAAGAGTCAATACTTTGGCGAAATAAGCACCAACCTTTTCTTTAATTACTAAAGCTCTTTCGAAATATTCCTTGGCTATGTCTAACTCATTTTTGTCCCGATAAACACTTCCGATAAGATGGAACAACTGTGCTGCGCTGAATGAATCCTTATTTACTCTGGGCAATTCTTCTAGTAGTTTCTTACTAAGATTAAAGTATTTTAAAGCATAAGCTAACTCACCTTTCCATAGGTAAACCAATCCTTTTAACATATTGCACTTTTGATTCAAATTTTTATAATTAATTTTTTCACAAAATTTTATGCATCGGTCTACATATTTCAAAGCAAGTTCATTGTCGCTCCTAAAATATATCCATGCAATTTGCCATAAAGAGATTCCAATACCAGCTTTGAGGTCAATTTCTTCTCGTATTTCAAGTCCTTGCTGAGCCCATTCTAAACCTTTATCTTTTTCGTTTTGGTCAGAGTAAAGCCAAGCTTTAATAAAAGCGATAGAAGCTTTCCTTTCTAAAAGCTCTGTTGGCGGTTCTTCAGTAAGCATCTTGATTAGATCTTCAGCTTTTACTATAAATCCAAGAGTTTCTTCTGATTTAAACCGAAATATTAGACCCATGGCCATCTGAATATACACATCAACTAATTGAATGGAAATTCCGAGTTTTTGGCTTTCTTGATAAGCCTTTTCAGCGTACTCGAAGATACCTTGTTCTTGAAATAAGTACAGTGATAGAGAACTTTTAAGTAAATAATATGAGATTTGTTCATTACGCGAGAGAGCTTTTTTTTTTCTAAATTCATTCACTAGTAAAAGAGCTTCTTGTAATTTACATTCATTAATGAGTTGTTTTGCTCGAGTCAATTCCTTACTATTTGAATTTAGCATAGGTTAATTTTTTTGTAACTTCTTGTTTAACTTAAATTGAATTTCAGATTTACAAATAAGTTTTTTTAATTAATATTAAGAATAAGTACAAATCTGTGTAATAAATCTTTTTGCTATAAACCTAAGAAATAGAAAGTTAACTTTTTTTCGATTTTAAAAGTCTATTTTTTTTCAGTTCAAATATAGCTTTTAGCGGTAATGAAGCATCTAAATAGACAAAGGCGTTTTTAGGATTTAATTCTTGCTCCCTAGCAAGTTTTTCTAATTTTAACAAATATTCTAACCTAATATCTAAAAATTTTTCATAGCATTCATGATCAAAATACAAGAGATTAAACCATGGTTCATTTTTACCAGATAGATACGTATTATAAATACTTTTTGCTTTACTGATATCCTCTAATTGATCTTCAAAAATATTTAATAAAGGATCCATGAATTCAAGTAATTTATGAATATTGTAAATAGCGTTTCTGTAATTGTTAATCTCTGAAATAAAGAATTCACGAAGTTTATGAGGATCTGTTGGGATTTCTAATTCACTTATGTCTCCTTCAAATTTTTCTTTGAATTCTTCATTTATCCGATAGTATTTCGGCGGAATTTTCTCTCCTTCGCCCTCCTTTTTTTCTCCTCTCCTTGATATAATCAAACCATCCTTTTCCATCCCTATTAATACTCTTGACACGGTTGATCTGCTCTGTTTTACCAAATGAGAAATTTCTGTAACATTCAATTCATTATATAGTTTGAGGATCGCCCAAATTTCATAGCGTAATTCGTGTTTGTCTATTAAATCCAACCAATCTTCTTCCAGAATTATATCTTTATACATTTCTTGCCTAGTGGTTATATTTTTTAAATTAATATCATTAATGTCTTTATCATCTTTATCCATTTTAATCCAATATCCCTTTCAGCTGCAATTTTTCAATATAGAATAATTATTTTTTAAAATTAATATGTAAAACGGTTTTTTTCATATTGTAAATGAAACTTTATTTTTTTTATTCTCTATAAAAATGATCACAATATTTAAATATAAATCTTTCCCATATATTAATGATGATGAGCCATCCCATATTTACCATATTATTGGGATTGCTCAAAATCATAATTTACTTTAAAAAAAAAGAGTGAAAAAAAATGGAAAAATCGAAAATAAAAAGAATTGGATTATTGGTAATAGTAATAACTGTCATTTTCAGTTTCATTCCAGCAGCTGTAGCACATAGAGGAAAAGGAAAAATAAAAATTAGGCCAATAGAGGATTGGTTAATCGCTAATAATCTTGTGGATGATATGCCAATGGGATATATGGTGGATTTTGATAGAAATCTAGCCATAGAGGCTCATTTAATTGATCCATCTTATCCTCCCGTAGGGATTTATAAACCACCATTAACCTGTGATTATGATGGTTTTGTAGTTGAAAGAATGCTGAAAGATAACATAGTCCTTGTTTCCGTCAATTTACGTGTAAAAGATGCTCCATTTTATGTTTTTATTCCTGCTGAATCTATCCCTTCCGCTACACCATTACTTTCAGGAGAAATGGATTATATATATCAGTTTAGATTCACGATTAATTTAACCACACTTGATGATAATGACTTTGATGAAGATGGAAACATTAAATATATGCCATGGTTTTGGTATGTTTTTGTAACTTCCACCTTAGAATCAGTTTTAATATGTGGCAGAGGATCAGGGGAATTTGTAAATCCATATGACTCTTGGGAAGTGGGAGACACAGCAAAAATGCATACAATCCACTATTTGGTTATAGTAGGCGAAGATTATTCAGGATCTCATCCAAATTATAATCTCTATGGTTTGAATGGGATAACATTAATAGATAACATAATTCTTCATTAGATACAGAACATAATTAGAATTTCAAAGGAAGAGGAAACTTTTCAGGATGGTTGAAATCTTAAATCAAGCTTATAGAAATGGAGGAATCAGTTTAGAAAAATGGCTTCTCGAATGACCACACCTAAACCAATTATCCTCCAATCTATATTACTTTTTTCTTATTTTTAAAGTTTTTTAATAAATTTAAAATAGATACATTAAAGTAAGAAGAATAAATCTTACTTACTCTTTTTATTAATTAGCTCAGTTTTAAGAAATGATTCTAATTTAACATTACATGCAATAAATGGAAATTTTAATTCTATTGATAAATCTTTATTAATTTCCTTTCCATCTAAAGAAAAGATTCTACCTCCCGCTTCTTTTAATATTAAAAAACCTGCAGCTACATCTACTAAGCGGTTACTTTCTCTTAAATTAATAAAAGCTTCCATACTACCACCTGCTATTTGGCATAAAGTTAAAGCGGTACTTCCCAATATTCTGATTCGATAAAATCTTCTTATTAATGGAGCTAACTTCTGCAAGTTTTTCATTATATTTTTCATTGGAAGATTTAATTCAAAAAAGCATTTTTGTGTGATATCTAAATCAGAAACGTGTATCTTTGTATTATTAAGAAATGCTCCTTTTCCTTTTTCAGCCCAATATATATCTCTTGTATTTAAATCAAGAACTACTGCTTTTATTATATCATTTATTTTATTTCCAATCGCATATGCTATGGATACCGAACAATAGGGAATACCTCTTACTGCATTATTTGACCCATCAAGGGGATCAATTATAAGTACATTCTTATTCTTTTTTGCCTGAACTTCATCTCCAATATATTTCTCTCCAATTTCTTCACTAATTAATAAACAATTTACCTTATCTTTGTTTAGAGATTTAATAATTATCTCTTCAGCAACCAAATCAATGTACATTGTCATATCTCCCCCTGCTCCCCTCTCAGATTTTACAGATGCTTCTTTTCGACCTAGAAGTGGATATACAGCGTCATAAACTTTCAAAGCAAGCTGTTTTAAATAATTAATAGTAAATTCCATAGAAATCATAAAAACCTATCTAATGATTTTGTTTTTTTCGATAATCCACTTATCTACTACAAATTCTTGAAATTTGTCCTTTTTATCTAAAACATATAAAGAGTGAATGGTTGATTTAGGAATCCAAAATTCTTCTCCACTATCCAGTATAATTAGGAGAGCTTTTGGACTTTCTACTTTCACTTTTGCTTTTACTTCCACTGTATCAACAGAGGCCCCATATTCAGTGGTTTCAACAACTTGTAAACCATCTCTAGCGGTAATATGTTCTGAAAATAAACTATATTCTGTTTCCTCATCAATTTTTTCTTCTTTCTCTTTAGATTCAAACGTACCGCTTGTAGCGAACTCAATTTTTTCTAGTAATAAATGTTCTAATAATAAAGTCATGAAATTTATATTTGGAAATCGTAGTTTTTTTGTATAATTACCAATCTTAATTTTAAGAACTTGACGGGATTCATCTTCCCATCCTACATAAATTTCTGTTTTTCGTTCTTTAAATACATGGTATCCCCTCCAATTTGCACTCTTTCTTCTGAGAACTTCCAAAAAGCAAATAATCTCTTCAATTGAAATCTTTACAGTTTTACCTTCGCTTCTACGCGGATTTTCCCAAGTCCCATCATCTTTTCTATTTATACAGCTTATAAAGATATAAGGAACCATTTTAGCTGGACTTGTTATAATTATACTCGATTTTTGACCGTAAAAAGTCTTAGTATGAAAGTCTGCCATTATAATCCATTTTGAGAATAAATTCACAAATTAATACTAAAATACTTATTTAAGTTATAATAATTAAATGATTTAAATATAGTTAGTTAAATCAAATCCTTAGGAATGAAAGATTTTTTCTTTTTTCTAGGAGAGTATGTTAAATCTTTTGGACCAAACTTTAATATAACATAGACCACAGCGAGGTTCAATAACACTCTATAAAACCAGAAGCCTAAAGATGTTTCTTCTAAGCGAAATATGTAGTTAGAACCATTTATAGTTGTGTGAAAGATCATTGTTGCCAAAATACTTCTATTAGAATTATTATATATCCAAGTGAATAATACAGATAAAATGATTATACTAAAAAAGAAAGGGTAAAAAGGTTGATTTTCTTGGTTTGTACCGATTATAAAAAATGAAGGTAAATGCCATACGCCCCAAATCATTCCAAGTATAATGCTAGAAGTGAGGGCATTGAATCTTAACTGTAAACGATCAAGAGCATACCCTCTCCATCCAAATTCTTCTTGAAATGGTCCAGCAAGGAAAAAGACTAAAACATAATGCGTAATAATTTCAATTGGATTAGGCCAATATACTGGAATAATTCCTTCAATTAAAATCACTAAAAGCAAAGAGGAAAAATACAATACTGGGATAAAGAATATGGAAATTACAAGAAATGGCTTATTTTCACAATGCCACCCTCTTTTCCACAATTGTTTCAATCCTTCCTTACCCTCATTAACCAAAGTAAGAATAAATGCTGCTACAAACGGCCCAAATGGACCGATAATTTTTAAAATTTCATATAGAACTACTTGCGTAGAAAATAATACGGAAGATAATAAGCTAGGTAACCATAGCAACCAGGAAAATAAATATGTTATCAGAAAAAATAGTACTAAATTCTTATTTCCAATATCCTTAATCTCTAATAAACTTCTATCTTCCATAAACTATAATTCAATTAAGTTTGGAAACTTAAATAATATTCGACAGGTTGCCTGTATCGCTAACGGTTTAAAATTTAAGAAGATAAATTTAAACTACAAATCCAGAATAGAAAAAATAGAAAAAGAGATTCACATCAGTTCTATTTCAACTAAAACTGATTCGGGGATTTGTATTTTCATAATTAAATGCATACTCCGTTCATTAGCAATAATTTCAAATAATCTTTTATGAATTCGCATCTCATATTTGGCCCAATGAAGCGTACCTTGCCCTGAAACATTTTTCATAACTGGAACCTTCAAGTGTTTAGTAGGTAATGGGATTGGGCCATGCTTTTTTATTCCTTGGCTTTTACATACACTCTCAATCTGTTCACATACTGAATTTAGTGATTCTAGTGTAGTGGAACTTAAGCGAATCCTAGCTTTCTGCACTTTACCAAGTTCTCCTTGAGTTTAATGATCATTCTAATTCTAATTAGTAATCGTATGAACGATAATTGTTTGTAAAATAAATATTTTATTATATAAAACTTAAAAATAATTTCATTAAAAATTAAGTAAACCCTAACAGAAATTTATTACCTAAATTTACATTATCTAAATATTTTTGAGCGACTTTCAAGCTCTTCAGTGCTTGATCTCTTGGAGTTATCGATAAATCTCGCATTTGATAATCCCCATGAAATATTAATAAACTATAGGGTATTTTTTTATTGATTTCACTAACAAATTTGGCAATTTGCTCAACCTCTTCATGATTTGTATAACCAGGAACCATTAAGGTACACGCACTCATTTCTGGCATATCATCTCCGCGAGTACCAAAATAGTTTTCTGCTAAATATCTAAAATTCTCAAGGGTTCTTTTATTGCTTACTCCACATAAAGCTAAATTCATTTTTTCATGAAATGACTTTAGATCAAATTTAATATTACCTCCAGATCTTAGAGCAATCTTCATACATTTATCAATTAAGTCCCTATTACCACTTCCATTCCATTCCCAGCAAACTCTGAATTTTCTTTTTGATTCTAATTTTTCCAGAATTTTATTAGCTAGATTAATTGAAAAAGGCAATTGAGCTTCGGGTGTGCCTCCAAAGTAACATAAACAAGTAATTTTTTTATTTTTAAATATTTGATTTGCTATTGTATCAACATCAAACAGATTTCTCTTAGAGAAATTTTTATGGGACCAATTCTGACAGAATAAACAATCAAAAGTGCATCCATAAAAAAATGCTGCGTAAGAATACGTACCAAATTCCGGCTCATTATAATCAGAATAATCCGGATATCCCCGTGAAGTACCTGCCGGGCAAAACCATGCATTACAGCAATTTGTTGGATTCGCGTCAATGTATCCGTGGATATATCCTTTGGATCTAGAAGGAAATGGTAATTCGCTTATTTCTTTCTTTGAAATATTTCTTAACCCGCAATAGCTTGTATCATCTTTAGATAAACTGCATTCGTTAATACAATAATTACATTTCAATTGAATATCTGGCCCCTCTGCTTTAGGAGGCTTTGAGGGCAAACTAACGAGTTTTCTCACTTGACTATGAACTGAAAAGATATGGGATTTAATCTTCTCCCAGTCTTTATTTAAAATACAATTCCTACACACTTGAAGAATTTCTGAGATTAACTTATCTTTCTTTCCACAGAATTTGCATTCTCCTATGCTATATCACCATTCTTTTTAATAATAGATAAGTTTGACCCTTCTTTTGTTTTGGATTTTGCTTAATCATAAAGCCATTAAAGCCATTATTCGTAAATGAAGACCTGAAAAGATTTAATTCTTCCTCATTTCTTGGGTAGAATTCAATGATTATCCTTCCATTTGACTTTAATATTCTTTTTAATGATTTAGCTGTATTATTCACAGTTTTGATTCTATCTTTAGAATCTTTTTTTCCATGCAATATGAAATTATAGGCTGAAATAGAAATTATATGATTAATTGAATTAGATCTTACCGGCAAATAGTTCATATCTGCAAGAATAAGGTATAAATTCGAGCCCTTTTCAAGATGAGGTATTTTGGATTTAGCTTTTATAAGCATATCAAATAAAATATCTACACCAATAACTTTTAATCCCGAAGTTATTAATATTTCGGAAGAAAAGCCAGTTCCACACCCTAAATCAAGGACTAAATAAGGTTTTTTGTCTAAAACGTCTTTTTTTCCTAAATTATCCAATTTTTCATTAAATAAATATTCTAAACATAACAATGTAGTTTTTTTTTGATTTCTTTCCATCCATTTTGAATTTTCATATTCATAGGATTTTTCACCTAAATACGAATTTGGAAATTCTGGTAGTTTGTTTTTTCGCGTCATATAGGATCAAATTTATGAAAATCAGATAAACTATTTAAATACAAAAATGAATATATATTAGTTAAAAATTGTAATGATACCAAATAAATTAAGACAAAATGTAATTTAACCTTTAAGATCGGGAGTAAAATGGCTGAGAAAAAAACAATACTCGTCGTAGATGATGAGCCTGATATTGTAAATCTTACCCAAAAATTTTTGGAGCTAGAAAATTATGATACTATTACTTGTAATAATGGAAAAGAGGCTTTAAAGATTGTAGAGGAGAAATATCCCGGCATTGTGTTAATTTTGCTTGACGTCATGATGCCTGGACTTTCGGGTTGGGAAGTACTCCAAAGCTTGAAAAGCAATGATCTTTTTAAGGATATTCTTATTGTCCTTTTCACTGTTAAGAGTTTTAACGAAGATATTCAAAAAGGAAAAGCTTTAGGGGCAGATGGGTATATCACTAAACCTTTTTCTGGAAATGATTTATTAAAATATGTTAAAAAACTTTTAAAAGAAAAGGGTATACTTTAATTTCAATCCTTTTCTTTCTTATTATTTTCTTTCGTTTATCTACCATAAATTAATTGATATTTTAGATTAGATAAGCAAAGTATATCCATAAGAATACAATTGAAATTAGCACCAATATACAGAATGATTTTCTAATAGCATGACCAATGTGAGATCTTGGCTTTCTTCCTTCCCGATCTAATAACTTCGGAAATAAGCTGGAGTCGTGTGGCTCTATTTGGTACCAATATGCTGTGGAAGACCAATCATCCTTCCTGTGGTTATCATGCCCATGCTCTATTGAGACAACAATTTTTTTATTAAAATAGACTGGATCTTCAATATGATAACGATAATAAGAAATTTTACCCCACCAATTAAGACCCCCACCTAAAATAGTACCATGGTATGGTGCAGAATATTTCTTTTGTTGTGACCATGATTGATTTACATAATCTTCGGTTCCAGTTCCATGTAGAGTTGGAATTCCTTTGTCCACATCGTCATCTATGAAAATTTGGTCATCTCCTTCTCCTGGCCAATTTAAGAACCATGGCATAAATGTAATGTTATCAATGTCTAAATGACAACCGACGAAGTGACCGATACCTTTTGCCCTAAGGATTTTAAAGTTAAATTTTAATGGCTCTGTATTATTTCCAAGAAACATGAAACTTTTTGGCTTTGATCTTTTATACTTTTTTCCCGTTACAACATCCAATTTTTTTGTTTCTGGAGGATTTTCTCGGTGCCATTGAGCGTGAAATCTCCCAAAATCGTTTTCATTTTCAAAACCATCTTCATAAATTTCATAATCAATATAATAATACAATGTCAATTTTTTCGAACTGTCATTTTCAATAGTAATTCTGAATCCCGATGAGAAGGGCATTGGCCACCAGCAATTAAACCCCCTACCTGATCTAGGACTCATTTGTAAAGGTAAAGATACAAAATTTTTATGCTTAGCATGACCTAATCCAAAAAAATCGCCTAATGGAACCTCTACGCTAGGAGTGTTCTCCTGTTCGCCGTCCCAATACATTCTAATAATTATATTTCTTAAGTAATGTTTTGCTCTACACCAGGAGGTGCACCAAATATGCTTAATACTCCCAGTACCCTTATCTTCAGCAATGATTACCTTTTCACCGGGTTCTATCTTAAGATAATCAAAATTTCCTCCAGTTTTGTCATAACTAGAAATCCTTTTTCTTTTTACTGAATCAGGTCTTATTTTTGCAATGTTATTTAGACTCAACCGTCCAATTTTCATAATTATTCATCAAAATTTTATTTTTTATTGCATTAAGGTTTAAATTTTTAAATAATATTACTGAATTTGTTTTATAAATAAGTTTTATATAATTTGTTAATTAAAAAAAGGTAATTGAATTGACTTCTGAAAAATTAAATGTTTTAGCTATATTCAGCCATCCAGATGATATTTCTATCATCTGTGGAGGAACTTTAGCTAAATGGGCGAAAGAAGGGCATGATATTTATGCCTTATGTTGTACAAACGGAAACCTTGGAACTCTGAGAACTGATTTAACTAAAGAAGACGTTGCGAAAATGCGAAAAAAAGAATTAAAAGAAGCAAATGAGATACTTGGGATTAAGGAAACGATATTGTTAGACTATCCGGACGGAGGATTCATCCCCGGGCGAGAGTTAAGAGAAAAACTTATCTTCTTCATTAGAAAGCTACATGCTGATCGAGTAATAACTTTTGATCCGTGGGTTCCCTACGAAGTGCATCCCGATCATGTAATTGTTGGAAGAATGGCATCAGAAGCAGGTACTTTTGCTGCATTTCCATTACTATACTCTAATCAAATAAAGGGGGATATAAAGCCATATTATTGTTCTGAAGTATGGTTTATGGGATTATTGGGACATTATCCTAATATATTTGTCGATATCTCTTCCACCATTGAAAAAAAAGTCGAAGCAGCACTGAAATTCGAAGCTACTTTAACACTTTTAGCTCGACTTTTTGCGCCAGATATAGATCCTGCAAATGTTTCGCCAGATGATTTAAAAAAATTGTCAAAATATGCAAATCGATTATTAAAATCAATTGCATCTACAATCGGAAAAAAAGTTAATATTAAAGCAGCTGAAGCATTCTACATACAAAAAATCTTACCGGGACACTTTGATAACTTTTTAGGCTTCATAAATGAGATGTTAGGAAATCCTTCTGAAGCACCAAAGATTTATTAATTTAATCTTTACTTTTTTTATTCATTATCATCTATTATAATAATTTTTAAATATTTTGAAGAATCTAAAAATAATTATTAAACATTCTAATCAAAAAAAAAGTGATTTTAATTGGTTTTAGAAGCAGAAAGTGATAAAATTCCTTTTTTTAAACAATATTTTTCAGTAGCAATTTTGGTGGCGAATATAGCTGTTTTTATTTGGCAATTATTGGATCCTGCTATGCAAATGCATATTGAAGCAGCTTTTGTGCCAGCAGATTTCTTTGCAGGCCGAAATTTGTGGACTTTAATTAGTTCGATGTTTATGCATGGAGATTATGTACATATCATTATGAATATGTGGTTTTTCACTGTAATTACTGACAACTGCGAACATGCGTTGGGTCATGCTTATTACCTTATTACTTATTTAGTTTCAGGGATCTGCGGCAGTTTACTTCATGCTTTAACTGCGATAATTATTCCTGTCTGGGGACCAATTTTAGCAAGTATACCTTCATTAGGTGCATCTGGAGCAATATTTGGACTCATGGGAGTTTATTTAGTGCTTTACCCAAAAAATAAATTTTTTCTTCCATCTGTATCAGGTACATCCATGCGAAAAGTAAATGCAGGCTATTTCATAATCACCTATTTTATTGCAGAATTGAGTTATGCTATTTATTCATTCTATAATCCATTTGGGTCGTCTACAGCACACTGGGCTCATGCGGGAGGTTTCATAGTTGGAGCAATAGCCGCGGGGATATTTAAAGCAGTGAAAGGCACGTCCTATGAGAAGAAACCAAAAACCTAATTTATTTTAATCTATTTTCTTTTCTTACTATTTTTTATAAAGTTTTTTCAATTATGAGTTATTTAAAGCCTTAATAGTTTAAATACTAATACTTGAATCAGAATGCCAACAAATATTGTTATTATTGGAATGGGTTATGTTGGAATTCCCATGGCCACAATGCTAGCAGATGTTGATGATTTTTTTGTTACAGGAATTCAGCGGAATTCTCAAAGATCAGGGTGGAAAATTGATTGGCTTAATAGCGGAAAGAATCCGTTTGAAGGGGAAGAACCTGGATTAGGTGAATTAATTTCTAGAGTCGTAATGAATAAAAAATTCTATGTTTCCGACAATTATGATGCATGCAATAATGCCGATTTTATTTTAATTGACGTACAAACACCTGTTGAGATTGAAGATAAAATCCCCAGATATGAATCACTTATAGAAGTCTCTGAGAAACTATCCAAACATATGAAAAAAGGAGTAACGATAATTATTGAATCAACTGTTGCTCCTGGAACAACCAATAATATTGTGCAGCCTATATTAGAGGAAGGAAGTGGATTAAAAAGGGGTGAAGATTTTTATTTAATTTTTTCTTTTGAACGTGTTATGCCTGGCAAATTATTAGAATTTATTACTGATGTTCCTCGTGTGATTGGCGGGGATTGTAAGAAAGCACTTGAAAGAGCACGATTCTTATATGAAAAAGTTGTTAAAAAGGATCTAAATTTAACCGATACGCTTACAGCGGAATTAACTAAATGCATAGAAAATGCGTATAGAGATGTGAATATAGCCTTTGCTAATGAAATGGCATTATTATGCGAAGATTTTAATAGAAATATCTTTGAAATTATTAAATTAATAAATCAACGAGAAGATAGAATGATGCATTATCCTGGATCTGGAGTAGGAGGATACTGTTTAACGAAAGATCCATGGTTATTATTGCATGGATATGATAAATATTCTCAAGGCAAAAATAAATCGAAAATAAAAATTATCCATGATTCCAGGAATCTAAATGATTATATGCCTAAACATATGGTAGAATTAATGGAGGATGCTCTTGAAGAAATAGGAAAAGTAGTCGATAATATAAAAGTTGTTCTTTTAGGAGTCTCATATAAGGCAAATACAGATGATACTCGGAATACACCAGCAGAACATATAGTCAAAAATTTGACGAGTAAATATCACTCCCATAATATCGTTTATATGGCACATGATCCCTATGTTAAATTAAAAGATTATAGTTTAACAGATTTCACCACTAATTTTAACGAAGCAGTATCAGAAGCCGATGTTTTAATGTTTACAACCAAGCATAAGCAATATTATAATATAGATTTGGATGATTTAAGGAAAAGAATAAGAACTCCTATAATTATCGATGGTAGAAATATCTTTAATAGGGAAATACTCGAGAGTAAGGGATTTGTATATCGAAAGGTTGGGGAAGGAGCAAATAATCCATTTTAAGGTTACAGTTGTCTAAAAATAAAAAAATCAATATTATTATTATCTCAAGTCCTCACAAAACTTATAAGATTAAATCCTAACATTTCTTAACTTAATCTTTGAGATTTTTATTCTTCTTTTTTTTTCGTTTTTTATTAATATTTCTGAAACTAGCAATGATGGAATCAATAATTCCTCATCCTGAACAGTAGTTATTATCTGATTCCGATTCTTCTATTCTATATTTCCATTCTGACATTTTCGAATTCAATTTTTAAAATTAATATATTAAATAAGAAATTGAAATTATAAAAGAATATTTATTATATATAATAATTTTAGAAAGATACTAAAACCTTGAAATATTTTTGATATCAATGGTATAAACATTAGGGCGTTTCATTATGGGCATTAAAGATGAGCTTTCTGAATTGAGGAAAAGTATAGATAGAATGGCTGAAGAATTACATGATACAAATAAAGCAATAAGAGAGTCGTTAATGTTAACCTCTGATACAATAAAGGAAATGAGTGAGAATTTCTCAAAAACCCTTGAAGAATCTCTTAAAATTATGCGAGATATGAAAATCCAGATGGACATTAAAGATACTATCTTCAAAACTCTTGGTATTGACTCTTTTTTAAAGAGGAAAAAGTAAATTATAATTATTTCTTCTAAGCTTTTATTAAATTAACGAGCTAAGGTATCTTTTACCCTTCTTGCTTACTTCTAATAACAAAATACAAAACTATAAGTGAGATTAAATAAATTATAGTTATAAGAAACCATAAGGCAAAATCAAACATATTCTGTTCAACTATGCCCATTATGGCTTTATATATAAAAAATATGCTCAAAAGGCTCAAAAGAGTTATTCGAGATCTTAGTTGATTATTCATAATATACAATATACTTTAATGTGCTTATGAAATAAAATAATTTTTAAAATTAAAAATATAATACACAATATCGAATTAAGTTTGTATTCTGATAAAAAATGTCCAAAAATCCGCCTTTTTGTTATATCTGTGAAAAGAGCTGTGAAGATCTTCTCAACGAATGCTATTACTGTATCTGTGACATAACAATCTGTAATGAATGTATAAATTCAGTTAAAAAAAATGAAACAACTTGGATTTGTCCTCACTGTCATGAAGAACAAAATACAGAAAAAAGCAGGTTATTTCGAAACTCTTGAATCAATTTTATTTCCTTTGCTTAAATAAAAGAATATCTAGCCAATGATGAAAAAATCTAATATGATTTAAAGTCTATAAACATGAAATAATCTAGGAAGTCTGAGGCTTTTCTTTTAAATCTCAAATAGATATAAACAATTATAAACTTTCTAAATTTCTATTTATTTAATTAGAAAACTAAAAATTTTAATTCAACCATGACTAAAATTTCGAAAGTTTTAGAAATTAATAATTGCAATAATGAAATTCTAGTTAAAGCAATTTATAAAGCAAAATTTTGGGAAGAAATTAAACCAACTAAGAAATTAGAAGCAGAATTTATCGCTCCTAATGTTTTATACACTAAAGTGTATGACGAGATTAATGTTATTAAGGTTCCAATAGAAATGGAAGGTGAATTAGTGCTAATTGATAAAGGTGAAGAGCAAAATAAAGGTAGACTAATTGAATTTAATGTGAGAAATAATAAAGATGTCAAAGATTTGGAGGGGAGACTAAGAATTAAAGCATTATCTCCTAGTAAATCCAAAGTTGGAGTGTTTATTGAAAATTTTACCTTAAGTAGTGACTTTCTTAATTTAATGGGTGGAGCAGCTGATCTCACTTTACAAATGAAGATAACAGATATGATAAGGAATTTAGAGAAATATTGTAAAAACAAGAAACTTGAAGAATTATTATAAAAAAATTAATTTTCGATTACCAAAGAAATTTATTAATAAAGAGTTTTAATTTACTTAGAGATAACATCTGATAATTTGGGTCAAAGATGAATATATGGGTTTTAGATTCTCAAAGTGGAATAACTTTATTATATAAACCATATTTAGATTTAGCTTTAAATGAAGATCTAATTTCTGGTTTATTAACAGCAATAAACCAATTTACTGTGTTTGAATTAAAGCAAGTAATTGAAAGCATTGATATGTCAGGGCTTAGATGGGTTTATTTGGAAAATAATGAGTTAAACTTACTTTTTATAGCCGCTGCAGAGAAAGATGTGAATTCTGACATTTTAAAAGCACGTTTACATATAATTATGCAGACTTTTATACAGGAATATGCCCAGGACAAGGAAGAGTGGAAAGCGTTATGGAAAGGAAATACTGATCTCTTTAACCCTTTTAAAGATGTAATAGATGAATACTATACACAGTGGTTGACAGCTGAGAATATTACTGCTCTTGCCGAATATTTTGATATATTAGGGGTGTTTCAACAAATTTTAAACTTATTGATCAATGTTATCGAAGCACATTTCCAGTCTGATAACAAGGAGAGAATTTATGAGCGGATTGAAAATATGTTTAAAAATTACTTAAGTCACGAGTATGTACAACAAAATCCAGAATTATGTAAATTTTCTTTTAATAGAGCTACAGGTATTAATATTATTAGCATTGATCCCAAAAATGTTGATATGATTATAGTAGAGAAACAAATTGTAAATTTAATCAGAAGGGTAGTAGAAATGATTAAATCAGAAGTAGGATATCAAAAAAGTCTGAAATTTTTTATTGATGAAAATATTTTTGATTATTTAGTATCGAATGTATCACTGTTAAATGAATTAAATCTATTTAAATTCCTCTTACAACTATTCTTATTGAATAAGTAAAATTTATCAAGATTTATTAAAAGCTATTTATTAACATTATTATTAGTAATCTAAATTCCATAGTTATTGAATAAATGAATCTTCCAGTTCTAATCATTCTATTCGCACTATTTATATTGATAATACTAAGTTATTCAATCAAAAATTTAGATTTTGTAGCGATTTCTTTATTATGCATGTTTATTGGAGCCACAATTACATTTATATTTCTAGATGTTCAATTTACGGATTTTATCCAAATGATAGAATGGGAAGCAATTATCATTATTCTTAGTATGAGTTTAATAACAAAAGTAGCTCAAGATTCAAATATTTTAGAATTCGTAGCGGTTAAATTGTTTAAACTATCAAGAGGAAACCAAAGAACTTTTCTTTATCTATTATGTATCATTACTACTTTATTAGCGGCTATTATTACTGATGTAGTGGTAGTTTTGATTTTAGCTCCAGTAGTAGTGAGATTATGCCATTTTTTGAAGATTAGAGCAGGAACTTATCTATTAGGCATGACAATATGTATCAATATTGGTTCTATGATCACTCCATTCTCGAGTGGAGAAAATATTATCATCTCTACATACAACTGGTCTCCACCGGTTCCTGATTTGAATACAGTATACTTTATTCAATATTATTGGATCTTTTCTTTTTTATTACTCTTTTTAACAATTTTTCTAATAGACAGATTTTTTTTATCAAAAGAACCAAAAATTGAAGATCAACAAAAGCAATTCGTATTAGAATTAGTAGATGCTGATATTATGATAAAAAATAAAAAATATTTCTATTTTAATAGTATCGCAATAATTATAACAATAACACTTTTTGCAATTTTACCTCTTCTTTATTTGACAGCCATAGTTGCAGCTTTAATTCTAGTACTTGTTAATAAAAGATTTACAAAAAAGCCAATGGGAGAGTTACTTAGAGACATTGAATGGGAAATTATATTTTTCTTTATCTCGTTATATGTTATTGTTGGTTCGCTAATAGAAGCAGGATTTGCCGAAATTTTCGCGAATTTACCATTTCAATTTATAAATCCTATATTATTATCTTTTATATTACTGATAGCTATTAGCTTAATCTCAGGATTTGTAGCCAATACTCCTACGGCTTTAATTTTCATTCCAATAATTGATACTTTAATAACTTTTGATCCTCCTTTTCCTTATATTCCTCTATTATTCTCTTTAATTGTTGCAATAAACCTTGGAGGAAATTTTATTCCTCAGGGAGCTGCCGCAGATATGATGACATTGAAAGTAGCGAGAGATAGCGGTGTAGAAAATCTTAATTATAAAAGATTATTGAAAATGGGAGCTCTTTTTGCGACAATCCATCTTCTTTTCTCAATGCTTTATTTGGTAATATTAATACCATTCTCATAACAAGAAAATAGAGAATTATATACTTATGGAAAAAAACCTCTTAACTCTATAGCTTTTGCAAGTCTTCCAACCGCAATAATATAAGCAGCTGTACGAAGGGGTATTTTTCTTTCTTGAGATATCCTATAGGTCTCTTCAAATGCTTCAATAATAATCCGTTTGAGTTCTTTATTGATGCGATCTAATTTCCAGAAATATGAATGAATATCTTGAATATATTCAAAATAGGAGACGCATACTCCCCCGCTATTTGCTAGGATGTCAGGTACTACGTGTATCCCTTTTTTAAACAAGATTTTATCTGCCTCTGGGGTTGTAGGACCATTAGCTCCTTCCAAAATTACCTTACAATCAACTTTTTCTGCATTATCTTTGGTAATTTGGTTTTCAATAGCAGCAGGTATTAAAACATCGCATTTTGATGTAAGTAGTTGTTCATTTGTTATTAGTTTATATCGATCGTCCTTATAATCTTTTAAATAATTACCTTGTTTAATCCATTCTAAAAGTTTAGGAATATCTAATCCGCTCTCATAAAAAGTACCTGTTGAGATATCCGAAATTGCTAAAATTTTACATCCATCATTATACAATAACTCTGCAATTGTACCACCGACATTTCCAAACCCTTGTATTACATAACCTAAATCCTTATAATTTAAATTTAGTTTCTCACATAACCCTTGAAGCACATAATACATTCCCATTCCTGTTGCTGGCTCTCTTCCTACAGACCCTCCTATTTCAATAGGCTTGCCTGTAACCACTCCAGGAGTAGACCTTCCTTTCTGCATTGAATATGTATCCATGATCCAGCTCATAACTTTTTTATCAGTGGCAATATCTGGTGCAGGAATATCTATATCTGGGCCTATAACATTTATAATTTCAGCAGTATATCTCCGAGTTAAGCGTTCTAATTCTCTCTCTGATAACTTTCGAGGGTTTACGCATACCCCTCCTTTTGCCCCTCCTAAAGGCAAATTTAACAGACTACATTTAAAGGTCATCCACGTGGCTAAAGCTTTAACTTCATCCAAATAGACATCTGGAGAATATCTAATACCACCTTTTCCAGGACCTCTGACAGTAGAATGATGTACCCGATATCCTTCAAATATCTTTAAAGAGCCATCATCCATAATAATTGGTATTGATACTATTAATGAGCGTTCTACTCTTTTGAGATATTCCCTTATATTTGGATCTAATCCCATCTCTTCAGCTACTATATCAATTTGCTTTTTTGCAACATCAAATGGATTTAATTTATTAGTCATCTATAACTCCTATTCCAAAAATTAAATAATAAAATATAATCAAAATATTAAAAATCGTTATTTTAAATTTAAGAATAGGATAAAATATAAAAGTTACGAATAAAAAAATCAATTACTATAAGGAAATTGAAAATTTCTGAAATTTCCCAACTTCTTCCCCAAATAAATTGAAAACTGTTTAAATAATCTTACCCATTATATAGAAATATTGAAAAAAATTTCATTAATAAAATTAATTAGTTAGATAGGGATAAAATAATGATTGAAAGTTTAGACCCCTTTAATATCTCGCAAATGCAATTAAAAGAAGCATGTAAATTGAAAGGTATTGACGATGAGATCTATAATGTATTAAGTGAGCCTGAAAGGTTTGTACAAGTAAGAATTACAATCAAAATGGATGATGGACAAATTAAAACTTTTAAAGGGTTTCGAAGCCAATATAACTCAGCAAGGGGACCCATGAAAGGTGGTATAAGATGGCACCCGGATGAAAGTGCCTCATTAGTTAAGGCTCTTAGTGCATGGATGACATGGAAAACTGCCTGCGTTGATATTCCTCTAGGGGGAGCGAAAGGAGGAATTATTTGTAATCCAAAAGGAATGAGTAATAGAGAAATGGAAACCCTAGCTAGGAGCTATATAAGACAATTAGCGGATTTTATTGGTCCTAACATTGATGTTCCTGCTCCAGATGTCTATACAAACCCCCAAATTATGGCCTGGATGATGGACGAATACGAGAAAATTGTTCGTAAACATTCTCCTTCGGTTATTACTGGTAAACCTTTAGCTCTAGGTGGAAGCGCTGGAAGGTCAATTGCTACAGCGAAAGGTGGTATTTTTACTATTAGGGAAGCTGCAAAAGATATAGGGTTGAATTTAGCTGGAGCAACAGTAGCCGTACAAGGATATGGAAATGCAGGTTCTTGGGCTGCAAAAATTTTACAAGATGATTTTGGTTGTAAAATCGTGGCGGTTTCTGATTCAAAAGGAGGTATTTTTAATAAAGATGGTTTAGATCCATACAAGGCTGCAAATCATAAAGAAAAAACAAGAACCGTTGTTGGATTAGAAGGCACTCAGAAAATTTCTAATGAAGAACTATTAGAATTAGATTGTGATATTTTGGTTCCAGCGGCTCTCGAAAATGTAATTACCGAAAAAAACGCAAAAGATATTAAAACCAAGATTGTCGCAGAATTAGCAAATGGTCCTACAACCCCAAGTGCTGATAGAATTTTATTTAATAATAATATAGTGATAATTCCAGACTTTTTGTGTAATGCTGGAGGAGTGACCGTATCATATTTTGAAATGGTACAAGGATATTATCGGTATTTCTGGACTGAAAAAGAAGTATTTGCTGCCTTGGACCGAATAATGACAAATGCTTATCGCTCAACTGTAGAACATGCTAAGCAGTTTAATACTCATAACCGTATGGGAGCATATATGATTTCCATCGATAGAGTTATTGAAGCTATGAGATTGAGAGGTTGGATTTAATACTTCAAAAATTTAGAGATTAAAGAAATAACTATTTATAAAATATAAAATAATAATTTTCAACAATTTTTAATGTAATTTTGGAACTATCCCTTTACGAATTGAGATTTTGCTTTTAACATTAAATATCACCTCCAATTTTATTTTTTCTTGAATGATTTTACTTATTGTTCTCTTTTCATCAAATACTGTTTTTAAATGCCTTGAACAGAATTCAAGAAGCAAATTTATGAATGTAGAAAAAACGTAACTTTTAAATAGTAAAATATTATTATATTTAATTATACTTAATGATACTTAATGAAACATAATTAAGAGTGAATGATTAAAAATGTTAAATAGTTGGGAAATTGGAAAAGAAGCACGTGAGTTAGATGAAAAGCCAATTTCAGAAAGACTGAGAATAGGAAGACGTTCTATCAAAAAGATTTCTGTTGCCTTATTATTTTATAGTATAATTATGGTATTATTTTACTTCTTATTATAAGGTTAAATAGATGGAATTAATCTTAATTATAATTTTATTAGCATTTTTATTTGAATCAATGGATTCTATGGCAGGTATGGGTTTTGGTACAGCTTTATCACCTTTATTATTCCTATTAGGTTATACCCCTCTTCAAATCGTTCCAACTATTCTAATTTCAGAAGCAATAACAGGTATAGTAGATACCTTTTTCGATCATGAATTTAAGAACGTTCACTATTCTTTCCGCCCTTTAAACGATGCCACTAAAATCGGGCTTATAATGGCTTTCTTTGGTTGTTTAGCTATATTTATATCAATTTTTCTAGGTTATTTTGCTTTAAAATTACATGATATAGTAATTAAAACTTATGTAGCAATCCTAGTTATATTTATGGGAGTTTCAGGCTTTATTAGAGTTAAATTAAGGAAAATAGAGTATTCTAAAACACACCCAAAACTACTAATTGGATTTTCAGTAATCGCAGGTTTTAATAAGGGAATTGGAGGAGGAGGATATGGACCAGTTATTACTATGGGACAAATATTTTCTGGTGTTTATGAAAAAAGCGCGACGGCAATCGTATCTTTTGCAGAATCAATTGTCTCATTTGTGGGCATTTTAACATTTTTTCTAATAAGTTTTGCAGGCGTTGAAGTAGATCTTGTTCTTCTACCATCATTATTTACAGGAGGATTTTTTGCTGCTCTTTCTGCTCCTTATTTAGTAAGAGTAGTCCCTAATAAAATCTGGAAATATTTCATACCAGCATATGCTATTGGAATTGGAATATTTTCATTTGTAAAAATATTTGTTTTATAGCTCTTACTAATGTCAAATGTTTACAAATTTATATAAAGGCAAAAAAATAACACCTTGCTCCTTTTTAATGAATTTTAAAAAAGAAAGTCAACCTAAAATTTATCTAAATAATTTTATTATAGATTAAAAAATAGAAATATTATAATTCGACATCATAATCCAATAAGAAATTCTCAGAATTAGTTATTTATACTAAAACTCAAATTGTTAACTTTTCATAAATATTGTAATATTTTATAAAATTATACGAACATTCTTCATTTTCAATTGTTTCATACCATATATTATACGAGAAATATCGTAATAACCGAACTATCTTCGATAGCTTTAAATATAATAAAATTCATATATCATATTAGAGAAACTAGATTTGTATAGAATTAAGAAAAAGATTGAAATGAACTTTATTCAGATTTTTATAAGAATTGAATTTTTAAATTTTAATTAATAAAAATGAGTTGATTATTATAGTAACTTGTCCTAAATGTGGAGAAGAATACTCACTAGGAAGAAAAATTTATCATAGCTGTGAAGGGTTTTCAATAGAGCATGGCGTCATTTTTAACGATGACCGTGTAAATCGTCCTTGGAATTGCCATACTATTGATGAAACAGATAAGAAAATTTTAAATCTATTACAAATAAATGATAAAATCTCATATCGGGAATTATCAGAAAAGTTAAAACTAGCTGCAAGTACAATTCACAATAGAGTCAAAAAGATGATTGAAGAAGAAATTATAAAACAATTTGGAGCTATAATAGATCCAGTAAAAATTGGTTATAATACTATAGCAATAGTAGGTCTTTCAGTCGATCCTATAAAAATGAATGAGATCGCAGAAAAGATTGCATCATATGATGAGACTCAACTTGTGGTAATATCATCAGGAGATCATGATATTATTGCTCAGATTATTGCTAAGGATGAAAAGTCACTCTGGAATTTTATTAATATAAAAATTAAGACATTAAATGGAATAAAACCACAAATTCACGTATCAAATTTCTTAGATATATATAAATCAACACAATCGATTAAAGTTATTTAGTAATGATTTCTGCAAATAAAATCTTTTTATTTATAAGATGTCTTTTAATTAGCATTTATTCATCCTCAAAATGCTTTACAATCGTAAACCAAAAATCTACAATTGAGTTAACGATTTTATAGAATTCCTTCATTTCTAATGGCTTAATTACATAAGAATTAGCATGGAGATTATAAGCTTTTATTAAATCTTCTTTTGCATCAGACACTGTTAATATTACTATAGGAATCCTTTTTAATTCTTTATCTTGTTTAATAATTTCCAATACCTCAAAACCATTCCTCTTTGGTAAATTTAAATCCAAAAGGATTAAATTTGGTTTACTAGCATTAGAAAATTTACCTCTCTTCTTTAAAAAATCAACCGCTTCAACTCCATCCCTTACAACGTCTAAATTGGCAACAATTTTACTCTCTTGAAGAACTTCCCTTGTAAGACGAATATCTGCAGCATTATCTTCTATTAATAAGATTCTAGCTTTAATTTTATTGTATTCATTCACTATTACACACCATTAATCTTTAATTTTTTCTGGAAAAATTGTAAAGAAAAAAGTTGATCCTTTACCAAATTCGGATTCAACCCATATTTTTCCACCATATCGTTGAACTATTTTTTTACATATGGGTAATCCTATCCCTGTACCTGGATATTCTTCTTTAGTATGTAATCGATAAAAAATATTGAAAAGCTTTTTAAAATATTCTAATTGAATACCTATGCCGTTATCCTTTACAGAGAATAACCATCCGCTATTAATTTTCTTTAAACCGATATGTATTCTAGGTGGTTCTTTTCTACGGAATTTTATAGCATTACTAAGAAGGTTCTGAAATAATTGTATAAATTGAGTTTTATCTATTTTTAATATTGGCATTTCATCATAAGTTATAACTGCACCACTTTCTTTTATTGATTCATGTAAATTAAATAAAGCATCTTGTAAAATATTCTCAAGATTTGTTAGTTTAGGAGGTTGAGCGTGTGTTGTGATTCTTGAGTATGATAATAAATCTTTTATAAGGGTGTTCATTTTTTTTGCTCCGTCTGTAATAAAGTGAATAAACTCTTTAGCATCCGTATCGATTTTATCTTGATATTTATTTTCTAGAAGTTGAGAAAAGCTTACAATTGCTCGTAAAGGTTCTTGTAGATCGTGAGATGCTACATATGCAAATTGTTGTAGATCCTCATTGGAACGTCTTAAATCTTCCATAATTTCATTAAACTCGATTTCTCTTCTTGAAATTCGTTTAGATAGGAAGGATACTACTATTCCAACAATAACTAATGAGATACCTCTCAGAAAATTATTTATAGTATCTAGGGTAAACACACTATAATCCAGAATTATATGAAAAATTATAAGTATTATAGCTAAAAAAATAGGAACAATCAAACCTTTTTTTTTCCACCATAGACATGCCAATATTGAAGGGAAATAGAAAAAATGTGCAACTAGGATAGAAGTTTTAAGTACTAACTCGATAGAATAAATTAATAAACACGAGATAATAATTAAAATTAAAATAATTACAAGTCTTATTCTTTCTTCTTTAAATTTCGAATTCATTACAATCATTTCTCTTATTTTATTATGTATTCATAAATTTTTAAAAAAGATTGAGAAAAAATCATAGGAAAAATTCTTCATAATTAGAATATTGTCCAATATAAAATAAATTTTAGCGAACAAAAATATCACATTTTCTAGTTCAAAAAATGAGATTTCAGTTTAGAATTTATAAAAATAATTATAATTTGCCTTTTACTCTTAAAATTGGTATAATTAAAATGAATCTCTTTAAATTCTAAATAAAATAATTATTTATATTAAAATGAATATTATTCAGAATAAGGAAAATAAAATTGAAAAAGATTTTATCTCTTTACAAATATTTTTGGGTGAATAATATCGAGAATAAGAATTTTAATATACTACTAATTGAAGATAATTCTGCTGATGTACGTCTTATTAAAGAATTATTAAAAGATTCTGCAGAATTTAAATTTGAATTAGAGGCATATCCTAGGCTTTCTGAAAGTTTGAATAATCTCAGAACTAAAAACTTTGATGTTATTTTATTAGATTTAACTCTACCCGATAGTGATAGAGAATCTACTTTAGAGAGAGTTTTAAGTTTTACCGATGCAATTCCTATAATAATTTTAACTGGATTAGATGACAATGAATTTGCATTACTATCTCTTCAAAAGGGAGCCCAAGATTATATAGTAAAAAGTGAACTTAATGGACCAAATTTAACTCGAGCAATCTTGTATGCAATTGAACGGCACAGAATTGAATATGAAAAAGTATCAGATAAAGTTCTAAAAATTCAATTTGATGAAAAAGATAAAGAAATTCTTAATTATTTACAAGAAAATTATAGAATCTCTTATAAAGATTTAAGCAAAAAAGTAAATCTAGCTGCTAGTACTATACATAATCGAGTACAAAATATGATAAAAGAAGGAATCATAAGAAAGTTTGATACTCTTGTAGATCCATTTAAAGTGGGATATGAATCTATAGCTATTCTTGGTTTATCTGTGGATCCAATGAAATTGGAGGAAGTAGCAAAAAAATTAGCTGATTATGACGATATACTATTAGTTACATCATCAACAGGAGGTCATAATTTATTAGTGAAAATTATTGCTAAAGATGAAAAAAATCTCTGGAGATTTATTAATGATGAAATTAAAACATTAGATGGAATTCAACACCCAATTAATGTATCGAGTTTTATAGATATTTATAAAATGACTCACAAAGTAAAATTTAAAATTCAAAAAAAAGTTTAAAATTGCTATGAATTTCTTGGACTTGTTTATTTAATAAGTAAGTTCTGTTTTTAATTAAAGTAATTTCTAATCTCCTTCTCTTCTTTTTCTATGTTTTATTTTTGCATCCATACTACTATTTTGTTTAAAAGTAGAATGTTGTAGATTATCTAATTTAGATAACTTCTTATTAGAATGCTTCTCGGGTTCTTCTTCGAAAATTCTATCCAACCTCCTTTAAAGTTCTAAATATTAAATTAAAGGTTTCCTATCTAATAGATTATGGATTTTGAAACATTAGAGAATTTATTCTTTCTATATAAAAATTAAATTGTTATATCATTTTCAGATTTTAAAATATTTGTGGTTGACGTTAAATTACTAATAGAATAAATTATGGGAAAATGCCTCTTAATTCGATTGCTTTAGCTAACTTTAAAATGGCAATCATATATGCAGCTGTACGAAGAGTGACAGATCTTTCTATAGATAAATTATAAACATCTTTAAATGCCTCACCAAGAATATTTTTTAGTTCTTGATTAATTCTGTTTAGATTCCAAAAATAACTATGGATGTCTTGAATATACTCAAAATATGAGACACATACGCCTCCAGCATTGGCAAGAATATCAGGTACAACAATAATTCCCCTTTTCTTCAAAATATTATCTGCTTCTGGAGTAGTTGGTCCATTAGCACCTTCTAATATAATTTTGCAATTAATATTATAAGCATTTGATTGTGTTATTTGGTTTTCTATTGCTGCTGGGATTAAAATATCACATTTAATTGTGAGTATCTCTTCATTAGTGATAAATTTGTAATTTTCATCTTGAAAATCTTTTAGATAGTTATTCCTATTTCTCCATTCTAATAACTTTTTTATATTTAATCCACTTTTAGCGTATAAACCTCCAGTAATGTCCGAGATAGCGATAATTTTACAACCTTTCTCATATAAAATATTAGCAATATGACCCCCGACGTTTCCAAATCCTTGAACAACAATATTCTGGGTTTTTAGATCGATATTTATTTTGTTGCATAAAGCTTTGAGGACATAAAACAAACCCATTCCAGTTGCAGTTTCTCTCCCAACTGAACCTCCTATTTCGATTGGTTTTCCTGTAACTACTCCAGGAATAGCTCTCCCTTTATGCATAGAATAGGTGTCCATAATCCAAGCCATAATTTGAGGACCAGTATTAATATCTGGAGCGGGAATATCTATATCTGGGCCTATAACATTTATAATTTCAGCAGTATATCTCCGAGTTAGACGCTCTAATTCTCCCTCCGATAACTTTCGAGGGTCTACGCAGACTCCTCCTTTTGCCCCTCCTAAAGGCAAATTTAACAGACTACATTTAAAGGTCATCCACGTGGCTAAAGCTTTAACTTCATCTAAATAGACATCTGGAGAATATCTGATACCACCTTTTCCTGGACCTCTAACAGTAGAATGATGTACCCGATATCCTTCAAATATCTTTAAAGAGCCATCATCCATAATAATTGGAATTGATACAATCAGTGAGCGTTCTACTCTTTTGAGATATTCCTTTATATTTGGATCTAATCCCATCTTTTTAGCAACAATATCGATTTGTTTTTTTGCCATTTCAAATGGGTTAGTTTCAATTAGTATTTCTTTCTCTACAATTCTAGAAACTTCAATTTGATCAGTAGGAATTAAAGCTTCTGGATAAACAATTTTTGTCTGATCCTTTTTTTTATCTTCTAACATTTTCGAATAAGGTTCAGTTTCAATTATTCTATTTTAATTGATTAGAATATATCTCTTCATTTTATATATGTTATTTAAGGTTTATAAATATGCCGAATATCATCCTATTATTCAAGCAATAGGACGAAGACATTTCGGGGATCACTATATTGAGCGAACTTTATTCGACTAGTTAATTAGTTATTTTTCATAATAATTTAGGAGGCTTTCTGAATAAGAATAATAAAATTCTTTGAAGAAAAGAAGCTAAAAGGTTTTAGAGATTCTAAAAAATAGATTTGATGATCTCCTTCAATCCTCAGAAGGCTAAATCAAGGAATAGATGTGTTTTTAAAATATCTCTTGAAAATAATTTTAAAAATTAAAAAAAAATTAATTAGAAATTTTAATTTTTTCTCTCAATATCATCTTATTTGCCAATTCGAAGGCAATTTTCGAATAATGGCCAAAATTTCTGGCAGTATTCAAAATATTCATCATCCATACTTTTCTGGCTTTAAACCTTACTCCATTTTCTAACTCATGATGATAAAAATTCATACCATTTATTTTTTTATATTTTTCTGAAAACCCATGCTATGGATTAGTTCCCTCTCAACTAACATTTTCTTAAGAGGATCATTCATTTTCAGTTTATGTTTGATAAGGAGCTAAAGCTTCGATCTTTTTCCAAATAAGTTCAATAGATTCAATATATTCTTTCTTATATTCAAGTTTAGTACTACAAATCCCTTTTATCTCTTCAATAATTTGTTTATCTCTGTAATATTTAAGATCAATTGCTCGAGCGGGACATGATGTAACACAAACTCCGCAACCTTTACATTTTAAGTCGTCTACTTCAGCTATATTATCTCCATTAATTTTTATTGCCTTATAATTACATAGTTTTTCACATCTATGGCAACCCATACATAGATTTTCATTTACTTCAACGATGATTAATTCTTGAGTTATTGTATCTTTAGAAAGTAAAATAGATGCTTTACTTGCGGCAGCTAATGCAGTTGATACTGAATAAGGGATATTTTTAGGTCCAGTAGCACAGCCACATATATAAATACCTAAATTACTTGTCTCTTGAGGTTTTAGGCATCCATGAACTTCAGTTAAAAACCCATTCATATCTTTAGCTATACTTAATGTCTCAATAATTTGTGCTGTTTTTTTAGAAGGGATCATACCTGTAGATAGTACAACTAAATCGGTATTCATGGTAATGAAATCATTTGTTAAAGTTGAAGAAGCTGTAAGTTTTATTTTCTTTATGCTAGTATCTTCTCGAATGTCTCCTACTTTTCCACGAATCATCATTATCCCCGCTTCTCTCGCTTTTCTATAATATTCTTCATTTCCTTTATCCCAGGTCCGCATATCTATATAAAAAATAACAATTTCTATATCAGGATATTCTTGCTTTAACAATTGAGCATTTTTAAGTGCCACATTACAACATACTCCTGAGCAATAGGGATTCCCTTTTAAGGATCTTGAACCTACACATTGAATCATAGCTACTGTTTTGGGGATTTTCCCATCAGAAATTCTATACACTTGACCACCGGTTGGTCCAACTGGACTTAACATACGTTCTAACTCTAGTTGAGTAATAACATCTGGATAAATGCCATATTTATATTCATTTTTTTTCATAATTGGATATTCATCCCAACCTGTGGCAATAATTACCGCACCAACTTTTAAATCGATATATTCTGAGTTTTGATCTAATTCAATAGCTTCTGCGGGACAAGAATTTTTACAATTTTTACAATCTATACATACATTCTTATCAATTAGAGCAATTCTAGGCACTGCTTGAGGAAAAGGTATGTAAATCGCATTTCTTTCCCCAATACCTCTGTTAAACTCGTTAGGTACTTTTATTGGACATTTAGTCGTACATAATCCACAACCTGTACACTTATTTTCATTTATAAAACGAGGTTTCTTGTGTATTTTAACATTATAATTTCCTGGGATGCCCCCGAATTTAATAACTTCACTATAAGTAAATAATTTTATATTTGGATGTTTTGAAGCACTAACCATAATAGGTGCTAGAACTCATATAGCACAATCGTCTGTAGGATATATTCGATCCAATTGTGCCATTTTTCCGCCAATTGTGGCTTCCTTTTCAACTAAATTTGCATTTATTCCATGATTTGCTAAGTCTAATGCAGCATTCATCCCTGCAATACCAGCGCCGATAATTAATACCGACTTTTCTACTGATATCTTTTTATGAGGTATAATTTCTAATTCTCTGGCACGATTTATCCCTGCTTGCACCAACCTTATAGCTTTTTCAGTAATACTTCTTTTATTTCCCGAGTAAGTAAATGAGCAATGTTCGCGAAGATTAACCATTTGGAAGTAATAAGGGTTTAATCCTGCTTGAGCTAAAACTAATCGGTAGGTGGATTCATGAATTTTTGGTGTACAAGCTGCAACAACTACCCGATTTAAATCTAAATCTAAAATATCGTTTTTGATAATATTTTGCCCTGGATCACTACAAGTAAAATCATTTACTTTAGCAACAATGACGTTTGGTAGTGCTTCAACATAATCTCTAATAAGACTACAATCGATAGAAGAACTAATATTAACTCCTCATCTACAAATATAAACTCCGATTCTTACTTTGGTCTGTATTTCAGACATTTAATTCACCTATTTAAAATATCACCAACTAGTAATAGGTAATATAGCAAATTTATGAAATTGAAAGAACAAAAAATTTGCATAGAGCATAAAATATTTTTTTTAATCTCCTATTCCAATAAAAAGATGGTTTAAATTAAATTTAAAAAATATGATAAGAGAAATTTTAATAAATTTGACAAAATTTTTTGTCATTTCGTTAATCATATGTATGGATCTGATCTTTGCCTGATCATTTTCCAGCAGTAGATCTATCGATCTCATAATGAGGATCTAGGATTATTTAACATCCAGTTGACTATATATGGACATGCAATATAAGAAAAGGATCACATTTATATATTATGACAACAATATTTATCATAGGGATCATTAAGTTAATCAAAAGAGTCATAATAATTTTTGAAATTAATAATAAAAATTAGTGATTTTTAAAAATGAACATTAAAGTTTTTCAAGATTTAATAGAAGAGGTTCATGAATTTGGAATTTGTCAACAATGTGGTGGTTGCGTGAGTTTTTGTAACTCAATAGAAAACGAAGTAATTGGTTTTAAGGATCCTAATTCACCTCCAGGATACATAAACAAGGAAAAGTGCCTTGAGTGTGGTATATGCTATTTTATTTGCCCACAGACACATGTTTTAGATGAAGATCTTAATAAAACTTTTAATTTTTCAGATTTCTTATTAATGCCTTTGGGTTTTGTAGATAATATATATTCATGTCAATCTATGGATAAAGAATTTTTAAAATATGGGACAGATGGAGGCGTTGTAAACACAATTATAAATTACTTATTAGAAAAAAAAATTATTAATGGTGCAATTGTAGCAAAAACAAAATCACCTTTTTCTAGAGAGGCTACTATTGCGAAAACTAAAAAAGATTTAATCGATGCATCAGGTACAAAATTGGATATTTCACCACAACTAGATACTGTGCAGAAATTTCACACCTATATAAGTTCATTACCTAAATTAAAACACTATAAATTCAATAAGTTAGCATTTGTTGGAACCCCATGCCAGATTTACACAATTAGATGTATGCAAAGCTTAGGTATAATACCATCAGAAAACATAGAAATTTGCCTTGGCTTATTTTGCTATGAGAATTTCTTCTTTGATAAAGCGAAATTAACACAATTTGAGAAACAATTTAAAATTAAATTCAAAAATATTCAGAGAATAAACATCAAGGAAAATTTAATTATTGAATTAAAAAATCATAAAGCGCCCCCAAAAAAGATTCATGTGCCTTTTGAAAGATTAACTGATTATATGCGCACCGCTTGTGGGGTTTGCAAAGATTTTACTAATATTTATGCTGATATTTCTTTTGGAGGATTAGGTTCCGAAGATAAATTTACAACTGTAATAACTCGAACTAAAAAAGGAAAGGATATAGTTGATAGAGCAATTAAAACAGGGATAATCAAGATTTTAAGAATGGATAACACCGTTAAAAATAAAATGAAAGAAAAAATTACGCAATACTCTCATTCAAAAATAACAAGAACAGAACAAACCATGATAAACAAATTGAAATCATGGAAAACTTAAGTTAATAAATAAAGATAAAAAATCATAACTTCTTTCTGAAGGTGGCTAACGTGTACTAAATCTTAATTACTAAAAATTTTTAGGAAAATTGAATTCAAAACGATTTATCTATATATTTCACTGGAAACTTCGCTGTAGGATTTATTTGCTTTATTTGCAACTTTTTTGATTTTTGCTATAGCTTTTTCAAAATCTTCTTGGGAAATTTTTATTTTAGAATAAGAATCAGGATCTGATGCATCAATATCAACATGAAAAACACCTCTTCGAATTGCTAAAATTGTAGCTTCTTCACATACTGCTTCAATATCAGCACCACTATATCCTTCTAATTCTTGAGATAATGATTCTATATCAATTTTATCATTAATAGGACGACTTTTTAGATGAATTTTGAATATATTTATTCGAGTATTTTTATCTGGGAGAGGAATTTCAATATGTCTGCCGAATCTCCCTGATCTTAGTAAAGCAGGATCGAGCAAATCAGGTCTATTAGTAGCTGCAATCAACACTACATCTTTCAATTCTTCCAAGCCGTCCATTTCAGTTAGAAATTGTGCTACAATCTGATCCGTTACTCTTGAATCAGAAGATTCTGAACGTCTAGATGCGATAGCATCTATCTCATCAAAGAAAATAATACATGGTGCCGTGGTTCGTGCTTTTCTAAAAACCTCTCGAACAGCTTTAGCACTTTCTCCTACCCATTTAGATAAGAATTCGGGACCTTTTACTGAGATAAAATTAATCTCAGTTTCATGAGCAAGAGCTTTAGCAAGTAAAGTTTTTCCAGTACCAGGGAGACCATATATAAGAATACCATTAGGAGGTCTCGATTTCATAAATTTATAAAACTCTGGATATTTTAAGGGCCATTCAACAATTTCTTTTAATTCTTGTTTTGCTTCCCTCAATCCCCCAACATCATCCCATGTTTCTGAAGGATGGGTTATCAAAACTTCTCTTAGGGCTGAGGGCTGAATGTTAGTTAGAGCTTCAAGAAAGTGGCTCATTTTTATTTTTAATTGATTTAAAACTACTTCCGGAACTGGTTCATCTAAATCAATTTCAGGAATTATTTCACGAATAGCAAGAAATGCAGCTTCTTTGCATAGTGATTTTATGTCTGCTCCAACAAACCCGTGAGTTTTTTCAGCTATTAATCTTAAGTTCACATCTTCGCCTAAAGGCATTCCTCTGGTATGAATTAATAATATTTCAAGACGTCCATTACTATCTGGGACCTTTATTTCAATTTCTCTATCAAACCTTCCGGGTCTTCGTAATGCAATATCAATATTATTTACTTTATTAGTTGCTCCTATTACAATTACCTCTCCTCTCCCTTTTAATCCATCCATAAGTGATAATAATTGAGCAACAACCCTTGATTCAACTTGATTTTTCCCTTCATCCCTTTTTGGTGCAAGAGAATCTAATTC
>JBHLOI010000039.1:0-33945 GCA_048940645.1 Promethearchaeota archaeon | reverse complement strand
AATAACCTGCCTTCTACTGCATCTTGTAATTTGCCCTCAATTATTTCTTGTTCATATAGAATTCCTTCCTCATCAAAGTAATTCCTAACCTCATCAAAGATATTTCCTCGACAAATTAGTATTTTCTCCTTATCTTTAATAAAATTTAATTCCTTTAATCCATCCTTAACTAAAGCTAGCGTTTTCTTATATGGCATTTTGTTTTTCCAATCAGGATTTTGAAATAATTCTACTGGGAGTGTTTTAAAAATAAGCTCTCCTGTTTCTTTTCTTAATAACCCAATAAAAGCATCGCCTACTAAATCCCCAGTTCCAGCATCATCAATTTCAATAGTCATAGCTATAAAATTATCTTCAATAGTTCAAGTATTATTAATCGAATGTTTTATATGATTTCAAGTTTATTATTGGAAAAACGAAGGAAATTATCTCGTTTTTTCCTCAATTTCTAATAAGAACCAGAGCGAGGGAAAAGTAGCTCTTGGTTTAATATCTTCGATATCGTTCATAAATTAAACCACTTGGATAATAACAAGTAATCATATTCTATTTAAAATTATAATAATATTATTGTATTGAGAATTATTTAAAAATTTAATAAAAGGATTTGAAATAGAATGCATGTCGAAATTTTAGTCGTTGGAAATGAAATTCTAATTGGAAAAACACAAGATACTAATTCAAATTGGATGGCCAAAAGAATTGCAAAATATGGACACATACTAAAGCGAATCACTACTATTGGAGATGAGTTAGACTTGATATCATCTACTATACAAGATATTATAAAACGAAAACCAGATATAATTATAACTTCAGGAGGTATAGGTCCAACCTTCGATGATATGACTTTAGAAGGTATAGCAAAGGGTTTGAATAGAAAGTTAGAATTAAATGAACATGCTTATAATGCCATTAAAAAAGTATATGAAAGGGCTTATAAGAGAGGCTTTTTAAAACTTGAAGGAATGACAAAAGAGCGAGAAAAGATGGCATACCTCCCTCAAGGTTCCACTCCCTTACCAAATACTGTAGGCACAGCCCCTGGAGTCAAGATATCGGAAGAAAGTACTATAATTTTTATACTTCCTGGAGTTCCAGCAGAAATGAAGGCCATATTTCGAAATGTCATAACGCCATTTTTAAGAGAAAAACAAGGCAAATTTGTTGAAAGAGGATTTCTTTTTTCTGGAATTGGTGAAAGCCAAATTGCACCCTATATTACCAAATTAGAAGAAAAATATCCACAACTTTGGATTAAAACACATCCTAGAATAGGTTTATCAGTAGAAGTTGAGGTTTCTATTACCTGTTTCAATGTAGATAATGGGGAAGAATTAGTTGATAAAGCTCTAAATGAAGCTAGAAAAATAGTATTAGATCTAAATGGAAAAATTAAGGAATAATTCATTATATTTCTAGATGCCACCTCGCAGGTGGATTTCTCCATAAACAATCACCATAAAGGTGTTTAAGTTTATATCAATGACATCTTTATAAGGTTTTTATTTCAATATTTTCTATGTTTTTATCAACTCTAACAGTTCCTGGTTTTTTAGAGTCGATGGTTCCCACGATCCAATTATTAATCCCATTACTATAAAGCGTATTAGAAAATTCTTCTGATTTAGTAGGGTCAACAGCCATCAACATACCTCCAGCAGTCTCATGACATGTACAATCATCAAAAGCATAACCTAATTCATTTGAGAGCTCTTTTGATAATTTTATTGAAGGAACTTTTTCTAAAACTGCTGATAACTTAGAATTTTGTAACATTTCCTTTGTATGACCTGCTAATCCGAATCCTGTTACATCAGACATAGCATGTATGAAAGAGAAATCTTTGTAAGAATGTATTGTTTTTACAACGTTTTGGTTGGGTGTGGTCATCAATTCAATAGCAAATTCGATAGACTTCATTAACTCATCTTTTGAATATTTTTCTAGCATTTCTGGAAAATCTTTTAAAAGTCTGTAGGCGGCCATTATAGCTTGTAATCCTATTGGTTTTGTAAGGATTAATTTATCTCCTTCTTTGACTCCTTGTTTTTTAATAACCAAATTTCTATGGACGTATCCCGATGCCTCTCCGCCTATTAACGGCCATTCAGAATATATAGTGTGTCCACCAACTATTTTTGAGTTTAACTTTTTCTCCATGAAACTTTTTATACCAATCAGTATTTTTTCAGCGATTTCTATAGGCATAATTGTATTAATACCAAGAAAAACTAGCATTCCAGAAATTTCAGGTACATTCATTGCAAAGATATCATTTGTTACATTACACGCAGCTATTTCGCCCTGGACTTCTGGCTCATCTACGATTGGAGTAAAAATATCCAAGTTTTTTACTAGGACCAAATCGCTATTTGGGACTGGTAATATAGCAGCGTCTTCAAAATTTCCTACTAAACCAGCGTTTTGCAGTAAATTTTCTAAACTATTTGAGCCAAGTTTGCATGATCATCCATGTATTTTAACTTGTGAAGTTAGTCTATACTCTTTTTCTTTTTCCATATTTCACCTCTAATCTTTCTAATCAAGAAATATTTAAGATTGTCTTTATCAAGATTTAATTGAAATTCTTAATTTATAGTTAGATTTTGTAATTTATATATTTCAGAATTAATACTTATTTATTAATTGATTCATTCCTTCAATATATCTATCGAATTTTTCGATAAGAGTGAATAGTATATTGATTAACTTTTAGGGCAGAAGGAGATCAATTTTTTTTGTTGTTTTGCGAGTGATATCAAACGGGTCTCTATAATATAGATTGAGGTTGATCTCATCCACTGTAGGATCTGCTAAATTTTTCTCAATATTTCTGTCGATTTTAAGAACGTAATTAAATTTAAAAACACTACCAGATTTTAACTCATTCAGATATAAATAGCTAGGGAAGCTTTCTTTCTTGATAAATGAAAGATAGGATGGAATCTTGAGTGAAATCTGGATTTCTCGAAAATTGAAATTAGAAGGGTTATTCAACTTAAAGTTTAAATACATTTTATTTCCTATTGTTTTAATGTTTTTGAAAAAGAGCAAATCCTTTGCTTCAATAAAATCCTCTTCGATTTTTGGTGAATAAAGATTATCATTTATAATTTTGGCTTTTAATTTTTTCTTATGAATGTAATTTAGGATTAAATCTTTTAGATATTCAATATCTACTTCTAAATATAATGCTAAATTTTCTAAGTTAATTGGATTTATTACTTCTAAATAATATTTTATTTGGTTTAAATATATTTTATTGTATCCCTTCTCTGAAAAAATTTTTAGCTTATTGATAAGGAACTCTTTTGAGGACACAAATTTTGTAATATAAGGTCGTACATATAAATTAAAAATATCATTTTTATCTTCAACAACTTTACCTATAATATTATCAATCTGGGCTTCATAATCTTCAATGAAATTTTGAATTTGGTTTGAGTTCATTTCAATTAGTTTTTTAGCATCAGAAAATTCACTTTTTTGAATTAATATCTCTAATTTAGAATCTAATTTTTTAAAACTCTCATTAAATCGTTTAAAGCCTTCAATACTCTGAGTAATAATCGATTGAATATGTCCTTGAAATAATTGGAAACCTAACTCATTTTTAATCCCATTAATTTTTAATTCTTGAGTATCATCTTTAGTTGTTTCTATAAAGTAATCTACTATATTATCTTTAATTTGCTTTATTTTCTTATCTAAATCGCTTAAATATTCTTGGATTTGGATTTTTGTAGCAACCCAATTTCTCAATAAATCTTTGAAAATTTCATTAAATTCTACATTATCTACCAGAATTTCTCTAATATCATCATCTAGTCTAAATAAATAATTTCTCATTTGAGTGATCTGAGTAAGCCGTTCTTCTAATTCTTTATCTTGAGTCTGGTTCATTAAAATACGGTCTAAATTATCTGGAAATTTATAATTTTTGATAAATTCAAATTGAGCATTTAATACTGAGATTCTATCTGAAAGAACTTTAATTCTTGACTTTAGATTTAATGTAAATTCCGTCTTTTTTTCTTCAAATATTTCAGAAATGAAACCTTTTATTATACTTAATTCATCAATAATAATTAATTTGGTCTCTTGCCAATCTTCGATTAAATTAAATGCGAGTCTTTTATATTCGAATTTGTTTATCCTTTTATTGAATTTCTTTATCCTCTTGACGATATCAGAATAAATGTTATTTAATTTAATTTCAGTTTCATGAAATTTGAATTCTTTTATGTATGAGTTCATTTTTTCACGAAATTGAGCAGGTATTCTCTGAAATTCCTTAATTGTCTTATGAAAATTATCCAAATCTTCGTTTACCTTTTGAATGATTTTATCGATTTTGCTAAAATTAAGCTGAATATTCTTCAAAGTAAATAAAATTTCTTCTCTTACATCAGGATCGGTTTCAATTTTAAACCTTTTTTCTAATTCAACATAAAGCCAAACCGCAATTTTTTTACTCTCTAAAATAAAGCAAATATTACCAAGTAGATTTAGAGCTTTTTTTCGTTCTCTCCAATATTTAGATTCTAATCGATACAATATTTTTGTAATTTCATTTTCAATCTCGACTTGATATTCTTCAAATAATCGTTTGAAAACCAAAGCAACAGCATCTCTAACATTTTCAGACGGATTTTCGAGTTCTTCAAAGATGTAATTAAAGATTTTAGTGATGCTATTCTGACTTAGATGATAGAGTGCATTAATTATTACATTTTTAAAATCCATGTCGCTTGTAGTATAAAGAGTATTAATTAAATTTGACCAAATTTGATCAAAATTATTTTGAGCAATACTTACAAGTGCATCTATTACCTTGATCTGAATTCGATAATTATCTTTCATTAGAAGACTAATTAATTTGGGAATAACAGGGATTATTTCTGAAGATTTTTCTTTACCAATTTCTCCAAATAACCATATAATCAACTCTTTTACTCGAGATTCCTCATTGTACAATAGGTTTAAGAGGATATACATAATTTTTTCCTTGGACAGAAAATAAGTACCTATAATTTTAAGCAATTCTGCAGCAGATCTAGCAACATCATCATCCTCGTCTCTAAGATTTACAATTACGATTGATAATAAGGGTTCTAGATCTCTAATTTTTGTATAATCTTGGTTTAATATTTTTTTTACAGTTTTGATAACTTCTAGTTTAACCTTCCAATCATTATCCATTAGCTTTTCTGTGAATTCCTCGATAATTGTTTTTAAATCCTCGCGATCAATATAAAGTGATATAATTAAATTACCAATTATTTTAACTGATAATCTTCGGACAGCAGATTCTTGATCATAAAAACGATTTCTGATTTTTTCTATAAGATCTAATAGTAGATTTGGGCGATATAATGAAATTTGGTAAAGAATCTCTAAAGAAACTAGTCGAATCCAAGAATTTGCATCATTTATAATTAAATTAATGTTTTTAACTACGCGTTCTGAAATGGAAGGAGATTTATCACAAATTAAATTTAATAAATTCAAACTTTTGTATATTATTTCCTTATCTGAACTATCTTGATTTTCTAAAATATCAAAAATCTCATCTGCGGCTTTTTCGTACTTACCGCTTAATATCAAATCTTTTAATTTTTCTTCGTCTAAGCTAACAGATTTCAATACAATTATTTGACTTTATTCTATTTTAATTTGATTACTTGCAATAAACTCTTTTGTCGTAAAACTATAAAAATGTTATTTCAAAAATAACATAGCAATTTGATTTTTTAAAGTTAATGAGTATAAAAATAAAAAGAAAATAAATTATAAAATTTAAAAAAATTGAAATTAATTTACTCATATAATTCTATGATAACAGAACCTGGTGTAGCGACACGCTCTCTATATGAAAGAATACCTTCAGGAACTTCTTTGGTTTTTACTAGACCTCGTTCTATATCTTTTTCTGAAATGTATCCTCTTTCACCTGCCTCAAATTGTTTTACAATATTTCCTTTGTTATCTTTAATGTCAATATTAGTAAAAGTTGTCTGATTTACATTAAAAGAAACTCTTTTTCCTTCAATTTTGGTAACCTCCCCTTTTGTAATAAGTAGATCCCCACACCTCACCATACCTCTCATTTCTACATCAGTTTCTATAAGTTTTCCAAACTTGCCGTGTTCAAGAAAATCTTCAAATAATTTGGTAATAAAGCCAAAACTAAAGAGCCCATGTGCAATTATTCCTTTTAACCCTGCCCTAATTGCTATTTCATCATTTGTATGGATAGGATTAGTGTCTCCTGAGGCTTTAGCATATGCTCTTAATAACTCTCGTGTAATTCCCTCAAATTCATTCTTAATAACATCTCCAACCTTGATATCAGATATTTTTACCATCTTTTTTACCTCCAATTATTATATTAATAACCTCCTGGCCTAACACCTGCAGTTACGACAGGCCGTACGACCATTTCATCATCTTGGTTTTTAACCTCTACATGAAATTCAGCTAAAAGCATCATATTTTTTTCAATTAACCATACTTTACCCCATTTAGCAGTAATGTTTAGTTTATCTCCTTGTTTAAGTTCTACACAACCGTCCCAATTATATTTTTGGCCCATATGTAATAATTTCCCAGGGTTTCTAACAAAAGGACGCTCTTCACCATTTTGTACCAATTTCATACCTAGTAGCAGTTTATAAAGAGCTTTTATAGTAAAGTTATTCGCAAATGCATGGCATGCAATAATTCCCTCCTCTTCTGAACCAACATATTTAGAATCAGTTATCCCATAAATCTTAGCAAAATCAACTAAAGTTTTATATCTCACATTAAATTTTACTCTGCCGGGAACTTCTTTACCAGCAAGATTGTCTATCAGAAATTCAGCATTTTTCTTTATTTGTTCATCATCCATATTAAATGCACTTTAAATATTTTAATTTGAAATTAATTTCTATATAGAATATTTAGCATTGTTCTAATTAAAACTTTAATTGCATTTATACAATTTTATTCAAATTAAATTTAAGGCTTGAGCCTTTTACTCAAACTTAATTTTCGAATAAACTTTATTTCTTTGGTCAGTTTTGGAAAAATAGTTTAAGATCCTTAAATTAGGGCTAACTCCATTGAGAATTATTAAATTTATTTTATGTAAATCAATGATTTTAGTTATGTATGCATCAATTGGTTTAGATAGCTCTTTTATATCAGATGAATTTGCATTAATTTTTGCCAAATTCTCTTCTTTCTTTAATTTTATAAATTTTTTTGTAGTTAATTCCTTTATAACACTACTGTTTTTATCCAAAATTCCATTTACATCTTTAATTAAAAAACATTCATTTACTCCAAGCTTATAAGCACAGTATAATGTAATTGAATCTGAAGTTACATCCCAACTATGAGGTAAAGGATCAAAGAGTCTGAGATACTGATATGGTAAAAATATTGAAAATATTCTCTTTTCATTCTTAAGATGTTCAAAATCTTCAATAGTTTCTAAATGAGGAAATTTTCGTTGTAATTCTAATCCATTAAAGTTCATAGAATAAATTGCAATCCAATGGGCAATTTCATCATCAAAATTAAATTCTAGATATAAATTTCTAACAAAATTAGCTATGTTACCTCCACCAGGAATTATTATAATTTTTTGAATGGTATTATCTTCATATAATTGAGTTAGTTGGGCTATAGTATTAATTAAATGTTTACTATTGTCTAAAATTTTACCACCAATTTTAAAGAGAGCTACTTCAGTTACCATTTTCCATATCATTTACTAATTTGTAGTATAAGGCTCCTGCTACTGCTAAAGCAGAGGAGCTTATTTTATCGGAAATATCAGTTATCGTTTCATAATATTCAATATTATTGAAACCTAATCTTGTTAATGCTTTTTTAATCAAAAAATCTGCTGCTAAACCAGTTATTATAAACATTGAGTTATTTTGAAATTCTGGTAATCTGGAATAAAGAGATTTCATAAATTGAGAAATTTCTAATTGTATAATTTCCAATTGCTTTTCATATATATAATTAGCAATTTTATATAAATCATCCTTAGTTATAGTCTCAATATCCATACATATCATACGGGCTAACCGTGCATAACAATGATTAATTGATTTTCCTCTATTATCTGCAGTATCGTTGATATACTCTTTTTCTGAGATATTATTTAGAATTCTATGAATATCTGAAATTAAAGCGAATTTTTCAAAAGAAATCCTAACTTTTTCACCCTTATACTGAACGAAATGAGTAATTGAGGGTATTGTTGCCCTTAAACCTCCTGTATAAATTAATTCATGATTAATCAGGCGTTCTATATCTGTCTTACCAATTGTTTTAGGCTTGGCACCTAATATTGGAATAATATCTATGGTGGTAGAACCTGCGTCAATTAAAATACATTTTTGTATGAATTGTCCTAAGAATAAGGAGGTTGAAACCCAATTTGCAGCAGCAATTGATAAGTAATCATTTTTTACTTTTTCAATTTTGATAAATTCACAATTTGTGTTAATAAAGAACATTTTATCTCTATTAAACACCTTGCTTAAAGAACTTACAATTATTTCTATACCTTCTCTTTTTGTTTGGAAAGCATCAGAAAGCTCTGCTGTAATTGTGATAGAAATATAATCGAGATCTTTTAGCCTTATCTGATTTTTATTTAGTAATTTTTCACTAATTCTTTTGAATAAGTTAGGAATTTGGTCTAAACTCTGTTCCCAAAATGGAAAATATTCAACATAAGAGAAGGATTTTTGAATTTTTAAGTTATTACATTGGATCAAGGCAGCTTTAGTATTTGCTCCTCCAATATCTAAACCTAAAATATTTAAATTAACCATATGTAAACATTATTAACAGTAAGCGCTATTAAATTAAAATAATTCCCCCTTATCATAATTACTTTTTATAAGTGAACTTAAATTGTCAATATTTTCACCCGTCAAGGCATTGGTCATGATATAATCATTATCATTTAATCCTAGTTTTTCTTTTAGATAATTTATTTCTGATTGGCTTGCTAAATCCATTTTATTCAATACAACAAAAATTTTAATCTTGCCATCTCTACTAAAACGATTTTTTATCTCATAAAACAATTCTATTTGAGAATCAATTGAATAACCACATGCGGGAGTAGGATCAAAAATGAAAATAATCAAGTCTGAAATTAAACGTAATGCTAATATTGCTTGAAGCTCAATTTTGTTTCTCTTTGACATAGGGCGATCTAAAATACCAGGAGTATCCAAACATTGAATTTTAATTTTATCAAATTTTCGATCTATTTCAATATGACCCATTATAATTTGTTTAGTAGTAAATGGATACTCCTGAACTTCTATTTTTTTATTTGTTGAGATATTTTTTACTAAACTACTCTTTCCAACATTTGGATAACCTGCAACGACTACACATGGTAATGAGTAATCAACTGATGGAATTTCTCTCAATTTTCCACGTATATTGTTTAAATACTCAAGGTTTTTATTTTGTTTCCTCAAAATTGAAGAAATTCTGCCAAATGCGGCTCTTCTTATTCTATCTCCCTCTTTTGGGTTTTCAATCCGGTTTAATTGTTTTGAATGATCTCTTTCAATTTGGCTTAATACTGGTAAAATTCCATTTATTTTGCCCAAAGTTAATTTTAATTTATCAATATCTACTAATAGTGAAGCTAATTCTTTATAAAAATCAGGTAACTCATCTATTATTGGAACACTTTTTATAATTTTGAGAATTCTTTCAATTAATTCTTTGATTGCGATTTTGATACGTTTAGATTCCTTTTTTTTAGCTTTTATCAAAATGGGTGCATTTTTAGATACCTGAGTAGAACTTCTCATAGCTCTGCTAAAAGCAATATCCAACAACTCTTTCGAATTGGGAACGTGATAAAAATCTGAGAATGGGTTTTTCATCAAATATCAAGGAATAAATAATTAGCTACATAACTTAAATATTTTAATTTATATATTATTCTCTAGTTGTGAGATCTTTTGTTTAATATTAGAAACCTCGTCTGTTAAATCTACTGTTTCTTTTGGGATTGATAAGTATAACTTTAAGATATATTTATACCGTTCTAAGACTCTTCCTAGTTTATTTAGACTTTCTTCTTTATCTGCTTTTTCCTTTATTAATTTAACTTTTTCTAATTTAGCCTTTACTTCGGGAGGGAAATTGCTCTTTTGTTCTAGAACTCTCTCTTGATGCCTTAAATAATCGCTCTTCATGGTTTTAACTCTCTCCTGAAATTCTTCTTCACTTCTTTGTCTTATTGACTGATTAAATTCAATTTTATTTTCATACTCTTTTTTATAGCGATCTAGATTCCATAATTCTTGCTTCAATACTTTAACCTGACTACTCCATCCTAATCCCGTAAAGATTTCTATTGCTTTTTCATAATTCAATTTAGCTTCATCATATTCTCTTTTCTGAGCAGATTTAGTTGCTTTATCTAAAAAATCTTCAGCAATTTTCTGCAATTTTTCCTCTGTTTGTTTTTCTTCACGTAATTTTCTTAGTTTCTCTTCACGTTCTCCCACTATTTGTTTTCTTTGCGCTTGTTGTTCCTGCAGTAATTTTAATTCAGCTTTTCTTTTCTCCTCATCTAATTTTTCTTTTTTAGTTCGTTGTTCAAATAATTTATATGATTTAGTTTCTTTATTTTCCTTGGTTTTTGTTTTATTTTCATCGATTTGAACTGATCCTGCTCTCTTACCTTCTCGCAATTGCTCTTGAATCCATAATCTCCTTTTTTCAGCTGCTGCTAGTGATATAATATCTTTCACTGGAACTTGGATACCTTTAGACTTACGAGATTTTCCCCATTTTTGATATTCCTTAATTTCATTAATTTGCCATAAAATTTGTTTACATTCATAAGCATGATTTATTTTTTTAAAGATATCGTAAGCTTCATTATAAATTTTAATTGATTCACTTAATTCGTTATTTAAAGCTAAATATCTTGCCTCTTCTAATAACTGATTTCCCTTTGACTCTAAAACATCTTTACCATTAATTTCCATTTTTATTTTTGTATCGATAGGAGGAGTTATATCCATAGTTGGAATTATTGATTTCACTTCTTCCTTTTTTATAGAAACTGGTTTTGGTTTTTCTTTTTCAAGATTTTTCAATCTAACTATTTCCTTGAGTAATATTCCAACTTGACCTGTAAGACCCAATCGAGCATAAACATCTTTAGCATTCAATAATAACGAAATAGCAGCATTGTAATTCTTATTTCTAATTTCATTTTTAGATTGTTTTTCTAATTCTTCTGCTTGCTTTAATAAATCATCATTGATGTTGTGCATTTATCTCACAAAAGTTATTTTTTATATAATGTCTATAATAAATCTAACACTTAATATTTTAATAAAATTATTCAATGTACACTCATTTTAAATTTTAAATTAATAATAACAGATGGAGTGATTAAACTCTTGGGAAAATTAAAAGTTGGAATATTGGGAGCTACTGGGATGGTAGGGCAAAATTATATTAGATTATTAGAGAACCATCCTTGGTTTGAAGTAGTAGATGTTGCGGCATCACCAAGATCTGCTGGAAAAACGTATGAGCAAGCGACAAACCATAAATGGCAGATGCATATGGAAATTTCAAATAATTTGAAAGATTTAATAGTAAGAGACGTACAAGATTTCGAAAATATTGATTCAGAAGTTAGTTTTGTGTTTTCTGCGATGGATTTACCCAAAAAAGAAGATACACGTGAGATTGAATTTAAGTATGCTAAAGAGGGAATTCCAATTGTAAGTAATAGTTCTGCTAATAGATGGACTTCAGATGTTCCGATGATAATTCCTGAAGTAAATCATGAACATTTAAAAGTTATTCCTATACAGCAAAATAATCGAGGTTTTTCTAAGGGTTTTGTTGTCGCAAAACCAAATTGTTCAATTCAAAGCTACATAACTCCAATCTACGCATTAGAACAATCTGGGTATAAAGTTGATAAATTAATAGTTACCACACTTCAGGCAGTTTCCGGAGCAGGATATCCAGGAGTTGCCTCATTAGATGTCGTAGATAATATCGTACCATTCATTAATGGAGAAGAAGAAAAATCTGAGAAAGAACCTGCAAAAATATTGGGAACATTAGGTAAAAATGGAATATTAAATGATGAATCAATCCAAATTAGTACTACATGTACGAGGGTTCCTGTTAGTGATGGTCATACTGCATGTGTGAGTATTCAATTTAAAAATAAAATTCCTTCCCAAGAAGAAATTATAAGAATTTGGACAAATTTTAAATCACTTCCCCAAGAATTAGAATTACCTTTTGCACCTAAGCAACCAATAATTTATTTAGAAAATAGAAATAGACCTCAACCAAAAAAAGATAGAGAGAATGATAAAGGGATGGCTGTAACTATTGGAAGATTAAGAAAAGATAGTGTATTTCATTTTAAGTTTGTAGGGCTAAGTCATAATACAATACGCGGAGCAGCTGGTGGAGCAATATTAAATGCGGAATTACTAAAAGTAAAAGGTTATTTAGAATAATCTAATCTTTTATTTTATATTTCAAAATTCATGTTTATCGATAATCATTGATAGACAAAGTTTTAAAAGTGATATCGTTCCCATTTTCCTGAATAATTGATAAGGAGGTAATATCGGATGAATTTGAAAGTATTCTTCTTTTTTAATCATTTTAAGGACTTTTAGAAGAGAAAGCGGTTTAAGTTTATAAAACTTGAAGATTAAGACAGAAATTATCATTTGGATAAGATTTTTATCTAATTTTACTATAATTGGATTAATTCCAAATTTTTCTAAAAAAGAATTTCTAATTGATTCAAGTGAATCAATTTTTTTTCTTACTATTATCTCTGAATTATCAATTTGGATAATTTTTTTCAAGGAACTATTCTCAATTTCTAATAATAGAGATGTCTTAGCGAACATTCTATTTTTATTTACTATAATAAGTAGAACATTTGAATTTAATCCAAAATATGTGTCTATTATTGTAAAAAATATATCTGGAATTGCCCAATAAGAAAGTTTTTTGAAATTAATATTTATTCCTAACAACCGTACTAAAAACCGAATTAATGTATTATATATTCTTGGACGTGGTACAAGATTCCAATGAATTTCAAAGGATCTTATCCCATAAATAAATTTTTGAAGTATTAATTTGAAATTTTCTTTTTTTATTGGAATTTCTAAATCAAATAAATCTGACAAGAATGAAATTAAAAAATCTTGACTTAAACTCACAACACTTTCAGAATTAAGTTTTTTTTGGATTAATAATAACGAATTATTTGATAGAAATTGCTTTACTTCTAAATCTAAGTCTTTAGTTGTTTTTAAATTAATAGAAATTTTAGATTCATTGAATTTTGAGTCTCTTTTAATTACCTCAGTAATAATGTTCAACTTTGTCGAGTGAAAAACTAAAACTGTAGCAAAATTTGAAATAAAGCTTTCAACTATTCTAAATAATTTCGATAGCTTTAAGTTTTTTAAAATTTTGAAAAAATCTTTTAAAAATCTATAGATATTAGGTTCAGGGAATAAATAAATCAGATTTTCGCTAATTAATTTCTGAATTAAATCTAGAAAACGATAGAGAAATTCATATATTGAATATTTTCCAAGGTTTTCACAATATGTATTAATTAAATCTATCCCTCGTTTCGTAAATATTCGAATAGAGGAAATTTTTACACTTTTCTTATCACTGATATGAGATTGAACCATATTAAATAATTGATTCATATCTATAATGTCCTTTTCTTTTATTATCACTAAATCTTTTGGTAATTGCTCAATGGATTCATGGATTCCTGCTTTTTTTGTCTTATATAAATATATTCCTAGCACTTTATTTTCAATGTCATAATCCGAAAGGATTATATCTAAAATATTTTGCTGATCGTTAACGAATTTAGGATAAAGCAGTTCAAATATGTAATATAGTAAATAACCTTCAATATGTATAGGGGTTAATGGAATCCTTATCTGTTCTCTTATTTCTTCTGGGCGCTCTACTAAGTTTATTTTATTATTATAATTTAATATTTTCTTCCAATTACTTTTAAAGTTATTATTGAACATTATGTTTTTCTCTCCTACTTATTGTTAGCCTCAATTTTCTTAAAATCTACATATGTACTTATTAAATTATAATATAAATTCAAGCCTGGAACTTCATCCTTTCCGTAATATTTAATTATTGAAGAAATGCATTTTAAAATATCAGGAGGGCAACCAGGTAATTCTAATATTTGTTTATTTGATATAATTTTAGTCTTACTTTTAGATGTCTTTTTCTTTTCCTTTTTGATTTTATTTTTAACCTTCTCAATTAGATTTTTACCTTTTTCTATAATTATTCTCCTAAAAGTACGATCTTTAGTACTATTTATAGCACAATCTCCAAAAATTAGAATATTTTCTAAAAATTCTGGTTCTTGGGGGTTTTCCCCAATTAATAATGATTGCCTCTCTATGTATTTTAAATCTTTAGTCATTTTCGATTTCATAAGATTGAGTAGATGATATGCCTGGTTAAAGCATCCAGAACATAATTTCCCTTTTTTTATGTCAGTATTCTTAACTATCACATCTTCCAATTTAGATGCGCAGAATTTTATATCTAATTTATTTTTGTCTATATCTTCACCAATTAATTTAATTTCGGAAAGGTCTACAATACCTATTTTTTTATCACGAGCTTCCATTAATAGATCTTGTTTACTAATATCAACATTTAATAACTTTAAAGTAATAGAATCAACTGCAACAGCATCATTTCCAATTACCATAAAGTTAGTCTTTTTTAAATTTGAATCTTTATAATTGAAGGGTCCAGCTCCTTCTAAAACATAGAATAAATCATTAATTGCCAAATCTGGTTTCTTTATCATAAAAACAGCTAAAATATTCGAGATTAGATCCTTTTTATATTGATCAAGATGCAGATAATCCCTACCCACTCTTAGATTTTTTTTAATTTGCTGAGCTTCGTTCGATACAATTGAATATGAATTAAGTAAGTTTAAGGTACATGCGAACAATGGATCTACATTTACCTGATTGATTGAGATTATCTTATCACATCTTAAAATTGCTGATGGAACTTTAAACTCTTTATTATTCAGATTTATTATCTCTTGGGAATATTTCCCTTCATCATCTAATAATAATAATTTAGCTCTACACTTCTTAAAAAGGGTTTGAAGATCTAAAGCATCAGCTAAAGCTTTAATTTTAACGTGTTGGTCTGGAAAACTACCTACATATATTTCCTTAGCTCCAGCATCTGTACATAAAGAAATTACTGAACTGATAATACCAAAGTTTGTGTTGGTAGGAAAACCACCTGGGATTCTTAAATTAATTTTTATAAAAACAAGATCTCCTTCTTTGACAAATTTTGAAATACCGCCTAATTTTGAAATTCCCTCTAAAACTGCGTTTTTGGAAGTAGTACTTTTTATTAGTGCAACTTGCGTAGCTTCTGCTATTGATGGATTATTATTCATTGTAAAGTTCTATGGATAATTCATTAATACAATAAATTGTTAAAATTATATAATTAACTTATAAAATAAACTTTTATTAAATTCCCTTCGGGTGTCCATTATTTTTAAACAAAATACTGCTAAAATTCAGATATCTTCCTTTGAAGCAAAATTATTATTTAAAAAAGTTGGAATTGATATAGGCCAAAGTCTCACAAAGATTGCATATATTGATGGAGGTAATATGATTTTATCGATCTTTCCAACAAAACAAAGTTTTAACAAAATATCTGAATTTTTTGATATTATAAAATCTGATATTGAACAAGTTAATTTAACAGGAGGAAAAGCTTATATTGTTTTTAAAAAATATGAGAAGCAATATCACTGCAAATTGATTGATGAATTTAAAGCAAACGTTAAGGGCGTAGAATTTTTGTTTCAATCTAATAAAAAACAATCTTTACCTCATTCCTTAATTGTGACAATTGGCACTGGTACTTCAGTTATTTTAAAAAAAGAAAACTTCTCGCATATTGGAGGAACTGCTTTAGGAGGTGGATTTTTTATGGGTTTAAATAAATTATTATTTAAAATAGATGACTATCAGGAAGCAATTGAGATTGCTAAGAAAGGAAATCGTTATAATCTTGATTTAAAAGTTGGTGATATTTATGCTCCTGAAGATAAAAGAATCGATTTACTATTTAGGGAATTTACAGCAGCATCATTAGGAAAAATTGATCTAAATTTTGACTTGGATAATTTGAAAAGGGAAGATTTTATGAATTCAGTAATATGTATGATCGGAGAAAACATAGGAACAATGGCATATCTAATGGCAGATTATAATGATATTTCGAATACTGTTTTTTGTGGAGGCTTTTTAAAAGATAATAGAATAGTAAGGAAAATTTTAACATTAATATCTAAAGTTCACGAGAAAAAAGCAATATTTTTAAACAACTCAGAATTCTGTGGCGCAATTGGCGCATTATTTTTGTAAGGTGTGCGCTGATTTGGAGATTTTTAGTCATCGAAATTAATTCTTATAAAAACACTATAAATCAGCGCAAATTAAATATTGTTACTTCACTAAATAATTTTTACCTTATCAAATTAATTAAGTTCATCATTATGACGGAAAAAGATAATCTCAAAAAAGGCAAGAGTTATTAGATAGTTTCTGAATGTTTTTTAAGTAGATCTTCGTTAGTTTTACCCATCTTTATCGCTAACTCTGCTATAATAGAATCAAGATATACAAACGCTGCAATCTCGAAATTTGTGCCTTCTGGAGTAAGAAGAGCTGTGTCGTCATGGCGATCAATCTTATCTCTTTTCGTTCTTCCCTTTAATTTAATCGTAATCTCTGAGATTCTCCCTACTATTGATTCTGGATGTGAAGTGATTGAAACGATTCCATAAGGCTTTACTGTATTAACATAATTCTTCAATAGAGAAACAACAATCTCCGTTGTTCCTGATCCTGATAAAATTATCAATATATCATTACTTGTTAGCGCAGGTATTGAAGCTAAATTGGTTACTATATAGATATTAGCCCCTAAATGGACAAGTCGCGTAGCAAAGCATTGAAGGATGAATGCACTCCTCCCAGAGGCTAGTAAGAAAAACCTCCGCTTATTTATTAAACCATCATAGACTAATTCAATAAATTTTTGAGTGTGTGCAAAATATTTAGGTTTACTTAAATGATTCATATTATCTTCGAGATTTTTCATCATTATTTCCATGGCTCGAAAAAGAATTTCCTTAGCTTTACCATTTACTTTAACCTCATCATTAACTTTATCAGCCATTTTAAATCATCTTATCAATTATGAAGACACAATATTTGTAAGGAAGGAATTTAAAAATATATTTGGGTTATTATAATTTTTAATTTATACCTTTTAAAATCCAATTATCAAAGTATTAATTTTTATATAATGGTTTTCTTATAACCACATAAGAATCCAATTGAAGAATTAAAAATGTTTTAGGAGGTGCATTTAAAATAAGGCAGTTAGATAAGATAGGATTGATATTGATTATAATAGGAGCGGCTATTATATTACCAGCTATTACAATTTTCGGCTTTTATTTTGGAATGGATATACCTGTTCCTTATTTGAAAACATTATTCAGAACACTTATTGCTGTAATGCTACTAATTGGCTGTATAATATTTATAATAGGGATAATAATCCGGATAGTAGATCGTTTTCAAGAAAAGACATCATATACTTATTCGATTAAAGAAAAGAAGCCTGAAAATGAAGTTATAGATGATATTATTAATTTCTTAAAGAATAATGAAGGGAAAGCCTTTACTCTTAACGCTTTATTGAATAGAATCTATGAGGAAAATCAAATTGAATTCAATGAAAATATTGTAAAAGATTTATTAGAATTGTTAGTCAATAATAATGAAATTAGTTCTCAATTCAAAAATGGAGAATTATTTTACTTATACTAATATAGTTAATATACTATTAACTAGTTTTTGATTAACACTGTATCAATTATAGGAATTGTGAAAGATAGATTGACTTGAATTTTAATTAAGTAAAATTAAAATGAAGAATAAAAAAAAGGAAAATTAATAATATTATAGAGAAACTTTATGGCAAGTCCGTAATGATATCTATTGCTTTTTCAAATGGGATTGCCTGTAATGTTTCTGTTCTTATCGCACCCGTACTACCCACAGTCATGAGAGCCTTCAACATTGCATCGTAATTTGGGGCCTCAGTTATCGCAATAAAATCATAACGCCCCATTGTATAATAAAACTCTTTAATAGATCCCCCAACTGATTCTGCTACCTTCTTCGCAGCTTCAAGACGTTGTGGAGAGTCCTTGATGTTTTTAATCCCCTCTTGGGTATAACTCCCAAGAATTATAAATAGAGCCACTTTTCCACCTCAATTATTTATCCTTTGTTAATTTAGGTGATAATTAATTAAGATATGATGTTTAATATACATTTTTGTACATTTATGATTTACTAATAAATTTTCTAAATAGGTGAGTAAAAAATAAATAAAAATTCGACAATATTTTACAAAACAAAATAATTTATATTTTTTGATTAATTTTGAACGAAATTTTATTAGAATTTTTAAAGGGAAGATTTGAAAGTAGTAATCTTAATCGTCTCCCAGAGACTTATGGAGGTATTAAAATTTTCTCTCATCCATTAATCGGTATTGCTCAAGGGAGCGATCCAATTTTTCAAAAATTTAAAGAGACTGTAGGTCCTGAACATCTTACACCCTTGGAAATATGGATGGCCAGTGGTCAAGAAAAAGTTCGAGCGCCCGATCTATATACGGTATCTATAATATTTCCATTTACTGATTATATTCGAAAGGAAAGTAATACCCCGATTATATTACCAAAAATGATTTTACCTGCTGAAATTTATTCTGTAGCCAGAAATTTTGCTAAGGATTTTAGGAATTATATAATGAGTCACACAATTGATTTCTTTCAGGAAAAGGGGTACTCAGCTATTTCTGGAAAACTTAGTGATGCTTATACTTTAGTTGCAAAAAAAGATTTTTATTCTACATGGTCCGAAAACCATATTGCTTTTGCTGCAGGATTAGGAACTTTTGGTTTACATGAAGGGCTTATTACGGAGGAAGGATGCAATATTCGTTTAGCATCAGTGATTACAAATGCACCATTAACAGTTACTCCAAGAAAAAGTGATGAACCTTATGCAAACTGTTTATATTTTGCAAAAGGTACTTGTAGAGATTGTATAAAGAAATGCCCTGCTAATGCGATCACAGAAAAAGGTTATGATAAAACAAAATGCAATAGGTTTCGTGTAAAAGTGGCAAGAGAAATGGTACCACGTCTCAGCTCAATTCTTAAATCATATAGTCGCCGTATCAATTGGAAATTTAAAGCACATAATTATCCGGTAGGTTGCGAGTTTTGTCAATTCGGAGTTCAATGCATGGATAAAAACCCAATGACTAGTCGCTATATACACTGGGATTGATTTAAAAATCTTAATTTTTATATATTTTCTTTTTCTTGATTAAGATGGGTTTTGAATGGAGAAGTAGGCTCACCTAAATAAACTGGCGAGCCTACTACAATCCCAACTATGCTCCTGCTTCTTTACACCCCTCTGAAACCCAATTCATTAAAGTAGCTGTATTTCCATATTTGTAATCTATCATTTTTAATACTCAATTAGGGCTACTTAATAAAAAAATAAGGATTAACTTAAATCATATTTAGTCCAATATTTATTGAACTTAGGATTCAATTATTATTTAATTAGAAAAATGCAAGAACATTTTGTCTTAAAAAATCTTAGTTTTTCTAAATATTATCTATTTGCTAAGAGCAAGTAAGGTCGATACAAGAGGAAATTATATTTAATAAATAATATTATAGCACTACTATTTTGACATATGTAGTAGGGTGAATTTCTTTATAAAATATGATAGCTAATCTTTTCTTTTCTTAATATTTTTGTTAAAATAAAAAAAGATGAAATAGAATGGTAACATTAACAGAAAATCAAGTTAAAGATTTACCTACTCGTTTTGAAACCGTACCATATAGTACATTCTTCAAACTCTGGTATGCCATTCAAAAGGCACTCCCTCCAAATAAGAAAGATGAGATCCTGACAAAAATTGGCCGAACAATAGGAAGGGAATTTAACGAAAAGGGAATAGAGACTATAGATGATTTTATGACACGATTGCAACACTTTTTGGAACAAGAGTGGGCGATTACCGATAATGCTAAAGTAGAAATCGTAAAGAATGAAAATGGTGAAATTATAAAGTTAAAAGCTAAACAAGACAGTTGTAAAATGTGTTTTGCTAATACCTATTACAAGTTCCACGATAATGGAAGTCCATCTTGCATATTTCCACAAGTAATCATGGGAATTTTATCTAAAGTGAAAAATAAATTCGGTTTTAGGAATCTACGATATGAGGGAGTTCAGAAAGGTGGTGTTGGTGAATGTGCAATGTCATGGAATGTTAAATAAAAATTTTTAATTCAAAATTATATTTATAGCAATATATCTCGTTCTTTAAAATTAGCAAAATAATTGAGATTAATGGTTTTAGCAGTTGTAACACACTCATTTTTTATGTCAATGGAATGGGAGGAATTTACGGATACAGTGCTTTCCTATTAATTGGCTTAGTTAGCATAATTCCACTCTTCTTATACTTTTGGTGTAAAAAAATACTAAATAATAAATTAATTTTCTTCTTTTTATTCTATTTTTTTAAGACACATTATAATTACTTGCTTTTTGGTTTCTAAAAATGATTGATATTGCTATCTATTAAACAAGAAAGTGAAAGGTTTTAATTTCAGAAGTCATTCTATGGCATCGATCTTCCAACTTTCTATCAATATCTTCTGGAGTCATTACATAACCCTCTTCATAATTAGTGCAATCCAAGACTATGAGAGGTCCAATTCCCCATTCTAAAGGAAATTCATCAATTATCATCGCTTTCTTTTCTAAGGTTTCTTTATCTTGAATTGGAGCATAATGCCATGGAGCGTCCATGTGAGTACCAGAATGAGTTCCCAAAGTAACAGTTTCTGTACTCAATCCTTTTCCATTAGGTAAATGTTCATCTGGCTTTAGCTTAGCAAATATAAAACCCATTTCTTCCGCTCCTCTTTTATGATCTCTATATTCAATATGGGGTTAAGTTAAAGGGGGATCAAATATTAATTCCTCCGGATTAATTACTTGAATACTTAAATCAATAAATTTCATCCAACTCACATCTTTTCTTGATTTTATTTGATTAATTATTATTACTAATATCTAAGTAAAAAATTGTAAATAAAGATTCCAAAATAATTAGGAAAACAATCGTTTTACATCAAATTAATCATTACTTTCTTGATTAATATTAAGGATAATTATATAAGTAAAAATAAAAAATAAATTAAAAAATAAAAAAATTAATTAGCTTTTAATCTTATTTACGTAAGTCTATATCTGACTCTAATGAAATCAACAGCCAGCCACCTGCTATTGCACCACCAAGTTGATTGTATGATTCTTACACGATTAACATGTTTACCACTCGGTAGAGTAAATGATTGAGTATTATATGTATTTTCATTTGGATAAAAAATACTTGAACCTCCCTCTGAATAATAAACCACTATTGATACATCAGATGTGCAAGGTGCAATTTGAAGTTCAACCTTAATATTTATTAATTGAGGTATTGGATTGAAATAAAAATCAGTCTCAGATTTCCAATTAAAATATAACCCCCAAAATACTAGACCAGTGGTACAAACCCTATAATAATTATTATCGTCATATTTTCCTTGTTGTGTCCCTCCTAAATAAGTAGCATAAGTTATAGGTGTCACTTGATAAGTCTCACTCATTCCATAAACAATATTAAATGTAACTGAATCTATTATCACCTGATGACCCTCATCGTCAGTTACTCTGCAATAGACTGTTACTGTCCCAATTCCAGGTTGATCATACCACCACCAATGCCAGCCATACAATGAACTATATGTTGCACTATACCAATCCCCTGAGACTCCAACTCTGAAGTGAACTGAATTGATTCCTTCTGCCTCATCGATTGCAATGGCACTAAAATAAATGTCATCACCAAGTATCTTCGAAGCACCATTTGAGGGATTAATAATTTCACCTGTACTTGGGGTATTATCAATATCATCGTTTTGAAAGTAAAAAAAGTGTTTATTATTTAACACAGTATCCCCAAATCTATCTTGAGTTAAAATTATCATATAATATTTGTTATCAGGGACTTGCCATGTAATTATATCCCAATACCACTCAAAAGTATTTGGTTCTCGACGTAGATTCCCTATATCTACACCAATTTCATAATCATCCATATTTTGTACATCATCTATACTTAACCAGGCTCTTAAATTGATATCCAAAGGATTATCGTCCGGATCATTTACAAGAACTCTAAATCTAGTAGTACCAGAAACTTCTTCTTCTGGATTAGGAGATAAAAAATTAATTTTTGGTAAACGATTAGATTCAATATTCACACTAAAAGTATTATCATATCTTATGTGAAACACATCAAAATAAATTTCATTTGTGTTTTCAGCCTCTTTATAAAATGTATGCTTAAAACCGTATTCATTCGAAACTGTTGTAACATAATTGAAATGTAAACCAAGATATATACCATACCAATCCGAATATCCAGTAACCTCTTCCATGGAAAATGAAATAGAATTTGTTTGTTGTTCTATGTGATGCCATTCTCTAAAAATTTCATCTTGTAGATATCCATATGTACCTTCTTCATAAAATGATTCCGAACTGTAAGGCACCTCCAGCGGAACATCCCCTGAATTATATTTCACAACATAAATGTTATCCCATTCAATTTCTTCTAAAAGAATTGCATCCCATTCAACAATCTCTTCATAAAATTCAAGTGAAGGGATATAAATTTGGAATTTTAGCATTCCATAAACCCAAAGAAATCGAGTTTTGACATAAATCACCCATGTTTCGCCATTTGGAACATATTCAGTCCATCCAGAGATATATTCATCCACTGTCAGTGTAGATTCTCCCATTTGATAAATTATCTTATCCCATCCTTTACGAATACCAATACCAGCATCAAAACTAATCTCAGTAGATTGCGTCGTTGTAGTAGTGAAATCAAATTTATGTGAATACCATTCTTCGGTTTCAATTAAGATCATAGGAACATAAGTAATTATTTCGCGATATTTTAAAGGATCGACTTCTTCAACTACATATTCATCTTTGCCAACCCAAGAATTTCTTTCATCTAAGTAAGGTAAATTTGGCCATTCTGCAGGATCTAATAAAACATTCACACCTTCACAAAGTTGTCCAACTTGGTCGTAATCAACTTCCCAAGGTAATAATTGCTCGAGGCCTAGTTTTGGCTGATTTGACAAAACTCCCGGGAATGAAGCAGGATCGGGAGGGCTTGGTGGATAAGGAAGCTCTTGAGCCTTTACTGAAGGAATGTTGATAAATAAAAAAATACCACTCGAGAGGAGGCTCAAAATTAACATTAATATAATTGATCTTCTTGTCTTCATTTTTAATTATCACAATCTGGATTTTTCTTAAATTCCAGGCTTGAATAAGCCAAAAAAAAATTATGAAATCATTACATTTAAATTTTATGATCCTGATCAAGTTCTAATTTCTTTGTTATTTTATCTTTTGGTATTGGTATAATCAAATTTAATTAAATTGGTCTGCAATAATGAATCCAACGCCTCGACTCCGATATTCTTTTAACTCTTTTCCCTTGAAAGTAATAGAGCTAATAAATGAATTTAAAAGAAAAGGAATTATTAGATAAATCAATTGTCTAATAGAGTTGTTGGTGATAAAGTTTACTGTACTAGTGAGCAATCCGACGTGATTTTAATAGAAAAGGATGTGCCTTCAAATAGTTGGATAAAATATAGGACAGTTAAAGGAGAAGAGAAAGTTCAACATCCTGCTTACTTTCGTACAATTTCTAAAGGTCTTAAACGGGCAAACTTAGAATTGTGGGTAAAGATTTTAGATCGAAAGCAAAAATTATAGAATTAAAAGCACGTGAGTTAGGTTTTAGAGTACAAGTAGCAAAATTCAACGATGGTTATATGCTTAAGATTTATGGTGATTCCCAAGATGAACTAGACGATTTTATTTCTTTATATAGCAATAATGATTTTAATGTCTACTAATAATAATCTGTTAATTTTTAGATTATAACCAAAAAATAGAAAAAAAAATTTTGAATTTTGAATTTTTATCATGAAGCCCTTGAGAGCATGCTTATTTATATTTGATTGACAGGAGCAAATCGTTCTTCGTAATCTTCTTTCTGTTCGCATGCATTGTAAATGCTCTTGCTTGTTCTGTAAGAGCACTTGCTGTTTTTTCAAGATGATCAATTAATAAATCAACTGCATTTCGGGCAACGATACTAGCACCTTGCTGTTTCATTAATCGGCGGATTGGGCTCCATGCGAATGAGTGTTTCTTTTTAGCCATAATTTCATTCCTCCACTTTTTTGTGTAAATTTTTTTATCTTTTTAATTTTTAATTTTTTTTGAAGTTATTTTTAGAGTATCTTAGATAATAATATATCGGAAGAGTTATTTAAATGTTATGTAGTAGTGTGAAGAAGGTGGGAAAATAAATGCATAAAAAATCACGACAAAAAATTTTTGTTTTGAATAAATGGTCACCATCTGTGATATATTAGAAATTGATCACATATCAAAAATGAATTAATTTTGTTAGTATCACCACTATTCAAATATTAATACAGAATGTAGGGTCTTTTACTTTGATTTCAATATGATTCAAAGGGGAATTAAAAAATATATAATCAAAATAAATTATCCATGATAAGTATCACATAGTGATCCATCAGATCATATTATTATTTACCATTGAAAAAAGATGAATTGAATTTATTAGACTTAAAATTATGCAATTATGCTTATTGAAAAAATCTTGGTATATCTTGAATTTCATATGATAGAATGGTGATTAAAGAAATTTTGAATAAAAAGTTCGCATTCTCAGTAAATATTATTTCATCAATTATTTGATCATAATTATTAAGTTATGATCGAGTCAAGAAAAAAACATTAATTGTAATCCAGAAATCACATAGCTTATTGTATTAGGAACAACAATAAAAGTAAATTAAAGGTAAATTTTATTTATAGAATTATATCAATCTAACTTTTCTATATAAAAAGATAAAAATAAAAAAATAAAAAGTTATTCTTTTAAAAATAATTTTTTCGTAAAGTTTGGCAGAACAAAACCTGTATAAAAGGAAAAGGCCGCAATAATTACAAAAGTTCTTGCTAGAACTAAGGTTAATTCATTATATTCACCAACAAATAATATATCAATGATGGCACCAATTGTAAATGTTATAAAGGCTACTAATAAGAATTTACCCTTTAACTTTATCTCAGGATCTTCTGACTTCAATGCCTTACCTCCAAAAAACAATCCTGTAATAGTAAAAAAGACTGAGGATATTAATAAGTTTATATCAATAAAGTCAGTCCATTCTACGTAAAAAACTGTTTGACGTACTCCTACTGAATTATAATCACTAATGAATACGATTAAAAACAAAATCTCGAATAATATTCCCCAAATTGTCAGAGATACTAAAAAGATCTTTTTTATATTTGGTTTTTCACTAATTACTAAATCTGCAAATGCTTTCCCCCATGTAAAATAAATTGGGGCGATAAGTGCATTTGCTATAAAAAAATAAACTGCATCATGTAAATTAATCACTCCACCTGAAAAGATTAATAATATAAAGGATATTGAATCGGGCCACCACGGAGAAGTCAATAAAATCCATGTTATACCTACGAGAAGTAATTTTTTATCCTTTAATGTAAAATATTTTTTAAGAATCAACAAACCTAATAGAAAGGAAATTAATGTGAATGCTAAGGTTAAAATTCCCTGCAAGATTTCTAATCCCGTAAGTACATACATCATAACCACCTCAATATATATTTTATTTAGAAATCACTAAATTAATTGTTGTTAAATAACATATATTTATTATAATAGTCGCAGAACTAAAATTTAAACTTTTAAATTATACGAAGTATTTAATGTAGATTTAACAAGACAAGGTTCTGGTGATGATGTATCTACAGAAATAACATTTTTTTATTTAACAGACTTACCTTCAGAGCCTTGCATTTTAGATGGGATGTTGTAAAGGTATGCAAAGATAAGAACTAGAAATAAAATTAATAATGTTTTTTAGTTTAAATGATATATATCAAGAAAGTAATATGTGAACGGTGAAGAAATTTAAGATAGCCTTAATTAATCCTGGACCTGGGGAGATTTTAGAAAATAGCAGAGAGCTGGCAAACATTCAGCATATTTACCCCCCTTTAGGTATGTGTTATATAAGTGCCATCTTAAAGAAGGAGAATTATAGCGTTGATATAATTGACCAATCAGCAACCGGTTATGATTCACGACAAATTATTAATTGGATCAAAAAAAAAGATCCTGACATTTTAGGATTTTCTACATTAACAGTATCAGGATCAGGGAGTAGTGCGGCAATAACCGCAAAAGAAGTGAAAAAGTGGAATCCTAATATTAAAATAATATTTGGAAATCGCCATGCAACGGTTAATGATTATCGAATTTTAAACAAATATCCTCAAGTAGATATATGCGTGAGGGATGAGGGAGAATATACCTTTTTAGAATTAATTCGCGCCTTTGAGAAAGAACTTCCTTTAAAGGAGATTAGAGGAATAACATATAGGTATAATGGGAAAATTATTAGAAATGAAAAGAGAAAATTAATAGAAGATCTTGATATATTACCATTTCCCGATAGAAAATCTCTGAATTTTACATATAAGGGAAATTTTGGTAATATAGAATTTGCTCCAAAAGGTTTTACATCGATGGTTTCATCCCGCGGATGTCCTTATCAGTGTAGTTTTTGCTACGGAAAAAGAAGTGTTGGGTTTAGAATGCGTTCAATAGAAAACATAATGGATGAAATTCTTTATTTAGAAAATGAAGGATATCTATTTACAAATTTCGTAGATGATAATTTCACTATTTCAAAGAAAAGGATAATAAAGCTTTGCCACTTAATGCGAAAAAATAAAGTTGATATGAATTGGAGTTTTCAGGGTAGAGTCAATCAAGTTTCTGATGAGATGTTTAGGAATATGCAAAGGGCAAATTGTAGAATTAATTTTTTTGGAGTGGAAAGTGTAAATCAGAGAATTCTTGATTATTACAGAAAAGGTATTACTCCAACTCAGTCAGTTTTAGCAATAAAAAAGGCTAGAAAAGCAAGAATTCCCTTTATCATAGCGTCATTTGTTGTTGGAGCACCTGGTGAAACATTTGGAGAAATATATAACACCTTAAAATTTGCTCAAAAATTGGATATAGATTTCCCATTCTTTAATATTCTTTACACAATGCCTGGAACGGACATCTGGGATGAATTGGCAAAAAAAGGTATCTTAAATGAAGATAAATACTGGGAAAAAGGGCTTTATATTCCAGATATAGACCCTAATGGAGTTCCAACAGAAAAAATTTCTACTTTAATTCTGGAAATGTTAAAACAATTTTTTGGAAATCCTAAGTATATCCTAAAAACGTTCTATAGAACCATTTCAAGTACCTATCGAATATTATCAGCAATAAATATTCTTACGCATAATATAAAGAATTTCAATGATTTTCATGGTGTTAGATCCTTTTGGAATTCTGATAACGTTTGATAAAAATATTAAAACTAAAAAAGAATTAAAATATTTTAAAAGTTTTGAAAAAAATGTACTAAAATATAAGAGAGTGTAAGAAATTGGATATATTATACGAAGTATTTAATGCAGATTTGCCAAGACAAGGTCCTGGAGATAACAAATCAACAAAAAAAGCATTTTCTTATCTAGCAGACATACCTTCAGAGCCTAGCATTTTGGATGTGGGATGTGGTAATGGTATGCAAACATTAGAACTTGCAAGGTTAACAAATGGAAGAATCATAGCATTAGATAATCATCAGCCTTATCTCGATGAACTAGATAAAAGAGTTAAGAATATGAATTTTTCTCATAGAATAACTACGATAAATCAATCTATGCTTGATATGAAATTCGATGCTAATCATTTTGATATTATTTGGTCAGAAGGAGCAGCGTATATCTACGGGTTTGAAAAAGCACTTGAAGATTGGCAGGTTTTTCTTAAAAGAAAAGGGTATCTCGTGATTTCAGAGCTATGTTGGTTTAAGGAAAACGCTCCGAAAGAAATTTATGATTACTTGATAGGTGAATATCCAGTGATGAAAAGTGTAAAAGAAAATAAATCAACAATAAATTCTAAAGGATTAGATTTGATATCCCACTTTAATATTCCCGAATCTAGCTGGTGGGACAATTATTATATTCCATTAGAGAAAAATATTAAAAAATTACACAAAAAATACCAAAATGATAATGAAACACTTGAATTACTTGGGTTATTTAGCGTAGAAATTGAAATGTTTAGGAATTATTCAGAATATTATGGATATACTTTCTTTATCATGAGAAAAAAATAAATTTTATTTACCCTTATTCAAGGAATTTTATATTTTAAAACAAAAATTTTAATTAATTCTTTATTATTTATAAATAATAACTAATTCAAGATTGAAATTATTATTTTTTGAGGTTTATTAATTTTGAGTCAACAGGAAATTATGGTCCCCGGGGCAGCAAGTATAGCTATCAAATGTAAGGATGGTGTTATTCTTGGTAGCGACAGAAGAGCGACTTGGGGATATACAGTGGTCAATAAATCCACCCAGAAAGTCTTTAAGATTATAGATCATATTGGTTTAGCTGCATATGGACTGATAGGAGATTTTCAAATTCTAGTAAAAATATTAAGAGCCCAAGCTAATCTATACGAATTAGATGCTGGTGAGCGAATAAGTACGCAAAGTTTAGCTAAGTTAGTTTCGAACTTTTTATACTCGCGCAAGATGATGCCATTATTGACTAATTTAATTGTAGCAGGAGTAGATAAAGATGGTCCAAAATTGTACACACTTGACGCCATTGGATCTTTAATGCCAGATGATTATGGAGCTGCTGGAACAGGAATGCTCTTATCTTATGGTATTTTGGAAGCGGAATATAAACCAGATATGACGATTGCTGAAGGTGAGAAACTTGTTGAAAAAGCTATAAGAAATGCTATTAAGAGAGATGCTATGTCTGGCAATGGAATTGATTTACTGATTATTACAAAAGAAGGAGCAGAAGAGAAATTTATTGAAATTAAAGAACTTGGAGAATAACTTTCCAAATCTCTTTTTTAAATTTAAAATTGTAATAATATTAACATAACCTATTGTTTGAATTTTAAAATCTTATTCTTATTTATTGCTAAAAATTTTATTACATGTTGAATTTTTTGATTTGTGAGTTGAACTTTATAAAATAGGTGTATTTCAATTTATCTATTTAATAACGCTTTCAATGATGCCAGAGAGATTAAGGGTTTTAATAAGGATGAAATTTTACAAATTAAAACTCAAATTTCAAAATTAAATTCAGATAAACTTGAGCTAGATAAACTTATAAAGTCAAAATTTAATACTGAAATTCTTGATTTATATACCCATTATATTGAACATATTAAAAAATTTATTGAACTCTATTTAGTTTCAGAAAAAGAAAATTTTTTTTATTTAAATTTGAAAAATGAAATTAAGGAGGAATTAAGCTTATTATCCAGCAATTTATCTAATTTAAGCGCAAATGGGAGAAATCTTAAGCGATTTTTAAGGGATAATAAACATCTTAATGACTATATGGTTCAAACAAAAAATCTTATTGATGAAGCAGATACAAATATTTCAATATTAAGAAGACACACCGAAGAGATTGAAAAAGATTATGATAATGATATTTACTTATGGATAGAAGCAAATAAGATCAAAAATTTGAACTTCAAACTAAATCAAATTCCAGTATCTCTAAACTATTGGAAAGAAATTCAGGAATTGATTATTTTCTTAACGAGTTTAGTAGAAGCAAAATCTAAGATAAGAATAAGATCTCGTAAAGAGATTATTATAACATTCCACTTTGATGAGCTTTATCAATATTTTTTAGGTAAACAAGACAAAAAGTTATTAGTTTATGAGGATCTTATGTTCTTGTTAAAGAAAAATAGCATCTTCGTGGAATTTGAAGGAGAAGATTTTATTAATATTGTTGAGAGAAAAGATATTGTTCATAAGCTAAAAGCGAAGATGCGCCCCTTTATTATTTCAGCAATTGAAGATAAATTGAAAGGGATTTTTGATGAGATTTTCGAACTTGATAAGAAATACGATTTGGAAGGTCCGAAAGGAAAACCAGATATAGATATTTTGATGAAAGGAAAATTTAAAGAATTTTTACCTAAAATCATCGAGTACTATTTTTTAGGATTAGATAAAACATTCCAATCTATAATTAATAAGGCAGATGAGCGAAATATTGATAGATTTGTTAAGATTGTAAATGCTTATTATGAAAAAATTGACAATCTCTCATCTAAAATCGATGAGATCGACACCTGGCTTTTAGAATTTGACAAGATTTTAAAACCCTATGAAAGCATTACTAACTCATTAAAAAGGACAATCTCACATTTAATTTCAGAAATTTATCGTCGAAAAGAGGAATATACGATCTACTTGAATAGTATTAAAGATGAGGGGCTTAGAGTTGATATTAGAGCCTATGTTGATGGAAAAATCGCTGAAGTTAATAAATTAATAAGTTCTTATGAGGATGAAACTTCTAAAATAATTAAAGAAGAACTACCGCAATTAAAACAAATACGAGAGCTTTTAAGTGAATATAAATATAAAATTGATAAAATTAAAGAAGAAGTATATATAAAACTAGATACATATAAAGAAAACAATTTTGATATGTACAATGTTATTAAACATTGGGAAACAAATTTTATCCGGAAAAAGCAACAATTAACTTTTCTTTTAACTCTGCTTATTAATAAAATATTTAAAAGTTTTAAGGATTTAATTGATGAAGAATCTATTTTGTTTGCTGAAATAACAGAAATTACAAAACAAACAGAAAATTTTGAAGGCCTTCCATTAAATTTTGCATTATCAGCATTCTTAGCCGAACGCTTATCCGAGGAAGAATTAAAAGAGCGAGTTTTAGAGATCAATGCGAAAATTAATCAATTAACTGCAAGTTTGGGTTTATATCAGATAGAGGTTGCTAAATTAGAAGAAATTATATCAAAAAAGGTTAAAATTAGACAAGGAGTTGCTGTCTCTAAAGTACAGTGTACTGTTTGCCATAAAAATATAAATTTTGCTAAAGATAAATTGATTACTTGCCCCTTCTGTGGAAGCACATATCATTATTTATGTGTCGCTGACTGGCTTTCGAAACAAAACAGCTGTCCTATGTGTATGAATCACTTTCTTGAACCATATTCTGGTCTATTTGAAACGGATGAAAAAGAGATTTAGACCTCTTTTTAAATAAATTTATTATACTCTTTTCCTTTTCTTGATAATTAGGAGTAGTATAGATATACCTAACACTACTCCTCCACTACTTAAAATAATCAATTCGATTGGAATTCCTCCACCATCTTGAGTCGAAATCGGACATTTTAATAATGGAAAGTTATCTTGACTTCCCGCAGAACCAGGTATGGGACAGGGAATATCTACAATTCCATCATTATTTATATCAAAGCTGGGATGATCCCAAGTATCCCAGTAATTCCCTATCGTTCCATTATCCCAATCATTATTCCAACCATTATCGTAAGCATTAAATAAATGATTATAAAAACAGTTTAGATATATTTTGTTGTTTTCACCGACTACATATATCCCATATTCATAATTATCATTTATCTCATTTTCAGAAATTATATTATTATTACCACCATGCAATTTTAAACCATCTTGTTTGTTGTGCTCTAACTTATTTTTGGTAATAATATTATTATCACCACTCAATCTTATCCCATTTCCACCGTTATTCTGAATAATATTTTTTGTAATAGTATTATCATGAGATTGCATTATGATAGGCTGATCAGTAATTCCATCATCGAAATTTTTATTGACAATGTTACCTGAAATCAAATTATTAATAATCTCTCTTAAACATATCCCATGATCGTTGTAACTTATGTAATTCTTTGAAATTTTATTATTATTACTCTCTCTTAAATGTATCCCGTGATCGTTGTAACTTATGTAATTCTTTGAAATTTCATTATTATTACTACATTCTAAATATATCCCAATTTCAAAATTTTTATTGATAATGTTTCCAGAAATGATGTTGTTATTAGAATAGTATAATGAAATTCCGGAAGTGCCATATAACAATATTAAGTTTGAAATGGTTGAATCATTAACATTAGCCAAAATAACTTGTCCCGCATATAGAAAATTGTTTAATCTCAAATTTATTTTATTTTTATAATAATACAGATATTTCCCATTCACTAAATTAGTCGTATCTATATCATGAGAGCATAGTTCTTCAAGAGTATTAGAGCCATATATCTCCAATCCACATCCATTCATAACGTTTCCCGAAAAAGTGCCAAAGCTATTATGGTATCCTAATTTTATTCCCCATCGATTATTAAAGAATAAATTTCCCAAAATTTTATTGTGTTCACCACCCTCTAAATCTATTCCAGAAGTATTGTTATTTGCGGAGTTTCCAAAAATCTGGTTATAATCACTCATCCATATTTTTATTCCATCTTTATTGTTATAGTTTACGATGTTTCCCGATATGTGGTTATTATCACTCTTATATAAATGTATTCCATCCTCATAGTTGTTATGTGCGGTGTTTCCCAAAAGATTATTATTTTTACTATAGCTTAAATATTTTCCATAATAGTTGTTATGTGCGGTGTTTCCCGAAAGATTATTATTATTACTATACTCTAAATAGATTCCCGCGAAGCTAAATGAGCAATTATTATTAATTATTTGGGAATTATTAACATTTATTAATTTAATTCCCATACCAGGATATATTCCTGAATTATATACGTTACAATTTTCAATTTTAAAGAATACGTCGGAATTTTCAATCCAGATGCAACTTCCCGAACCTCCGCCATCGATAACCAAATCTTCAATGACATAAGGATCGGAATAAGTGCCTGAACCTGTGCAATTTCCATCATTTCTAAAATCTGCCCAACCTGAATTATTGATGATATGAATTTTTCCTGAAACTACTAAAAATTTTAGATTTTCATTTCCTAAATTAAGACCATTGTTATCATCCGAATTTTTGTTACTAATACCTTTAATAAAAATAAGATGGCTGGAAATTATAGTTGAGAAAGTGAAAAGGATTTCCAAAATAATTAAAATGAATATTCTTGATTTTATACTATTTTTCATATGATTCGGTAAAATGCAATTTGATTCTTTTTTGTGATTAGAGATCACTAATATCTTTAAATAAATTTGTATGTTCAAACTTTTGAACAGTATCTTTTATTATATAAAAAAATCGGTTAGTAAAGTTATTCTTCGACTACAATAAAATCAGATATTTCATGACCTCTCACAGAGAAGTTCGAGTCAAGGTAAATTGTTAAAGAATGAAGTGGATAATTATTATAACTATGACAATATACATAATTAATTGGCCAATGGTCAATTTTAGAGTTGATTAAAGACAAAATATCAATATCTCTCCCATAAATAGGTTTCTTACATACAGGACATATAGTTAATAGTTTTTTCATTAAAAAAGAATGATTTTCATAATTAATGATGGT
>JBHLOI010000105.1:0-7921 GCA_048940645.1 Promethearchaeota archaeon | reverse complement strand
TAGAAAAAAATTCAGAAGTGTCAAATAGTGCTCTAGTATCATTGAAAGGACAGATGATGGCAAGTGCTCTCCATAAAGATATTGATGAAAGAGCAATAGCGGCTATGACTGCTGCTTTAACATCAGTAGGGACAAGAGTTTCTGATACTTTAAATTCTGGAAAAACAGGATCAATTGTTATTTCTGGATCCGATAAATTAATTGTCTTACAACAATTAGCTCAAGCGGTATTAATAGCACTTGCTCCTGCGGATGCAAAAATAGGTTTAATCGATTTCGAGATAAATGCAGCTTTGGATAAAATAAAAATGGTACTAGGGTAAAATAGTTATAAATAATTTTTTTTTTTTTTAAAATTAAGTTTCACTGATAAAATTTAACATTAAATGTATTTAATATTATAAAATTAAATTAAAAGGAGAAATTTTTGTCTGAAATCAAAGATAAATTAGTAATATTATTAGATGAATTTGTTATTAATACTAATGTAAGTAATTCTAGTCTGATAACTGAGGATGGCCTAGTTATTATCTCAAATAGTAATCAAAAGGATCAAGATGAAGAAATTAGCTCTAATTTCGCAGCTATATCAGCTAGTATTTTATCTATGGCTGAAAGAGGCATAGAAATTATTAATAATAATAAAATATTAGAACAAATTACAATTGATGCGGGATTAGATCAAAATTTCGAAAAAGATTTTACTATATTGATTACAAGAGTTATCTCGAATGTACTCTTACTTATAATTTTTCCTAAAACAATAAATATTGGACTGATTCATTTTGAAACAAATAAAATTATAAAAAATATAAAAAATGTGATTCAAGAAGATGTTTCAAGAGAGCTTTTCACAAGTATAGGCTCTCTAACCTAAAATTCTGTTTTAATAATTTATTTAGAAATAATTAAGGAGGATAAAATGTAATGGATTACGAAAATATTGATGAAAAACAAATCAAAAAAAAGAAGAAAACCACAAATGGTGGTTTGGAAAAAGATGATGATGAGTATATTTTAAAATCACAAAATGGATTAAATAAAGAAGAAAATTCGCATCTAAATGTAAATGAACTCTTTGATGACATTTTTAAAGATATTTCAAAAGAAAATAGTAAAAGCGACGATATTTCTTCTAATTCAGTTAATAATTTAATCAGAGTAGGTGAAAATGATTTCGAGAAAGAAATTAATAGATCAAATTCAGGATTTTCTGACCAAATTGAAGAATTAAAAGTCGAGAATTTTAAAGAGCAGTTAGAATATTCTTTAGAAAGCCAAAACAATATGAAAAGTCATACTCTAGGCGATAATTTTATGCAAGAAGAAGATTTTAAATCAAATTATGAAAATAAGTTAAAAGAACTTGAAGAAAAAGTTGAAGAATACAATGAAAAATATCATAAATTAGAAGATAAAATTGATGAATATCAAGGTAAAAACTCTGAATTAATAAAGAAAAGAAAAGAATATGAAGAATCAATTAAAGACTATGAAGAGAAAAGTAAGTCACTAGAAGTAAAGAACGAAGATTTAATAGACCAAAGCAGAAAATTAAAAGAAGCAAGAGAACAATTTATGGAATTGAGTAAACAAACCGAGGAAAAAAAAATTGATTTGGAGAAAAGAGAAGAAAGTTTAAAAAAATTACAAAAAACTTTAGAAAAAATTAAATTTGAATTAGAAAAAAATAAAATAGAATTTGAAAAGGAAAAATTAGAATTTGAGATTATAAAATCTAATTTGGAAACTAAAGTAGAAGAATCAAATATAGACACATATATAAAAAAAGAGGAAGAAATTGATGTTGAAGTGGAGGACGGAAAAGTAGGAAAAGGAGATATTTTACAAAATTTAATGAAAAAATTATTACAATTGGGTAACTTTAAATCTTGTTTTTTGATAGATGGGAAAGGAATGTTAATTTCGGAATACTGCAATGTTCAATTAGATACTGTTGCAATAGGAGCAATGTTTTCATTAATCTGTACATCTACATTAAGAGCAATTAAAAGTCTAAATTTACATGAATTAGAATATTTAAAAATTTCATCTAATAATGGAGAATTTATTTTTAAAAATATTAATATAAAGAATTATGAGAGAAATTTTATACTTTTAGCATATTATGACGAGTCTAATTCAACTGTTCTAAATACCAAGCAAAATGTAAATAAAAAAATTATTAAAAAAATTCTAAAAAGTACAGAAAAAGATTTTTATAAGTTTGGAAACTGGGATAATATGTCTTGGATATTTGATAATCTTAATGATAAGATCAATTTTTTAAAGAAAAAATATGAAATGCCTCGAGAAGATCTAGAACTAATAAGAATTAATTTATTAAACAGAACTTCAATAAAAGTAAAGGAGCTATTTGAAAAATAAAAAAATTTAATAATTTTTTTAAAAAATATAATATATAGAAAAAAAGCTTATAAAAATTGCACGTATAAAAATAATTTGAAATTAAATAAATTATTTCACTATTATTTCTATATATATACAATAAATAATCTAATTATTTTTAAATAATATTTCTCTAGTAAGCAATTTAAAATAAATTTTATTTGGTGGTACTTATTATTGAAAAAAAGGATTTGACTAAAGAAGAAAAAAAAGAAATGAGTAAATATGAAGAAGAAACAGGCAAAAAAGCTATATGGCGAGGATCTGTAACTGAAGGATTTAAAAAATGGAAAAGAGGGGAAGAAATTTATGGTAAAGATAAAAAAGGTATCGGTATTTTAGTCTCTGAGAAAACAAAATCTAAATGGGAGAAATTTGCCGATGAAAATAATTTTCCTACTATCTCCAAGTTAATTAGAAAAGCAGTTAATTCTTATATAGATTTTCAATCTAAATCTTATTTATTAAATAATGGTCCAAAAGTCTCGCATGACTTAAAAGAGCCATTAACTGCAATAGAGGGATTTTCACAATTAATAATTGAACATGAATCAGATGATTTGAAACCAAACATTTTATTAAAAATAAAAGAAATTTATTCACAAAGTCTACTTCTTGAAAAGAAAATAGATGATCTTCTAAGTTTTACCAAACCTGAAACTTCTCAATATGATATTTTAATAATTGAAGATGATATCGCAACAATTACGGTATTAACAAATTTCTTTGAATCTAAAGGTTATTCATGCAGAGGTTTAACTACTGGAGTTAAGGGTTTAGAAGAATTAAGTAAATCTTCTCCAAAAATAATTTTATTAGATATTATTTTACCAGATATAAATGGATACGAAATTTGTAAAAAAATTAAATCTGATGAGAAATTTAAAGAAATACCTATTTTTTTCATAACAGCAATGCCAGAATCAGAAGTAAGTGCAAAATTAATAGATACAGGTGCAGAAGGATACCTTTTAAAACCGTTTAAATTCCCAAAGTTTAACGTTTTATTTGATTATTTATAAATTATTATCATTTTGAATAATTTGTATTTTCCTAAGTTTTAATTGGTAAACTGACAATGAAAGTCGAGCCTTTATTTCTTCCTTTTGATTTAACCCTAATTGTCCCATTATGGGCACTTACAATTTCTTTTGAGATATATAACCCTAATCCCGTTCCTTCAGTATTTATATCCTTTCCTTTTCCATACCTTTCGATCTTTCCAAACTTTTTAAAAATTATGCTCATTTCTTTTTTGGTAAATCCTACTCCTGTATCTTTAATTTTGATGTCGATGAAATTCTTCTGCTTTTCTAAATTAATGGAGATTAAACCGTAAGGTGGTGTATTTTTTATAGCATTCAATAAAATATTCAATATTACCTGTCTAATCCTAAAAGGGTCAATTTTTATATAAAAATCACTAAGCATTTCATGAGCTATTATTAAATTTCTTTTTTCTGCTGCATATCTTAATTCATCAATACATTCTAATATTAATTTCACTATACTTACTTTTTGCTTCATTAATTTTAATACATTAGATTCAATACGAGATACATCCAATAAATTTTCGATCAAAAATTCTAATCTTTTTCCTCCATTATTTATTATTTGGATTAATGATCCAGTTTTATTATCAATTTTCCCTTTAGATAAATCTAATAAAAGTTGAGATGCACTAGATATAGAAACCAAAGGAGTTCTCAACTCGTGAGATATTCTATGAATAAAATCTGTTTTTATTCGAGCAAGTTCTTTTAATTTATTAATTTCTTGCTTAATCATTTCTTCTGCTTTCTTTTTCTCGGTTATATCCCTAATTAAGCCATAAAAACCAATTTTATTTCCATCTGAATCATATTTTAAATAGGCTGAAGATTCAACAAAAGTATTACTTCCATTTCTAGATTTAATTTCAATTTCAATCCTATTTTGAGGAATCTCAGTTTTAAAAATACTATTGAACAGTCGAAAGAGATTTTCTGAATGACCTTCACTAATAAAGTGAGAAAAATTCTTACCAATAAGTTCTTCTTTGGGGAACTTTACAATTTTATAAAAAGCATCATTACAAAAAGTAAAATTTCCTCTTAGATCCACTTCAAAATACCCCTCCTTGATGTTTTCTAATATACTACGATATTTTTCCTCAGATTCTTTCAATTTTTGTTCAGCTAACTTATATTCTGTAACATCACGAATATATTCAATTACCCCATTTACCGTACCTGTTTCTCGATCAAATAGAGGGAAAGTATAAATCTCTAAAATTCCAAGAACTTCAGCTTTACTTCCTTTTCTAAAAATAGTTTTTAAAATAGGTTCACATGTTTCGTATATTTTAGCACAAAGGCAATCTTCACATGGTTGTGTTCTATGTTGATATACTTGATAACATTTTTTACCTGCAATAGGTATCATATGGGGATACCATTTTTCCATAGTAGGATTTGTTCTTATAATATTATACTCCTTATCAATTATACAGATACCATCTTGAATGCTAGAAAAAACATTTGAAAGAAATCTTTCATTTTTTATCAATAATTCTTCTGCCTGCTTCTGTTCAGTGATATCTTTAGTGTGTGCTAATACTAAATCTGGAGGTACAAAAGTATAGGTTACATCTAAAACTTTTTCCTTTTGAGTAGTGTGGAGTAAATAATTTATTTCTTTAGTTATTAAAGTTTTTTCATTCGCACATCGATACAAATCTTTTAAAACAGCTGGATTATCTTTATATAAATCACTTGCTTTAATTCCTAAAAAATTCTTTACTCCTCCATTCGTTATTTTATAAGCAGCATCATTATAATCGATAAGAGTTAAAGAATTATCAACTTTTTTCCATACATAAGTAGGTATAGGATTGTATTTAAATAAAGCTTTAAATTTTTGTTCAGATTCTTTTAATTCTAGTTCCATTCTTTTCTGCTTAGTAATATCAATGATAAAAGCAAAAGCGCCCTTAAAAATTCCATATTCGTCAATAACTGGAGTCGCTCGCAATTGTGTATAAACAACCCTTCCATTTTTATGAAGAAATTTGAATTCTCTTTCAATATTTAGCCCCATATCCTCTTGCATCTTGATATCTTGCATAGCAAGTTCTTTTTTATCAATATCCATGAAATTAAATATGGATGTCCCGATCATCTCTTTAGTCTCATATCCAAGAATTTTTGCCATTTGTGGATTGACAAGAGTAGTGATATACTTTGAATTAATAACCCACACTCCCACCAAAGTATCTTCAATCAATTGGCGATATTTTTTTTCCGATTCTTTCAATTTTTGCTCCGCTAGCTTATTGATAGTTATATCTTTAAAAACTTCCACGACCCCAAGAAGTTCTCCTACAGCATTTTGATAAGGTGTTGCCACCAGATTACATATGACTTTATTACCATCATGCCGTTTCTTGATAACTTCAATATCTACATATGCATCTCCATTTATAATACGGTTCAACGTACACTCGGGAGTATGACATTTTGGATGTGGAAATTGTTCATAGCATTTTTGACTCTTTAATTCTATTTCGCTCGCTCCTGTAAGTTCGATATAAGCCTGATTCATTCGAATAACATTGAACTTTTTATCTATAACGCGTATTCCATTCCCAGCAACATTAAAAATCATAGCAAGTTCTGCTTCGGTATTTCGAATCGCCTCTTCTGTCTTTTTCTTTTCAGTAATATCAATCCAGATACTTAAATCTGCTGGTTTACCCTCATATAAAATTGTTTTAGAATATTGATCTATCCATTTTACTTTTCCAGACTTAGTAATAATTCTATATTCATAATTATTAACAACATCATCTTCTCCTTGTTGTTTTTTTTTGGCCTGCGTTATTGCGAATGATAAATCTTCAGGATGTATTATACCTGCAATATTATCAATAGTCCAATTTTGCATTTCCTGAATAGAATATTCGTTTATTTTAGATGCACCCTCATTAATGTATTTAAGAATATTATCTTGGAGAATTCCTATACCTATAATTGATTGTAAAGTGATGATTCTGAACTTTTCTTCGGATTCTTTTAATTGCTGTTCTAATTTATTTGCTCTATTCCTATATTTTACTTCCATTAATTTCCACTATATTAGATAATTCAAAATAATTACAGTACAAAATCTTACTATTTTGTCACTATATAAGATAGAAGAAATAAATTATATTTAAATTTTTGTCCAATTTTAACAAAATTCAGCTTACTAATCTAACAAACTTATCTCTATTAATAGGATTCTATTAATAATTAACCGATATTTATTAGTTATTGCCTGAATCTCATCAAAAATTATAGAATTGGAAATTTTATTGAAGTTTCTTGCTAACCGGTTATTATTTGTAATTAAATTATGACATAATTGAACAAATGTGGTTATAATTATTTCAGAATGCCAACATTCTGTTAATAATAAAGATTGTCTTAATTCATGTTCATTGTAATACTCATTGCTTTTTTATTCTATATATTCATTTTCTGCTAAATAAAGATTTTACAATAAAAGATGGAATTAAAATAGTTATGGTAACTGAAAAAATTGAAAGAAACAGATTATATGAAAATATATCTCAATTTTTTACTCCTCTTAGAGTTTTATTTATAAATATGTGGGTATAAATGTAATTATAGTATACATTAATATTCCTCTTTATTAATTAAAAAAGAGGTGGAGAAAAGACGTACTCAAATAATTTTAACAATATTGAATTGGAAAATCCCAGAGTTAGAGTCTGTTTCGATTGTCATGAATATCATTCCGTTAATGTCACTAATTATAAAGCTATAGAATCATTACATCAGTTTGAGTCAAAACATCGTGGACATAGAACCCAAATAGTAAATCTAAAAGAATTAAAATCAGAATCTACCACAAATCAGGATTATCACCAAGTCTGAATAAGTTTTATACTGAGTTAAAGATACATTAATTCGATTTTCTTTCTAGAATTCATTTTTCAGTTTGGATTCCTTCTCTGTAAATTATTACTTTGTCTTTCGAGTATTCATAATTTCCTTTGAACACATAAATAGAGAGTAAATTCATCAATCTTTTACATTCTTCAAATTTTAAATCAATTTTTTGATTTTTTCTTGAATTAATAAATTTTTGGTGGAGATATACTTTTTGTTTGGAATTATGAATTACGATATAAGTCTCTTTAAAAGGAACTTCTTGATTTTTCTTTATTTTAACACTAATATTTTTTGATATCATTAGAAATATCTCTCTGATGCAATATTTTCTTGATATATTTAATAATATAATCAAATTTTAAGGTCTTCCTTAAGATTAACTATAGACTCATCAAATATTTTAATTATCGCAACTAGGATTAAAATAAAAAAAACATTAAACTATAGCTAATTGAGATGTTCCAATAAGATTTGTCTCAATCTGGATTGGTTTTAATAAACTTTTTACATCTCCATTACAATTTTCAAAACAAGTCTTCAATTCTTGAATTACTTCTATCATTTGCCCCCTATTT